>CAVGJZ010000041.1:13827-23566 GCA_963629785.1 Oscillibacter sp. MSJ-31 | reverse complement strand
CATACGTTGCCCGCCCAACCCGCACGCCACGAGGAGTAGTAAAGGTTGCCAAGTTTCTCTATCATAGTTCTACCGATACATAGTAATGGTTTCTAAAACTCACTCCGGCTTGAAGCGTGTAGATGATACCCCTCCCCCGATTGCCGGTTGTAGGTGTCTATCCAAAGCGCATGCCGTGGACGGAAGCCGTCGGCATACATCCGTTCAAGCCTTGCGTTCTTTTTAAGCATATTCTATCTTTACTGCTGTTGCATCAAATCCATCGTTACCCGTTACAAAGAGAAAGTTGCGCACTCCCATCTTGTAGTAATTAGCCTTGATGGTGTGGGCGAGTAGCGGATACCCCCCCCTATTGGATGGATTGATTATTCGTTTGGTGGAACTCATATTACTCGTATTCATACAGCACAACGGTCATCGGATAATGCGCCAGCGTGAGGATGTTTGTCGGGCCTATCGCCTCGTAGCGCGTGGTGATGGTTGCCGCACAACATCCTTCGGTCACGTTTACCGCTTGCCGCTGCCCCCCCTATTCAAGGGCGAGGGCGAGCCGCAGTGCGTCAGTTTGCAGCGCATGATTTCTTCCTGTTCATATTCTCGTGATACACCTTCTGAAACTCCTCGTTGAACGCTGCAATACCGTTGGCGGCAAAGATGCGGTGGTCATCGTAGAACGACTGTTTCAGCCCGTCGAGGTAGCTCTGCAATGCCGTAGGCGACATCTGCCATGCGTTCTCCACCTTGGGCGTGAGCCATGTCTTGAGAAACATTGCATCCTCATGCGTCGGCGGAATACTGAACTCCGTGAATACCGCCGTGTCGGTGTCGTTCGCCTTTAGGAACTTGCCCACGGCATCATCCTTGAGGAAATAACGCTCTGCGACTTCTTCTTCCAACACGTCCTCCAACTTTCGCTCCAGGGCGAAAGGTTCGGGAAACTGATAGTCGAAAGCCACGTCGCGGCGCATCGAGAGACAGAACACGCGGTCACGGTTCTGCGGTACACCGTAATCCTTGGCATTGAGGCGCGCCCATCGGTTCACGTACCCCATACTCTCCAGCTTGGCGAGCCATTTCTGAAAGTCGGGCATAAACTTCTCGCTCACCAGTGCCGCCACGTTCTCCTGCAAGAGATACTTGGGGCGCAATACCTCCACGGCATCTGCCACGCGCCAAAGCAATGCACTCCGGGTGTCGCTACCCTCTTTCAACCCCATCTGCTTGCCGGCCTGCGAAATGTCCTGGCAAGGACTGGAGTAAGTGAACAAGTCTACCTCACGGCCCTGCAAGGAGTCTTTCACCGCGCGCCAGTCAATCTTCGTGATGTCGCCAAGGGCGCGGTCGGCAAACTGCGGAAACACGATGTCGTGCATCTGACAGGCGTACTTGTCGATATCACTCCATCCGGCGCAAGTCCATGTAAAGTCGGGATGCTTCTCCTTCAAGGCATCAGCCGCCATGAGCTGCGAGTCGTAGCCGCTGAACGTGGTCAGTATTACCTTCTCGCCCTTGTTTCCGTCCACGGGCATCTGTGGCAACACGTCTTCGGGAAAGAAATCATCAAAGAGCGACATCTGTGCCTGCTTCTTAGGCTCCTTCGGGTACCACAGTTGGGCGTAAATCTGCGCCAGTACATCCACGACAATCGAGTTGCCCGCCTGCTTGTACTGCTGGCTTGCCGACACGGCCATATCGTCCGCACCTGCCTTGCCCACCTTGGCAAAGTCTTCTACGCGCTCCTGCGCCTCCTTTACGGTACACTGCATCGTGCTTATCACATCATCACGCACACCCATCAGCCGGAAACATTCCTTCGGCGTGAGCTTGCGTATGGCATAGCTCTTGATGGTGTGGTCTTTCAAGTTGAGTTTTGTTATCATTGTTCTTTTCGTTTTTTATCGTTATTCGTATTCCATCAACACTCCGGCATCATGCACATTACTCCTTACGCACCGGCTAACGCCCCATAGTGCGCCTCGGTTGAAGGCATCCGTCACTTGTGTAAGTACCCCCCCTATTAGGGGGATATGGTAATCTATCTTGATGTTCATCTATATTCATACGTTACGTGCGGTGTTGTATTACCCATGCCGTCCTCGCCCGTATGCCCCCCCCCGCACATGGTGGTAACGGCATTGGATATATGCTTCACGGGACGGCTTATTACTTGTCCTTTGCTATCTCGCACCCATCCAATATAATGCTTGCTAATCATACGTTACTATCACCCCTGTTCTTGGGAAATGTCCGAGCGACATGAAGTGCTCCACGCACAGTTGCTCGTACCGGGTGTTTATCGTCACGGCTACCCCCCCCATACAGGTATTCAAAGGTATCAACTTAATCATACTCTATAAGGACACAATGCGGACACTTGTAGTCCGTGGCCCGCAGGGCAGGGGCGAGAGGTTTCCACCCCCCCCCACTCTACCCTGTGGCTCACGGGATGCACGCTACATTCAACATTCATCATCCTAACCTTGCTTTATCATGTCGTGGCGCAAACCCATGAGCCACGAGCGGAGGTTGATGTAATTGTTGTTGTCAAGGTTGGCATCGTGCCATTCGGCATACTGGCCGTAGTCAAGACCGTGCTCGATGATACGCACCATGTCCTCTGTAGACAACACGTCGGTATCGTCGAAGTCGCACAGCCCGCCCACATCGCCGGCTATCCATGACCATTGCCTGTCGCCGTCGAAAAGCTGGTCGTTTACCATGCTTGCCAGTAGGTTGCAGGCGCAGTGAAACTGCTTGACGGCTTGATCTTGTTTCTTGTTCATAACGTTTTAATCTTTCATTATTTCATTCTTCACCGAGCGGGCCATATAGTCCGCACTGCACTCGTTCACTTCCGCTTGGTCGCCTATCTCGCGGTCTATCATGTCGCGTACCCTATGCAGAAACTCCTGCTCATAACGGCGCGCTTTGCGGTGGGCTATACTGCGAAGCGTGGCACGAAGCACGCTAACGGCCTTTACCAATTCCTGCTCCTCTTGTTTGCGCTCTTTCTGGGTCATAAAACTCTATTCAATTTGTTTGTTCTGGTTCAACATAATCATCAGCCGGACGCACTTGCAGACCGTGGCGTGCAGCGGTGGCTTCACGGCGTGCAGATCGTCGGGTATCGTTGTCGTAGCACACCCACGAAGGATGGTCGGGCACTGCAAAATAGTTATTGTGCTTTATCATCAGATGTTTTTGGCCAACTGCCCTATGCGACAATGGCTCAACGGAAACCTTCAGTTTCGTCTTTTGCTCGAAGCCCCACCGCAGACGAGTCTTTTCCTTCTCACGCAACTCATGAAGATGCGCACCACGCTCAGCCATAAACTTGGCATATCGGCGTGGCGACTGTTCTTTCATCCGCCTGTAGGGATGAAAACCCTCGGCACGCTTGCGCCGTATGGCTTCAAGACAGGCTTCGCTCGGACGCTTGCCGCGCAGTGATGCGTAATATCCATTAGCCTCGCATATCTTCTTCACGTCGCGACTGTGCTCCTTAGCTATGGCCTTCATGTTCTTTTTCAATCCTTCGCTCTTGGCAAGCCGCTGGATAGTGGAGAAACTAAGACCGAACCATTCCGCTATGCGGCGATTGCTATGTATGGGCCACAACTTGCGGAACATCCGCTGCGTCTCGCCTTCAAGAACATGCGTAGGGCAACCATACTTGTTTGGCGCCATCTTTACCGGATAGCGGGGCTTGATACCGACAGGCTTGCGGAAGGTTACAGTATTACCGAATGACATAGACTATTTCTCTTCCTCTTCCTTACCACCAACGAGCGTGTCCTTGATGTCGTCATACATGGCAATCTCTACCCTGCGCCCGTCGTAATGGCCGACGGCAAGGAGCTGCCCCGCTTCGGCGGTGGCTTCCTCACGACTGGGGGCGGTGGCACGGATCACGAGGATGTCAAACTCATGCACGATGGCCAACTTGCCGGGGTCTATCTCCTGCATATTGGAGCGTGCGTTCTGCCGGATGCGATCGATGTCGGCATCGGCGAGTTTTACGTTGGCTTTCTTCTGCGCCTCGCGCACGGCCTTGGCTTCGATGTCAATGCGGCGGGCCTCGTAGGCTTCGGATATGAGCCGGTAGTTCTGCCATGCGGCTACCTGGTCGAGGAAACGCTGAAAGCCGAATATGCCCTCGGCGAGCTTAATGGTGGCAAGGCTCTCTTCGATGAGCAACATTTTGTCCTTGGCCTTCCAATAAATGAGACCACGGCGGGCGAAGGTGTCGAGTATGGCGAACATGGAAGCGACCTTCTGAACTTCCCTGTTCTTGCTTTTACGTCTGAATAGGCTTATCATAACTGCTAAACTGTTTATATCAACTACGAATTTCCCGAGATTTGCCGTAGGCCCACTGACCAACGGGAAGTAAGTGTACGAATGTTTTTTCAGAACATCGAAAGACACGAAAGGCACGAAAAACTTTGCGTGACTATGAAGATATTTTCGTCTTTTTCGTTCCTTTCGATGTTAAAATCTCATTCATTGAAAATTCGTGTAATTAGCGTAATTCGTAGTTTCAAGTTAATCATTCGTGTAATTAGTGTAATTCGTAGTTCTTAGTGAGTAACGAACCTTGTACCGTCCACCTCCAACACCAGTATGTCGTTTACCACGCGTATCTCACCGCTCGGGATAAACTGCACCTTGCGCTGGTGGCGCATGGTGTCTACGGAGAGGCATACGCAGTTGCCGGCATCGACGTGTCCCGTCTTGGTGAGAAACTTGATGTAGAACGGCACGCGCTGCACGTGGGTGGCGGTCTGCGGATGCACATAACCCGTCACGGTCTGACGGCTGCGCGGGTCAGTCCATTGCCACTTCTCGCAGAAGCGGCGCAGCTCGGTGTAACTCTGTGTCGGTCGCTTGTTCATTCGTCATCGTCCTTATAGGGTGGGAAATCAAGATGGATGAAGCGGTAGAGCACACCGGGCTTCAGTTTGCGCTTGCTCATGTGCAGCTCCTGGCGGTGGCGCAGTGCGTCGGGAAACATCACGTTGCGCAGGGTGTTGCCCCAGTCGTCGGCGTGTGAGGTGGTGAGCATGTGGCGCGGCATGAAGTGAAAGGTGTATGCCGTGAGTTCCTTGCTCACATAGCGGGCGTACATCGGGCCGGTGATGGTGAGTG
Source organism: Oscillibacter sp. MSJ-31 (assembly GCA_963629785.1). Classification (GTDB taxonomy): domain Bacteria; phylum Bacteroidota; class Bacteroidia; order Bacteroidales; family Bacteroidaceae; genus Prevotella. The sequence goes on along the minus strand of CAVGJZ010000041.1, from coordinate 18,418 downwards.
CCTGCCGGCTGTTGTAAAGCACAAGGTGGGAGGCTGTATAGGTGGCATCGTTCGTCTGCACATAGAGCACGCGGTCGAGGTATTCGACAAGATATTTCTTCATCCGTTGCGAAACATCGTTGCCGGAGGTGAGCACCAGGTGGGTAATCCATCCGCGCTCGAAACACTGCGCGATAAACGACAGCGTTTCATTCTCCACCACAGGCATCGACAACACCATTACGTGAGGGTCCACAATCAGGTAGCTCACGGCACGGTAGAACTTCTCCATCGTCACATCGCCGTGCGTATAGAACGTGAGGAAGCGGCCGGGAGCCTGCATTACCGCACGCGGTAATTTTTTGTCTACGCAACAAGGAGGGATAAACAGTAGGGTATCATCCATAACATCTAATAGTTTTGGCTGAACTACGAATTACACGAATTGCACGAATGTTTTTTCTGAACATCGAAAGACACGAAAAGCCCGAAAATCTTTTTGCCTTTTCGTGTGTTTCGTGATTTTCGATGTTTATAAAAGTCAGAGCCGCCGGATTGAGCAGAAGTTCATGTCCTTATTCGTGTAATTCGTGAAATTGTAGTTTCATGTTTCGTTGTTTCAATCGTTAATCAGTGACGGCATAGCCAGCGCAAGGGCGTTGGGTGAAGGCTCGTCTGCGGTGAGTATCGCCGCACGTGAGGCCTCGGATAGTTGCATGCGCACCGTGTCGCCCTTAATGGCATTGACACCCACCAGCAATGTTTCTGCCGTGAAGCCGATGCGGAAACCGTCGCTGCACTCGGCATCGGCAATGATAACCTGGTCGTGTGCGCCCTGCGAGAAATCCTTGTCTTCCGTGGAAACGTCGATAAACATACCGTTCTTCTCCACCTTCACCAAGTTGCTGCTCTCACTGGTGAACAGCGTGACGCGCTTCACGATGGCAAGCATCTCTTTCTTGCTGAAAGTGATATAGAAGGGATTGTTGCGCGGAATGACCGAATTGTAGTTGGGATATTTCGCTTCCACCTCCTTGCAGAGTAAATCCATATCGCCCGACGAGAAACGGATAATGCACCCGTCGCTCTCAATGTCGATGTCCGTCTGGCCATCGAAAGCTGCAAGCGTGCGGAAGAAAGCATTGTTCACCTTCATCTGCCGTGCCTCGCCGCCGCGATAGAAGTTGCTGCCGCCAAGCTGTGGGTTGTTGCTGTAGGTCTGCTTGTAGAGCATGTGACCGTTGGTGCCGACAAACGTAATGCCGGACAAATCCTCGGCAATGTCTATCAACAACGAACTCATCACTGGGCGCAATTCGTCATTCTTGATAAACGGCATAGCCTGCTTCAGCGCACCGTCAAATACGGCATACGGCAACGAGAGATGGGTTACACCGTCTTCAGGCTTCTTCATCGTTGGGAACTCATCGCCCGGCAGATAGGCAAACTGCGCCTTGCCGCTCTTTACCTTGTCACCGTCTCCCGTACAATACTCCACAAGGAAGGTGGTTTCGGAGTCGAAATTGAACGTCACCACACATTCGGGCAGTGTCGCCAGGAACTGCGTGAGCAGGGCAATAGGCAAAGCCACAGGTTTGCCGAGCTTGGTGTCAATCTCCGTAAGCGGTGCCGGCACACACAGCTGGCTGTCGCTTGTAGCGGTGGTAAACATATACTTGCCGTCGTCACGGCGTGTGAGCAACACGTGGTCGAGAATGGATAGCATCATCGACTTGCCACCGACACCCTTTGCCGACTTTTGCAGTGCGCCGCAGAGGGCGCGTGAGGATTGTGCTTGTAGTTTCATATCTTATCTGTTTTTTATTCGTGTAATTCGTGAAAATCGTAGTTATCTTTTCTGCGCTTTTAGCGTTTTCTGCGGTTCAAAACTTTTTCGTGTATTTCGTGAATTTCGTAGTTCTTTATATTCGTGAAATTCGTAGTTTAGAACGGCAGGTCGCTATTCGGGGCGTTATATCCCGACATAGAAGAGTAGTCGGGCATGCTGTCCGTTGGCGGTACGTAAGCCTGTGCGGTGCCTGCGGCGGCATAGTTCTGTGGATAGGCAGATTGCTGCGTGGTCTGCGTCTGCGGCTGATACACCATAGCGATGCGTTTGTTCATTCGGTTGCGGATAGCCTTGAACAGATGGGTCGATTCATCCTGTGGGTCTTGTGTCATGATGCCGGGGTCGCGGTCTTTGTTCTGCTCGCGTACCTGCTCCACCAGTTTGGGGAAAGCCTTAGCCACTTGCTTAATGTAGTCAGTCGTGAAACTCTGCTGCATCTCATGTGTCGGTACATTTACATTGCTGTCGCCGCGCTCCAGTGCCGACTGGCGCACCTTCGCCTTGTAGTTCTCGTTGAGCGGCCAGATGTTCACGCGCAGTCCGGCAATCTGCTTGTCGGCGTTCTGCCGTGAGGTGGTAATCTTAATCTCGTTCAAGTCCACAGGCACACACACGTATGCCATTGTGGGGTTATTCGGGTCTACGTCAGTAAACACTTGCGCTCCGTTGAGCGCGAGCAAATCGATACTTGCATTGAAACTTGCCATAATCGTTGTTTATTTGGTTTATTATATTTAGTTCCTAGAATAGTGAGGGTTGCATATTGCGCAAAACCTTGTCGCGTGCGGCCGCAAAGAAGTTCTTCTTTATCTCGAAACCATACGCCTTGCGCCCTTTCTGAATGGCTGCGCGCAGCGTTGTTCCACTTCCTGCGCAAGGGTCTATCACCACATCGTCGGGGTCAGTGAAGATTTCTATCAGCCGCTCCAGCAACGGTACAGGCTTTTGCGTGGGGTGAACCTTCGGCGTTGCGTTGTCGCGCACCCAATCAAAGCAGTTGAATATCATCTGTCCGTCGTTGTTGAACTTCGGCAGTTTGTCCTTGTATAATATCAATCCGTATTCGCAGTTGCCCACCACCTTCATGTTGGCCTTCAATACCTGTGCGGAAAAGTTCTTGCGGAACACCAGCGGGATATTGTGCTTGAACCCGTAACGCTTGCCCAGTTCGATGTAGTAGTGCAGTTGCTCGAAGGCGCAGAACAGTATCATGCACGGAGCCTTGCTCTTGCGCTTGCTGCCCGCCTTGTCGTTTATGCCCTCTGCTTTGCCATCCTCTATGTCGGCATCCGTCACGCCCTGTTTGGGTTCCTTGACAAGCATCTGCGAACAGAAGTGCATAAACTCCGCCGGACGGAAATCCTTGTCGGTATCGAAAAACTCCTTACCCGCCAGTTCGCTCTCGCCGTTCTTGTTGTCGCCGTCGAGATACCATGCCGGATTGCTTGCATAGGCGTTCTTGCCCAGGTTATAGGGCGGGTCGGCAATAATCAGCTGGGCGTGCGGTATGCCGTAGGTCTTGAAGTTTTGGAAGTGGTCGTTAATCAGTCGGCATCTTCCATTGATGATGGTTGCCTCGTTGTCGATGATGTTACTCATAATCGTTGATGTTTTAAGTGTATATTAAAATGTTTCTCAGAACGGCAGGTCGCTCTCATCCAGTTGCGGAAGAACGGTCGCCGTATTGTTGTTATTGTCGTTGTTGTTGTTTGCAAATCTGCGTCCCTGCTTGCGTGTGCGGAAGTTCTCCCACCGTTCCTTTTCCTCATCGGTCAGGCAGACGGGATTGCCCGCTTCGTCACGGTAAGGCAACGGGTCGGGACGCTCGGCATACTCCTTGGCTATGCGTTTCAATTCCTTGTAGTCCTTTGGCACGTCGTCCTTGCCCGGACGGTAGAAGAAGAACACGTGTTTCGAGGTCTGAAGATAGCGTATGAACTTCGGTTCGATGGTGTTGTCGTTCTCCCACTCACGGCCCACGAAATACTCCTGCGTCACCCATGCCTGCAACTTGAAGCACTTGCGCTGCTTGTCGCTGTCGTTCTCGAAGAGGTGCTTCGGGTTGCACGTAATGCTCATGTTCTCGCAGTAGTCGTATATCTTCTTCTTGAACGTGGCACGGCTGTACTCCTTACTCTTACCCTCGGAAGCGTCCGCCCAGTCGCGCATGAACTCATTGAACATATCGTCCGTGCAGACCGGTACGCCGAACACCTCGTCACGTGAGAAGAACCACTCGAAGTAGCGCACGATGCTCTCGGTGAGCTTCTGCACCATCTGGCGGCGGCGCACATTCTCCTGTGGCGCAATGGCGAAGGTATGGTAACGCATGAGGAACTGCACCGCCAGGGCACAGAGGTATATCGTCTGGTTGCGGTCGGTATCGGTGAGGTGTTCCGGCTCCATGCGGAAGTTGCGCATCACGTCCTTTGGCGAGCGTGCCGGCTTGCGCTTCTGCGGATTGGCACGGGCAAAACGGTCACTGAACGACACCAAGGGGAAACGGCCTATTGTAGAGTCGTCATCATCCGTAAGCGGTGAATTGCTCGTTATCACATTGAGTGGTGAGTCCTCCATCTTGAACAACACCGGGTCGCCAAATTTCTTCTCCACCTTCATGCCCGACGTAATCTTATTATAAAAGTATTTCATCGGGAAACTCTTAGGCTTGTCCTCCCAGTGTACCACGCGATACTTACCGGGGTAAATCAACAGGTCGGACAGGCAGAACTTGGCATCGGCAACGGTAAGAAACTCCTTCAT
>CAVGJZ010000041.1:0-13577 GCA_963629785.1 Oscillibacter sp. MSJ-31 | reverse complement strand
TGCTCCCAAAGTACGTTGGAGCAGCCACGCACCACGCGCAGTATCGGCCACAAGTCCTGCTCGCGCTGTCCCAACCAGTCCACGTTCCATCGGTAGGTCTGCGCCCATTCTTCAAGGTCAGCACGCATCTGCCCTATCTCGAAGGTAGAGAATACGGGCGAACCATCTTCATTGCGCATAGCGTCCTTCTGGTTGATGACGTTCAGGCGGTCGCGGTACTCCTGACTCTCAGTAATGACAAACGGAGCCTTGAACATCCGCATCGTGAAGTCGTAGGGCTTGCGTGCCAGTGCTGGGATGAAGAAGTTTATCTTGTCGTAGCTGACCGGCACAATCGCATCGGGCGTAATCTTCAACGCCACGTTGCGGAAATAGAAATACTCCGTCTTGGCATCGAAAGCATCGGCAAACTTGATGACCATACTCTGCAATCCGCCCGCCGATTTTTCGGTAAAGGTCTTGTCGATAAGGTTGGCGCAGTCAGACATGAGGCGTTGCTCGTTGTCGCTGTGTCGCCAGCTCTGTTCGATGAACTCCAGGAGCAGCACTTTTGCAGCCTGAATGATACTCTTTGCGTCGATATACTCCACGAAGCAGCGGTCGAGGTGGATATACTGTCCCATGAGGTCGGTGCTCTCCGGGTCAATCATCCGGTAATATCCGCGTGCCGTCATAAAGAGCCATACCTTCGTAGGACTTACCTTGCACGTTGCCGGTTTCGGTTTGCCGGAGCGAGGGTCACGCGGATACTCAATCTCGAAAGGGTCGGTATTCTTCGCACCGCGCAGACGGGAATAGAGCGGAAGGCGCAGATCGTGGTCAAACTTGAAGTTGTCCTCGTCCGTCATGCGGTAGGCTATCATGTAGTCGCGCACGCTCCGGGGCGTGCATCCGTAGAGCCATTGCCAACGCTGGTTGTAACGTATGCGGAAGGCATCAGGCAACATGGCATAGTGAATATCACTGTACTTGGTGGCTATCGCTCCGCAGTCACGCTGACTGGCAATGTCGTTCGGGTAAAGCATCAGCACGCGCTCGGCAAAACGGTTCATCTTCTGATACTGCACGGCATTGAAGTCGAGCTTCTCCTGTCGCCATTCGCCACGGTCTATATACCAAAAGTTCTTGCGGCCAATACTGAAAGCCACATGATACCAACAGTGCTTCAGAAAGTGCTGGTCGCTCTCCTGCTTGTCTATCCGCAGCGAGCGCATAGCGTAATACACGCTCAAAGCATCTTCTGGTGTGCGGCAGAAAACGATGTTACGCGCCTTGATGTCGGAGGTCTTGATGGGTTCCTGCTCGGCATGATATGTGCCGCGCGGGGTTCCGTCCTTGTCCTCATTCTCCACCCATATTTCCCTGGTCTCGGTGTATTGCTCGTCCGGCTGGTATTTCTCGATAGCCGCATGCACGGCGGTCGTAGAACTGTCGCGGTGCTCCACGGCATAGTTGAACACCCTGTCGCCCATGAGCCACTTACTTACCTTGCGCACCGTGTGGTCATCACAGGTGGAGAATACAATCGGTTCGCCCTTCATCGCCGGACGGAACAGACATCCGCACGAACCTTGCGGCCCTATCACGTCAGTGGCGAAGCATACAAAAAGAGGGTTCCAGGGTGTGCCATAGATTATCTCGCTTACCTGCTGACCATCGCGCACCACGTTGGGCAATGTTACTTTGTCTACGGCATAGATGCGGAAATCATCATTCAGCATCTTGGTAGAAAAATCCTTGCCGAAGCCAAACGACGGTACACCCTTGTTCAGCGTCACCTCACAGCCGAGGGAAGCCAGCTCCTGCGGATTGAAATCCGTCTTGGGCATAAACGAGAAAGTCTCTATCGTCTGCGGCGCAATGGTTCGGTAGTCCATCTTGCCGAACACCTCCGGGAAGGCGTTGCGCACGTTGTCGTTGTCGCCATAGTAGCGCGTAATGAGAGCCTTACAGATACGCTGTAGGCTCTGCCCGTGCATCGGTAGGTTGTGTATGGCCGCGTAAAGTTCTATCGCGCCGTAGCCCGTCTTGCCGGTCTTGGTACACATCCACCGCTGCGCTCCGTGCTGCGCCATTCGGTTGTCATCCACCCCAACACCGTTATACAGTCCGCCACGCTCATCGTTATAGATGATAAAGTGGGGTGTCTGTCCCGACTTGCCCATATCGTCGCCCTGCGCGTTCTTCTGGCAGAACGGGCAAAAACATGCCGTCTGACCGTCGAAACGCTGCTCGTCGGCCGGCTTCACAAGTGAAGTCAGGTCGATATTGGCAAGTCTGTTTATTATAGGGTGAAAGAGCATATATATCTTTTTCGTTATGATGATTAGTGTAAAGAGAATAACCGAAGCGGCGGTGCGCCAAACTTCAGAATGTGAGCGCGCTTTCCGAGGCTTTCAACTCCATTTAGCGCGCCGTGTCATTTATCGAGGGCGTTACCGTTACCTCCACCGCCGCCCGGTTATTGGTTACATATACACTAATATCAGATTTTAGTCATAAGTTCAAAAATGTTTCCGTCTTGTAGTGCCGCACCACACAGTTGCATATCCGCCGGATGTGCGACACAAAGAGGTGGATAAACTCCGCAAGCGACAAGAATTGTTCATCCAGTCCTACTATTCCCACCGCCACGCGCCAGTATTGTTTACCGTTGCGCACCCGGCAGGAATGTTCGTAGTTCACCGTGAGGTCACATACCCTACCCGCCATCATCCTGTATATGTTCCGGCAAGCGTCACGCAACAACTCAAACGGCGCACCGATAAAGAGCAGCGTGGGCATATCGTCTTGCTGTCCGCGCACCGTCTCGGTATAGGCTATGCGGTGCAGGTATTGGTGCCGCAAGGGCCTGCCACGGCGCACCTCGCCTTGTATGTTCGGCATATAATGCAGTTGGATGTAACGTTCGGGCAAAGACATGATGTTTCTTATTCTTCTTTATCAAGGGTCTTGTTTACAAGGTTCTGCGCATAGTCCTTCTTGAAACAGTGAAGGTGCTTCATCATCTGCCAAGTGGAATAGATGCTGCGCTTGCAGTCGAACACGGGGTCGTGCGGTGCACCTTTCTCATCCAATTCGTCTACCAGTGTGTAGGCGCGTGACGGATCGAAGCCAATGCCGGCAATGTCGCAGATGGTACGGGCGCCCTCCATGAAGAATGTGCGGTGGTCGCGGAAGTTCTTGTAACTGACAGGCAGTTCGATGTTGTACTTGTAGCAGATGTTGCGCAGTATGGCAACATCAAAGTCGGTGCCTTGCGACCACAAGCAAACATCCTTCTCGCCCGTAGTTTTCTTCACATCCTCCACCCAAACTACAAAGTCCATGATAACCTTGTCAATCGGCGAACAGACAACATCTTCATAATCCCATTCGAGCACGGCCTGTTTAGCCTTCGCACTTTGTGCGCTCCACCATTTAGCGGTGTCGGCATCAAAAGTGAAACCGTCCACGAACATACTGCGCAAGTCTACATGTGCGGAAAATACAGCATCCGCATCCAGCACACTACTGTCGTTGCTAACAGTAAAGAACGGGGTATCATCACCGTTTCTCTTCCATGCCACCGCGCCGACAGACATCACCGCTGCCGTGGGGCAGAGGGCGCAAGTCTCTAAATCAATCGTAATATCCAACATATCGTTACTCTATAAATCAGTCAATGAATTGTTCAAGAATATCGGCCATGCCTATTTTCTCCCACGGCTTCCAACCATCATCCGTAGTAAAACGCTTGATGGTTGTAGCAGGACACATACCGCGTTCATCCATAAAATCCATGAACTTGTTGCATAAACCCTTGTTGGCTTTCTTCAGACAGGAATAAAACACACCGGGGGTGTCGCTATGCGACAACACGTAAAAATACCCCTTGTCACCCGGTATCGACGCACTATCCTCCTCGTCCACGTATTCAGACAGGGCTTGCGCAACATCGGGCAATAGTAAGAATTGTTTTTTGCATTTTTCAACTCCCAGTATTTCCCATTCCGAAAAACCTTTCTGAAAGAAACGGAGGTAAAACGTCGAAGTGGTGAAGCCCAACTTTTCGAGAACTGCCAATATCCGCTTTTTTTCGTCGGCGGATAAATCCCCAGTATCGAAAAATGTATTGGGATGAAGGATTTTTTCAACTAATTCTTTGGTCATGCGTTGTTATATTCTTAATTTTAGTGCAAATTTAATTCTTAAAAATCAAATAACCAATAGTTAGTATTGATAAAGATAAATAATTAACGTTCATTAAGATTATAACAATAAATCTCAGACTTATGAAGTACCAGTACAATTTCTCTTTCTTGGCTCAATGGATGGATGCCAACAAGAATATCCCGAAGGGCGCAATCCAGCAGGCGATAGGCGCACGGTCAAACAATGGTTTGAAATCATGGATACGTGGTGAGGGTCCGATGCCCGTCATCAGTATGCTGCGTTTCTGCAACACGTTCCAGATACCCATATCGGCTTTCTTCCGCGACAACGATGCGGACGGCAAGGAATGTGTGTGCAAACCCTGCGGTCAGGAACAGTTAGAACCGCAAGGTGGCTTCGCCTCCGGCACGGATGACCGCCAGCGTGGTGAGCGGTCGTTACTCAATCCGCTTGATGTGACTGTTATTCCGTCGGTGGTGCCGGGATATGGCAACACGCAAAAACAAAGCACAACGCAGACCACGGAAAAATCAACCGTGAGCATGCAGACCACGGCGCAAAAGGTGGAAACGGTGGTGGGCAATATCCACAACGACAACCTGACAACGTTCCTCGACATGGAAGCCAAACACCGGGAACAACAGGACAAACTGCTCAACATCATCGCCGCACAACAAAAGCAGATAGCAAACCTGACAACACTGCTGTTCAACAGGACGCAACCGAAGCCATACAAGGTTGTGGATAATGACCGCTGCGGAATGGTGGCGGAACCCGAACTGAGCGCGGAATGAGTTTATTAACCACGAAACACACGAAACACACGAAAAAATATTAAACCACAAAAATCACGGAATACACAGAAACTTTTTGTCTTCGTGTTGTTTCGTGATTTTCGTGGTTCTTCATCCGTACCGCAATGCTTTTCTGTGTTTTCTGTGTTTTTCTGTGGTTCACAGAAAAAGTCAGTGCTGCCAGTGTGGTCAGTAGTTAAAGTTTTCGTGTTTTTCGCGATTTTCGTGGTTAAATAAAATTCGATGTTATCAGTATAGAAAGTTACAGCCGCCCATCCTCACGGACAGGCGGCTGCTCAGAAAAAGTACATTAACATTAACTAAACCTTTTTCATTAACCTAACCTAATCTAAACTTAAACAATCAAATTTACCTACTATCTATAACAATGAAAAAAACTATCTTTCGTTGGTGGCCGCCATCTTGCGGATGTAGAACTCGCGCTCCGCGATTTCCTCTGCGTCTTCGGACTCTATCTCGTAGGGTACATCCACATACCAATAACCGTGATGAAGGAACAATATGGGTGTCGTGTTGCCGAAGGTGAACGGCACCGGCTTGCCGTCTTTCGTCTTGCGGGGCTTGAATGAAAGGATGGGTATCAGTTTCATCTCGCTCACCACGGGCAGGGCGTACATCTCCTTTTCCAACGCACTGTCGGGTGCAGGATAGAACAGCAGGCTGCCGTCGGGTGTGGTCATGCTTTCCCAACCCTCCTTGCTTAAACAGTTTTCAAACTCGACAAGGCCCACGCCTCCGGCCATACCGTCGGGTGACTCGTAGTAAGTCTTCGCGCCTTGTTTTTCCGCCCATACCCTCGCCTGCTCCTGGGCATCGGCGCACTCTGCAAAGAAATCGTGCAACTGCTTGCCGACGGTGCTATCCTCGGCAAAACGATAAAAATGTTCTGGTCTCTTTTTCATAATTTCGTTTACTCTATAAATAGTGATTATTTTGCCATTGCATAAATGACGGGTTCGCCGCATTCGTCATTGCGCATCTTGAAGCCACGGTATGACAGTTCCTGCAAGTACAAAGCCAACGGGTCGCCAAGCGGACACACCACGGCCTTGAAATAGGTGCGCAGTTGATAGTCGGTGAACGTGTCGCAACCCTCCGTCCATTTGTTCACGGGTCGGTATTGCTCGCAGAAGGCTTCTATCTTCGCCGGGATGATGTAGTCCTCCAGCGTAACCTCTGCTTGCTCGGTGTTGTCAAATTCCTGTTTCCATGCCATACCCGTTCAGTCTTTCGTTTTCCATACAAACCACGCAAAGCCGATGATACAAACCACGAAGATTATCCAGCCCATGTGATTGCATACGCGGTCCCATACCGAAAGCGTGCCGGAATACTCCTTTTCTTTCTCTTGGTGGGTGCTGTCGTTCTGCGCCCAGTGGATGTTATAGTTGGCGAAGTAACTGTCGGCGATACTGTCGAGCATACTCAGCATGACGGCGGTCTGCTCCTGCTGATACCATCGGTTAGAGGTGTCGGCGGTCTCCTTCCTGGTTGTTCCCTTACGGTTGATGGTGCGGTCGGTGGTTGTCACCTTGCGCCCCGCCGTGTCGGTGGTCTCCACAATGCGCTCTGTAATCGTTTCTTCATGGTCTGCCGTTTCCGTAGCCTTGGATGATGTGGCTGCGCTGTCGGTCGTTGCCTGTACGATGCTATCCTTGCGTTCCGCATGCACGGTGGCGGTGTCTGCCTTGACAATGGCGGTGGTGTCGTAACTCTGGCTGCTTGTTGCCGTGGATGTCTTGTGCGTGGTGGCGCATGAAGCGAGCAACAAAGCGCAAATCGTGATCATCAAAAAATGCTGCGTTCTTTTCATTGTTTATAAAATTTGGTTCGATGCAAAGTTACGCAGTCCCGCCAACTTGGTACGGACATACTCACGGTGCCACAAAACAAAAACATCGCCCTACCCTATCCGGGATAAGACGATGCTCTGTATATAACATATAATATCATCGGTCAGTCGTTGCGGATGCGATAGCCCATCTTAACTACATCCTTGCCGAAACCTTGCGACAGACATTCCCGAAAGGTTTTCATGTCTTCGGCGGTCAGGCTCTTTTCAAAGTCCATCACTTGCATTCTGCTGCTTGCGCCCAGCACCACGGCTCCGGCTTTATCATCGTAGGACTGAAACGCGAAAGCCCTTAATCCGTCGGCTATCTTCGCCGGACAAAGCTGCAACACCTTTTGCCATTCAGCCATACCGGGTGTGTCTGCGACAAAGAGGTCGGCCTGCGCTGGTTTCGCGGTGGCTTTCTGCATCTCCTCGATGGTGTCGTAAATACAAAAGCGGATAAATGTAGGATTGCCGACTTTCTTTTTCCCAGCATATACAGGTTCGTAACTAACGCAAATATCCAACAAACCTTCATGCTTCAGTCGGTTAATGTCGCCAATGCTCTTAACGAGTACGGCGGCGTTGAACTTTGAGAACTTAGGATAAGACTCTTGTGCCCCATCTCCCTTTGTCGGTCGTCCGCGTCGATCTGTATCACCAGTTTTCTTCTTTTTATACATACCGAAATATTCCTTTATCTCTTCTACGGTAAGGCGTATCTCACGTTTCTTCCAACGCTCGGACTTTTTGAAAAGGTAGTAATACATCATCGGCATACGCTCAACCTGTCCTATCTGTGCTATGTTCGCCGGATGTCTCACATATCCCTGACTCATATCGAACACATAATCCACCACAGCAGGATTGAGCGTAAAGGCAATGCCGTTGCTCTCGCTTGTTGATACATTGAGCTTGCTGAATATGCTATAAGCAATTACGGATGGATTTCCGCTTGCGTCTACTCCTGGGGCATTGATAGTAAGCTCCATTACTTCCTTCACTGCTGCACGCGCCATCTGGTAATTGTTTATAGCCACGCCCAATTCTGCATAAGATACAAAAAACTCAGGAATGCCGTTGTTCTTCTCGGCTGCACTAAACAGAGGTCTCGGAATATCGTGCGACTTGCAGAGGTCACTTCCGAAATACTTTTGCACATAATACTGCAAGTGCTCGCTCACCTTTATCAAGACCGACTGTTGCAACAAACTAAGGTTCTTCGATAGTTTGGTATAGGCAAACGGCGTATTTATGTATAATTGCGGAATATTATTGTTACTCATATCCTTACTTTTTATTATCAAGGGGCTTTAGGTACTAAACTTTTTCCCCTAACACCCCTAAAAAAGGGGCTTTAGGTACTAATGTTTTTCCCCTCGCAAAGACGCAATTAATTGGTTTTTAGGTTTATAACGCTTAATCCTAATCCTATAATAAATATAAAGTAAGTATATTGTATTATATTCTTTATAAAATATAGGGGAAAAAGTTTAGTACCTAAACCCCTTTTGCCACCTTTTAGGGGGAAAAAGAATAGTAGTTTTCGGGAAAAAGTTTAGTAACGTCTTTACCGAGGGGAAAAAGTTTAGTAGTCAATTCCCCTCATCAAGGTAAAAAACATTAGTAGTCGTTTTACCTACTGCCCTACCCCATCGTTTCGTTCCACGAACTCACGGATGGCTTGCAGTGCGAGGTCTTTCAGTGTGCGGCCGGTCTGCACCTTCATCATCGTGAGCTTGATGTACTCCGGCATCGGCACGTCTATCACAATGCCGTTGGTGGTTTTCTTCGCCTTCACGGTCGTGGGCGCAGCATCGGGCGTGGATGCTGGTGCTTGCGTGGTGGGTGCCGTTGTCGGAGCGGCAACTGGTGCTGCACTCTTTACTGGTTCGGCTGGTGCTGCCGTCACGGGCGCAATGCTTGCGTGCTGGTTCTCGTCGCGTATCTCGTCGGCCATCTTAGCCACGGGAGTATCTTTGAAATTAAAAGCCATATCTATAAATCCTTAAAATCGGTGAATGTTCGGTGTGCCTATAAGGTCGGTCTGCGCTGTCTGGCGGTCAGTCCTTATAGGTGCTGATTATCTCTTTGGCAAATGCCTCGTAGCTCTTTGCTGCGTCGCTGTCTGGTGCATAGGTAAAAATGTCCTGCATCATCGACTGCGCCTCCACTATCTTGGTACGGCGTGGTATCTCGGTCTTAAACACATAGTCGCCATATTCGTCGTCTATGTGCTGTGAGAAGCCAGCACTGGCTTTCGTGCGCTTGTCTACCATCACCTTCAGCAGTCCGCGAAGGTCGAGGTTGGGGTTAATCTCTGCGCGCACATCCTGCGCCCACTTGATTACGCTCGACGAGCCAAAGGTGGGCAGGGCTTCGAGCTGCATGGGGATGATGATACCAGAAGCTACCGACATGGCGTTCTTTGTAAGGAGGTTCATTGCCGGGGGACAGTCGATGATGATGTAGTCGAAGGCATCCACGATGTCGGTCTCGCCGCCCTGGTCTGCCGGAAGGCTCACGGGCAGGGCGAACAACTTAAACAACACCTTCAACGGGTTCATCTCGCGCAGCAGGAACGGTTCCACGTTCAGCATATCCTCACTGGAGGGCGCAAGGTACAGGTTGCCGTGATAGTCCTGCTCGCCCGCCGTTACCTGATACACCGGCACGGGCGTTTTCTGCGTCAGTGCCTCGTACATCGTGCCGTGCTTGTCGGTGCGCGTGCGCCAGCCGCAAAGCAGCGACACGTTTGCCACCTGCGCGTCGAGGTCGATAATCAACACCCGGTAATCATTGTTCTCACGGATCAATCCACAGGCAAGGTTGTGTGCCGTGGTGCTCTTCCCTACTCCACCTTTGTCATTCACAATGGCGAGTATCTCTTTCAGTCTTTGTTGTGCCATAATTATGTAAATATTAAAATACGTTTCTATGTAAGTATCTATCTACGGACGTACATAAGTACGAAAGTATCAAGGTACGGAAATAAGAACCTACGATTTGCGCGTTTCTTATATTCCGTTACAAAATTAAGAATTATAATCCATACCACCAAATGTTTGTACGTAAATTTGTATTTATCTATCTAAATTCGTTCTTACCTATCTATATATCTACATATATAAGAACCTATCTAAGTATCTAAATATCTATCTAAGAAAGAACCTACATACCTATATACATAAGAACTTACCTAAGAACCTACCTAAATATCTACATACCTACCTAAGTAAGAATAAAGCTATCTACCTACCTATCTAAGTATAAACCTAAGTAAGAACCTACATAACTATATATCTAAATACGAAAGTACGTAAGTACAAACGTAAGAAAGTATATACAATAATACGGAAATACAAAAATACAAGCGTATCAAAGTACGGAAGTACGACAATACGGAAATACGTCAGCGTTGTCAGTGCAGTCCGTGGTAATTTTGTTTCTGCGTTTTCTGCGCTTTCTGCGGTTGAACCAAATCCTTTTCGTGCTTTTCGTGCTTTTCGTGGTTAAAAAACCATTCGTGTAATTAGTGTAATTCGTAGCTTCTGTGGTTTCAGTGATTTCTGTGGTTGCCTATAACGTAGTCAGTCGTTCCATTGGTCATCCAGCGTAATGTCGATAGATGTGTTGCCGTTCGTGGTCTTGCGCTCGGTGCGGATAGGCAGTATGCAATACTCGGTCTTGTATCCTGCTCGTGTGACGGTGCCGCCGGGCAGGTAGGTGTAATAGATGTCGTTGGCGGTGTCGTGGCACAGGATGCGCTGCTTGCTCTGCCAGTAGCCATCGGGTAGGGTAGCGGTTTTCAGTGTGCCGGAAACCTCTAATTTCGTAGGCATCCTATAACGTGGGTCTGCTATCAGGGCTTGTGGGGTGGGGTAGGCGGTGAGCGTGATACCGGAATACTCCACGCCCGACAGGTAAAACCGTGCGGTGTCGTTCTCGGCTATCAGCACCTCGGGCTTCGCCCCGGAAGGCTCGTCTACTACATCATCGGTCGGGATGACGGGCTTCTCACAACTGCAAACAACAATCAACACCAGACTCACGAAAAAACAGTGATTTCTCATAGGCTCTATAATATAGGTTTTCTTAACCACAGAAATCACAGAATACACAGAAAGACTTTAGATGGCGTTGTCTTCTTACAATGTCGTTTCCGTGATTTCCGTGCTTTCTGTGGTTCTATAATAAAAATCAATATACAAATCTTTCCGGGTGGATGAATTTCTCGCCAAAGTTTGCCAATATGCCGAGCTTCATACCGGATGCCTTCAAATAGTTCAATACTTGCGCCCGGTGGATGTCCTCCAGCTCCTTTACTGCTTTCAGTTCCACGATGATTTTGCCGTAACACACGAAATCGGCGCGGTATGGTTCGCCAAGAGGATGCCCCTTGTAAGTAACTTGTATCTCGCATTCGCGCTCATACGGTATGCCTCGCAGTCGAAACTCGTACTCCAACGCATCTTGATATACTCGCTCCAGGAAACCGCATCCCAGCTCCTTATGTACGGCAAATATCGCTCCGCGTATATTATAGGATTCTTCCCGATACAAAGAAGTATTCATAGTGATTTTTTAGAACCACAGAAAACACAGAAAACGCAGAAACGTTTGATTCTACCGTAATACAAAATTTTTGTGTATTCTGTGTTTTCTGCGGTTAGATTAAACATTCAGAGGTTGATGTCATGCCCCTCCGCGTCCCATTCGTCGTGCAGTCCTATCCGCATGCCCTGTTGGTGGCCGTAGATGCTGCCCGTGATGGTTGTGGTCTTGTTGCGCTCCAGTGGCACGTCGGTTAGCGTGATGGTGGGGTAGGGGTCACCCGTGGTGCGTGTGGGCGTGATGGTGATGTCGGTGGCGTATCCTTCGGTGGGGCAGAGGAGGTAATACGTGATGGTCGTTCCGGACTGACCGGCAAGCGCGGAAACGTCGGTAATCCGGTGATTTTTCGCAGGGCCTATAACGTAGAGGTCTGCCAGCCGGACGGTCTTATACTCGTCCATCGTGAGGTCGAGGGCGGCGCAGTCGGTGGGGAAATCGTCGGTGCTGTTGATGATGAGCCGTGCCACGTTGCGCTCCAGGGTAACGCTCACGCTTTGTGCCGTGCCCGTCTTGACCGTCACATCCACCTCGGCGGCAAAGGTGTCGCTCGTCTTGTCGGCGGTCAGTAGGGTGGGGAGGTCGCTGCCTGTTGTGGCGGCCATGGTGTTGGCGGTGATGCCCCATGCCGTGCCGTCGGCGGTCAGTAGGCGCGGTGCGTCGCTCCGTGTGGCTATCATGCGCAGCGTGTGCTCGCCGTAGTCGAGCGTGAGGTCAGGCTCGGCAAAGTCGGATGCCGTGCTCGTCTGGTGCAGCACCTGAAGCAATGCGCCCGTGGTCTTGTCGTAGTCCATGATGTAGAGGTCGGTAATCGTCTTGCCGTTGGCGGTCATTGCGGCGCGTGTGACGGCGGCTGCTTGCCGTGGTGGGGTAACTGTAGGCACGGAGCATAACAGGCGCACGTGCGCACGTTGTGCGCCTTCCTGGGCGGTCTGATTGTCGGCGGTGGTGTCATCGGTACTGCATGATGTAACGGCGGTGCCGGCCGCAAACAACAGGGCGGCGGCAAACAGTGAATGGTAATGTGTCATGATGCAAGTTAGGTTAATGGTTATAAGATATTGATTAGGTTATACGGATAACTCCGTAACGCGGAAAATATTGTGTAACTGAACCACGAAAAACACGAAAACACACGAAAAAGTTTTTAACTACGAATTACGCGAATTACGCGAACGTATATTCAGAACCACGAAAAACACGAAATACACGAAAAGGCTTGCGCTCAAAATTTCCGTGGATTCTGTGATTTCTGCGGCTCCCTATAACATATATTATTCGTGTAATTCGTGTAATTCGTAGTTCTTGTAATTCGTAGTTCGGGCAATTAGCAGATTATGTCGAGCCGTGCGCCCAGTGCGTCGGCCACGCGGTTTACCAGGTCAAGCCCCATCGAGTACATGCCCGCCTCGATGCGGAACACGTTACCCGACGTGATGCCGGCGCGCCGCGCCAGCTCTGCCTGGGTCATGCCTTGTGCCTCGCGCAGCTCCCGCATCCGTGCGCCTATCTGCTTGCGGCGGTCGAGCAGTGAGGGCATGATGGTGTTGTAGTGGCGGTGGCGCAGCCACCATTCAAGGTCGCGCAGACGGTCGGCGGCTTCCTGTGCCGTGCCGACGGTCATGCGGTCGCCGCCTTCTATCGTTACTCGCTGTGTGGTTTCAAACTGGTGTTCCTTGAATGTAATCAGGATGCCGTGCGCCGTGTCGCGCGCCTCCCATAGTCCTGTGGCGGTCTGCTCCAGGGTGTAATTCTCCTCGTTCTTGTTCATATCGTTTCTTGGTGTGTTTATAGATTTGCAGGGAGCGGTGATTTCTCACCGTCCCTATAACGTGAATAAATCTCTGCTTAGAACACCGGCTGCGCGCTTGTCTTAACGCTGATTGCCGTGTCGCCGCTTATTGCATAGGTGTCGCATTCCATGTAATCGGTGAGCGCGGCAAGCGTGAAGATATAGCGCAGTTCTTCGGGCAGCATCGGCGCGGGCGCGCTATATTCTGTTTCCTTGCACTGGCGGAAAAAGTCCATGAAGGCTTTTCCTTCTTCGAGGGTGTCGATAGCCAGTTCGTCATCGCCAAGGGCAACAGCACCAGCCAGGGCGTAATTGTCGCAAAAGTCCTTGCGGTAGTTGAGCCAGATTGTGAGGTTGATTGTTTCCCCGT
>CAVGJZ010000040.1:0-23701 GCA_963629785.1 Oscillibacter sp. MSJ-31 | reverse complement strand
AGAGCACGTGATTTGTAATCTCGGGGTCGTTGGTTCGAATCCGACAAGAGGCTCAGACAGAGAGTGTGAAACGAATATGATACGGGTGGTTACCAGAGTGGCCAAATGGGGCAGACTGTAAATCTGCTGTCTTTCGACTTCGGTGGTTCGAATCCATCACCACCCACTTCAGTAGAGTTTTGCGGAAATAGCTCAGTTGATAGAGCACTAGCCTTCCAAGCTGGGGGTCGCGGGTTTGAGCCCCGTTTTCCGCTCTCGCTGCTGTAATAGCTCAGTGGTAGAGCACTTCCTTGGTAAGGAAGAGGTCCCGAGTTCAAATCTCGGTTACAGCTCTACGGCTTTTTTTATTTCATATAATTGAAGCACGATAAACACGATAATTCATCATAAATAATAAACTAAAGAAAAGCTATGGCTAAAGAGACATTCGTACGTACCAAACCACACGTAAATATTGGTACTATTGGTCACGTAGACCACGGTAAGACTACTCTTACAGCTGCCATCTCTAAGGTTCTTCATGAGAAGGGATTTGGCGCAGAGGACGTTAAGTCTTTCGATCAGATTGATAACGCTCCTGAGGAGAAAGAGCGTGGTATTACCATCAATACTGCTCACATCGAGTATGAGACAGCTAACCGCCACTACGCTCACGTAGACTGTCCGGGACACGCTGACTATGTGAAGAACATGGTTACTGGTGCTGCTCAGATGGATGGTGCTATCATCGTGGTTGCCGCTACTGACGGTCCTATGCCTCAGACTCGTGAGCACGTGCTTCTCGCTCGTCAGGTGAACGTACCTCGCTTGGTTGTATTCCTCAACAAGTGCGATATGGTTGAAGACGAGGAAATGCTTGAGCTCGTTGAGATGGAAATGCGTGAGCTTCTCGACCAGTATGAGTATGATGGTGACAATACTCCTATCGTTCGCGGTTCTGCACTCGGTGCTCTGAACGGTGTTGCTAAGTGGGAGGATAAGGTTATGGAGCTTATGGACGCTGTTGACGAGTGGATTCCACTGCCTCCGCGTGACTTGGACAAGCCTTTCTTGATGCCTGTTGAGGACGTGTTCTCTATCACTGGTCGTGGTACTGTTGCTACTGGTCGTATCGAGACTGGTCGCGTTAAGGTTGGCGACGAAGTTGAACTCCTCGGTCTTGGCGAAGACAAGAAGTCAGTTGTAACTGGCGTTGAGATGTTCCGCAAGATTCTTGACGAAGGTGAAGCTGGTGATAACGTAGGTCTGTTGCTCCGTGGCGTTGACAAGGCTGAAATCAAGCGTGGTATGGTGCTCTGCCACCCGGGTCAGATTAAGCCTTACAAGAAGTTCAAGGCTCAGATTTATGTATTGAAGAAAGAGGAAGGCGGTCGTCATACTCCGTTCGGAAACAAGTATCGTCCTCAGTTCTATCTCCGTACTATGGACTGTACAGGTGAAATCTCACTGCCCGAGGGAGTTGAGATGGTAATGCCTGGTGATAACGTTACTATCACTGTTGATCTGATTTACGCAGTTGCCCTGAACGTTGGTCTGCGTTTCGCTATCCGCGAAGGTGGACGTACGGTAGGTGCTGGTCAGATTACTGAAATTATCGAAGACTAATTCTTTGAATAATTAAATATTAAGGGTTCTATATGGAACAGTATGGAACCCTTTTCTTACGGGAATAGCTCAGTTGGTAGAGCACTGGTCTCCAAAACCAGGTGTCGGGAGTTCGAGCCTCTCTTCCCGTGCAAAATCAATAATTATGTTCAAAAAGTTTGGAAATTATTGCAAGGCTTGTTACGACGAACTTGCGCATAAGACAACTTGGCCAACGAGAAGAGAACTGACACACAATGCTATGGTTGTATTATCTGCTTCCTTAGTCATAGCCATTGTGGTTTTTGCCATGGACTCTGCGTTTAGCTTTGTTATGAGTATGGTTTATCCTAACTAATCATTTGAGAAAATGTCTGAATCAGGAAAGAAATGGTATGTACTGCGTGCCGTTAGCGGAAAAGAGGCCAAAGTGAAAGAATATCTCGAGGCTGAATTGAAACACAACAATCTACTTTCTACGTATGTTTCTCAGGTTTTCATACCAATGGAGAAGCATGCTTCTGTGCGTAATGGGAAACGTGTCATCAAGGAGAAGATTTCTCTTCCCGGATATGTCCTCATTGAGGCGGAACTGAAGGGTGATGTTGCGCATACGCTGCGTTTCATGCCTAATGTTTTGGGCTTTCTCGGTGGGTTGGACAATCCTACTCCTATCAAGCAGTCTGATGTGAACCGTATGCTCGGTAGTGCCGAGGAATCGGAGATAATTGACGAGGTGAGTATCCCGTACGTTGTCGACGAGACTGTAAAGGTTACCGACGGTCCTTTCAGTGGTTTCAGCGGTGTCATCGAAGAGGTGGATACCGTTAAGCACAAGCTGAAGGTTATGGTGAAGATATTCGGACGAAAGACACCGCTCGAGCTGAGTTTTATGCAAGTTACCAAGGAATAACCTGTTGTTACGGATAGGCGAATTCCTTATATTAATCAATTTTTAACAAACAAAGAAATGGCTAAAGAAGTTGCTGGATTAATCAAATTACAGATTAAAGGTGGCGCTGCGAATCCTTCACCTCCAGTAGGACCTGCTCTGGGTTCTAAGGGTATCAACATTATGGGATTCTGCAAAGAGTTCAACGCCAGGACCCAGGATAAGGCAGGCAAGATTCTTCCTGTTGTTATCACTTACTATACTGACAAGTCATATAGCTTTGAAATCAAAACTCCGCCAGCAGCTGTGCAGCTGCTTGAGGCCGCCAAAGCCAAGAAGGGTTCTTCTGAGCCTAACCGCAAGAAGGTCGCTTCTGTAACATGGGAGCAGGTTAAAGCTATTGCTGAGGATAAAATGCCAGACCTTAACTGCTTTACTGTTGAGGCTGCCATGAAACTCATCGCCGGTACAGCTAGGAGTATGGGTATTACTGTAAAAGGGGACTTCCCTGCGTAAATAATTTAAACTTCAATTAGGAAAAATGAGTAAACTGACAAAAAATCAAAAATCAGTAGCTGACAAGATTGAAGCAGGGAAAGCATACTCTTTGAAAGAGGCTTCGGAACTGGTAAAGGAAATTACCACCACCAAGTTTGAGGCTTCTCTTGATATCGATGTGCGTTTGGGTGTTGACCCGCGTAAGGCTAACCAGATGGTTCGTGGTGTTGTGACACTGCCTAACGGAACTGGAAAGACTACCCGCGTGCTCTGCATCTGCACACCTGATGCTGAGGCTGCTGCAAAAGAAGCTGGCGCTGATTATGTTGGTCTCGACGAATATATCGAAAAGATCAAGGGCGGATGGACCGACGTTGATGTCATCATCACTATGCCTTCTTGCATGGGCAAGCTCGGCCCGTTGGGTCGTGTACTCGGTCCCCGCGGACTTATGCCTAACCCCAAGAGTGGTACCGTGACAATGGATGTTGCAAAGGCCGTTAAGGAGGTTAAAGCTGGTAAGATTGACTTCAAGGTTGACAAGGCTGGTATCGTTCACGCCTCTATCGGCAAGGTTTCTTTCGATTCCGAGAAGATATACGAGAACGCCAAGGAGTTCATCGCTACTATCATCAAGTTGAAACCGTCTGCTGCTAAGGGTACATATATCAAGAGTATCTATCTTTCAAGCACGATGAGTAAGGGTATCAAGATTGATCCTAAATCAGTTGAATAACTCTAAAAGTTTTGTAAGATGAAAAAGGAAGTAAAAGATACTATTATAATTGACCTTGGCGAAAAGCTTAAGGAATATGCTCATTTCTACTTGGTAGACGTTCACGGACTGAACGCCAGCCAAACGAGCGACTTGCGCCGCAAGTGCTTCAAGAGTGAGATTCAGATGGTTGTTGTGAAGAACAAGTTGCTTCACAAGGCTTTCGAGGCTTCAGACATTGATTTCGAACCTCTCTACAGTTGCTTGAAAGGTAGCACTGCAATGTTGTTCTGCAACACTGCCAACGTACCTGCCAAGTTGCTTAAGGGCTATGCAAAGGAGGGTGTTCCTTCTCTCAAGGGTGCTTACGCTGAAGAGGGTATCTACGTCGGTGTCGAGAAACTCG
Source organism: Oscillibacter sp. MSJ-31 (assembly GCA_963629785.1). GTDB lineage: Bacteria > Bacteroidota > Bacteroidia > Bacteroidales > Bacteroidaceae > Prevotella. The sequence continues at coordinate 19,606 of CAVGJZ010000040.1, read as the reverse complement.
ACGAGCTTGCTGCTCTCAAGAGCAAGAACGAGGTTATTGCAGACATTGTGGCTTTGCTGCAGTCTCCTGCAAAGAACGTTGTTTCTGCACTCCAGTCAGGCGCAAACACTATACACGGTGTGCTTAAGACTTTAGGCGAGCGTCCTGAATAAAACAAAATTAAAGTCATTCAATTAACATTTAAAAAACACTAAAATTTTAGAATAAAATGGCAGATATCAAAGCTATTGCTGAAGAATTGGTAAATTTGACAGTTAAGGAAGTAAACGAGTTGGCAACAGTCCTCAAGGACGAGTATGGAATTGAGCCTGCTGCAGCAGCTGTTGCTGTTGCTGCTGGCCCGGTTGCTGGTGCTGCTGCTGAGGCTGAGGAGAAGGATTCCTTCGACGTAGTTCTCGCTGAGGTTGGTAGCGCTAAGCTGCAGGTTGTAAAGGCCGTTAAGGAGGCATGTGGTCTTGGTCTGAAAGAGGCTAAGGAGCTTGTTGACGGTGCTCCTTCTACTCTGAAGGAGGGTATGGCTAAGGCTGAGGCTGAGAACCTGAAGAAGACTATCGAAGAGGCTGGTGCTAAGGTAGAGCTCAAGTAATTGAAGCTTTAAAAATATCTAAGGTTAAGATTCTTCCAATCGAAGAGTCTTAACCTTTTTGTGTCTTTACATTTCTGCTGCTTACCACCACGGCAGATTTTATCTTTCCCACCATGACTGACTATATGGTGAAATGAATAACGGTGGAATATTTAAAACGGTAACAAATATCTCTAATGGCTTCTAAAATCGTTGATAACAGAGTAAACTTTGCCAGCATTAAGAATCCGATGCCGTATCCGGATTTCCTTGATGTTCAGTTAAAGTCTTTCAGAGACTTCCTGCAGTTGGACACTCCGCCTGAGGAACGTAAGAACGACGGGTTGTATAAGGTGTTCTCGGAGAATTTCCCTATAACTGACACCCGTAACAATTTCGTTCTTGAGTTCCTGGATTACTATATTGACCCGCCTCGCTACACTATTGACGAGTGTCTCGAGCGCGGCCTTACATATAGTGTGCCCTTGAAGGCTAAAATGAAACTGTACTGTACGGACCCTGAGCATGAGGACTTCGGCACTGTCATCCAGGACGTGTTCCTCGGAACGATTCCTTACATGACGGCAAATGGTACTTTCGTCATCAACGGTGCAGAGCGCGTTGTCGTTTCCCAGCTTCACCGTTCTCCGGGTGTGTTCTTCGGTCAAGGCGTTCATGCCAACGGTACGTCGCTTTATTCTGCGCGTATCATCCCGTTCAAGGGTTCTTGGATTGAGTTCGCTACCGACATCAACAACGTGATGTATGCTTACATCGACCGTAAGAAGAAATTGCCTGTTACCACTTTGCTCCGTGCCATCGGTTTCGAGTCTGACAAGGACATCCTTCAGATTTTCGACCTCGCTGAGGAGGTGAAGGTTAACAAGAAGAACATGAAGGAGGTTGTCGGCAGGACACTCGCTGCTCGTGTACTCAAAAGCTGGAACGAGGATTTCGTTGATGAGGACACGGGTGAGGTTGTTTCCATCGAGCGTAATGAGGTTATCATGGACCGTGAAACTGTCATTACGAAGGAGAACGCCGACGAAATTATCGACAGTGGCGCTTCTACCATCCTTCTTCACAAGGATGCTTCTACCGCTGCAAAGTTCTCCATCATTTTCAACACTTTGCAGAAAGACCCGAGTAACTCCGAGAAGGAGGCTGTGCTTTATATCTATCACCAGCTGCGTAATGCAGACCCGGCAGACGATGCGAGTGCAAGGGAGGTTATCCAAAACCTGTTCTTCTCTGACAAGCGTTATGACTTGGGCGATGTAGGCCGTTACCGTATCAACAAGAAACTGGGTCTTGATACAGACATGGACGTTCGTATCCTGACCAAGGAAGATATTATAGAGATTATCAAATATCTCATCCAGCTGGTTAACTCCAACGCTACTGTCGATGACATCGACCACCTGAGCAACCGCCGCGTGCGTACTGTGGGTGAGCAGCTGAGCAACCAGTTCTCTATTGGTTTGGCCCGTATGAGCCGCACCATCCGCGAGCGCATGAACGTTCGCGACAATGAGGTGTTCACACCTACCGACTTGATTAACACCAAGACTATCTCCAGCGTGATCAATTCGTTCTTCGGAACGAACCCGCTGTCGCAGTTCATGGACCAGACTAACCCGCTTGCCGAGGTTACTCACAAGCGTCGTCTCTCTGCCCTCGGTCCTGGCGGTTTGTCAAGGGAGCGCGCCGGATTTGAGGTGCGTGACGTACACTACACTCACTACGGCCGTTTGTGCCCTATTGAGAGTCCTGAAGGTCCTAACATCGGTCTTATCTCTTCTCTCTGTGTGTACGCCAAGATTAACGAGCTTGGATTTATCGAAACACCGTACCGACAGGTTAAGGACGGTGTGGTGAATCTGAAAAACGAGGATGTTGTTTATCTCACCGCAGAGGAGGAAGAGGCTCACGTTATCGGACAGGGTAACGCTCCGCTTAATGATGACGGAACGTTTATCCGCGAGGTGGTAAAGTGTCGTCAGGATGCTGACTTCCCTGTAGTACCGCCGACAGACGTGGACTTGATGGACGTTTCTCCCCAGCAGATTGCTTCTATTGCGGCTGGTCTTATTCCTTTCCTTGAGCACGACGATGCTCACCGTGCGTTGATGGGTTCCAACATGATGCGCCAGGCCGTTCCGTTGCTTCATAACGAGGCTCCTATCGTGGGTACCGGCATTGAGCGTCAGGTGTGTGTGGATTCGCGCACTATGATTACCGCTGAGGGCGAGGGTGTCATTGAATATGTTGATGCTACGACAATCCGTATCCTCTACGACAGAACGGAGGACGAGGAGTTCGTAAGCTTCGAGCCGGCCCTCAAGGAATACCGTATTCCCAAGTTCCGCCGTACCAACCAGAACATGACCATCGACCTGCGTCCTATCTGCAACAAGGGACAGCGCGTAAAGAAGGGTGATATCCTCACGGAGGGCTACGCCACTGAGGACGGTGAACTGGCATTGGGTCGCAACCTCCTTGTGGCATACATGCCGTGGAAGGGTTATAACTATGAGGATGCTATCGTGCTCAACGAACGTATCGTACGTGAGGACGTCCTTACTTCGGTACACGTGGACGAGTTCTCTCTCGACGTGCGCGAAACGAAGCGTGGCGTGGAGGAATTTACCAATGATATCCCCAATGTCAGCGAGGATGCGACAAAGGATCTCGACGACAACGGTATTGTCCGCATCGGTGCGCGCGTTGAACCGGGTGACATCCTCATCGGAAAGATTTCTCCTAAGGGAGAGAGTGACCCGTCGCCTGAGGAGAAGTTGCTCCGCGCGATATTCGGTGACAAGGCCGGTGACGTGAAGGATTCTTCGCTGAAGGCAAACCCGTCGTTGAGCGGTGTCGTTATCGACAAGAAACTCTTCTCGCGTGCCATCAAGAACCGCGCGTCAAAGCAGAAGGACAAGGTCGTTTTGGCCAAGATTGACGAGGAGTTCGAGGCAAAGGTTGATGACTTGAAGGATATCCTTGTTGACAAGTTGCTCACCCTTACTGAGGACAAGGTGTCGCAGGGTATCAAGGACTATTCGGGTGCTGAAATCATCACGAAGGGCAGCAAGTTTACTACCACTCAGCTCAAGAACCTCGACTACGAGGGAATACAGTCGAACAACTGGACTGACGATGACCACGCCAACGGCTTGATTTCAAAGCTTATCACCAACTTCCTCAAGAAGGCAAAACTGCTTGACGCTGAGAATAAGCGCCGTAAGTTTGCCATCACCATCGGTGACGAACTGCCTTCGGGTATTCTCCAGATGGCTAAGGTTTACATTGCCAAGAAACGTAAGATTGGTGTGGGTGACAAGCTCGCCGGTCGCCACGGTAACAAGGGTATCGTGTCGAAGATCGTGCGTCAGGAGGATATGCCGTTCTTGCCGGACGGACGCCCGGTGGATTTGGTTCTTAACCCGTTGGGTGTGCCTTCCCGAATGAACCTCGGTCAGATTTTCGAGGCCATCCTCGGAGCTGCGGGCAAGCGTCTCGGCGTTAAGTTCGCTACTCCTATCTTCGACGGTGCGAAACTTGACGACTTGAAGGAATGGACCGACAAGGCGGGTCTGCCTAACCTCGGTTCAATGCACCTGTATGACGGTGAGACGGGCGAAATCTTCGACCAGCCGGCTACTGTGGGTATAACATACTTCTTGAAACTCGGCCACATGGTGGAAGACAAGATGCACGCCCGTTCAATCGGTCCGTACTCTCTCATCACTCAGCAGCCCCTCGGCGGTAAGGCACAGTTCGGAGGACAGCGTTTCGGAGAGATGGAGGTTTGGGCACTGGAGGCTTTCGGCGCCAGCCATGTACTTCAGGAAATTCTTACGATTAAGTCAGACGATGTCGTGGGCCGTTCAAAGGCTTACGAGGCTATCGTCAAGGGCGAACCGATGCCGACTCCGGGTATCCCGGAATCTCTCAACGTGTTGCTCCACGAGCTCCGCGGTCTGGGATTGAGCATCAAGCTCGACTAATTGGGTAACTCTTTACACACTATATATATAAAAGAATTATGGCTTTCAAGAAAGAAACAAAGATAAAGAGTAATTTCACGAAGATTACCATCGGTCTTGCGTCACCAGAGGAAATCCTCGAGAATTCATGCGGCGAGGTTACCAAGCCGGAGACCATAAACTACCGCACTTACAAGCCGGAGCGCGACGGTTTGTTCTGCGAGCGCATCTTCGGTCCGACCAAGGACTATGAGTGCGCCTGCGGAAAATACAAGCGTATCAGATATAAAGGTATCGTCTGCGACCGTTGCGGTGTGGAAGTTACCGAGAAGAAGGTGCGCCGCGAGCGTACGGGACACATCGAACTTGTTGTCCCCGTGGCACACATCTGGTATTTCCGTTCTTTGCCGAACAAAATCGGTTATTTGCTGGGACTGCCCACAAAGAAGCTCGACGCTGTAGTTTACTACGAGAAGTATATCGTTATCCAGCCCGGCCTCATGGAGGGCAAGCTGGATGCCGAGGGCAATGAGATTGAGGGTTCACACAAGATGGACCTTATCTCGGAAGACCAGTACCTTGACATCCTCGACCATCTGCCCGAGGACAATGAATACCTCGATGACAGCGACCCGAACAAGTTTGTCGCCAAGATGGGAGCAGAGGCTATCTACGACCTGCTCCAGAATATAGACCTCGACTCTTTGTCATACGAGTTGCGCGACCGTGCGAACAGCGACTCTTCGCAGCAGCGCAAGACGGAGGCTCTCAAGCGTCTGCAGGTGGTGGAGGCATTCCGCACCAGCCGCGGCGTGAACAAGCCCGAGTGGATGATTATGAAGATTGTTCCGGTGACACCTCCGGAACTTCGTCCGCTGGTGCCGCTCGATGGTGGACGTTTCGCGACGTCTGACCTCAACGACCTGTACCGCCGCGTCATCATCCGTAACAACCGTCTGAAGCGACTCATCGAGATTAAGGCTCCCGAGGTTATTCTCCGCAACGAGAAGCGTATGCTCCAGGAAGCCGTTGACAGTCTCTTCGACAACTCACGCAAGAGCAGTGCCGTGAAGAGCGAGTCGAACCGTCCGCTGAAATCATTGTCAGACTCCCTCAAGGGTAAGGCCGGACGTTTCCGTCAGAACCTTCTAGGTAAGCGTGTAGACTACTCGGCCCGTTCCGTAATCGTTGTAGGCCCTGAGCTGAAGATGGGCGAGTGCGGTCTTCCGAAACTTATGGCGGCAGAGCTTTACAAGCCGTTTGTCATCCGCAAGCTCATCGAGCGCGGCATCGTCAAGACGGTGAAGAGTGCCAAGAAGATAGTAGACCGCCGCGAGCCGGTTATCTGGGATATCCTTGAAAACGTGATGAAGGGTCATCCGGTTCTCCTTAACCGTGCCCCTACGCTTCACCGTCTGGGTATCCAGGCCTTCCAGCCCAAGCTTATCGAGGGAAAGGCAATCCAGCTTCATCCGTTGGCATGTACGGCGTTCAACGCCGACTTCGACGGTGACCAGATGGCTGTCCACCTCCCGTTGAGCAACGAGGCGGTGCTCGAGGCACAGATACTGATGCTCCAGAGCCACAACATTCTCAACCCTGCCAATGGCGCACCTATCACCGTGCCTTCACAGGATATGGTGCTCGGACTTTACTATATCACGAAGATACGTCCGGGCGCAAAGGGAGAGGGACTCACTTTCTACGGTCCCGAGGAGGCTATCATCGCCCACAACGAAAAGCGTTGCGACCTTCATGCCCTTGTAAAGGTTATCGTGAAGGACTTGGACGAAAACGGTAACTACGTGCAGCACATGGTAGAGACCTCTGTGGGTCGTGTCATTGTGAACGGAATAATCCCTGACGAAGTGGGCTACGTGAACAAGGTCATTTCAAAGAAGAGCCTGCGCGACATCATTTCCGACGTAATCAAGTCTGTAGGTTTTGCCCGCGCCTGTGAGTTCCTCGACGGAATCAAGAACCTTGGCTACCGCATGGCATACTTGGCAGGACTTTCCTTCAACCTCGACGACATCATCATCCCCGAGGAGAAGAAGGCTCTTGTGGAGCGCGGCAATGAGGAGGTACGTCAGATTACCGACAACTACAATATGGGTTTCATCACCGACAAGGAGCGTTACAACCAGGTAATCGACGCGTGGACACACGTGAACAACGACTTGGGCAACGTGCTGATGAAGGAGATGACCGAGGCAGACCAGGGCTTCAACGCAATCTACATGATGTTGGATTCCGGAGCCCGTGGTTCCAAGGACCAGATTCGTCAGCTTGCCGGTATGCGTGGACTTATGGCGAAGCCCCAGAAGGCAGGTGCCGAGGGAGCGCAGATTATCGAGAACCCGATTTTGTCGAACTTTAAGGAAGGCATGAGCGTGCTCGAGTACTTTATCTCTACGCACGGTGCCCGTAAGGGTCTTGCCGATACCGCCATGAAGACTGCCGACGCAGGTTATCTTACGCGTCGTCTTGTGGATGTTTCCCACGATGTCATCATCAACGAGGAGGACTGCGGCACGCTGCGCGGACTTGTCTGCACGGCATTGAAGAACGGCGACGAGGTTATTTCCACTTTGTATGAGCGCATACTCGGCCGTGTGTCAGTACACGACATCATCAACCCGACAACGGGTGACCTTATAGTAGCAGCAGGCGAGGAGATAACGGAGCCGATAGCACAGGCTATCGAAGACTCTCCGATAGAGAGTGTCGAGATACGTTCCGTGCTTACCTGCGAGAGCAAGCATGGAGTCTGCATGAAGTGTTACGGACGCAACCTTGCCACGAGCCGTATGGTTCAGAAGGGCGAGGCCGTGGGCGTTATTGCAGCACAGGCTATCGGTGAGCCGGGTACCCAGCTTACTCTGCGTACGTTCCACGCCGGTGGTATCGCCGCCAACGCTGCGGCAAATGCTACTATCACGGCAAAGAACGATGCCAAGATTGAGTTCGACGAGCTTCGTACCGTGCCGTTTGTCGAGAAGTCAGACGACGGCAGCGACTTGGAGTGCGAGATGGTTGTGAGCCGTCTTGCCGAAATCCGTTTCATCGACCCGCATACAGACATCGTGCTTTCAACGATGAACGTGCCTTACGGTAGTTCGCTCTACCACAAGCAGGGCGACAAGGTTGCCAAGGGCGAGGTCATCGCCAAGTGGGACCCGTTCAACGCCGTTATCGTTACGGAGTATGCAGGTACTCTGAAATTCCGCGACGTGATAGAGGGCGTCACTTACCACAGCGAGACCGACGACACTACAGGTCTTACCGAGCGTATCATCACCGAGTCGAAGGACAAGACCAAGGTGCCTACCTGCGACATCGTGGACGAGAACGGTGAGATTATCGGTACGTACAATCTCCCGGTGGGCGGTAACGTCGTAGTGGAAGACGGTCAGAAGGTGGCTACCGGTGCCACGCTTGTCAAGATACCGCGTTCAGTGGGTAAGGCAGGAGACATCACCGGTGGTCTTCCCCGTGTGACAGAGCTTTTCGAGGCCCGCAACCCGTCCAACCCAGCCGTTGTTTCCGAAATTGACGGTGAGGTGACGATGGGCAAGGTGAAGAGAGGAAACCGCGAGATTATTGTGACATCGAAGACAGGAGACCAGCGCAAGTACCTTGTGTCGTTGTCAAAGCAGATTCTGGTGCAGGAGCACGATGCCGTGCGTGCCGGTACTCCGCTTTCCGACGGTAGCATTACTCCGGGCGACATCCTTGCCATCAAGGGTCCCACCGCCGTTCAGGAATATATCGTGAATGAGGTGCAGGACGTGTACCGTCTTCAGGGTGTGAAGATTAACGACAAGCACTTTGAGATTATCGTCCGCCAGATGATGCGCAAGGTTCAGATTAACGACCCGGGCGACACCACGTTCCTTGAGCAGGAGATGGTAGACAAGCTCGACTTTGCGGAGGAGAACGACCGCATCTGGGGCAAGAAGGTTGTTGTGGACGCCGGCGACAGCGACACGCTCAAGGCTGGTCAGATTGTTACGGCCCGCAAGCTCCGCGACGAAAATTCAAGTCTGAAGCGCCGTGACCTCAGGGTAGTTCAGGTGCGCGATGCAGTGCCTGCCACATCAACGCAGATACTTCAGGGTATCACCCGTGCAGCCCTGCAGACCAAGAGCTTCATGTCAGCGGCATCCTTCCAGGAGACCACCAAGGTGCTCAACGAGGCAGCCATCCGCGGCAAGTCAGACCGTCTCGAGGGTATGAAGGAGAACGTAATCTGCGGTCACCTCATCCCTGCCGGTACAGGTCTGCGTGAGTTCGACAAGATTATTGTCGGTTCGCAGGAAGAGCACGACCGTGCCCAGTCTAACCGCCGCAACGTGATTGATTATTCCGAGAAGCAGACTGTAGAAGAACAATAATAATGTGGGGTGGTGAATGAATGTCCCCGCATTGAAACATAAAAGGAGAGCCGTCGTGCGACATTGCATGACGGCTCTTTTTAGTAGTATGCAGAAACCGCCTAAAGCTTTTTCTTTTTCTTGTTGATACGCGAGCGGATGGAGCGCAGGGAAACTTCTGCCACGCCCATGATAGACATTATCTCGCTGTCGGTCTTGCCCTCGTGGGACAGGATCATGAAGAACTTGTACTTGGGCGATAGATCCTCGTATGAATTGTCGAGCGTGTCGATGAACTCGATGTCTACGAGCCTGTAATACTCGATGACGTTTTCAAAGTCGTTTTTCTTCCACAGCACGGTGCTTTTGCCGTTTTGTATCTCGGAAAACAGCTGGTAGCCGTGGTTCAGCGTGTTGCGGTGCTTGTCCAGCAACTTTTCCTTTCTTCGCCTAATCGCTTCAATTTCCTTTTCCTTGTCCTCGTCGAGACGCTGCAGTTCGGCAATCTGCGCCTCATAGCTCTTTATGAGCATTTGGTCGTGCGCCATAACGGCCTTGGTCTTGTATTGCTTGTAGCGGAAATGCAGGATAGCGATGCTCGCCGACAGCGCGGTGATGACGAGCAGTGCGATGAAGAGAGCGATGTTCCGCTCGTATTCCTGTTTCGACTTGATGTTGTCGAATTCCGTCTGGATTGTTTTCACGTCGTTGCCGTTCCGGGTCTTCGCGATGCTGTCTTTCAATGCCATCAGTCTTTCCGCCGTGGTGGCGGCAGCGGCGAAGTCCGACCTTTCCTTTTGCCATCCGAACATAGTGCGCAGCACCCCCTCCTTAACCTGAGTGCTTCCTTGCGCTACGGCTTTGTTCCACATAACCTCGGCCAGACTGTCGTTGCCCTCGTCGGCATAGATAGACGCGAGGTTCTCGTATGCCTCCCCGAAAGGCGCAGTTTCCAGTATTTGCTTGAAATACCGTTTGGCTTTCTCCTTGTCGTGTTGCAGTAGGTAGACCCCGACATTGTTGATAATGAAAAGCCTGTCCTTTTCGGGTATCGCCTTTAGCAGGGCCATGCTCTTCTTGAGGTAGAATTCCGAACTGTCCTGTTTGTCCAGCCTTCCGTATATCACCGCCATGTTGTTGTAGGCGTGTGCGAGCCAGTTTTTCTTGTCAGCCACCTTGGCCTCATTCACCGATCGGCGAGCATATTTCATGGCGGTGTTGTCTTCGCCAGCCTCCTCATTTATCACCACCAGAGCCTCGTAAATCTTGTGCTTCAGCTCGTGGTTCTTGGTCTTGTCGGCGATGAATTCGGCGTTTTTTATAAATTCCAGCCCGTCCTTCACATTATTCCTGTTATAAAGGATGCTGCCCTTGTAGAAATAAGCCCTAGCGAGTTTCTCCTTGTCCCTGTTCCCTTTGGAATAGTGCCTGATGGCGAAGTCGATACATTTCATCGGCGGCTCCGGTTTGTAAAGGCGATAGGCAGCTTCGGTCTGTAGCAGGAAGAAAAATGCGGAGTCGGCGGTATTGCAGATGTCGTCTTTGCCGATACCGCAGATTTCCGCGTATGCCGAATCCACCGCACCGTCTTTCAGCAGCCGGTCAATCCCCGCCAGTTTCCCCGTCCTGCCGTTGCCGCTGTTGCAGGCGACCAAGGCAAGACAGGCTATTGATGCTATAATGAGCCTTGCTTTTTTCATGTAGAAGAGTTATAGTTTGCGCAATTTGTATTGCAAAAGTAGTCGTTTTGCGTCAAAACGAAAACCGTTTGACTTGTTAAAATAACAAACCTTTACACCGTCCCGGAACATATTTTCCGTTTATTGTGTTGCAATTTCAAGGATTTTGGGCTTACTTAGAATGGGATTGATAATGTAAGACTTTGGTAGTCAAGATGTTCTTTTGATATGCGTGTGCCACGCGCAGTCGTGCGTTTCGTCGCTTTAAATTTGCGGCGCAATGAAAAAGTTGCTAATTTTGGGCTGCAATAATGACAATCCTAAAACGAGAACGCATGGAAAAAAGGAAAATACTGTTAGCTGTGGGTTTGGCGGTCTTCACCGGCTGCTTTGCCCAGGACGAGATAACCATCAATCTCTCGTCGGGCAAGAAATCTTATAAGATAGGCGATGTGAAAACGCTCACGTTCGATGGGGCGAACCTCAAGGTGAACAAGCAGGACAGCGGGTCGGACACATATTCGTTCGGCGACATCGTGAACATCAGCTTCGACATTTCCACAGGAGTGGACAACATGAAGATTGCCGGCGGCAAGCTCACCGTCAGCGTTGCGCCGGGCAGCGGCATCATCCGTATCGGCGGTTACGATGCCAGGGAACGCTACGACGTTGCCGTATATAGCCTTTCCGGCGAGAAAGCCGTCGGTATCGACGGCTGGAAGGGCGAGGACGTGAATATCTCGTCACTCGCCAAGGGTGTTTACGTGTTAAAGATCAACGGTACGACATTAAAATTCAGGAAGTAAGACTATGAAGAGAAATATACTCCTTGTCGCCGCAGCTTTTGCCGCGGCAACGGTGTCGGCGCAGTCGCCGGCATACAGGCTGAAGATAACCCAAAAGAACGGCACGCTGACCTATATGCTCACCGATGACGTGAAGGAGATGAAATTCGTGAAGCTGGGCAAGGTGAAGGTGAACCTTTCCGAGCGTTACGCCACATCGACCTCTTTGGGCGTAAACCTTGATTTCGAGAGCAACGTCTCCAGCCTGAAGGCCGTGTGCGTTCCGGCGTCGCAGACGATAGACGACCCGCAGGCCTACATCGAGGAGCACTGCGACGTGAGCAGTGTGGTGCCCTACAAGAAGGCGTGGGATTTCCTCACCCCCGAGACGGACTACGTGGTCTATGCCCTTGCCTACGACTCCAACGGACTGCCGAGCGAGGTTTCCAAACTCGCGCTCCGCACGGGCAAGGCCGAAGACGACCCGTTCAACGTTGAGGCGAAGAACGTCACCACCACGTCGCTCGACTATGTGGTAAGCTCCAAGAAAGACGGCGTGAACTTCGTGGTGCAGACTACAGGCATGGAGATGTATAAAAAATGGTGTGACGACGGCGACAACAACGGCGATGTGTTCCAGCATTTCGTGTCGTTCTGGAAGTCGATGGCCAAGCTCTACGGCACGACATGGCAGGAGATGATTTCGCTTGACGCAAAGACCGGCACCTACGATTCCGAGGCGGACTACAACACACAGAAGACCCTGCTCTGGGATGCCGACCAGGTGATAATCACCTTCGGCGTGACATCCGACGGCGAACTTGTCACCCCCATACAGACAACCAAGGTCAGAACCCTCGCTCCTGTGCCCTCGTCAAATACAATAAAGCTTGAACTCAAGAGCAACGCATGGCGCGATGTTGTCGTTACGGCCACCACGTCCAACGACGACACATACCTCGTGAACGTGCAGCGCGCATCCCTTGTAGACCCGCATCTCAAGGACGGCGACCTCGTGAAATGGCTGCTCAACAGCGGTACCGACTATTCCCTCTACAGCAAGAGCGGCAGTCAGGACTGGGAATTCACTCCCAACAAGGGCGGCGAGAAATACTACGCCATAGGCATCGGCGTTGATGCCAACGGTGCGCCGACCACTGAACCCGTGTTGATAGACTTCGTGCTTCCCGAGGGCAGCTTCTAACAGGAATACAACAATAAACGACAAGCATATATGAAAAAGATACTGACAACGGCAGTTGCGGCAATACTCTCCCTTGCGTCCTATGCTCAGGAGACCGCCGACAACGCCCTGAAGATAATGATGTGCGACAACGACTCCGTGTCATACCTGCTCAGCAGCATCAAGGAAATCACCATTGAGGAGGTGACCCCTCTGTCGATGGACATACAGGTGGCGGACGTCACCGAGTCGTCGATGACGGTGGACTTCCCCAAACCCGACGACTGCAGCTTCTGGCTGCTGTGCATACAGAAGAATGAGCTGACCGGCACCATGCAGGCCAAACGCGACACGATATGGAAGAAATACAACGACCGCTTCGAGGATTCGCGCTATTTCCAGATACCCAACCTCGACCCTGCCACCACGTATCATGTCTACGCACTGCTGTTCGACAACACCGGCGTTGCCGCCGGCCTTAGCCACGTGGCTGTCACAACCCGTGAGAAGAAAGCCAATGACGAGTTCGCCATCAAGGTGAACCAGACCACCAAGACATACGCCTCGCTCACATTCACCCCCAAGGACAACACCATGCAGTATTATTATAATGTGGTGTCGGAGAGTGAGCGCAAGCAGATGATAGCCCAGTACGGCAGTCTGCAGAAAGCGGAACTTGAATACATCAAGTACAACGCGGAAACGTCGGGCTTCACTCTGGGCGAATGGCTCGGCTACGTGCTCGTGCAGGGGCCGAAGACAGCCGACACTCGCGACATCACCTCGACGAGCCTTACGCCAGGCACTACTTACTACGCCCTCTGCTTCGGCATGAACACGGACGGCACTTTCACCACCGACCTCTATGAGAAGGAATTCGCCACCGAGTCTGTCGTTCCTTCGGAGAACGTCATAACCTGCGAGGTGCTGAAGACATATTCCGACGGCTGCGACGTGAAGACCACCGTGACCAACGACGACCCGTATATCGTCACCACGCAGACAAAGGAGGTGTGGGAGAAATACCTCGCCCTCGCCAACGGCGACAGGAAAGTGGCTGCCCGCGAACTGCTCCGCATTTCTTACAGCGGATATGCGGATTCCTACACGATGACTGGCAGTGTGGAGAGCTTCAAGGTTTCCACCAGTTCATCCGGCTCAGACTGTGTGCTTATCGTGTGCGGGTATGATGCCGACGTCACTACCGACGTGCAGATCATCGAGTACAGGACGCTCGCGGAATAAGGACAAGACAATAAGTTTTCTCAAGTAGTATAATTGCAAGCTCCCCCGGCTTCCGTGACGGAAGTCGGGGGAGCGAGGTTTCTTGGAGGACAGTTTTTTGGGGACTACTCGGACAGCTCAGACTACTCGGACTACTCGGACGGCTCGGAGTGGTCTGAGAAGTCTGAGCAGTCCGAGAAGTCCGAGCTGTCCTCTCTCATTCCCCAAACCTTATCGGCACCACCACTTTTACAGAGAAGTTGCGCCCCATGTTGTAAACGCCTTCGCGTCCCGTGACAGGATTGTGCCCGAGATATTTTAGCCGGCTCAGATGGTTCTGGTAAGCCCTGTCGAAGAGGTTCTCGCCGGCGAGGTACACCGACATCATGCGCTTGCCGCGGCACAGTATGTCCGTCCCGGCGTAGAGGTGGAACAGCGTGTAGGACGGCGTGGCGGTCTCCGTGTTGTTGGCTGCATAATAGTGGTTCTGCCGCAGGTTGCATTCCGCCGCGGCCTTCACGAACATGTTGTCAAACGTCCGTCCGCCGCACACCAGCTCATATTTCACGTCTACGTTCCACCGCGGGGCAGGGGTGAACGGCAGGTATTTTGTCTCGGCAGGCTGGTGGAGCAGCGTGGAACTGACATACGAGAAGGCGTTGCCGATATGCAGCCGGCGTGTGGGGTGAACGTCCACCGCCACTTCTCCGCCCATTATCCTTGCATTGCCCTGTGTGTATCTGTAAACGGGCATGTCGTCAATAGTCGCCGGGTTGCCGTCGCCGTCCGCCACGCGGCTGCTGAAGATATAGTTGCCGATGCGGTTGGCGAAAAGCGACACCTGCGCATACACCACGTCCGACGAGTAGTCCATGCCCAAGTCCGCCTGCCAGCTGTTTTCCGGTTTCAGTCCGCTGTTGCCCTTCTGGTAGAGCTGCGCCCCCTCGTGGATGCCGTTCGAGCCAAGCTCGCTGATGTTCGGCGCGCGGAAACCTCTTGAAAGGTTCAGTTTCACGTGCCATCCCTCCGCAATGGTGTATGTGGCCCCCGCGCTTCCCGACACGCCGTTGAAATTGCGGCAGAAGTCGGCGAACAGCGGTTCCGCTGCCCCGTCATCCTCCGCAGCCATCCCCTTGCTGTGCAGGCGGCGCCAGTCGTAGCGCAGTCCTGCGCTCACGCTCCACCTGCCCCTTTGCAGACTTCCCATGGCGAACACGCCGCAGTCGAAGAGGTGGTAGTTGGGGATGAGAAACTCCGTGCCGCGGTTCAGCGAGCTCTGGTACATGCCGTTCACTCCGGCAGAGAACGTCCATCCGCCGTCCCGGTCAAAGTCGTAGCGCGCGTCGTAGGTCACGGTGTGCAGCGCGAGGTCAAGTCCGCATGCCTCCGGGTCGTCCTTCTCCTCGAATTCCTGCCTGTGGTTCATCTGGTAGCCCAGCACCGCTTTCAGAGCCCCGCCGCCAATTCTCACGAGGTTTTCGCTCACCGCCTTGTAATGGTGTATTTGCTGGTAGGGCACGGCCTTTGAGTAAGACTTGCCGCCCTGTTCCTCGCCCTCCACGATGCCTGGGGTGAGGTGGTAGTAGCTCAGCAGCAGGTGGGAGAACCCCCAGTTGCGGTTCAGTCCGAGCATTTGGCTGAGGCTTTGTTCCTTGTAGCGCGAACCGCCCACGTATCCGTCGATGCTGTTTTTGTAGTCGTGTGCCATCTTTCCGCTGTACAGCGTGTTCCACACGAACCCCTTCCTGTTGCCCTGCAGGTTCAGCGAGTAGTCGAAGAGTCCGTTGTTCGTCTGGTATCCTGCGGTGACGTTGGCCCTTGTCACCCCTTCGGGCGGCGTCGCCGCGTTGCGGAACACGATAGCTCCCGCCATGGCATCGGACCCGTAGCGGAGGCTTGCCGGGCCCTTTATTATCTCTACGGACCGCACCGAGTGCTGGTCAATCTCCACTCCGTGCTCGTCGCCCCACTGCTGTCCCTCCTGCCTCACTCCGTCGCTGACCACGAGCACGCGGTTGTATCCCAGTCCGCGGATTACGGGTTTTGATATTCCGCTGCCCGTAGTGACCTGTGCCACTCCCGGCTGTTTCGCCACGGCGTCTATGATGTTCGCCGACGGCTGCGCCTCCATCTGCCGCTGTGTAATAATCGTCACGGGGGCCGGCGACTGCACCACGTTCTGGTTTCCGGCGAAGCTTGTCACCACCACTTCGCTTAGCTTTATGTCCGACTCCGTCATCGGCTGGTGTTTCACTGTGTCGTTCTCGGTGTGCCGCGTCTCCGCGTCGTCCGCTGCCGGCGCGCCGCAGTTCAAGGCTTGCCCTGTCGTTGCCGAGCACAGGCCCGCCAGCAATATTGTGTTGAATAAGATTTTCATTTGTTATCCTTGTTTGTTGATGTTGTCAGGCGGCACACGCCACCCTCATCGCTGCAAAGGTACTTTGTATTTGTTCCCCAGCCAACACCCGTGCCTGCCATGCCCTGTGATTTAACTTTTTTTCTTGAAAACCGCTGCTTCGGCAACCGCAAAGCACCCGTTCTTCAGCCTTATGCCCCTTGCCGTGCGGTCTTATGCCCCTTGCCATAAGACCGTATTCCCCTTGGCGTAAGGTTGGGAAAAGACCAATCCGTTCCCTTCAAAGCATGGTTCTCCAACCGTATATCGTACGAAGAACGACCTCACATCGTACGATGCACAATCTCACATCGTACGATGTACGACCTCTTATCGTACGATAAAAGGTTGGCAAGGCACCGTTCCGCCGCCGTCGCTGCCCTCCTCTGTCCGCCGCCGGACACTACCTTGAAACGTCTTGCGGCGTATATCCGCCAAGAAACCCGTGATGCCCGTTGGAAAAATAATGTGTAGGTTTAAATGGCGCAAATATTGGAAACTGTCACGTTTTAAGCTAAGAATATCAGAAAAGTGTTTGCGATTTCGTTGTTTTAATGTATTTTTGCAAAATCTAAATAATAATACGTATAACAAATTTTTTGTGCATGAAAAAAATCAGTTACATCTTTGCTTTTCTCCTGTCGCTGTTCTACGCAACGGGAGAAGCCGGTGCTGAGACGCAGAGCCCGTACAAGCTGGACTTCAATGCCGCCATCAGCACCACTGCCCACGATTTCAGGGCAGGAACAGGGTGGGGACATCTGGTTGGGTCAACTTCCGGCTATAGCCCAAAATACGTGACCTACACCTACAGTGCCACCGACGGTGTGGACGGCACGGGTGCGCTTCAGGTAGGCAGCCAGTCGCTTGGCAGCGGCTGGTATTCAACCGACGTTTACGACCTTCTCGTCACACCGCCCGTCACCGGTGCCGTGAGCGTCTCGGTGAAGCAGGTTTCAAGTTCCGGCTCCGTGAAATTCTACACCGTGACGAAGAGCGGCTCCACCTACAAGCGCGGCGCTGAGATTACGCTCGAGACCACTCCCGTGCTCAGCACGTCGGAGTATGTCAAGGTGGAGCTGCCGGAGCAGGAGGCAGGAACGCTCGTCGGCATACGCGGCGAAAACGTGTATCTCGACGACTTCGAGGCTGCATCGGCAGAAATAGAGCCTTACAAGGCGATTACGATTTCGGGCGTGACGAGCCTCGGCGGCGATAGCCCCGACTGCACCGCTGACGGAAAGTTCCCCGTCAAGTTCGAGGTGACTTACAGGAATGACGGCGACGTGGACCTCACGCCGGGCATGACCGGCTATTCGCTCGACATCGTCCATTTGTACGACACCGTGTCGGTAGCCACCTTCACGCCCACTGCCACCCTCGCCGTCGGCGAAACCGCTACCGACACGATTTCTGCGCTGGTAGACTACGCCACATACCCCAGCCGTAGCCGCTACGACGTGATGGAGAATATAACCAAGACAACTAAATACGGTGCGTGGATTGAGCCTGTGGCATACGCTCCGGCACTGCAGGTGCGCTACGGCAGCAGCAGGCTTGACGGCGGCGAATCGTATTCCTACGGAATGACCAACGAAGTCGTCGGCAAGGAATTCAAGCTGACGAGCAGCGGCGCAGCCCCGCTCACCGTCACCGCCGTGGAACTGCCGCAGGGCTTCTCGCAGAACCTTGCGTTCCCCTTCATACTGGAGGCACACAAGGACACGGTGATGACCATTGCCATCGACAATACAACTCCGGGAATATGTTCCGGCGATGTAACCATCAAGTGCGACGGCTTGGACGACTTCAAGTTCGGCGTTTCGGGCACCGTGCTCGACAGCTCCAAGTATTTCGAGAGCTTCGCCACGAAAGATGTGCCACAGGGCATGATACTCGAGGACAACTGGACTATCGAACAGCGCGACGCGGCGGGCAGCGACAATCCGTACATGGCCAAGAACGGACGGCAGGACGGCACAACGAAGCTCATCACTCCGCTCCTCAAGGTGACCGAGGGCGAGAAATTCTCCTTCGACGCAGCGCGCACCAACTATTATAGTGGTGGCGACGGCGTTTACCTGAACGTGTACTACTCGCCAGACCGCAAGAACTGGACGCTCGCCAAGAAAATCACTTCCGACGAGCTGAGCGACACGAGGGCGGTGAGCTACTCTTATTACATGGGTGTACTCACGAACTTCGTGATAGACAATATCCCGGCAGGCAACTGGTATCTGGGATTTGAGGCAGGCTACACCTGCGTGGACAACCTCTACGGCTTTGAACGCGTTGATGTGGCTCACGACCTTCTTCTGACTGACACCAAGATGCCGACAACGGCATCGGTGAACAACAAGTACACCGCCACCGTCAGCGTGAAGAACCTGAAGAGCGTGGCTGAGGCAGCCGGTTCATACACCGTGTCGCTCTACGAAGGCGGCAAAGTAGTTGCGATGGCAGAAACCCCGGAGATTGGCGCATCTTCAGACGCTACGTTCGCGATGTCGTTCGTTCCGCACACTGTCGGCACGACAACCGTTTATGCAGAGATAAAGACAAACGACGGCGCTCTGACAATCAAGACCGATGAGACGGAAGTTGCGGTTGCAGCAGAGCAGGCTGTAAACCCTGTTGTGGTGGGAATAGAGGACTATACGGATAAGAGAGTCGTTTTCGACTGGTGGAACGCAGATGTTGCCGGAGTTTGCGACTTCATCTATACGAAGGAAATGCTGGAGCAGAGCGGTCTTGCCTATGGCGACAAAATCAGCGGCTTCACTTTCACTGGCAAACCAGTAAACGACAAGACACTGGAAAACGTGGAAATGTATGCTAAATACGCACTCGTGGCCGATGTAGACAAGTATGAGGCATTTGCCGATACAGCGTCGATGACTACCATTCCGCTACTGTCAAACGCCACCGTGAAATTCGTGAGCGGTGAATGTTACACGACCGACATCGTTCTTGACCAGCCCATCGTTTGGGACGGAGTGTCGGCAGTGCGTCTCTTTACATACGTTAAGGGTAGTAGCTACTTAAATGTGCAATACCCTGTGGACGGCGAAAACAGAACCAGCTACGCCAAGAGTGCGTCTGCATCTTCTTCAACCCGCAGCAACACTCCAATCGCCACATTCAATATCAAGTTGGATCCGCTGACTTATGCCGGAACGGTGAAGGTCGGCGATACTCCCGTTGAGGGTGCGGAACTCACGCTCAAGAGCGACGACGATGTGATTTACAGCGGCACTACTGGTGCCGACGGCGCGTTCTCCTTCCCCGTGATACAGACGGACAAGAAATACACCCTCACGGTGACGGCCAAGGACTGCTTCGACTTCACGCAGGAAGACGTTACCGTGACAAGCACCCCTGTGGAGATTGTCCTGACGAAGAAGATTGTT
>CAVGJZ010000039.1:0-26397 GCA_963629785.1 Oscillibacter sp. MSJ-31 | reverse complement strand
AAGAGGTCGTGCATCGTACGATAAGAGACCTCACATCGTACGATAAGAGATTGTGCATCGTACGATGTATGGTTGGAAAACGGGCGGTTTAAGAAAGGAAAACGGGCGGTTGATGCGAGGAGAACGGGCTATTTAATGGACGAGAACGGGTGCTTTGCCAAGCTTATGCCTCTTGCCATAAGGTCGTATGCCCCTTGCCATACAATCGTATGCCCCTTGGCACAAGGTCGTATGGCAAGGGGCATACGGTAGGTAAACGGGCGGTTTGAGGGAGGAGGACGGGGAATACGCAAACTGCAAATGGGCATTTCCAGTTTAAACTTGCGTTGTTTATCAGAGATTTTCAATACCTTTGTAACGGATTAGACGGATTCTTATCAGGTGGGTCCTGTAAATCCCACCCTAAAGGCAAGACACTTGAACGGGGTTCAAAAAAAACGCTATAACTTCATGGACAACATAATAAGGATAAGCACGATAGACGAGTACAACGAGATGTTCGGATACGAAACCATGCATCCGCTGGTAAATGTGGTGGAGTTTGACGACACGACACCGATGCCCGAGCATTTCATCATCAACTACGGTTTCTACGCCGTGTTCATCAAGGACACCAAGGGATGCGACATGATATACGGCAGGCAGAAATATGACTACGACGAGGGCACCGTGACGAGCTTCGCACCGGGTCAGGTGGTGGAAACCACGATGAAGAAAGGGACACTGCCCAAGGGGCGCGGGATAATATTCCACCCCGACCTTATCAAGGGCACGCCGCTGGGCAGGGAGATAAAGCACTACACGTTCTTCTCGTACTCGTCGAACGAGGCTCTGCACATGTCGGAGGACGAAAGGAAACTGCTTACGGACTGCCTGAGCAATATAAAGAAGGAGCTTCAGCAACCAGCCGACACATTTAGCAAGAAACTGATTTCCAAGAACATCGAGTTGATGCTCGACTATTGCATGAGGTTCTACACGAGGCAGTTTGAAACGAGAGCCGTGGCGAACAAAAGCGTGATAGTGAAGTTCGAGTCCCTGCTCGACGACTACTTCAATGACGGCCAGGCCAAGGTGAAAGGTTTGCCCACGGTAAAATATTTCGCCGACAAGATTTGCCTGTCGCCCAATTATTTCGGCGACCTTGTGAAGAAAGAGACGGGCAAAAATGCCATCGACTACATCCACAACAAGCTCATCGACATGGCGAAGGAGATGCTGCTCGGCACCGACGACACGGTGAGCGAGATTTCCTACGAGCTGGGGTTCCAGTATTCGCAGCATTTCAACCGACTGTTCAAAAGGAGCACGGGCTACACGCCGACAGCCTACAGGAGAGGTGTCTAGCGACGATAAAGTGACGATAAAATGACGGTGAAAAAGCGACTTGGAGACACCAAAATTTTGACAATACAAAAATTCCGCTTAACTTTGCACCCACAAGGAAGCACAAACATAACAGACAAGTAAAAAGACAGACACTGATACAGTCCGCAAAATAAGGTCAAAACGTCGAGACAACTTGGTCCGCCGTAGCCTTGCAGATGCGCAAAACAGCCCGTTACCGGCTAGGGCGGGGGCGCCACAGCTTGTCCCGACAGACCTTATGAACTGTATCAGTGCCATTAAAAAGTAAAGGGATAATAGACATTATACTACAAAGAGAGAAGATGAAAATAAATTCAGTTATCAGGACGCTGTGCCTTGCGGCAGCAGCGATGTTGAGCCTTGCAGCCAACGCACAGACTACAGTAATCGACAATGAGACGGAAGAACCGGTGACATACGCCTCGGTGTTTGACAAGACAACGGGCAAATACCTCGGCAACACCGACGGTTCGGGCCAGTTGCCGGAGAAGGCAGAAGCGGCAGGCACCATCTCCCTGCAGCACATCAACTACGAGACGGCAACCGTGGACATGGCATCTGTTGAGGGCAGCAAGATACGCCTCACGCCGCAGGTGCGCAAGATAAAGGAAGTGACGGTGGACAAGGGCAAGCACGACTACATACGCCTGACGGTCTATGCCCGCCAGCTTACATGGCTTACCGACACCCTCGCCAAAGTGGGCAGGGGCATCTGCCACCTCTACATGAAATCGAAGAAGAAGGACGGTTCGCCGAAAGTGGTGCTGAAGTCGCTCACGACACTCTTCAACAAAGACGTGCTGAAGAACAAGAACCGCAAGATGACGCGCGCCGTGCTCAACGTGCGCCCCGACATGTTCATGCACTTCGAGGGGCCGGGCAACGTGAAGCAGCTGCCCGCCGACAGCGTGAAAAGGCTGAAGCTGACGAGCCTCGGCGGCAACTGGGGCATCAACTACGCCCGTTTCGACTGGAAGAACAAACGCTGCGACGTGGTGGAGGACAGCGTGTTCTTCAAGAAGCTGTTCACCATACCTCTCACGAGAATCGCCATCGGACACATGTACCGCACCGAGACCTACGACATCACCTACGGCGCACCCAAAATCTCGAACATGACGAACTACATGCAGGGATTCCGCGTGCTCCACAAGCCGTCGAACACGAGCGTGGACATCAACGAAGAGTTCTTCGTGCTTGGCGTGGACTACGCCTCGAAGGAAGACCTGGAGAAGGACAAGGAGGAAAAAGTCGCCACCTTTGAGCCGTCCGACGAATACCCTGCCTTCAACGAGAACATACAGGAAGCCATGAAGACGATGGGCAAGCTAACGAAGGAAGAGATACAGGAATTGTGGTATCAAGACGAGAAGAAGAAATAAAGTGACAATAAAAGGATGCCGCGGCTTGATTTTTTAACGCCGCGGCACTTGATAATACCGAGCCTTTTTGTAACTTTGCAGCCAAATATATTTTACGAAAACATTTTAACAAGATATACGGAAAACAAAAATGGCTGGAATTAAAAAGATCAAGACAGCGCTGGTGTCTGTCTTCCACAAGGACGGACTTGACGAACTGCTCGCCAAGCTGAACGCCGAGGGAGTGAAATTCCTCTCTACCGGCGGTACACAGAAGTTTATCGAATCGCTCGGCTACGAATGCCAGGCAGTGGAAGACGTGACCACGTATCCCTCCATCCTTGGCGGACGCGTGAAGACCCTCCACCCCAAGGTGTTCGGAGGCATCCTCGCCCGCCGCGGCAACGAGGGCGACAGGGAGCAGATGGCACAGTATGAGATACCGGAGATTGACTTGGTCATCGTGGACCTGTATCCCTTTGAGGACACCGTGGCAAGCGGCGCTTCGGAGGCTGACATCATAGAGAAAATCGACATCGGCGGCATCTCGCTCATCCGCGCCGGGGCAAAGAATTTCAACGACGTGGTGATTGTGCCGAGCAAGGCCGAGTACGGCGTACTGCTCGACATCCTCAACAAGAAAGGCGCCGAGACCGACATCGAAGACCGCCGCATGTTCGCCACACGCGCCTTCGGCGTGAGCAGCCACTACGACACCGCCATCCACGCATGGTTCGCGAAATAACGGTGCGCCGGCCATAGGCAATACATTATTATATATACAAGAAGGATTATGGGATTCTTTTCTTTCATTCAAGAAATAGCGATGGACCTCGGCACCGCCAACACTATCATCATCAGCGATGACAAGATTGTGGTTGACGAGCCGTCGGTCGTGGCTTTGGACCGCCGCACGGACAAGATGATTGCCGTGGGCGAGAAAGCCAAGATGATGTATGAGAAAACTCACGACAACATACGCACCATCCGTCCGCTGCGCGACGGAGTGATAGCCGACTTCACCGCCTGCGAGCAGATGATGCGCGGCCTCATCAAGATGGTACACACCGGGAGCCGCCTGTTCACGCCGTCGCTGCGCATGGTGATCGGCGTGCCGTCGGGTTCCACCGAGGTGGAGCTGCGCGCCGTGAGAGATTCGGCGGAACATGCCGACGGACGCGACGTGTACCTGATTTTCGAGCCTATGGCAGCCGCCATCGGCATCGGTATCGACGTGGAAGCGCCGGAGGGCAACATGATTGTGGACATCGGCGGCGGAAGCACCGAGATTGCCGTCATCTCGCTTGGCGGCATCGTGTCGAACAACTCCATCCGCACTGCCGGCGACGACCTGACGGCAGACATACAGGACTATATGAGCCGCCAGCACAACGTGAAGGTGAGCGAGCGTATGGCAGAGCGCATCAAGATACACGTGGGTTCGGCACTTACCGACCTGGGCGACCAGGCACCGGAGGACTATATCGTACACGGTCCGAACCGCATCACCGCCCTTCCCATGGAAGTGCCGGTGTGCTACCAGGAGATAGCCCACTGCATCGACAAGACGATCGCCAAGATAGAGAACGCGGTGCTCTCGGCCCTTGAGAACACACCGCCGGAGCTGTATGCCGACATCGTGAAGAACGGCATCTACCTGACGGGCGGCGGCGCGCTGCTGCGCGGTCTTGACAAGAGGCTGACGGACAAGATAAACATTCCGTTCCACATCGCCGAAGACCCGTTGCACAGCGTGGCGAAGGGAGCGGGTGTCGCCCTGAAGAACGTAGACCGCTTCTCATTCCTCATGAGATAAAGAAGACGAAAGCGAAAAGGCAAAAAGTAAAATGCGCCGCACCATTCCATGCGGCATGACTTTTACTTTTTTCCTTTTTCTTTTTCCACTGACAAAAAGACAATGCACAACCTATTAGCATTTCTCTCCCGCTACAACCACTGGTTCGTATTCATCCTGCTCGAGGTTATAAGCTTCGTCCTGCTGTTCCGTTTCAACAACTTTCAGGGCAGCGTGTTTTTCTCCTCGGCAAATGCCGTGGCGGGAAAAATCTACGAATACAACTCCGCGGTAACGACCTTCTTCAGCATGTCGCAGAACAACAAGCGGCTGAGCGAGCGCAACCTCATGCTCGAACAGCAGGTGCAGGCACTCTCGCAGTATATCGCCACGCACGGCGGCGATTCCCTCACCCTTGACAACTGCCAGAAGAGTGCCCTCACCGGCTTCAAACTGATACCCGCCAAGGTGATATCCAGCTCCATCGACAGGGAGGACAACCTGATAACCATCGACAAGGGCACGGCAGACGGCGTGAGGGAAGACATGGGAGTGGCGTGCGGCACGGGCGTCGTGGGAGTGGTCTACATGGCGTCGGCACACTACGCCATAGTGCTGCCGGTGACCAACATACACTCCAGCGTGAGCGTGACAATACGCAAGAGAGGCTATTTCGGCTTCCTCCACTGGAAGAGGCCGCCGGCCGACATCGCCTACATCGACGATGTGCCGCGCCACGCCAAGTTCGCCCTCGGCGACGAAGTGGTGACCAACGGCTATTCGTCGATATTCCCGGCAGGCATCATGGTGGGAAAAATCCTCCATGTGTTCAACTCCGCCGACGGACTGTCGTACAGGGTGCAGCTGCGCCTGTCCACCGATTTCGGCAAACTGCGCCACGTGTGCGTAATCGACAATGCCGCCCTCAAGGACAAGGCACTGCTGCTGAAGGCGGCCCAGGACTCGCTTGCGCCGAGAGACGGCAGCAAGTAGTCCCAGCGACATTTCATCCCCAACAGAAAAGAAATAGAAAAACGAAAGCATGAGTGTAGACTTTTTCAAGAACGTTTTGCTTTTCGCCATAATGACGATTGCCCAGGTGCTGGTGTTCAACCACATCCACCTGTTCGGGTGCGCCGTGCCGTTGCTCTACGTATATTTCATACTGCGCTTCAACAGGTACTACCCCCGCTGGGCGACACTCCTGTGGGCCTTCCTGCTTGGCCTCAGCGTAGACATGTTCTCCAACACCCCCGGCCTCGCCGCCGCCTCGATGACGCTGGTGGCACTGCTGCAGCCATACGTGGTGAGCGTGTTCATCGCCCACGACAACAAGGACGACGTGAAGCCCACGCTGCGGTCGCTCGGACCGGGCAAGTATGTCACCTACGCCCTGATATGCGTGTTCACGTTCTGCCTCACCTTCTTCACGCTCGAGGCATTCTCGTTCTTCAACTGGCTCCAGTGGATTGCCAACATCCTGGGCAGCACCGCGCTGACCCTCGCCCTCATTATAGTTCTTGAAAACGTGAGGAGAGACTGACGATGGCAAAGGACTATTCACTCGAAAAGCGGCAGTATGTGATAGGCGGAGTGGCCATTGCCATCATCACGGTCTACATCATACGCCTCTTCACGCTGCAGATAATGAGCGAGGACTACAAGAAGAACGCCGACAGCAACGCCTTCCTGAAAAAGATAGAGTTCCCCGCCCGCGGCGCCATTACCGACCGCAACGGCAAGCTCCTCGTCTACAACCAGCACGCCTACGACATAATGGTGGTGATGAACGAGGCGAAGGGCCGCCTCGACACGACGGCGTTCTGCCAGACGCTCGGCATAACGAAGGAGTATTTCGCCAAGAGGATGGACGACATAAAGGACCGTTCCAAGAACCCCGGCTACTCGCGCTTCACGCAGCAGCTCTTCATGAGCCAGGTGACGGGTGACGAATACAGCGTGTTCCAGGAAAAGATATACCGCTTCCCCGGCTTCTACACCCAGAAGCGCAGCGTGAGGCAATACAAATACCCCTACGCCGCCCACATGCTCGGCGACGTGGGCGAGGTGAACGACGCCGACATCGAGGACGACAGCTATTACCAGCCGGGCGACTACATCGGCAAGCTCGGACTGGAGAAATACTACGAGAAGGAACTGCGCGGCACGAAGGGAGTGCATATCATGCTGCGCGACGCCCACGGCAGGATACAGGGAAACTACCAGGACGGCAAACTCGACACGCCGCCCGTGGCGGGCAAGGACCTGCGCCTGGGCATCGACATCAACCTGCAGGCACTGGGCGAGAGGCTCATGCGAGGCAAGATAGGCAGCATCGTGGCGATAGAGCCGTCCACGGGCGAAGTGCTCGCCATGGTGTCGTCGCCCAGCTACGACCCGCGCCTCATGACGGGACGGATGCGCGGCAAGGTACACCGCTGGCTCATGCGCGACCCCCACCGCCCGTTGCTCAACCGTTCCATCATGGGACAGTATCCGCCCGGTTCCACCTTCAAGACATCACAGGGACTGACATTCCTCTCCGAGGGCATCATCACGCCGAGCACCGCCTTCCCGTGCCACCACGGCTTCTCGTGCCGCGGACTGCACGTGGGCTGCCACGGCCATGCCTCGCCCATCAGTCTCGTGCCTGCCATCGGCACCTCGTGCAACGGCTACTTCTGCTGGGGACTGTACTACATGATGGGCAACAGGAAGAAATACAAGACCGTGCAGGACGCCATGAACACATGGCGCGACTATATGGTGAGCATGGGCTTCGGCTACAAGCTCGGCATCGACCTGCCCGGAGAGAAGCGCGGCCTCATCCCCAATGCGCAGTTCTACGACAAGGCATACAAGGGCTCGTGGAACGGGCTTACCATAATAAGTATCTCCATCGGCCAGGGCGAGGTGAACCTCACGCCGCTCCAGATAGCCAATCTCGGGGCGACAATAGCCAACCGCGGGTATTTCTACACGCCGCACGTGGTGAAAAGCGTGAAGGGCGAGCATCTGAAGCCTGAATTTTGCGAGCGCCACTACACCAAGGCCAACCGCCAGTCATACGACTACGTGGTGGCGGGAATGCGCAAGTCTGCCCTCGACGGCACCTGCAAGATGCTCTCGCGCTACGACTTCGAGCCGTGCGGCAAAACGGGAACGGCTCAGAACCGCGGCCACGACCACTCCGTATTCATGGGCTTCGCCCCGATGAACAGTCCGAAGATAGCCATCGCCGTGTACGTGGAAAACGGCGGATGGGGAGCCGACTACGGAGTGCCCATCGGCGGACTTATGATGGAACAGTATATCAAGGGGAAGCTCTCGCCGCAGTCGGAAAAGCTGGCGGAAGTATTCCAGAACAAACACATTTCCTATGGCACAAGTGACAGATAAACACCCCAGCGTACTCAGGTCGCTCGACTGGTGGACGGTATCCATATACCTCGCGCTGCTCGTCTTCGGATGGATCAGCGTGTGCGGCGCGAGCTACACCTACGGCGACAACGACATCTTCAGCCTCAGCTCGCGTTCCGGCATGCAGATAGTATGGATGTGTACGTCGATAACACTGGGCTTCGTGTTGCTGCTGCTCGACAACAAGTTCTACGACACCTTCGCCTACGTGATATACGGCGTGTTGCTGCTGCTGCTCTTCGCCACGATATTCAACCCCCACGAGATAAAGGGCTCGCGGTCGTGGCTCGTGCTGGGCCCGCTGCGCCTCCAGCCGGCGGAGTTCGCCAAGTTCGCCACCGCCCTCGCCGCCGCCAAGCTGATGAGCAGCTACGGTTTCGACATACACCGCTGGAAGGACTTCGCCGCGGCATGCGCCATAGTGATGCTGCCGATGCTGTTCATCGTGGCGCAGAAGGAGACGGGGTCGGCACTCGTCTACCTGTCGTTCTTCCTCATGTTCTACCGCGAGGGAATGCCCGGCAGCGTGCTGTTCACGGGTGTCGCCATGGTGGTGTATTTCGTGGTGGGCATCCGCTTCGGCGAAACGCTCATCTACCCCACCCCTACGCCTGTCGGCCCGTTCGCCGTGCTCACGCTCGTGCAGTTGTTCTGCGCCGGCATGGTGAGGATATACTGCGGCGACAAGCGCACATCGTGGCTGATTGTCGGCTACTCGCTGGGAGCCACAGTTCTCGCCGTGTTGTTCGCCGAGTTCGTGCTGCCGTTCAACGTGGTCTACGTGCAGCTCGCCGCCACCGCCGCACTCGTGGTCTTCCTTCTCTACCGGGCACTCTACACACGGTTGCGCAACTATTTTCTGATACTCATCTTCGCAATAGGTTCGGTAGCATTCTTCTATTCGGCGAGCTATGTGCTCAACAACGTGATGGAACCTCACCAGCGCGTGCGCATCAACGTGCTCCTGGGCCTTGACGAAGACCTCAAGGGAGCGGGCTACAACGTTCACCAGAGCGAGATAGCCATCGGTTCGGGCGGACTGCGCGGCAAGGGATTCCTCAACGGCACGCAGACGAAGCTCAAGTACGTGCCGGAACAGGACACCGACTTCATCTTCTGCACCGTGGGCGAGGAGGAGGGATTCCTTGGTTCGGCGGGAGTGCTGCTGCTGTTCCTCGCCCTCATCCTGCGCCTCATCAAGATGGCGGAGCGCCAGCCCTTCGGCTTCGGCAGGATCTACGGCTACTGCGTGTTGAGCATCTTCCTCTTCCACGTGTTCATCAACGTGGGCATGGTGCTCGGTCTGACACCCGTCATCGGCATCCCCCTGCCCTTCTTCAGCTACGGCGGTTCGTCGCTGTGGGGCTTCACGCTGCTGCTCTTCATCTTCCTCAAGATAGACGCGTCGAGAAACCTCGAGCGCAAGGCGTAGGATATATTTTGGAATAGGGAAAAGCCAAGTAAACTGGTCAAAAAAAATATATCCCCGTGATTTGTGTACTTTTATCAGTAATACAAATACACGGGGATAATCTTAATACATATATCTTTGCACCCGTAAAAACTAATAAAAGGTAAAGAGACATGTATCTGGAAAAAATCAAGTCACCGCAAGACATCAAGTCGATGACCATCGGCGAATTGACAGTCTTGGCAGAGGAAATCCGCAAGGGAGTGTTGAACCGCGACAGCAAGGTGGGCGGACACGTGGGACCCAATCTGGGCATCGTGGAGACCACCATCGCACTGCACTATGTTTTCAACTGTCCCGAGGACAAGTTCGTGTTCGACGTGTCCCACCAAAGCTATCCCCACAAGATGCTCACGGGCAGAGCCTTCGGCTATACCGACGATGCGAGGATGAACGAAGTGTCGGGCTACAGCAGTCCGGCGGAATCCCCCGAATACGACACCTTTGAACTGGGACACACCTCCACATCCGTGTCGCTCGCCACAGGACTGCAGAAGGCGCGCGACATCAAGGGCGGCAATGAAAACATCGTGGCAATTATCGGCGACGGTTCGCTGAGCGGAGGCGAGGCGATGGAAGGTCTCGACGAGGCGGCGGAACTCGGCACGGGCATCATCATCGTGGTGAACGACAACGAGATGTCGATTGCCGAAAACCACGGAGGCATCTACAAGAACCTGAAGCTGCTGCGCGACACTGGCGGCAAGGCGGAGTGCAACTGGTTCAAGGCCTTCGGACTGGACTACACGTATGTGGCAGAGGGCAACGACGTGGAGACGCTCATCAAGGCCTTCCAAGAAGTGAAAGACACCGACCGCGCCGTGGTGGTGCATATCCACACTGAGAAGGGAAAAGGATACGCACCGGCAGAAGAGCACAAGGAGGAGTGGCACTGGAGCATGCCCTTCGACACGGCCACGGGAAAGCCCCTCGCCGTATCCGGCGGAGAGGACTGGGGCGACCTCACGGGCAGATTCCTGCTCGAAGAGATGGAGAAAGACCCGAAGCTGGTGGCGGTTACGTCCGGCACGCCCACAGTGGCAGGTTTCACCCGCGAGAGAAGGGAGAAGGCAGGCAAGCAGTTTGTCGACGTGGGCATCGCCGAGGAACAGGCGGTGGCAATGGTCTCCGGCATGGCGAAGGGCGGACTGCACCCCGTGTACAACGTGTACAGCACATTCATCCAGCGCACCTACGACCAGTTGGCGCAAGACCTGTGCATCAACGGCAACCCGGCACTTATAAACGTTTTCCTCGGGTCGATAAACGGCCTCAACGACATCACCCACATCGGCTTCTACGAGATACCGATGCTCAGCAACATCCCCGGTCTGGTATATCTCGCCCCCACCTGCTGGGAGGAATACAAGGCAATGATGGCATGGGGAATACGCCAGGACAAATACCCGGTGGCGATACGAGTGCCGGCAGGAGCGGTGACACACAGTGCGGAGAAATTCGACGAGGACTATTCCGACCTGAACAAATACAAGGTGACACGCCGGGGAAAGAAGGTCGCTATAATCGGCTTGGGAGCTTACCATATACTCGCCAACGACACGGCGGACAGGCTGAAAGCCGAAAAGGGAATAGACACCACGGTGGTGAACCCTCGCTACGTGTCGGGACTGGACACGGCACTGCTTGACGAACTGAAAAAAGACCACGACACGGTGATAACGCTCGAAGACGGTGCGCTGGAGGGCGGCTTCGGCGAGAAGATTGCCCGTTATTACGGTGCGTCAGAGATGAAGGTCTACTGCCACGGCATAAAGAAAGGTCTCTACGACCGATACGACTATGCACAGCTCGCCATCGACAACAGACTCACCCCGGAGCAGATTGCAGAAGACGTGGAGTAAAGGCTTTTATTTACAGACCCGCAAAAGTGCAGACAAAGCACAAGGATTACACCTGTCCCGGGTCACGATATGCAGTCCTTCCTCCACTTGGTGGGCGACATGCCCTCATGGAGCGAGAACACTTTAGAGAAATACGACGCTGAGGAAAATCCCGACGAGTAGGCTATCGTTTCGAGCTTGCGGTCGGGATTTTCCCGCATCAGCCGTTTCGCCTCGGCAATGCGCATTCCCGAAATCCATGAACTGAAACTCATGCCGTATTTCTCGTTTATGTGGTAAGACAGGTAGTTCTTGTTGGTACCGATGGCCTGCGCGAGGTCTTCGATGGTGAGCTGCTCCGAGAGATATTTCTTGTCGGCGAGCCACTGCTCCAGACGGGTGTCAATGGTGCTGACCATTCCTCCGGCCGGCGTTCCGTCCGACACTTCTTCCACTACCGGCACGTCTTCCTGATCTTCTTCTGCCTTGTTGAGGTCGGCGTAATGGGGAGCGTAATTCACAAAGCTCGTTACAATGTACGCATGCAGCGTGATGATGTAGAACTGGAAGAACCAGTTCACATAAATATCGCTGAAGAGCGACGCCACGGCGAGTAGCCATGCCGCCCCGAACATCATGATGCTCCGCCCCGTCCATCTGACGAAGCGCTGCATATCGTTGGAGAAATAGTTGTCGAGCAGGCGGATGTAGCGACGGTACTGGATGTAGAAGCGGTAGATGAACAGTCCGATATATCCCACCAGTATAGCGACCGACACGAGGACGAGCCTGCCGCGGTACTCCTCCAGTTGCGGCATAAGGGCAGACAAGGCTATCGCCGACGTGGCCACCCACATCACCGCGTCGCCGACGATGCGCGGCAGGCTGAAGAAATGGCGGTTGAGCAACATTCCATAGCAGTTGCACAGGAGCATGTACTCGAGGAAAAACATTATCACGTCGGTAACGGCGATATTGTAGTTCAGCTCGTTCCAGTTGCCATTGTTGAAAAAGCACCATGCGAAGAGATTCAGGGACAGGCACGCAAAATAAGCCACAAGCAGCCACTTGGCACTGCGGTAAGGGGCGCACTCCTTGCAAGAGGGCGATTTTATCAGTGCGACAAGACAGGAAATGGTGAGATACACCGTGGCTGCGCACTGTATCAGTTCAGCGAAATAATACTGAAGGCATTGCGTTCCGGACATCTGAAAAATGATACTTATAATGTAAATACTAACAGTTGATGATGCAAATTTAATAAAAAAAGAGCAATAGGACAATAGGTTTGTAATAACATCGTGAGATTTTACAACTTTTATTTTCATTTACTTTTTCTGTTTTTTATATTCACGCCACAAAAAAGGGCGTATATTTGCAACGGAAAAAGGAGAAAGCTTCCGGTTTCCTCAACACAAAAAGTTCAATATATATTCATTTGCTTTATATGTATATCACATGGAAGGGATTTGTCGTGAGACGAGTCTCTTCTTTTTTTCTCCCCAAAAGCAGCCGCACTGTGGCAGAATACGGGGAAAATGCGTAAATTTGCAGTTATGAGAATCTACTTCTATCACACAGAGGACATACAGTATATATACGGCGAGTGGCGGAAAGGGAACTTTCCCGGGCATTTCCTCTACGGAGCGACGCATCTGAAGGACTGCGGCATCGACATGGTGATGCACCGCCACAAGGATGTGGGCGGCAGACTGCGGTCGGCAGTCTACGTGCTGCTGGAGATACTGAAGAACTACAAGAATATAGATGCCGTGTATGCCACGCACTACAAATATCTGGAAATCGTGATATTCCTGCGTGCCCTGGGACTGTTTCGCAAGCCCGTCGTGATATGGCATCACCAGCCCATAATAACACCCCGGAAAAGGTGGCGCGAATGGCTCGGAAGACTCTTCTACAGAGGCATCGACGACATGTTCTTCTTCTCCCAAAAGCTCTACGACGACTCGCTGAAGACAAAAAAGGCACGACCGGAACGCATGCACGTGGGGCATTGGGGGGCAGACCTCGACTACTACGACCGCTTCACGAGAGGCCATCAGCCCGCGGGCGAACATTCAGGTTTCGTGTCCACCGGCAGGGAGCGGCGCGACATGAAGACACTGGTGGCTGCGTTCAACGAAACGGGGGCACCGCTCAGCATATACCTGAACAAGACCAACTGCGGCATCGACTACGAAAGGATGTTCAGCGAGATGGCAGTGGGAAGCAACATAAAGGTGAATTTCATGTCGGGCTACCAGCAGGCAAACCTCTGCGAGGCGGTCTACAAATCGCGGTGCGTGGTGATTTGCTGTATGGAAACGAAATACACCGTGGGGCTGACCACCGTGGTGGAGGCCCTCGCCATGGGACTGCCCGTAATCTGCAGCCGCAACCCGCAGATACCGGTGGACTTCGACAAGGAGGGCTGCGGCATATCAGTGGCTTACTACGACACGGAGGGATGGGTGAAAGCCGTGCGCTACATTCAGGATCATCCCGAAGAGGCCGCCGAAATGGGAAAGCGCGGACGGCTGCTTGCCGAAAGACTGTATAACGACAGGCACTGCGCCGAGGAGGTGGCAGAGGTGCTGAAGAAACACGCTGGAGGACAATGACATGAACGGCAACAGGCGCAAAGGCAGGGAAAGGAAGAAAACAGTGTTCCACCTCATATCAAGGTTTGACCTTGGAGGAGCGGAACGGGTGGCGGCAAACATCGCAAAGTCAGGCAACCCGGAGATAGAGTATCACATCGTGGAAATACTGCGCGGCAATTCCGCCTTCACCAAGGGATTCATCGGAGAACTGCAGGCGGCAGGCGTGGTGTGCCACAGGTCGCTTTTCCCCAACTACCATTTCCATTTCATGGCGGAGAGGATCGCCGCAATATTCTTTCCGCTGCGCTTTCTGCTGATATGGCTGCACTACAGGCCCGACGTGATACACGCACACACGGAAACGCCCGACATATGCGTGTGGGCTTTCTTCCGCACGTTTCCGTGGCTAAGGAAGAAGTGCAGGATAGTAAGGACTATCCACAATACCTGCCTGTGGACAGGACTGAAACGTTTCGGGAGAAAGGTAGAGGATTTCTACCAAAGGGAGAATGCCAACGTAGCCATCTCGCAGTCCGTGTTGCAGTGCTACGCCGACGAATGGGGCACCACGCCGCCCATCATCTACAACGGCGTGCCCGAGATAAATCAAACGACCTATCCCGGTCTGGTCGTTGGCAAGATGAACATTCTCTTTGCCGGACGGCTGGAAGAACAAAAGGGCATCCGCCACCTTATATATATAATAAAGGCGTTGCAGGATATGCCGCAATACCATTTCCACGTAATCGGCGACGGCACGCTCAGGCATGAGGTGGAAACGGAACTGGGCACGCTCGGCAACGTGACGCTGCGCCGCCCGGTGTTCGGAATATCCCGTTACCTCGGCAGTTTTGACTACCTGATCATGCCGTCGGAGTTTGAGGGCCTGCCGCTGATGTCGGCGGAAGCTGCGATGGCAGGTCTGCCCGTGGTGTGCAGCGACTGCAAGGGGCTCAACGAGACGGTGCCGCCCCACTGGCCGCTGACGGCGCAAGGCAACAGTCACGGGAAATACATGGCAATCTTCCGCGACATCATCCCCAAAGCAGACCGCAGGCAGCTTTCCGCCGAAGCCAAGGCCTTCGTGGAGCTGCGCTTCGGTATCAGGGAAATGCAGGAAGGATATGAAAGGATTTACCTAAACGACGGTAAAAAAACAAGTTGAATGGATAAGGAAAAAGGCGCGTACACGATGACGGACAAAAAACGAAACGGGTACACGATACTGGACAAATGCCGCGACACTCTGTTTCGCGCCACGAGCAAATACGACCTGTCACAATGGGACACGGAAACGGAGACGGCACTCCCCGTCTACGGCGTTTATCATATCTTCTGCGACAAGGACTGGCAGAAGATGGCGGCGCAACAGATTGCGCACCTGAAAAGCAGCGGACTGTGGGACCGCACCGCGAAACTCTGCGTGAGCATCATCGCACGCAACGACGGCGACATCAGCGAACTGCGCCGCATCGCGGGCGATGACGGAAAGCTGGAGATAGTAGCAGACTGCCGCGACGCGCGGAAGTTTGAATACCCTGCTCTGCAGTTCATCCGCCGCAAGTGCATGGAAGAAGACTGCCTCGTGTATTATTTCCACACCAAGGGCATCACCTACCAGAACCTTACAACGCGCGACCGCAAGTTCAACAATTTCAAGCGCAACATAGAGGCGTGGCGCATGATGATGGAGTATTTCCTCTTCGACAAATGGAAAGTGGCTGTAAACCTCCTCTCGGGCGACAGGCCGGCAGCGGGCGACGGACCGCAACGGACACCGTCGGCAGGAGAACGCTTCGACGTGTACGGATGCTACCGCTTTCCGCCGCCACCAATGGACTACTATCTCTACGCCGGCAATTTCTGGTGGGCACGCGCCCTGTATGTGCGCACTCTACCCGATTTCGACGAGAGCCGTATGGCCGGCGACAGGTTCTTCGCCGAGGAATGGCTGTTCCGAGGCAAACCGAAAAGCTTCTCTGCCTTCGACACTCTGGCAGACGTGTATTGCGTGAACATGGAACCGTGCCTGTACCGCTCCGACATGAAAGCCACACTATGGGCGAAGCTGAAATTCACCCTGCGCTACAATTTCGTGAAACTGTGCCGCCACGGCTTCGGATACGACTACAAAGAGGTGTGCCAGAAGCGTTATCAGCGGTTGAAATGACAGGCGACAGTTAGTGACGGAGAAAATGAAAAGGTCACTTACTGCCGTTTCCTTTTGGCAAACCGCAGACACTCGTCGAGTATTTCCACCTTGGCAACCTTCATGACAATGAAATACAACACCGCCGCAATGACAATGCGCAGCGGCAGCAATACAAGGCACTCCGATGTGAAGGAGGTGGCGAAATAAGTGGCACACATCACCGCAGCCGCCGCAAACATAAACGGCGCGATGTCTGCCGCCACATCGCGGAACCTAACGCCGATGAGACGGCGCGCCTGCCACTGCCACACGCCAAGCCACAACACGGAAAAGACGGTGTATGCCACGACCATGGTAAAAATGCCATAGGCCGACGAAAGGAGGACGAGCGCTATCTGAAGAACTATCTGACTGATGTTGCACCACATATAGACATCTGACCGCCCGCTGCTGATTACCAGTTGCTGATACATAGTGTTGAAGGCAAAGAACGCCCCGCCCACACACAGCACCTGAAGCATGGGGATACACTCCGCCCACTTGTCGCCGATGGTGAGGAGAATGAACTCGCGCGAGACGAGCGACAGACCGAAGAGGGCCGGGAAAGAGAAGAACGCCGTGAAGCGCATCAGCTTGCGAAAGACGCGTATCTCCCGTTCATTGTCGTCGGAAATCTGCGAGAGCACGGGCTGCGCCACCTGTTCGATAGTCCCCGTGATGGTGTTATACGCCATCGTGTTCCACTTGTTGGCCTGGGTGAAATTCCCCACTGCCGCCATAGGGAACTTGTGTCCGATGATAAACGTGAGGACATTGTTGTTGATGGTGTTCACGATAGTCGTGACAAGAATTTTCACGCTGAACGAGAACATCCTGCGGATGGGCGAGAAATCAATATGCAGCGAAGGCCGCCACTTGTCGCGGGTGAAATAATAGCGGCATGCGTTCTGCACCAGCACAAAAAGCACCGACTGCCACGCCAAGCTCCAGTATGCCATCCCGTTGCATGCCAGCACCACGCCGCATCCGCCTGAAACGACAAGCGCAACGAAGCCTGTGACAGTGCGTTCCTTAGCCATGATGTTCTTGAACATATACGCATTGTGGGCTATGCCGAACGCGGAGATGAAAAAGCCGAGGAACACGAAGCGCGAGAGTGCCGTGAGCTGTGGGCTGTGGAAATACCACGCTATGACGGGGGCGCAGAAAAAGAGGACCACATAGATGACGGCGCTCACCGACACGTTGAACCAGAACACGGCGTTGTAGTCGTTGGCGGTGGGATTCTTCAGATTGGTAAGTCCCTGAGTGAAACCGCTGCTCTGCAGGTTGCCGGCTATGAGCGAGAATATGCTGAGTACCCCCACGATGCCATAGTCGCCGGGCGACAGCTGCTTGGCGAGTATGATACCAAAAACGAGGTTCAGTATCTGCATCGTACCGCTGTTGAGCGCGCCCCAGAACAATCCGCGGGCAGTCTTTTCCTTCAGTGACTCCATCTCTCTTTGCTTCGTCTTTTTCCCTCCTTAATTTAATAGCGTTGTCTTTTAAAACTCCACTAATCCGCTACAAAGTTACAACTTTTATATTATTTCTCATGCCTATATGTTTTTCTCTTTCTCCACCACCAATGCCAAATCCTAAACAGCGGTTCGCTCAAAGCCTCTTCTGGATAGAATCTCAAAAGCCTAGTGTCACGGTACAGACGCAAGAGGTTATGCCCCAATGCCCCATGTTTGAAACCATTGTCGTCAAAGCTGTCACGTCCCCAAGCATGCCGT
The DNA here is from genome assembly GCA_963629785.1 of Oscillibacter sp. MSJ-31. GTDB lineage: Bacteria > Bacteroidota > Bacteroidia > Bacteroidales > Bacteroidaceae > Prevotella. Next base: position 8,605 of record CAVGJZ010000039.1, on the reverse strand, counting down.
TTGTCATAATGTCCGAAGTTGCCTCCATTCAAAATATCATCAAGAAGCATTTGCCCTCTTTTTGCATCCGCAGGTGCAATCATCTTGTCTTCTGCCAATCCCATCACCTTATGCAGCACATACATCATTGCCCCTGCAAATTTCCACAATCCAAGGTACTTCAGTTCACGTTTTAAGGCGATGGCATTTCCCTTTCTTTGCTCTTCGCTCTTCACCACGACAAAGTAGTAATCCACGACTTGTCTCAATCCTACGCCCTCATAGAAATAATGGTGATAGAGATGATAAAGTTGGTACACAATATTGAAGAAACAGGTTGGGACTGCGACAGAACCTGCGTCATTTGGCAATGCCACCATATTGCTGCATTGCTCATCAACTTTCTGCTTCAACCATCTCTGCAATCTCCGGTTATACACGAAGCTTGCCATAAAACCGGGAGTGTAATGCAGCTCCGCCGTAATGCCATTCACGGTAAGTTCTATGTGGTTGAAACTCTCTTCGTCCACATGTCCGTTAACATTACGGACCAGTGAGTGAGAGAGAGAACGGATCTCTTCACGAGAAGTATTTACCCAGACATCCACATCACCCGGTATTCTTGCCGACGGATTAGGGTACATCACCGCATTACCTTGGCCTTTCAAAACACAGCAGCCATATCCTGCATCCCTTATCCTATCATATATAGCCACTGTAGCCCTGTCCATCACCTCATTGCACATCTTGATTTTCCGGCTCACGCCAAACCAGCGCATCAGCAAGTCAAAATGAGGAGCAGTTTCCTTTGGCAGTTTCTGAATACCATCGAATACAACACCGACAAGAGTCTGCTTTCTGGCAAACTCGTAAAATGCGTTCCAATCAAAACCCTTTAAGGCAGAACCATCAATAAACTCCTTGCCGTCATGCAGTCCAAGCGAAAACTGCAGAAACTTGAAGTAGCAGTGGTAATTTGTGTCCAAAGAGGAATCCGTGTTCACCTGTGCCATCTGTGTGAGATTATTCCTTCGTCATGTTCCAAAGGAACAGTGCGTTGCCGATGATATACCGCCTCCACATACGCTTCGGCTCTTTCAGCAAACGGTACAGCCATTCCAAGCCATTTCTCTGCCACCACACAGGAGCGCGCTCCACCGTACCGGCAAAGAAGTCAAACACCGCCCCGATAGTACCGACATGGCAATGGATATTCAGTTCATCCCAATGCGAGTATGTCCACTTCTCTTGCTTGGGCGCAGTCATACCTATCCACAGCAAGTCAGGGTTTGCCGCATTGATGGCATCAATGATCGCGCAGTTATCCTCGTCCGAGAACTCTGGCTTATAGGGAGGCGAATATGTCACCACCTTCAAATGTGGATAGACCTCAGCTGCACGTTTCACAATCAAGTCGAGCACTCGTTGCGAACTCCCCATAAACATGACGGTTCGCCGTCGCAAAGAGAGTTTTGAGTTGTCATTTCCTGCCTCCTCATTCCTAACTCCTAACTTTTCAAGCCTTTCCATCTCGTAGGCAAACAAGTCCCACCCGGCGACTCTTTCCTTCGGCTGACTTTTCGCCTTAATCCATTTGCAAGCCTTCACGATGCTCACGCCATCAGGAATAAGCACACCGCCATTAATCAAAGCCTCAGCAAAGAGCCTGTCCTTGCGGGCGGTGTTATAAGAATGGGCATTTATTGTGTTGATAAGCAGTTTGCCCTCCGGCAGCGAGGCGAGTTCCGCCTTACTGCCGAGGATATCTAAATTCTTCAGTTTAAACATATATGGGCTTCGTTGGTGAATTTTCCTTGTTCAGACATGAATAATACTAATTAATGGCTAACTTGTGCAGTCAGATTATCTGTGGGGGACTTTATATTTTTCCGCCCACAGACCTCACAGAGGGCACGGATTTGTCCCTTTTACATTCAAGCGAATGAAAACGGGAGAATGTATTTTCCCCTTTATACAGGTTCGTTTAATCCCTACGGAATATATCACGTGTATATACCTTTTCCTTCACATCATCAAGACAGGCGTCGTAGCGGTTGGCTATAATAGCGTGGCTCTGCGACTTGAATGCGTTCATGTCGTTCACGACCTTGCTGCCGAAGAAAGTGGCGCCGTCTTCAAGAGTAGGCTCATAAATAATGACCTCTGCACCCTTTGCCTTGATGCGTTTCATGATGCCCTGGATGGCACTTTGACGGAAATTGTCGCTGTTCGATTTCATTGTCAGGCGATATACACCTATCACGCAGTTGTGCTCCATTGTCGCATCAAAGCTATTGTCATCCGCATAGCTGTAATAACCGGCTTTCTTCAATACGGCATCGGCGATATAGTCCTTGCGGGTGCGGTTGCTCTCCACGATAGCCTCTATCAAGTTCTCCGGCACGTCGGCATAGTTTGCCAGAAGCTGCTTGGTGTCCTTTGGCAGGCAATATCCGCCATAGCCGAAACTAGGGTTATTGTAATGCGTACCTATACGCGGGTCCAGACCCACCCCGCCGATTATTGCCTTTGTGTCGAGACCTTTTACCTCGGCGTATGTGTCAAGCTCATTGAAATAGCTTACGCGCAAAGCAAGGTAGGTGTTGGCGAAGAGCTTGACAGCCTCGGCCTCTTTCATACCCATGAAAAGTACGGGGATGGAACGGGGAGTGGGGAGTGAGGAGTTGTCGGAACCCTGAGGGCCTATTGCACCTTCGAGGAGCAAGTCGGCGAAGGTCTTTGCAGCTTCCTTCATCATCCCGACATCGGTGATGCGCCTGATTGCCTCGTCTTCCACGGCAAATTCCGGACGACCGATAATCTTTGGATAGCCTACGATGATACGGCTTGGATAGAGATTGTCGTAAAGTGCCTTGCTCTCGCGAAGGAATTCCGGGGAGAAGAGAAGGTTTAACCGGGTTACACCTTTTTGGGCATATTTCAGATACAGGCTGCGGGTATAGCCAACGGGGATGGTACTCTTGATGACCATCACGGCACCGGGGTTCACCTCCAACACCAAGTCTATCACTTCCTCCACATGGGTAGTGTCGAAGTAATTCTTCACCGGGTCATAGTTGGTCGGAGCTGCTATGACAACAAAGTCGGCATCCTTATAGGCGACTCTTCCGTCGAGGGTAGCCGTGAGGTTGAGGGGTTTCTCTGCCAGATACTTTTCGATGTATTCATCCTGTATCGGGGAAATCCGCTTGTTCAGCTTCTCCACCTTTTCGGGGATGACATCTACTGCCGTTACCTTATGATGCTGGGATAACAGCGTGGCTATACTCAGGCCCACGTAACCTGTGCCGGCTACGGCTATTTTTATATTTTCAAAATTGTTCATTGTCGCTATAGGTGGGTTCTGTAAATTGTCTTTGTATGGGGGCTGGTTCGCTGCGCCGTGGGTTATTTCTCCCACAGATTTCACAGATGCGCACAGATTTTTTCTTTAAACGCGTGAGAGCGAATGGTGACCGAAGAATAAATAGGTCACGCCTCATTACTTTATCTTTTTCTTCTCTTACCAAACAATTCGGAATGAGAACCAAGACGAACGAGTTTTACTACATTTTCTTCCCTGTCATACCATATAAGAAGATAGTCATCCTCAACATGGCATTCCATGAAATTTTTCCATTCGCCTTTCAATGGATGTGGGGCAAACTCATCCGGAATAGCTTCTCCCCTTTGAAGTCTGCCAACTATATCAAACAATATTTCAACCTTTTCTTTATCCCTACTAAAACGCTTAAAATCTTTCTTGAACTGAGAAATTTTACGGATTTCTTTCATGCCTATTCCATTGAATCCATGAAACTTTCCAAACTATCAGTAGAAACAACACCTGCGTCCTTTCCACACTCAGCCTCTTTCATGGCTGCCACAGTTACCGCATTAGGAACATCCTCCAATTCCATCTCTGGGGACAAAACATTATTGGTACTCAATATTTTAACTCCACGCATAGTCTTTAACACTGCTTTCAAATGTGTTAATATTGAAGAATTCTCTACTTGCAAGGTTAATGTTGCCATAAGTCTTCTGATTTTATATTGTTGCAAATATACAACTTTTCCTTGTATCTATGCTTCTGTTACTCTCAATTATGGTCAAAAGTCCGTGATATTTCGAAATCTCACAGCGGGGCACAGATTTCTTTAATGCGTGAAAGCGAATAGTGACCGAAGAATATCTGTGGAATCTGTGGGAGACCAAAAAGTCCCAACCTTATTCCCCGACCACTTCAAAATCCTCTTTATGCACCCCGCGGATGGCCACGGCATGTCCCCCAAAGTCGAAGACAAGCTGGCGGTCACGGTCTATGCGGACGATGTAGCCCTCATAGCCCTTGAATGGTCCGGTGAGGACACGCAGCTTCACATTGCCTTCAGCAAATTTCTCAAAGGAATTCCGCAAGAATGTAACCTGTTCGGGATGCGCCTTCATCACATTCATGAAGGGCTGCATGACGGAGTCCTGGATAGATGCCGGCCGCCCGGAACTGTAGTCCTTGACCAAATGATATTGAGGAAAGTATTCCTTCAGAAATTTCTGCAAGTCGTTTACCGTACCTTGCAGAAATACCAGCCCACTGACAGACTGCTCCAAAGTCTTTTTCACCCCTTGCTGCCTTTCCTTGTCCTTGTAGGAATAGCGAAAGGTTTTATGGATGAAATACCGTTGTTTTAGGCTATCTTCCTTGTCGCGGTTAAAATATTCAAGCCAATCCTGAAACCTCTTCACCGCCACGTGGAGGATATAGAGATAGCTCCAAGAAGTGGGGTCGACGGAAGGGTCTTTTTTTTCTCTTGACCCGTTTGAGCCGGGACATTCCTTCTACACTCGGGGACGAAAGTCTTTCAGTCCCGATAATGTTGATGCCCTTTGGCAAGCATCCGCTTACGTCGGCTGTAGAAGGTGTATTCAAGCAATCCTGCGTCATTTTCTCTTTTACTTTATGTCTTTAGCTGCAACCATACATGATGGTTGTGACAGTCTATTCAGTCGGCCATTGTTATGCATAGTCTTTACCTCATTGTAGAAAGTGTATCCCCATGGCGTTTACAAAATTTTGACACCCCCATTCTTACCATGACAGGGTGATTCAGTTGCAAAAGTACGGAATTAATTTATATTTCGCATGCCGGGAACCCTGTTTCTCGCTTTTTCTGCATACTTTTGCAATGGCGTTGTTGCGACGCCGCGCGGCAATGGCGCAGTAAACAAAAGAAAATATGCGAGAATACAGCGAACAGGAACTGAAAGAACTGCACGGGGTGCTGTTCGAGATATTGGGCGAGATAATCCGGGTGTGCGAAGTGCTCAAGATAGAATATACCGCCATCGGCGGCACTGCCATCGGCGCGTACTACTGGCAGGACATCATACCCTGGGATGACGATATGGACATCGGCATGACGCGCAGAAACTACGACCGCTTCCTCAGGGAGGCTCCGGCGGTGCTGAAGCCGGAGTTCTTCCTCGCATGGTACGGCACAGACCCCGAAAGTCCGTTCTTCTTTGCCAAACTAAGGAAGAGGGGCACGCTCTTCGTGGAGGAGCAGTGCCGCAAGCTGGACATGAACCACGGCATCTACGTGGACATCTTTCCGCTCGACAACATGCCCAAGAACAGACTGGCGGAAGTGCTGCAGCGCAAGGCGGTGAACCGCCTCAACGAGTGTTTTGCAGGAAAGAGCGTGTGGACGTGGAGGTATTTCGGCAAGTGCGAGATAGAGAAGCCCCACGCCAAAGGGTTCTTCAACTGCCTGTTCACCCGGATGGTGGTGACGCTGGTCTCCAAGGGAACGATATACAGGATGCTGTACCGCCTGCTCACCCTTTACGACAACAAGGAGGCAGACACCGTCAACATCATAACAACGAGTGTGGACCAGATTCCCGCCATAGACCTGAGAAATTCGCGCAAGATGAAGCTGGGGCCGACAGAAGTGACCGTGCCCGACCATCTTCTCGAATACCTGCGCCACCACTACGGACCCGGACTGAAGAAGATACCGCCAAAAGAGATGCAGGTGAACCATGCTCCGCTGACGCTGTCGTTCGGCAAGAAGAGCAAGGCACAAGACAGGTTATAAGCAACAGCAAGCCGCACGGCATAAAACAAAGAGTCCGCACGCCAAGTCACATGGGGTGCGGACAAACACTGATTCTAAATAATAATAACTATCAAAAACAAACCAGTCGAGTTGATGTGTTAGTTCTTCTTAATATCACTTTCTTTTACGTGCTTATGAGTCAATAGGTGTAGCAATTTTCAGATTTTGTGTATTGTCACATGTGGCATCTGCTGTTTGCTATCTTCTCTTTTCCGGGCGCTTGCCGTGGCGTTCAGACAGACGCTTCATCATTTTGCGCTCCTTGTCATACATGAGTTCAATCTGCTTCTGCGAGAGGAACTTGCTGAACTCCTTGTAGTATTTCGACCGTATATCGAGCACCTTCTGGCTTTGCTCGAAGCGGCGCTGCATATTGGCTGCGGCCTGGTTCTCGCTTTCGCTCGCCTCGGGGCGTTTCTTGGGGCGTTTGGGTGCCGTGGCCCACATTTCCTTCTTGTAGCTCACATAGGTGGTGATGAACCTGTCGTAAATCTTGTCGTCGAGGGCGAGGTCCTTTGCAATGTGTGCCGCCTGCGTCTCCACCATCTGTTCCCTTGACTGGCGCTGCTTGTCACTGTCCTGTGCATTGACTGTTGCGGAAAACGCCATGAATGAAACCGCAACCAAAACAACTTTTAGAAATTTCATAACTTTTCCTTTCTTTTACTATATTCGTGTTCTAATACAATATTCGTGTTCTATAAATCCATCAGTATGCCGCCATGTCGGAGGCACAGGCGAAGACGTCGTTGTTGTAAGTGTCAATCATAAACGCCTGGTCGTCATAGCTGAGGTTGTCGAAAGCCGTTTCCACATCGTCGTAGGAACCGCGTGCCGCCGGCTGCATCGTACTGTAGCAGACGAGGAACAGCGTGACGGCAGCTGCCGCCGACACTATGGTGCGGAAGAGGCCGTTCCTGCGCAGAACTATGCGCGGCGCCGCCGCAGGCAGTTCGCCACGGAGTTCCTCCATCACCGCCTCTTGTATGTCCGCCATCACGTTTCCGGGCATACGGTAGGGCATCCTCTTGCCTATGCTGTCGAAGCTGAAATTCTTTTCCTTTTCCATTGTCCTAACAGTTAGAGTTCATGTATTTTATTATCTTCTCCTTCGCCAAATGATAGTTCACCTTGACGGTAGAGAGCGTGGTGCCGGTAGCCTCGGCGATTTGCCGGTAGTCCATATCGTCGTAGTAGCGCATGTTGAACACGGCCTGCTGTTTCGCCGGCAGCGAGAGAATAGCCTTTTGCAGCTTCACCGCCTCAAGGTCGGTGTAGTCGGTGTAGCTGTCCGCCGCCACATCCGCCTTGCCGTCGTCGATGCTTTCGAGGAGTTCTCGCGGAGCCTTGTTCTTGTCTATCAGGCGCAGGGCCTCGTTGGTGGCTATGCGGTATATCCACGACCGCATGGCGGAAGGTTCCTTTAGCGAGGCGAACGACCGGAACACCTTGACAAAGGTTTCCTGCGTGGCATCCTGCGCATCGTCGTGCGACACGAGCAGACGGCGGGTGTGCCAGTAGACAGTCTCGCCATACTTGTCCATTATCAGGCGCAAGCCTTTTTCGGGGCTTTCCTGCATTGCCTTGTATATGTACGCGTCGTCTGTCTGCATTCTCTCCGTTTGGATGGTTACCTGTTTGTTGTCTCTCTGTTTATTAGACATCGCTTGCCCGTAAAAGTTTAATGGCGATGAAGAAAAATCCCGGAAATATAAAAAAACGTCTTCTGAAAGTCATGCGCGCAGCGGGATAGCAGCCGCATATTGAGGCGTTGAAATTAATGGGCGTGCTGAAATCCCACACGCCTTATATATATAATAAGGTGAAAAGTTCACCCGTCGGGGCGGTCTGTTGTCTTACAGTCCTGATGCCTGATGGAGCATCTCCATGTTGTCATCCCACAGTTCGCGCAGACTGCCGGTATCCTCCTCCACGGCAAAGTCGGTTATCACGAGCACACAGTCGTTTGTTATCTCGCCCGTCTCTATCCTTAACTCGCAATAAGCCTCGGGATCGCTGTCGCCGTCCCACTTGAACCGTATCAGCCGGTTTTTCTGCTCCTTCACTATGGTGGCGGTTCTCATGTCCTTGTTCTGATAGGTAGTGCCCCACACAAACTCGAGTTTGTCGCCGTTGCGCCTCACCTCGTCGGCCATCCACCGCTCCAGCTCCGTTGGCTCGCTGACCATAGGCCACACGCTGGAGGGTTTCGAGGCGTTAAGCCCGTATTCAAGGACAATTTTCGTTTTACTTTTGCCCATCATTTTACTGCTTTAGTTTTTGGGGTGGAATTTTAATGGCGGCAACCGGAAATCACCGCCACCAACCCACCTGTAGCAAGTTTATCCGTGGGCAAAAATACGAAAAATTCACGGGTGGAATAAATTTTTCCGTTATTTTTTTTGTCGTTTGAAAAAATTGCCATACCTTTGCACCCGTTAAACAAAACGATGGCGGGATAGCTCAGCTGGTTAGAGCGCATGATTCATAATCATGAGGTCCCC
>CAVGJZ010000038.1:0-26986 GCA_963629785.1 Oscillibacter sp. MSJ-31 | reverse complement strand
CCTGTCAGAGGCCAAAGCTTAATCAATTAACCGGCACTTTTTCAAGTGGTCTCATATATCTTTTCTTTCTGACTTTTATAAAAGCCAAGAGCGAAGTTTTGCGAATGTAGGCAGAATGGACGTAAGGCACGGTGCGAATATATTCGAGGGATAGAATTCCGGCAATTAACGTATTTCGCAACATACGAATTTGTTTTACCTCGCGAGAGGGAGTAATCGATACGACCAAGCGTCCAAGCCTTATATAATACTTCTCCGAATACTTCCAACGTCTTTTCATCGTTGAAGTAGAAATTAACGTGGAAATGCGGGCGGAAATGTACGGGTCCGTATTCACCGACAAGATAGTAACTAATTTTCTCATTTGTATATTTAGATAAATGTTTACGAAAGCGTTTTAAAAAGTTTTGGGCATCACGACGTGACAGGTAAGGAATATCACCTGCTTCATAGTTATAATATTTCAACTTGCGAAGAAGCTGCTGAAACTCAAAAGAACTGGAAACGGCTTCACCGACCTTTACACCAAAATCGGGATAGATTTCACGTTTGGAAACGTCAATACAATCATAAACAAAGCGTTGGTCGGGCTGAAAATCAAGATAATCGGTAATATAAGCCTCACCATCAAAAAGGCGCATCAAAGGAATATCTTCGGGTTTATATGTAAGGGTTACAAACATACAATACTTGTAATCAAGTTCATGCAAAGAACACTTGTAAGAAGCGTTATTTGCCATGCGTTCTAGACAAGCTTTACAAACACCGCAACCAGCTTGAAAGAATTCGCCTGTATACTTATTACGAACCAAACGGGGATGAAGACACTTAAACACTTTATTTTCCATAAGGGAAATTTTTAGAGAATGAAGAAGTACCGTTTATGTGCATGGTATCAGAGTAATTGAAGATACCTGTACCATGGTGATTAAATTCACGTGAAACGGAGCAGCTTTCACAAACTGATACACCAAAGTAAGCTGCAAGAACGGTCAGAATGACCAACAACAATTTGTAAAGAACTTTAAACAACATAATTTTAAAATTTTAAGACGATGCAAATATAACTACAAAATTTGGTTAATCGTCATTATGTTAAGTAGGCGGTTTCTGGTGATAGGGGTTTGTATATTCTTCGCAATATGTTAGAAATCGGTTTGTATATTCTTCGCAATTTTTAGAATAATGTTACCTTTGCAATGTGAAGAAGCTTTTTGTGATAATCATATTGCTGAATGTTGCGTGGACGGTTTTGGCCGGGAGCCAAAGCCAGGATGCCGTTTCTGGAAACGAAGCCCTGGCATTGATTACGGGTTATGCCGGAAATCTGCGGTTTTTACAGAAAGACACAGTCTGCACGAATATGTACGTAAGCTACGACATTGACATTAACAAGAGGAATTTTACTTTGCTTGCAGTTCCCTCAATGTATTCGGTGGTCAAAGGTGAACGGAAATTCGCAGGTGAGACATTCTATACACTAAAGCTGCTCGGCGGTAAAGTTCTCAATATAGATATGCTTCAAAGGATAAGTACGGTGCCGCACCGCGAAAATATCGTTTCGCTGGTAAAAAACTTTGCCATGCCGGATATTTACGGCGAAATGATTTACGGCAGCTACATACTGTCTCCCTGCAATATCGGAAATAAAAGGCTTTACAAGTATTTTACCTCGGAACTCTCGGATGACAGACTTGAGATGACGTTTGTTCCAAAAGTGAAAAACACACAGCTCATTAACGGAAAGGCAATAATTGAACGCAGTAGCGGAAGGATTATCCTCATGGAATATAGCGGGGAAATGGACATGATAACCTTTCATACCAAAATTGATATGTCTGACAGTTGCGGACTGGTGCCGAAGTGTAGTGAAACTGATATCAGATTTAAATTTTTGGGAAATGATATAACGGGAAGTTACAAGGCGTTTTATAATCTGGATTCACCCTATATAGATAATGCGCAAGAAATAGGTTCAGGCGTTTTTTTTGATAAAGTCCGGCCCGTACCCTTGGACGAGGAACATATTGGCATATACCGGCAATACGCTCGAAAGGAAGGAAAGTCCACTGTAAGAAAGAAGACGAAGCTTAACAAATTCGGAGATTATTTCCTCGACAGGACAAGCGGGAAATTCGGGGCGAAATCGCGGGGCGCCTACCACGTGTCGCCTATTGTTAACCCCCAGTATTTGGGCTATAGCAGCTCCAAGGGCGTGACTTATCGGATGAAGCTCAACGGCAGTTATAATTTTTCCGCGAGATGCGCTGTAGACATGACGGCCAATCTGGGCTATTCCTTCAAGCAGAACCAACTCTATATAAACATCCCATTGAAATTTACGCTGGGCAAGGTGCTGAGAGTGGAAACTGAATTCGGAACCGGAAACCGGATTACCAGTTCGGAAGTACTTAACAGGGTCAAGGATGAAAAATACGACTCGATACGCTGGGAAAACATGAGGTTGGACTATTTCAAGGATATGTACTGGAAATTGCAGGCAAGCATAGACCTCGGCGGAAACTTGAGCGTAAGGCCCGGGATGATATTCCACCGCCGTACTGCCGTGGACGAGACGGGTTTCATACTGTCGGGAGAACCGTCGGAATACAGGTCTTTCGCCCCTACCCTACAGCTTCAGTATTATCCGTCGTTTCTCGGCGGCTCGGTCTTCACTCTCGACTACGAGCGCGGTGTGAAAGGCGTGCTGAAATCCGACATGAGTTATGAGCGGATTGAGGCGGATTTCTCATGGAAACAGAAGCTGGCGGGCATGAGGTTGCTGTCTCTCCGGGCCGGTGGCGGATTCTACACCTCAAGGAGTGACAAGTCATATTTCCTTGACTATTCCAACTTCAGATACGAGTACGTGCCGGGCGGATGGGATGACGATTGGACAGGAGATTTCCAGTTGCTCAACAGTAACTGGTATAACGCTTCAAAGTTTTATGTCCGCGGTAATCTTACGTATGAGTGCCCCATGCTGTTGCTCTCCAAATTACCCGTTGTCGGCAGGTATCTTGAAACGGAGCGCATCTATGCGAACATGCTGCTCACGCAGTACCTGAGGCCATACATGGAATACGGCTATGGCTTTACCAACAAGTATTTCTCCGCAGGCGTGTTCTGCGGGGTGGCGCAAAAAAAGTTCGAAGGTGTGGGAATCAGGTTCGATGTGGAACTCTTTAAGGATTGGTAACAAGAAAAAAAGACGGAAAAATGAGCGCACTGACAGTTTACAAGGCGAGTGCGGGAAGTGGCAAGACATTTACCCTCGCAGCAGAATATATAAAATTCCTGGTGAGAAATCCCTGGGATTACAATGGCGTTTTGGCGGTGACTTTCACCAACAAGGCGACAGACGAGATGAAGACCCGGATACTTGGGCAGCTTTTCGGAATATCAAGGTCTTTGCCGGAGTCCAAGCCCTATCTTGACAAGGTTACCGCAGAAACGGGTGTCGGTGAAGAGGAGGCCAGGAAGAATGCCACGGTCGCGCTTACGCTGCTTGTGCACAACTACGATTATTTTCATGTGCAGACCATCGACACGTTCTTTCAGGGCGTACTGAGAAATCTTGCCAAGGAACTCGACCTGTCCGCGAACTTGAGAATCGAACTCAATGACAAGAAGGCGGAAACGCTGGCTGTGGACACCTTGATAGACGATCTTGACCGCAAATCGGCGCTGTTCTCATGGCTGATGCGCTTCGTAATGGAGAACATTGACGAGAACAAGGGGTGGAACGTGGTCAAATCGGTAAGGGATTTCGGAGAGAAAATATTCGATGACGAATACCGCAAAAACTGCGGGGCTCTCAATTTGCGGCTGCGTGAAGAAGGCTTTTATGACAGATTCACGAAACAGCTCCTTTGCATGAAAAAAGATAGGCTCGGCGCACTGAAGAAAATTGAGGGGGATTTTTTTTCTGCACTTGACGGGAGCGGTACGGATATATCAACAATCAAAGGAGGAAAGCAGATTGTATCGTATTTCAACAAGCTGGCGAACGGCAAGTTGACGGACAAAGACTGTCTGACAAAGACGTTTGCCGGATTATTGGAAGACTCCGGGTCGTGGGTGAAGAAAAGCGACAAGAACCGGGATGCGCTCCTTGCGCTTGTCGAGGAACGGCTCATGCCTCTGTTGAGCAAGAGCGAGGCACTGCGCCGGGAGGCACTCAAAACGGTGGTCTCCGTAGAGGCTACGCTGCAAAATTTGAGAGGGATGCTTCTGCTGGACGACATCGAGAAGAAAGTGAGGGAAATGAATGCCCAGGCCAACCGGTTCCTTCTCAGTGACACCCAGTATTTGCTCCACAAGATGATGAGCGGAACGGACACGCCTTTCATATTCGAAAAAATGGGCGCGCGGCTGAAGCACATCATGATTGACGAGTTTCAGGACACGAGCACGGTGCAATGGCAGAATTTCAGAATCCTCCTCGCCGAGTGTATGAGCCATTGTGACGGCAGCCAGGTGAATAACCTTATCGTGGGGGACGTAAAACAAAGTATATACAGGTGGAGAGCGGGCGACTGGCAGCTGCTCCAGAATATAGAGCGGGAGTTCGGCAAGTCGCAGACTGACATACATACGCTGGACACCAACTACCGGTCGGCAAGAAACATTGTGACATTCAACAACCTGTTCTTCGGAATATCCGCAGAGTTGGAAACAGAAAGGGAAAAGTCAAACGACCCGTCGCTGGCAGAGAGAATAAGAGCGGCCTATGAAGATGCAGGACAGAAGATAAAAAAGGAAAACACCACAGGGTTGGTGCAGGTGAGACTAAAGCCTGCGGGGGAAGACTACGTCTCCGCTACAATACAGGAAATAGAACGCATTATAGACAGGCTGCTGCAGAAATCCGTGAAGCAGAAAGACATTGCCATCCTGATGCGTTCCAAAAGAAACATCCCCGTCATTGCCAACTACTTCACGGAGAACCGCCCCGATATAAAAATTATCAGCAACGAGGCCTTCAGACTTGACCACTCTGTGGCGGTAAACACAATCGTCGCTGCGCTCAGGACCTTGTATGCTCCGGCTGACCAGATAACGAAAGCGTGCCTCGTGAAATACTACAGGCAACATATAATGGGTGAATGTCCCGACGACATGGACGCATTGAGGGAAGAGACCGCCGACAAGTATCTGCCCGAAGAATTCGTGAACGGAGTTGAGGAACTGAAGAAAATGCCGCTCTACGATTTGGCGGAAAAGATATACAAGATTTTCGGCATAGACAAATTGCAGGGCGACGGGGCGTACGTGTGTGCTTTCTTCGACAGCCTTTCGGCTTACATTAACGACATGTCCGCAGACGTTCCCGGATTTCTGGAGGAGTGGGACGAGAACATTCATTCCAACAAGATACAGACTGACGGGACGGGGGGAATACAGATAATGAGCATACACGCAAGCAAGGGGCTGGAGTTTGACAATGTCATAATCCCGTTTTGCGATTGGAAACTCGAACTGTTCCAAAACAACTATTTCTGGGCTCATCCGTCTGAGGCGCCATACGATGCCCTGCCGGTGCTGTCGGTGAGATATGCCGCAAACTTGGCGGAATCGGTGTATTCTGAAGATTACCGGAACGAGCACATGCAGAACACGATGGACAACCTGAACCTTCTCTATGTGGCTTTTACAAGGGCCGGCAAAAACCTGTTTGTCATAGGTAAGAAGAACTCTTCCGGGTCAAGGTCGATGCTTGTGCAGAACTGTTTGGGGATTCTTTCCGAAAAGCTGGAAGGCGCGGCAATTGAAGAGGAGGACGGCGGCAAGGGCGACATCGTATTCAGTTACGGCGAATTTGCCGGTAGAGAAGAGGCGAAAAAGGAAAAGTCGGAAAACGTTTTCTTGCAAGTAGCTTCAGAATGCCCGGTCTCCGTGGCCAGCGAAGACGTTACCGCCGTATTCCGGCAGAGCAACAAAAGCCGCGACTTCGTGGAGGGGGTCAGCGGCGATGACAAGCCCGCCGACAACAGCTATGTCAAGACTGGAAATATCCTGCATCTGGTGTTCTCCAATATAAGAACCGCTGAAGACATTGCGCCCGTGCTCGACAGGTACGAAACTGAAGGAATACTGTATGGCGAAGGCCTGGACCGCGGCAAGATACAAAGCCTGCTTTATGACAGTCTTTCGGCCAATGCTACTGTGGCGGACTGGTTTTCCGGGCACTGGACTCTCTACAATGAGTGCAGCATACTTTGTGTTGACAAAAAGACAGGTGCGGTAGAGACAAGACGACCCGACAGGGTGATGAAAGACGGCGACAGGATAGTAATCGTGGATTTTAAATTCGGAAAGATGCGCGATATATACAAGGTGCAAGTGGCTGAATACATGGACTTGATGCGGCGTATGGGGTACACTGACGTAAGCGGCTACATCTGGCTGGTGAACGAGAAAAAGACAGTAGAAGTAAAGAATTCGTAAAAAAAAGAACAGGCATGAAGACGTTTCTCCACTATGTGGCAAAAGACATAATAGAAAAATACGGGACAGACCTTTCGCGCGTGGCTTTGGTGTTCCCGAACAAGCGTGCCGCACTTTTTCTCAACGAAGAACTGGCACTATGCGCAGGGAAACCGGTATGGGCTCCCGTGTACCTTACTATCAGCGAACTGTTCCGCCGTTATTCCAAATTGAGTGTGGGCGACCCGATAAACCTCGTTTGCCAACTGTACAAAAGCTACACCGCAATTACGGGAAAGGACGAAACTCTGGACCGTTTTTACGACTGGGGGCTGATTATGATAAGCGATTTCGACGACGTGGACAAGAATATGGCAGACCCCGACAAGGTGTTTGCAAACATCGCAAGCCTGCACGAACTTGATGACGTGTCGTATCTCACTGACGAACAGCGGGAACTCCTCAAGACGTTCTTCGTGAACTTTAGTGACGGGCATGACACCAAACTCAAGGAACTTTTCCTTTCGTTGTGGAACAAGCTTGGTGATATCTATCATGACTTCAGACGCAGGCTGTCCGAGCGGAATACGGCGTATGAGGGGATGCTCTACCGCGACGTAATCGACACAGATGCAGTAACGGCGGAATACGACAGGTACATATTCGTGGGGTTTAACGTCCTGCAGAAAGTGGAGCAACAACTGTTCGGGTTCTTCAAAAGCGAAGGGCTGGCTGAATTCTACTGGGATTACGATTCCTACTATACAGGGGAAAGCACCGGTCATAGGGAAGCAGGCAAATACATCAGGGAATACTTGAAGACTTTCGGCGATTCGTTGAACAAGGAATACGACGGTCTGGCGCATGACAATTTCGGAAAGAAGAAAAGCGTAACGTTCGCGAAAGCAAAGACAGAAAATATACAGGCCCGCTACGTGGCGCAGTGGCTCGCCGAGGGCGAGAGGTACAAGGACGGGAAGCTCACCGCCGTTGTCATGTGTGACGAGGGGTTGCTCAAGGGTGTGGTACACTGTATCCCGAAACAGGTGGACAACGTGAACATCACGACCGGCTATCCCCTGGCGCAGACGCCGGTGGCTTCGTTCGTTTCGCAAATGCTCGACATGCGTGTGCTGGGACGCAGAAAAGACGGCGGCTTCCGTATATCATACGTGAGAAAACTGCTCAATCACCCCTACGCACGGTTCGTCTCAGACAACAGTGCGGCTCTGCTGGATAAGCTGAACAAGGAGAGAAATGCATATCACGAACTGGAAGATTTGTCGATAGACGAAAATCTCGCAAATCTATTCGGTGTGGCGGAGGATAATGCAGCACTGCTGAAAAGGATATTGAATGTCGTGACGGCGATTGCCGCAAAAGACGCGTCTGCGCTTTACCAAGAGTCCGTTTTCGACATGTATAAGATTATCAACCGTCTTGCAGGACTTGTGGATTCGGGAGAACTCGACGTGGATGTCGTGACGCTGCAGAGACTTGTGAAGCAGTTGATATCCACGACAAGCATCCCGTTCCACGGTGAACCTGCCATAGGAATACAGGTGATGGGAGTGCTGGAAACGAGAAATCTCGATTTCGAGCACGTGTTGCTCCTCTCGTGCAACGAGGGGAACATGCCGAAGGGCATACACGAATCTTCGTTCATCCCCTACTCTATCCGCAAGGCTTACTCGCTGACAACGGTGGACAACAAGGTTGCCATATATTCGTATTATTTCCACAGGCTGCTGCAGAGGGCAAAAGACGTGACGATAGTTTACAATACCTCGACGGAGAACGGCAACCGCGGGGAGATGAGCCGCTTCATGCTGCAGCTGATGGTGGAAAGCGGACATGAGATAAAAAACATATCGCTGCACGCAGAACAGAATACGGCGGAAAAGAAAACCGCGCCGGTGGAGAAGACTCCGAAGATTCTGGAAAAGCTCTATGCAATGGACTATCTTTCGCCGACTGCGCTGAACCGTTACCTGCTCTGTCCTCTGAAATTCTACTATAACAACATCCTTGGAATGCGCGAGCCCGAGGAGAACCTCGAGGACGGACTTACAAGCCGCGCTTTCGGCAATGTGTTTCATAATGTATCGGAGGAACTCTACAAAGAAGCCTGCGCCTCAGGAAGGATGGTGACAGAGAGTCTTATTGACAAACTGTCGGACAAAGCCAACATTGAACAGGCTGTGGACCGTATGATGATGAAGGAAATCTACGGGGACGACGAACGCAGGTGGCGGAAGATAAAATACAACGGCATTCAGCTGATTAGCCGTGAAGTATTGATAAGGTACGTGCGCAGGTTGCTGGAAATAGACCGGAAACTGGTCCCGTTCTCTGTCATCGCCCTTGAGGAGGACGTGTTCGGCAAAGTTGCCGTGGTGTCCCCGGAAGGCGGACTGACCGTGAAAGTGGGAGGCCGTATAGACCGGCTTGACGCGATAACAGACAAGGATACCGGCAGACGGCGCATACGCGTTATAGATTACAAGACCGGTGCGAAGGGCATCTCGTCCCCTGTGGCTGAAATCCCGGACATATTCAACCCTTCTCTTGCCGGGGGCGACAAGCATACGGACTACTACCTGCAGTCGATGCTCTATTCGCTGTATGTCAGGCGTGACGCGAGGTTTAATCCGGCGCAGTCCCCCGTCAGTCCGTCGCTGATATTCATCCAGCGGTCGTTCAGCGAGGACTATGACCCGACGATTCTCGTGGGGAAGTCAAAAGTGACGGACATCGCCGACTATGCAGAAGAGTACGAGACCGGGCTAAATGAACTGGTGAATGAGATCTTTAATCCTCAAGTGCCGTTCTACCCTACTTGCAACGCAAAAAGCTGCGAATATTGTCCGTACAAAAAACTGTGTGCAAAGGTGATGTGATTAGTTAATTAAATTTAAGAAATTGGCGGTATGGGGCGTTTTCCGCTTTGTGGATACAAATAAATGTGTAACTTTGCAGCCGATTTTAGTCCGTCAAGGCTTGGGAAAGACACAGCACGAAGCGGTGCGCCTTGCGGAGCAAATCCGTTTAAAGTAACAAAATGTACGCAATCGTAGAGATTAACGGTCAGCAGTTCAAGGTTGAAGAGGGCAAGAAATTGTTCGTCAACCATATTCAGAACGCTGAAGAGGGTCAGACCGTAGAGTTTGACAAAGTGCTTCTCGTAGACAACGACGGAGCAGTCAAGGTAGGTGCACCTACAGTTGAGGGTGCCAAGGTAGTGTGTGAGGTAATCAACCCGCTCGTAAAGGGTGAGAAGGTTATCGTGTTCAAGATGAAGCGTAGGAAGGATGAGCGCAAACGCAACGGTCATCGTTCGCACTTCACTCAGATCGCAGTTAAACAAGTAATCGCTTAAAAAAGGAGGACTAAGAAATGGCACATAAAAAAGGTGTAGGTAGTTCCAAGAACGGTCGCGAGTCAGCTTCGCAGAGATTAGGCGTTAAGATTTGGGGTGGTCAGAAGGTTATCGCCGGCAACATTATCGTTCGTCAGCGCGGCACCAAGCATAACCCCGGTCAGAATGTGGGTATTGGCAAGGATGACACTCTTTATGCTCTCGCTGACGGAATCGTTAATTTCCGTAAGGGACGCAAGAACAGGAGCATCGTATCTGTACTTCCCGAGGCTGAAGCTTAAAAAAAGAAAACTTATTCCAAACAAACATACGGTCTCCCTTTCGGGAGACCTTTTTTTATGTTCAGTCGTTAAGTCGTAATATACGTATTCCTGTCATTGTCTTGTGCTTCGAAAGGTATGTGCGCAGAAGCATAGGTTCTTCCACAACTTTCTTGTGCAGTAGCGAAGCATTGACAAGATGAAGACCGTCGCTTTTCCACAAGGCGAAGCCGAGATGCCGGGTGTCAAGTCCCTTCATGTCGGTAAGGATGACTATAATGTCGCCGTTGTGTATTGTCCTGCGGAGCAGCGCGGAATTGTCTATGCGGCTCTTCGGTATATAACGGCACGACATGCCGGAAAGTTTTTTTTCCATCTTGCGTATAGCAGCGAGAGTTGATCTGTTGCCGCTGAGCATTGGGTATTTGTCGCTGTGCGTGGACATAAAATTCACCGATACGTTTTGCACGGCGCTAAACGGCGGGTTTGTCGTTTGGGGTATGGAGCAAAAACCGGCCTTGGTGTTGTCGTTTATCCAATCGGTAAAATAATGGAGACGGGACGCATATTTTATTCCCTCGCCTTTCCTGTACCTTATGAAAGATAGTTTTCTGCAAAAATCTGCAAACTTGTACTGCTTGTCTTTTAGACAGAGGGAGAGGGCAACGACATTTTCCACATAGGTGGTACAGTCAAGTTGGCGCAGATTGACGACGAGTTGCTCATTCTTGTTCTTGTCGAGCGTGCCGGCAACATAAGGGATTCCGTAAAATTTCCTCATGAAGTACATAACGCGTTCTTGCTGGTTCTTGAGCCTCATCGACTGCGCTTCTTTAAGCAGTCTTTCCACTTTAATGCTGTCCGACTTTGTGTAGTCAGTCGCATAAGCCCCAATGGGGAGCAACGTGAACAATGTGGCAACTATTGCCTTTTTGATTTTCATAATATAAAGTTCTTCTTATTTTTACCTTTTCTTTCTTTTGCCGAAGTTTACCCCCGCGTATATGTTGAGCGATCCGAAATAGCTGCTTGTCGAGAAGCGGCTTTTCCTGTAATTGTATGAGTGGAGGATTGTGCTTGCCCCGACGAACCACTTGTCGTTGTTCCATACGATGCCGAAACGGCCTATGCCGTCGAAGTTGAAATTCTCGAAGTTAAAGTCTTTCCAGTTGCTGGCTTCTGACGATGTGTCGCTTTGTGCCTTCTTGTATGTCACCGATGCTGAAAGTGATGCGGCGAAAAGGCAGTTTCTCAAGAACACCCAGTTGTAGGCATATCCGACGGACACAGAGAACGACTTGTATTTCACGCTGTTGAAATTGAAATCCTCGTCCAGTTTCACTGCATTGGGGTCTGCGTCCGGGTAATTTTCCAGACCTTCCTTTATCTTGTTGTCGAGCGCATCGTAGTCGAGAGACAGGGAGTGGACATTGTAACCGATTCCCGTCAGCCACGAACCGCAGCTGCGTTTTTGTCGTGTACTCTGGTTGAATGCCGCAGGATAGGAGAATTTCCTGTGGTTGAATATATAATAGAGGTCAAAGCCTTTTATTTCCGCGTTTAGTCCGCTGAAAGGTTCGTTCTTCAGGAAATCACTTCCTGTCTTTTCGGTCAGTGAGTTTTTCGTTATTCTGTAGTTGTCTCCGGTCTTGCGGTAGAATATGTCTATCCCGAGCATCGAACTGTAGAGACTGAGGTCGAACTCCCTCTTGCTGTTGCTGTTTTCGAGATGTGTTATATCAAAAGTATAGCCGAGAAAAATCCACCGCCATCCCGCATACGGACCTATTTTCATACTTGGTTTCGGGGCGAAGGTGAAACTCTGTCCTGACTCGCTTTTGATGGTGTAGGACTCGTATGTGTTGGTGTTTTGCACCATCACGGCATAGTTGTAGTGCTGTGGCTCTATATACGATGTGTCGCGGTCGTTGAATGCTTCTATGATTTTGGTGAAGGCATTGCCTATGGCATGGAATACTCCTTTCTTCTTTCTTCTTCCTGTACTGTCCTCCGGCTGCACCGCATGGGCAGTGATGTTTGTCAGCGTGTCGCTTTGCAGAGAATCAGTGCTTATATACGGGATACCTTCTCCTTCGTTTGCCGTTGAATTCTGGCAAACGGTAAGGAGTAGGCACGGTAGTGTAAGCTTTGTCAATATTCTGGAAACCGACATTTCTTTTTATCTTTTTCGGATAAGAGATTGCGTTGTGACTTGAAAATGGCGAACAAGACGGATTTTTCAGAATTTCCCCAGAATCCTGTCCATTACCCAGTTCACCGGTGTTGCCGAAACACTGGTGCAGGGTCGTCCGCCCCTGCCTTGCAGACTGTATACCACTTCCTTTATCAGCGGCTTCTGCACGTATGTCGGGTTGGCGACGACGATATTTGCTGTGCCCTTGCTTGTGACCAGCAGTATCGGGTCGTAATTGAATACGGAAAAGCAAAGCGACCCTTTGTCGCCGATTATTTCGATGCGGTCTTCTCTTGCCGATTCGTGCCCTACGAAACACCATGAACCGCTGCCGGGCAGTCCGTTCTCGAATTTGAAACAGGCACTTACACTGTCCTCTGCCGTATAGATGCCGCCCCTGTTGGCGCAGATGCCGTTGGCCTCGACAATCACTCCGAACAGGTTTTGCAGCAAGTCGAGCTGGTGGGCGGCCATGTCATAGAAATACCCGCCGCCGGCGATTTCCGGGTTTATGCGCCAGGGCATTTTGTCGCCCTTCTCCGTGTCATGGAGGCGTGGCGGACAGGAATATCTTATCTGCACGTTTATTATTTTGCCTATGTCGCCGCTTTCTATGATGCTCTTCACCTTATTGAAATACGGCAGGTTTCTTCTGTAGTAAGCCACGAAACACGGCACTCCCGTCTGTTCGCTCACTCTGTTTATGCGGGCGCAGTCGTCGTAGCTTGCAGCAAGTGGCTTCTCTACATAGACGGGTTTCCCGGAGTGCATTGCCATGATTGCGAAAGTGGCGTGGCTCGATGGTGGGGTTGCCACATAAACGGCATTCACCTCAGGGTCGTCGATTAGCTCCTGGGCATCAGTGTACCATCTCTTTATGCCGTGACGCTCGGCGTACGACTTCGCCTTGTTCGCCGTGCGGCTCATGACAGCCACGACCTCAGACCCCTCAATTTCCCCGAAAGCGGGACCGGACTTCATCTCGACCACTTCACCGCAGCCAATGAACCCCCATTTAATCTTGTCCATATCCGTTTTGTACTTTTACTGCAAAGTTAGTGTTTTTTATTGATTATTGGTATAGTGGGTACAAGTATTATTGTTACCTTTGCAATAATTAGAAATTGGATACTGTCATGGATACAGAAGGAAAAAAAGAAGAATACAGAAAGCGTGGATACCGTTCGTGCGTGTCGTCCGCCATGTGCGACACCGTGTCGTCATTACGCCGCACCACGAAGGGGCATTTGCTTGGTTTCGTGGTGGCTGCCGCTGCAATGTCTGCGCTTTACACATGGATGCTCGCGCTTATGCCCGGTATAGCTTATGTGGGCTTTGAATTCAAGGGGGTGCAATTCGCAGTCTCCTCTCTGCTGATGGTGGTGCTGGCGTTAGTCATAGCCTCATCACTTTTCTCCATAGTAAACGGAAGGAAGGTGGCATGGAATATTCGTCGGGGCTTGAAACTTGTCCCGATAAATTTCGTTTTCCTGATACTGTATGTTGTTTTGGGTGCGATATGCTGCTTCGCCTATATGTTTACCCGGCAGAATGTGGCGGAGATTAAGTTGACAACACTGTTGGGCGTATTCGGGTTGGTTTTGCCGTTGTTGTTCGTGTTTGTGTTTCCTATGGTATATGTGAATGCGAAATACATGCTTGAACCGGACAGTCGGATAATGGGAATTTTCCGCAGTTCATACGCTGTGGGTTTCCGGTCATGGGGCTTTTTGTTCGCTACCATGTTTCTCGTGTCGCTTTGCATTTTTATAGCTGATGTTGTCTTTTGCCTGCCGGCTTACCTTTTGATGCTGATTGAAAATATATCGGCTTACGGCATTGCGGCACATGGTGATGCAGTAAGCCTTCCCGTCGCTTTCTACGTCGCTTCATTCTTTATATTTCTTTTTGTTTCTCTTGTCAGAATATGCCTTCAGATTTTTTTTACACACACGGTCAGCTACGTCTATCAGACGGTTGAGGCTTGTTCAAGGGCAAAATCTGCAAAAGACGCTTCCTCTGTTCTTGAGGTATCGGATAAAATACTATAACAATTTAGCGAAAACACATGAAGCAGAGATATTTATTTATTGACAGAGACGGGACTTTAATAGAAGAGCCTGCAGACGAGCAGATTGATTCTTTTGAAAAGCTGAAATTCACGGAGGGTGTTTTCAGAAACCTTTCTTTTATTTCCCGAAAGCTTGATTTCAAACTTGTAATGGTGAGCAACCAGGACGGTCTTGGAACGCCTGCTTTTCCGGAAAGTACGTTCTATCCGGTTCAAAAATTCCTGTTGCAGAGTCTTGCCGGTGAGGGCATTTTGTTTAGTGACATACTTATAGACAGGCATTTCCCGGAGGATAACAGTCCTTTTAGAAAGCCTGGTGTTGAAATGCTGAGAAAATACATTGACGACCCCGACTGTGATATGCAGGGGAGCTATGTCATAGGAGACAGGGATACCGACAGGCAACTGGCTGAAAATCTGGGCTGCAAGGCTTTGATATTGGGAACTGACGGCATGGACTGGGACAAGGTGGCTGAGATTGTCTTTGCCGGTGAGAGAATTGTATATGCCGAGAGAAATACTAAGGAAACAAGGATAAAGGTAGAAATGAACCTCGATGGAATCGGCAAATGCAGCGTAAATACAGGCTTGGGGTTCTTTGACCATATGCTGGAGCAAATTGCGAAACACGGGGGCATAGACCTGAACGTGAGTACCGTAGGAGACCTGAATGTCGATGAACACCATACAATTGAGGATACGGGAATTGTTATCGGCGAATGTCTGCGCAGGGCTCTCGGTGACAAAAGAGGCATAGAGAGGTACGGTTACGCCCTGCCGATGGATGACTGTCTTTGTCAGGTGGCACTTGATTTCGGCGGACGGCCATGGTTGGTGTGGGATGCGGAGTTCCGCAGGGAGCGCGTGGGTGACATGCCTACCGAGATGTTCTTCCATTTCTTCAAAAGTCTGAGTGATGCAGCACAGATGAATCTCAACATAAAGGCGGAAGGCACAAACGAGCACCACAAGATAGAGGGAATTTTCAAGGCTTTCGCCAGGTCGCTGAAAATGGCGGTGAAAAGGGATATTTACAAATACGGACTACCTTCAACAAAGGGCACGCTGTAGGTATTGCCTGCATCGTGACCTTTGCTGCGGTATTTCCAAAGGCATCTTATCTTACCGCCTCCACGACAGTTTTTATGCCTTTTATCTTCTCCCCGGCGGCAAGCCGGAGCACTGAGTTCAGCTTTGAACGCAGGACTGCTGCATAGCAGTAACGGTCCGTTACGTCAATCCGTCCTATCTCGTTTCCTGAAAGCCCGCACTTTTTGCATAGGAAACCGAGTACGTCGCTTTTGGACACCTTGTCTTTTTTACCCTTGCCGATATACAGGGTTGTCATGCGCGGCTTCGGCACAGGCAGCTCCCCGGTTGGGACTGGATAAATTGGCATGTCTTGGTCTACGTATTCGGGAAGGCTTTCCTGCGGGCCGAGAAGCAGGAAAGTGCGTCCCTCTGCGTCCCATCGGGCTGTGCGCCCCACCCTGTGTGTATATTCGGCTTCACCCTGCGGCAGATGGTAATGAATGATGTTGTCGACATCCGGAATGTCAAGTCCGCGTGAGGCGAGGTCTGTGCTGACGAGCACCGAAGCTGACCCGTTGCTGAATTTGTAGAGGTTGTCCTCACGCTGCCGCTGGTCAAGTCCGCCGTGGTACATGCTGCATACGAAGCCCTGCTCTTGCAGGTAGGCATATGTTCGTTCCACGCTGTTGCGGTAGTTAAGGAACACAATGCTTGCCTTGTCACCGAAACTTAGCAAGAGGCGCGAGAGAGCGTCGAGCTTGTCTTTCTCGTCGGATTTCACAACAAAGCTCTTTATCCTTTCCGCCGTATTGATCCCGGAGTTTGGTTTCGTATAGTCAATGCGCCTTACGTGCTGCATGTTCACAAAGTTCGGTATGTCATCGCAGTCGGTGGCAGAAAGGAGTATTCTCCGCTGTACGCCCTTCATACTGTCCATTGCGCGGCGCATTTCGTCGCTGAACCCCATTTCCAGACATTTGTCAAACTCGTCGATAACGAGTATCTTGACTCCCTTCACATTGATGTTGCCCTTTGCGATATGGTCGTTAATCCTTCCGGGTGTGGCGAAGATGATGTGGGGCTTCACTCTGTCTATCTCCTTGTGCTCCTCCATGGCCGGCCGTCCTCCGTAGAGTGCCAGTCCCCTGAGCGGTATGCCCATGGAGCGCAACACTTCCAATGATTGTTTCGCAAGCTCTCTGGTGGGCACTATTACCGCCATTTGCGTAGCGTCTATTATCGGGTTCAGCTGGAATACGGCGGGCATCAGATATGCGAGTGTCTTGCCGCTGCCTGTTGGGGACAGTACCGTTATGTCACCGTCGGTCATCGACACGGCGCGCGCCACGTCAATCTGCATCTCGTTGAGGCTTTCGATATTAAGCTTTTGCAGTATATTGTCTATATTCATTTCCTTTGTTTTTGGGAGTGATTTTTAATCTTGTCAAATTGGGAGCGATTTTTTATCTTGTCAAATTCTGTGGCTTTTAGAACGGGGCCGGCGGCATAGACGGGTCCATGGCATCCATGAAAGGAGGCGGTGTGTCGTCCCCACCGTTGAGCTTACTGCCGATAATCTCCCCGTCCATACCTCCGGGACGGTAGCTGTTCTCGTCAGGATTTTGGAATCTGGTGTAGGCACCCTTGAATGTCAGAAGCACGTCTCCCGTACTTCCTTTACGGTGTTTTGCTATGATAATCTGTGCCATGCCCCTGAGATCCCGTCCGTGCTCGTCGGTAAGGATGTGGTAATATTCCGGCCGGTGTACGAAGAGCACCATGTCGGCATCCTGCTCGATGGCTCCCGATTCACGCAAGTCGCTAAGCTGCGGGCGTTTTCCTTCAAGACCTTCGCGGTTTTCTACCGTACGGTTAAGCTGCGAAAGGGCGAGCACCGGGATGTTCAGTTCCTTAGCCAGGCCTTTGAGCGATCGGCTTATGGTTGACACCTCCTCCTGTCGGCTGCCGAATTTGGCACCGTTGGCGTTCATCAGCTGCAGGTAGTCAATCATTATCATCTTGACTCCTTTTTCCCTGACAAGGCGGCGCGCTTTTGTCCTTAGCTCGAAAATCGACATTCCTGCCGTGTCGTCCACGTATATCGGGGCGTTCTGCAGCTTGCCGACGTTGGCGTCCAGCCTTTTCCACTCCTCGTCGTCGAGCTGTCCGTTGAGGATTTTCTTTCCTTCGATTTCACAAACGTTGGATATAAGACGGTTGCCCAGCTGAACGTTGTTCATCTCAAGGGAGAAGAACGCTATCGGCACGTTGTGGTCTACGGCCATGTTCTTGGCGAGCGACAGGGCAAATGCAGTTTTTCCCATGGCGGGTCGTCCGGCAAGTATTATCAGGTCGGAAGCCTGCCATCCGGCAGTCATGTCGTCCAGCTTGTGGTATCCTGTCGGGATACCGGTCAGTTCGCCCTTGTTCTGCGCCGCCTTTTGCAGGATTTGTATTGCTTCGTTTACCACCGGGTCTATGTGGGTATAGTCCTGCCGCATGTTTTTTTGCGACAGCTCGAAAAGGCTCGATTCCGTTTCCTGCATCAGGTCGTCCACATCGACGGTCTCGTCAAACGCTTTGGTTTCCACCACGCTGGCAAAAGATATGAGCTGGCGTGCCATGTGTTTCTGTTGGAGGATATGCGCATGGTATTCTATATGGGCCGACGATGCCACGTGGGCACTCAGGTCCACCACATAAGCCTGTCCGCCGCATTCTTCGAGCGACCCTTGTCGTTTAAGTTCCTCTATCACGGTGAGGATATCTACCGGCCGCTCGTCGATGTTGAGTTTCTGTATGGCTGCGTATATCTTTTGGTGGCGCGGTTCGTAGAACGTTTCCGGATGCAACAGCTCTCCCACTACGGTGAACGCATCCTTGTCTATCATCAGTGCTCCGAGCACAATTTTCTCTATGTCTGTGGCCTGCGGTTGCAGATGCCCGTAGCTGTTGTCTATCGGGCGCTGCTGGGTTGGTCGTTTTCTTTGTTCTGCCATTCTTTGCGTTACAATTTTATGCAAAGGTAAATATAGTTTTCCGAAAAACCGCGCCGCCAGAATGGGTAAACGGCGAAAATCGCATTTAGACAAACAATAATTCGTCGGTTTAAATGATTTTCAGTAATTTTGCAGCATTGTATGAATTAGCAGAAAAAATATTACTAAATATGGCAAAAGAACTGAAACAACTAACTAAGAGGGCTGAGAATTACAGCCAGTGGTACAACGATTTGGTAACTAAAGCCGACCTTGCCGAGCAGTCGCCAGTAAGGGGCTGTATGATCATCAAGCCCTATGGTTATGCGATATGGGAGAAGATGCAGCAGCAACTCGACAAAATGTTCAAGGAAACAGGGGCGCAGAATGCGTATTTCCCGCTTTTGATACCGAAATCATTCCTCTCCAGGGAGGCGGATCATGTTGAGGGATTTGCCAAGGAGTGTGCCGTGGTGACACACTACCGCCTGAAAGCGAAAGAGGACAAAAGCGGCGTGGAAGTAGACCCCGCTGCAAAACTCGACGAGGAGCTTATCATACGTCCGACTTCTGAAACTATAATTTGGAATACTTACAAGAATTGGATACATTCATGGCGCGACCTTCCTCTGATGTGCAACCAGTGGTGTAACGTTATGAGGTGGGAAATGAGGACGCGCCCGTTTTTGCGCACTTCGGAGTTTCTTTGGCAGGAGGGACACACAGCCCATGCCACGAAAGAGGAGGCAGAGGAAGAGGCACGTAAAATGCTGCATGTCTACGCCGATTTTGCCGAGCAGTTCATGGCTGTGCCCGTTGTGCGTGGCGTAAAGAGCGAGACCGAGCGTTTCGCTGGTGCCCTTGACACATATACCATCGAGGCCATGATGCAGGACGGAAAGGCTCTGCAAAGCGGAACGAGCCATTTCCTCGGGCAGAACTTTGCCAAGGCTTTCGATGTTACTTACCTTAACAAGGACAACAAACCCGAATACGTTTGGGCAACGTCTTGGGGGGTATCGACACGTCTGATTGGTGCGCTGATCATGACACACTCCGACGACAATGGTCTCGTGCTTCCGCCGATGCTCGCTCCGATACAGGTCGTTATCGTGCCGATTACCAAAGGCAAAGAGCAACTGGACGCTATCAGCGAAAAACTTGCACCGGTAATCTCTGCTCTCAAGAAGGCGGGCATCAGTGTGAAATACGACGATGCCGACAACAAACGCCCTGGGTTCAAGTTCGCCGACTATGAGTTGAAAGGCGTGCCCGTGAGACTCGTTATGGGCGGAAAAGACCTTGAAAACGGGACGGTTGAGGTGATGCGCCGTGACACGCTCGAAAAGGAGACACTGCCTTTCGACGGTATCGTGGATCACGTTGAACAGCTCCTCAAAGACATACAGGCCAATATGTTTGAAAAAGCCAAGGCGTACCGCGATTCGCGCATATATGAATGTGACAATTACGAGGAGTTTAAGGAGAAAGTGAAAGACGGTGGCTTCTTTATCTGTCCTTGGGACGGAACAGCCGAAACGGAGGCGAAGATAAAGGAAGATACGCAGGCTACAATACGTTGCATTCCGTTCAACGTGGAACAAACGCCCGGCACGGACATGGTGTCCGGGAAGCCGTCTACAAAACGCGTGATTATAGCGCGCAGCTACTGATGTATTTGAATTAATCAGATAAATTGACAAGGCTCGGAGACAATCCGGGCCTTGTCGTCTTAATCTTACAGGCCTTTGCGTCTACGCAAGGAAACACGACACGCATTTATGAATAAGGATAGCATAGAGAAATACCTTAGGGAAAACGACTTCAAGGAATTCCGGCCCAAGGCAGTGATGTTCGACATGGACGGCGTAATCTACGACAGTATGCCCAATCATGCCCGAAGCTGGCACACGGCAATGAAACGGATTGGTATAGACATGCCGCCCGAGGATGCCTACAAGTATGAAGGCATGAGGGGCGTGGAGACAATCAAACTCCTCTTCCGGCAGCAGCGCGGGGAGACACTCACTGACGCAGTGGCAGAAGAATACTACAGGATAAAGTCCGAAGAATTCAACAAATGTCCGGATGCGCAGCTGATGGACGGAATAAAATTGCTTATGCGGAAGATAAAAGACTCGATGATGAAAATCGTGGTAGTCACGGGCAGTGCGCAACATTCGCTCATAGGCAAACTAACGCATGACCTCAACGGTCTGGTGAGTGAAGAACTTATTGTTACGGCGCACGATGTGGAACATGGCAAACCCAAACCTGAGCCTTATCTCAAAGGGCTGGCCAAAGCTGGTGTGGAGCCGTGGGAGGCTATTGTAGTGGAAAACGCACCGCTGGGGGTGAGGGCCGGCGTTGCCGCAAGGGTATTCACCGTGGGGGTGAACACCGGTCCCCTACCCGACTCCGACCTGCTCAACGAAGGAGCTGGCGTGATTTTCAGTTCCATAAGAGAATTTGCTGAAAACTGGAAAGTTTAAAGCAAAAAAATACATACCTTTGCAATAAAAGTAGCATAGACAAAGAATAATACAAAAAACATAACATTTCAGACTATGGCAAATACCGAAAACATCAAAGGCGAAGAAATCAAAAAGAGTCTGAGCTTCGTAGAGCAGATCGTGGAAAAAGACCTTGCTGAGGGCAAGAACGCAAAACGTATACAGACACGTTTTCCACCCGAGCCCAACGGTTATCTCCACATCGGACACGCGAAGGCAATCTGCATGGATTTTGGCGTGGCGGAGAAATATAAAGGCACGTGTAACCTGCGCTTTGACGACACGAACCCGAGCAAGGAAGACACGGAATATGTGGATTCAATTCTCAATGACATAAAGTGGCTCGGCTTCCATTGGAACAACATATACTATGCGTCAGACTATTTCCAGCAACTGTGGGACTTTGCCGTATGGATGATAAAGGAAGGCAAGGCGTATATTGACGAGCAGACAAGCGAGCAGATTGCCCAGCAGAAAGGCACGCCGACGCAACCTGGCGTAGCTTCGCCATACAGGGACCGCCCGGTGGAAGAGAGCCTGGAACTATTCAACAGGATGAATACGCCCGAGGCTGTGGAAGGTTCGATGGTACTGAGGGCGAAGCTTGATATGGCAAATCCGAATATGCATTTCCGCGATCCTATTATGTACCGCATAATACACACGCCGCACCACCGCACCGGAACGAAATGGCATGCCTATCCCATGTACGATTTCGCACACGGACAGAGCGATTTCTTTGAGGGTGTGACACATTCCATCTGTACGCTTGAATTTGTGCCCCACCGTCCTCTCTACGACAAATTTGTTGATTATCTGAAAGAGTACAAAGGCGAGGCTGACAACATGAATGACTTCCGTCCGCGACAGATTGAATTCAACCGCCTGAACCTCACGTACACCGTGATGAGCAAGAGAAAGTTGCACGCACTGGTGGACGAGAATCTCGTTGATGGATGGGACGACCCGCGTATGCCTACGCTCTGCGGTATGCGTCGTCGCGGTTACTCTCCCGAGAGTATACGTAAATTCATCGACAGCATAGGTTACACGAAATTTGACGCACTCAACGATATGGCGCTGCTCGAGGCTGCCGTCAGAGAAGACCTCAACGCCAGGGCAATACGTGTCTCTGCTGTGGTAAATCCGGTGAAATTGGTAATAACCAACTATCCCGACGGGCAGACCGAAGAAATGGAGGCTGTTAACAACCCCGAAAACGAGGCGGACGGTACACATACCATCACTTTCAGCAAAAATCTCTGGATAGAGCGTGAGGACTTCATGGAAGATGCTCCGAAAAAATTCTTCCGTATGTCACCGGGGAAAGAGGTGAGACTGAAAAATGCCTACATAGTGAAATGCACCGGATGCACTAAAGACGACGAAGGAAACATCATCGAGATTCAGGCTGAATACGACCCGACCAGCAAGAGCGGAATGGAAGGGGCTAACCGCAAGGTGAAAGGCACCCTGCATTGGGTTAGTGCCGACCATTGTACTAAAGCTGAGGTGAGGGAATATGACAGGCTGTTCAACGTGGAGAACCCCTCTGCCGACGAACGCGATTTCCGTGAGCTGATTAATCCCGAGTCGTTGAAGGTGAGGACTGAATGTTATGTGGAAAATTTTGCCGCGGCAAAACAGCCGGGAGAATATCTCCAGTTCCAGAGAATAGGCTATTTCGTCGCAGACAAGCACTCTACCGCAGAACATCCCGTGTTCAACAAGACGGTTGGACTGAAAGACAACTGGGCAAAGAAAGCAGAAAAGAAATAAACCGCAGTAAGATTTGGAAGATATTTTTTTCAATTCAAAAGAATTCAAAGATAACCTTTCCCTCTACGAGAACTCTCGGAAAGAGGGAAAGGTTTGTATTCTCAGCTCCGACGAGCTTACCGACATCGCCGACTACTATGATTCGAGAAGTATGAAGGAAGCTGCCGTGGAAGCTGCCGGATACGCCATTAAATTATATCCCGGCGCATCCTCGCCGCTGCTCTTCATGGCAAGGATGATGGCTTGTTCTGACAAAGATCCGCAAAAGGCGAGGTGGTATCTGGAAAAGGTGACTGATACAGACTATGCCGATTATTTCAGCGTGAATGCGGAGGTGTGCCTGCTTGAAGAAAACTGTAAGGGGGCTCTTGAGTGGCTTCGCGAAGGTGAACGCACACTGGAGGACGATGAAGACAGGCTCGACTTGTTCTACGATGCGGCATATATGCTCGTGGACTATGGCTTCGCCGAAGAGGCACGGAAATGGGCGGACAGGATTCCGGAAAAGGATTCCGACGACTACATAAAGCTGCAGGCGCGTTTCCTTGTGGATGAGGGGAAATTCGAACAGGTTATACCCATGATTGAGGCTCTGATAGACAAAGACCCCTTCTTTTATGAGCACTGGGCTTTGCTCGCCAATGTCCAGCTGTCATGCAACCGCTATTCCGATGCTCTCTCAAGCAGCGAATACGCAATCGCAATAGACCCTGAAAGGCCGGAAGCTTATATGTATCAGGGAAACGCCTGTCTCAAGCTCGGCAACTACGCCAAGGCGATGGAAGCTTTTCGGAAATATACCGACGGCAATGGCACGGACGTGGGGTATATGCTGCAGGGGCGTTGTCAGTTCTATATGCAAAACAATGTTGAGGCTCTGAGGCTATTGAAGATAGCCGAGGGCAAATGTCCGAATGACAAGTACCGCCAGGCCGACATATACAAGGAACTTGCTATTGTTTACGTGTGGGAGGGCGACTCGCCTAACGCTGCCCTCTATATTCGGAAAATTAAAGACTTGGGCATGGTGGACTCTGACTTGTACATAATAGAAGGTGGGTTGATGCTCAACGAAAACAAGTTCGAGGAGGCAACGCGGATTTTTCTCGAAGGACTGCCGCAAGCTGAGATGCAGCATATTTATATGCTGCAGGTGGCGGTGGCTTACTACGAGCACAGATATGATGAGGCTGCATACAAGATGTTGCAGGAGGTACGAAGACTTGCTCCCGGCAACTATCAATGGGCTGCCTACCTTACAGCCTGCTGTTTCTTTCTGCAAAAGTTCGACGAGTTTTTGGAATACCTTGAAATAACAGTTGCAAAGGCTCCTGAGGATGCAAAGGCCGTACTCTCCCAATTCTTTCCGAGTAATCTTGAACCGTACGACTATTTGAAATTCGCCAAGGAACGTCTGGGCGGAAATATGTAGCCAAGATGTATTCGGGGAATGACAAACCCTTATAAAACACGAAATGCGGTGGCCTTCACAGGTTACCGCATTTATTTCAATAGGTATTAGTCTTTTAAGGTAAAAAGATTGTTTTCAGGATAACGATTGCAAAGTTACATTATTTTTCTTGCTTTACCAAACTTTCACTCTTTTATTTTGTGACAATTTGTTTTTTCCGTGTTCTTCCTGTCGCTCTTTGGCAATGAGCGAATCCTTGCCCGTTCAGTTGGGTTTCACGCTGATGTCTTTGGATTTTGCCAAATTATGTTTGGAACAGAAAATTTTATAATTGAAGCGGAAAAAATTTAGTTTGAATGTGGCGACAAAAAAGGACGCACCCGAATAGTGCGCCCTTATTGAGTGTTGTGATTTGCTCGGTTAGAAGAACAGGTATCTGTTGTCTACTACATTCGCCTTGATATAAAGCTCCTGCATGAAGTTGCTTGCATACTGCATTGCCTTTTGCTTGAGACGCGCTTCTATATCCTGGTCATTGAACTTGCCTGAACGTGTCGTCTTGGATTTTACCTGGAAGAGGTACACTCCAGCTTCGCCCTTTACGGGATGGCTTGAGAACTTGCCTTTGGCGGTAGCTGCAACAGCGCCGCTCAATGCCGGTTCGCTGGAACCTACGGCAGGAACGAAGGCAGGAGAGGCAAACGTTACCTGATTAAGGTCGGATACCTTTGCTCCTTTGGCTTTGGCTCCCTGAATACTGTTTACGCCGTTTACCTTGGCAAGAATCTTTTCGGCTTTCTTGTCTTTGAGTACCTCCTGCTTCACAAACTCCTTCACTCTCTCGTCGTCAAGTGTGCGATAGCCTTTCTTGTTTGTCTTGGTGAGCGCTATTACGAGCAGGTGGTCGTTGTCGCCGCACTCGTAAAGTGGTGAGATGCTGCCGTCTTTTGCGTCATACAGCCATTTCATCGCGTCGCGCGTGCCGTGTATGCCGGCCACGAAATGTTCTGCTGTTGACACGTCTCTGCGCTCCTGAACATTGTATCCGAACTTGGACGCATTCTTTTCCATGCCCTCAAGGGTCTGGTTCTCGCTGACAAACTGGCTGAACTTGTTGTATGCCTTGTTGTAGGTGTCCTTAGAGAATTTAATCTCCTTTTTGATTACTGCAGCCACATATTTCGGTGTCATCCCCTTGCGGTCAGTCACCTGTATGATAATGTTGCCCTGCTGCATCTGCAGGTTCTTGATGGCGTTCACGCCAAGGGTATTCAGTGTGTTTACATACTCTTTGGTGTCGTTGTCCATCGACGGTGCATTCTGGTACTGCGAAGACGTGAGCCAGTTCTTCTCGCCTGTCTGGTTGTATTTCTTGGCTATTGCCTCGAAGTCAGCTCCTCCTTCAAGTGCCTTGTAGATGCTGTCGGCTGTGGCGCGGGCTGCGTCAATTGTGGCGCCGCCCACCTGAATGGCGCGGAATTGCACCGAGTCGGGGAGTTCCTGACGGGAGATAAGCTTGATGATGTTCAGGGTGTTGTCCTGCTTGTTCTCCACCACTCCACTTGTCGAGCCTACTGAAATAGAGTCAAGGCGTGCGGCGATGTCTTGTGGGAACGCTGCCTTTGTCTGGGGGATACCGAGATAGTTCACGAGTGATGAACTCTTGTGCATGAGCTGTGTAGGATCGGCTGCCGCCGCAAGGTCTTTGTCATACTGGGCGAACTCTTTGTTGAGTGCGGCCTTGTCTGCCGAAGATGCTGAAACCTGAACGTCAACGTACTTGATGTCGCGGGTTTCCTGATACTGTACAAAGCGTTCTTTCTCTTCGTTGTACTTGGCCTTGAGGTCTGCATCCTCTACTTTCACGTCCTTGTCGTTAATGTCGGAGTACGGGAAAGCAGCGAGCTGGATGTTGCTTTCCTCATTTTCTGCCTTGTATGCCATCTTGGCTGAAACAGGGTTGGAGAGGAAGCAGTTTGCCAAGAGTGCCTGATATTTCTGTGCGAGCAACTGCTGGCGAAGTGATTTCTCCACGAATGACCAGAACTCGTAAATGCTCTGATACTGTTCTGCCATCTGCGGATTCGTAGTCTTTGCGCTCTTGTACTCGTTAAGGAATTTCTTGAGCGAGTTGGCGTCGAAGCGTCCGGTCTGCTGGTTTACAAAAGGTGTCTGCATGAGCATGGGGTTTGTTCCCTCAACCAGCACGTTCTGCAACTCTTTGTCCGTTACTGTGAGGCCGAGTTTCTTTGCCTCATTCTGGATGATGCGGTTCTGCACATACGTGTTCCACACCACGTCCTTGAGCTGGTTCAGCTCCTCGTCGGAAAGGTTCTCGCGCCCTTGTGTGATTTTTATCACATTTGTGTACTCGTCAACAAGCTTTTGATATTCCTGCATGTTGATTTTCTCGCCGAGCACCTCTCCTATCTGCTGACGGCTCTCGTTTTTTGCCGAGTCGCATGAGCGGAAGGCTTCCTCTGCGATAAACGCCAAAAGTGCGGCTCCGATAACTCCTACCAGAATTGCGCCGCGGCTTCTAATTTTGCCTAATGCTGCCATTAATTTATTTGTTTGATTATTATTTATTGTTTCTTTGTTT
Organism: Oscillibacter sp. MSJ-31; assembly: GCA_963629785.1. Classification (GTDB taxonomy): domain Bacteria; phylum Bacteroidota; class Bacteroidia; order Bacteroidales; family Bacteroidaceae; genus Prevotella. Next base: position 338 of record CAVGJZ010000038.1, on the reverse strand, counting down.
ACGCACATACTTGCCTGACGGGAATGTGTATGTCTCATCATTGCAGTATGCTCATTTAGCGCACAAAATTACAAAAAAGATGAGATAAAACGGCAGCTTTTCATATAAATCTCGTTTTACGCAGGGTTTTGGCGGGTGTTTTGCAATGATTTCCAATGATTTTAGTGTCTGTTTTGTGTGTTTACGTTTTTCTTTTCACGACAAAACGGAAAATGTTGAATTGAAAAGTCGCGTTTTTTTGCAACAAAAAAAGAGATTTCTTTTTAAAAGAAATCTCTTCTAAAAGTGACTCCGCTGGGATTCAAACCCGGAACCTTCTGATCCGTAGTCAGATGCTC
>CAVGJZ010000037.1:0-28942 GCA_963629785.1 Oscillibacter sp. MSJ-31 | reverse complement strand
TTCCTTCATCTGTTCATCAGACAAAACGGGAGTCAAAATGAAAACGGTTTCGTAATGATTCAACATTGTTTTTAAATTGTTTTGTTAATTATTTTGCAAAATGCGGTGCAAAGGTACGGGTTTTATCCCTAACGCCGCAAGCACCAACCTATTTTGAACCCAAAATTAACAATTTTTACGACACTTACATTAAAGCCAAGCACAGATGCGCCCCATTTACCGTCTTTAATATTTGTCATTGACAAGAGAATACATTAATTTTGCACCACATAATTATATAAACAATATGCCACTAAGAATTCCAGATAAATTGCCGGCCATAAATATTCTGAAGAAGGAGAATATTTTCGTAATGGACGACACCAGGGCTCACACACAGGACATCCGCCCGTTGAGAATAATAATACTCAACCTCATGCCTCTGAAGATTACGACAGAAACAGATCTCGTGAGGCTTCTTTCAAACACGCCGCTTCAGATTGACGTCACTTTTCTGAAACTGAAAAGCCACACGCCGAAGAACACGCCAATAGAACACATGATGATGTTCTACAAAGGTTTTGAAGCACTGGAGAACGAGAAGTTCGACGGAATGATAATTACCGGTGCCCCCGTGGAGAACTACGAGTATGAGGAAGTGGGCTACTGGAAAGAGATAACCGGCATCTTCGAGTGGGCAAAGTCGCATGTGACGAGTACGCTGTACATCTGCTGGGCAGCACAGGCAGGGCTATACTACCACTACGGCGTACCGAAGTATCCGCTGAAGAAGAAGATGTTCGGCATTTTCGAACAACACTGCCTCAAACCGCTCCTGCCGATTTTCAGAGGTTTCGACGACATGTTCTACATGCCGCACAGCCGCCACACGGAAATCCGCAAGGAAGACATACTGAAAGACACCCGGCTCAGCCTTATAGCCGAAAGCGACGAGAGCGGGGCAAGCGTCATAATGGCCAACGGCGGAAGGGAGTTCTTCATCACCGGGCACATGGAATACGCCCCCAACACCCTCGACCAGGAATACCGTCGCGACATGGGCAAACGGGACGACGTGGATATGCCCAGAAACTACTACAGGGATGACAACCCAGAGAACGGCCCTGTTGTGAGATGGAGAGCACACGCCAACCTGTTTTTCACGAATTGGATAAACTATTACGTTTATCAGGAAACGCCGTTCGACATCAACCTGATAAAATAGCAGACTGACAGACAAATGAGGAATCTCGAACTTCTCGCCCCGGCGAAGAACCTTGAATGCGGCATCGCTGCCATCAACAGCGGGGCAGACGCAGTGTATATAGGCGCACAAAGGTTCGGCGCAAGGCAAGCCGCCGGCAACAGCACCGACGACATAGCCAGCCTCTGCCGCTACGCACACAAATTCGGCTGTAAGGTTTATGTCACCGTAAACACAATCGTTTACGACAACGAGCTCCACGATACCCAACGCCTGCTTGACGAGCTTGGAGCAACAGGCGTGGATGCCATCCTAATACAGGACATGGGACTACTGAAGCTGTCGCTGCCCGAAGGCGTAGCCCTCCACGCAAGCACGCAGACCGACAACCGTACGGCAGAAAAAGTGTCCTGGCTCGGCAGTCACGGTTTCGAGAGAGTTGTGCTGGCGCGGGAACTTACTCTGGACGAAATCGCACGGATACACAAGGCGGCACCTGAAACCGAACTCGAAGTGTTTGTACACGGTGCCCTCTGCGTGAGCTACTCCGGCAATTGCTACGCATCGGAATACTGTTTCGGAAGAAGCGCCAACCGGGGGGCGTGCGCCCAGTTCTGCCGAATGAAATTCGACCTGCTCGATGACAGTGGGAACATTATCGCAGGCAACGCACACTTGCTCTCACTGAAAGACATGTGCCGCATAGACTCGCTCGAAAGGCTGGCAGACGCTGGCGTCACCTCCTTCAAGATTGAGGGAAGACTAAAAGATATCAACTACGTGAGAAATGTGACGGCAGCCTACAGCCGGAAGCTGAATGAAATAATAAAAAGGCGAAAAGGCGAATACCGCAGAAGCGGGCTTGGAACGGCAGACACCTCATTCACGCCGAACCTGAATAAGACATTCAACCGCGGGTTCACCGAATACTTTCTCGACGGCAGGAAGAAAGACCTTGCATCGTTCTACACGCCGAAAGCCATGGGGGAATATGTGGGAAAAGTGAAAGAAATACGCGGAAACTCCTTTAACGTGGCGGGGGCGGCATCTTTCGCCAACGGCGACGGACTATGTTTCATAAACAGCGACAACGAACTTGAAGGTTTCCGCATCAACAGAGCTGAGGGCAACAGACTGTTTCCGCTAAGCATGCCACGGGGACTGAAAAGCGGTATGCCGCTCTACAGGAACAGCGACCAGGCGTTTGAAAAGGAAATGAACAACGACAAGTCGGTGAGGAAGCTGGCTACGGATTTGATTTTATCCTACACAGGAAACCGACTGAAACTCGAGGCCCAAGTTTCCGGACAAAAAGAAAAAGTTTCCACAGAACGGACTGTCACGCTCGAAACGGCAAAGAGCACACAGAAAGAGAACATCAGGAAACAGATTTCAAAACTGGGCAACACGGTGTTTTCCGCAGGCGAGGTAATCTTGCAACCTGAGGATTTCCCATGGTTCGTTCCCAACAGCGTTCTCGCCGAGATGCGCAGAGAATGCACCGACAAGCTCGAAAACCGGGAAGCAAGAATTGCGGAAGAGAAAGCCACGACAAAGAGAACTGGCCAAACGAATGCCGTTCTTCCGTCATATCCGTTTCCATACATGTATAACATCGCCAACAAACTGGCGGAAAAGTTCTACAGGGAGGAGGGGTTGAAGAACATACAGCCTGCCTTTGAGCTGCACAAACCTGCGGCACCGCTTGTCATGCAGTGCCGGTACTGCCTGCGCTACGAAATCGGGCAGTGCAAGAAGAGGGGCGGCACAGCGGCCACAATAAAGGACCCTCTGCGAATAAGGCTTTCAGACGGCAGGACTTTCAGGCTGGAATTCAACTGTGCGCAGTGTATAATGAACATTTACGCCGAGACATGAGGAGAAGGACACACATACTGACGATAGCGACGGTAGTCATAACATTGAGCGTACTGCTTAGCGGATGTTACCACAAAAGGACATTCACGGCAAAACCTTTGTCCGACTCCGTGGAATACAACGAGAAACAGCGCGACTCGCTTGTCTTCGCCTACACCCACCATTACTCGCAGAATTTCAATTTCGTAATAAAGGCTGATTCTTTCATCCTCCTGAAAGAGCAACCCGAAGAACTGCTCAGCGGACTGCCAACCGACACCCTGTTGCTGAAAAAAGGAGAGTGCGTGGCCGTTGCCGACATACGCATACTGCCGGCGGACCCCGTAGACTCCGTTTGGGTGCAGTTGGCGCGCGACCAATACACATTCGGTTGGACAAGGGAAAGAACTCTTCTGCCGGCAGTGGTGCCGGACGACCCCATCTCGCAGTTCATCTCGGTTTTCTCAGACACGCACCTGCTCATAACACTCATCATAACCAGCGTTATCTCCGTGGCGTACCTGCTGCGCAACTTATTCAGGAGAAAGGCCAAGATAGTGTTGTTCAACGACGTAAACTCGTTCTACCCCACCCTCTTGACGCTGACGGTGTCGGCTGCCGCCACATTCTACGCCAGCATGCAGCTGTTCGCAGCCGACACGTGGCACAATTTCTATTTCCACCCGACACTAAACCCGTTCTCGGTGTCGCCGCTTCTCGCCATCTTTCTCGCCTCCGTATGGTCGATGCTTATCATCTCCCTTGCGACAGTCGATGAAATAAGGCGTATGCTGCCGTTTGGCGACGCCGTATTATACTTGTGCGGACTATGCGGAATTTGTGCGCTATGCTACATAGTATTCAGTCTCACTACCTTATATTATATAGGTTATCCCCTACTCGTAGCATTCGTGTACTATGCACTGAGACAATATTACAAAAACAATGCAAGGCCCTACGTCTGCGGCAAATGCGGAGCCCGTATGAGGAGAAAAGGAGTGTGCCCGGCATGCGGAGCCATCAATGAATAGTGTTTCATTCGGCCTCAACACCTTTGGCATTATCGCCCCGAGAGCCAGTCTGAAGTTCGGCGGCGTATTCCAAGTCAGCTTTCGCCCCCTCTTCATCACCGGCTTTACGCCGCGCCTCTCCACGAAGGAAATACGCCTCCTGACGGAAAGGGTTGGCATCTATCGCCCCGTCAAGATATTTTATAGCCTCAGCGTATGAGTTGCGCGCCAATTCTATTTTAGCCTGTAGCATCAGAGCGTCTTCATTCTCCGGGAAATGCCCGAGCAGCCATGCCGCGTCCTCACCAGCGGTTTCAAGATTACCGTCGGCGAGACTGATTTCCCCTCGCAGCAGGTAAGCATCAGCGTATTCATCATTCAGCGACACCGCCTTCGTGAGCATTGCCACGGCATTTGAAGAATCACCTGTCCCTTTGCACGACCGGGCGTAAAGATAGAGAGCCTCACAGGAGTCCTTGTCAATGAGCAGAGCCTTCTCGCAGGCTGTACCCATCACGACGTAGTCCTCCATCATGTAAGCCACGTGAGCCATGCGCAGAAAGATATTGATGTTGTCTGGTCGTGCATCGGCAAGCTTCTGCAGGTACCGGTAAGCGTTCGGCAAATCTCCGAGCGCGATGCAAGCCCGCGACATATAGTCACATATCTCCAGATCTTCCTTTATACCAAGCGCACGTTCGAAGCATTCCAAGGCATAGTCGTTGCGCCCTGCATTGAGAGCCTTGACACCGTCATATTTCAGTATGTCAAAATTGCGGCTGTCCTCCGCAGCCTTGTCTACAGGAGTCTGCGCCTTGTTTTCCTGCGACACTCCAAAAAGTTTCTTGAATATATTCATCCCTTATCGGTTGTACGTTATTCCAATCCAAAACTGCGTCCGCCTTACCACCCGAACGCAGTTTTGTCCGACATCCATTTTCCCTGTACCCTGAGCACCTGTTCCACTATGTCGCGCCCCACGCCGTAACCGCCCATGACGGAACTCACATAACGGCTCACCGACTTTATGTCGGGACTGGCGTCGGCAGGGCAACAGGGGCATCCGCATCGGCTCATCACCTCGTAATCCGGTATATCGTCGCCCACGAACATTATTTCCTCGTCAGTGAGGCCATTGTCGGCGAGAAACCTTTCATACACCTTTATTTTCATTGAGCACCCGGTAAAAATGTCTTTCACGCCAAGACTTTCATACCTCAGGCGTATGCTCTTTACATCAGCCCCCGTCATGATAACGATGCGCAGTCCCTGTTTCACGGCATGCTGAATGGCATACCCGTCCTTGATGTTCACAGTACGCATAGGCTCCCCACCAGGATGGAGATTTATGGTGCTGGCACTCAACACACCATCCACATCGAAAATAACGGCTTTTATCTTCTTCAAATCGTAGTCTATCATATCCAGCCAGTAGTTATCTGTTGTATCTAAATCTATCAAAACTCATTCCTCACCCATAGCCACAGCGTGTATACTGTCGCTCATCAGATTGTATATCCCACGAATCCGCAAATTACCGGCAAGGAGTTTTTCCTGTTTGCCTATCACGTTTGCGTCGTAGCGCAATGCCGGTCCTGTCTGCGCTTCCTTGGGTGACATGGAGCGAACCTTGTCCGCTATCTCGCCTATCAGCGGAAGCATTACATCGAATGGTATTCCGTGCTCGCTGAGTATTTCGTCACATAATTCGTAGCAATGATTGGTGAAATTACTGGCGAACACTGCTGCCAAATGGAGATATTTACGACGGTCGGACGACAGTTCGTACACTTTTTCCGTCATTGTCAATGACATGCTGCGCAACAGTTCCGCATCTTCCGGGGTGTTGGCTTCAATGAAAAACGGTATTTCCCTGAAATCCACCGCCCTGTTTTTTGAAAACGTCTGCATCGGATACATGACACCATATCTTGCAGCATACCCTTTGAACACATCCATCGGCATGCTTCCGGCCGTATGCACGAAGAGACCGCTCCTTCCCCCATCGCACAATTTCCAAACAATGCCCTCCAAAGCACTGTCCTTAACAGACAGAACGTACAAGTCGGCACCAGCCATCACGTCAGCAATATCCGTTACCGCCTCAGCGTTCACTTGACTTGCAAGGAGCTGCGCCGACTCCATGGTACGACTGAACACCTGCACGATATGATTTCCCTTGCGAAACAGTTCCTTAGCCAAATTGGTGGCAAGATTTCCGGCTCCTACAAAAACAATTTTCATTCCCATTCATATTAATATTGGGAAACCGCCCTACACGATGTGTATCCGTTCCCATTCAAGTTCGTTACCATCATCACAAACATCACACTCCCCCGCATATCCCACAGCAAGCAGGGCGAACACCGTCTTGTCGTCCGGCACGCCGAGTATTCCGCGCACGACCTCGTCTGACAAAGTGCCGTCTGACAAAGAATAGCCACGGATTTGTACTGCCACTGTTGTCAGCCCCATGCTGGCAGCCTCCATACGCATTGCCCATTCTGCAGCAGAGCAGTTCTCTACCCACGCACCATCATACAGACGGTCAGCCACGACAGCCACGACAAGCGGTGCCGTCTGCAAAGCTTCAGTGCCGTACTCACGCGCATCCGCCAAACGTGATATCAGCGTCGCATCGTCGGTGACATACAACTCGCAGGTGTTCGTCGAATGCCCCCTTGCCGTAAGAAGTGCCGACTGAAGCAAGTGTTGCACGTCATCGGCAGGTATCTCTCTGGCATCAAACGAGAACGATGCCGGCAACGGATGAAGTATCTCTTTTATTTCCATGTTTTCTTTTTGCAAAGTTAATAAAAGATTACCTTTGCAGATGAATAATCTCTGATAAATGCCGGCAAGAATAAGTTTTTTCAGAAGAATCCTTGACTTCTTCCTCCCAAGATACTGCGCCATCTGCGGCAGAAAACTGGGCATCACCGACCACGCCATCTGCACGGTGTGCAACTGGCATCTGCCGCGCACACATTTCCAAAACTCACCATACGACAATGAGATGGCAAAACGTTTCTGGCTTCTGATACCAGTGGAGAAAGCAGCCGCACTGTTCTACTATCATGCCCACTCGACACACACAAGAGTCATACTTCAGTTCAAGTATAACATGAAATGGAATTTCGCCGAAGACATGGGGCGTACAGCTGCTAACGAATTCATTGACAGCGGTTTCTTTGACGGCATAGATGCCATAGTGCCAATACCTATAACATGGAAGCGCAAACTAAAGAGAGGCTACAACCAAAGCTACCATATTGCCTTGGGAATAAAGGAGATAACGGGACTGCCGATATTACAGAATGCTGTAGCCAGAACATCTTTCAATGAGAGCCAAACCCGCCTAAAAGGTGCAGAACGACGGGAAAACGTTAAAAATGCCTTCCGACTGAAAAACAATTCCAGCATAAAGGGAAAGCATCTGCTGATTGTGGACGATGTAGTCACGACAGGCTCCACCGTCATTTCATGCGCAGAGACACTCATGGAAGGCGGCGCAAAGGCATTCAGTGTGCTGTCTATAGGCTACACGCAGCATTGACACCAAACAGAAAAAAGCGGCAAGCCAGCCTAATGCGAGCTTGCCACTACAACGTCATTGTTCCATCAGTTACTGATGCTGCTCTCTCAGCAAATCATTAACGGTCTTTACCGGGTTGAACGTGGAGAGAGGCACTTCCACAAATACCGTGTTCCAGTCGCTCATCGCTCCGTTCCAAAGTCCGGGTAGCTCAAGAGCCTTCAAGTCCTTGCCGTTCTTGCTCTTGCTACTGATAAACCCTGTCGTAGAATCGACAAAATCCGGCAAATTGAACTTTTCGCCCTTGTAATTTCTCACGGCGCAAACCAAATCAACGGGGTTGAAATGGGTGCCGTCGGTGAACATCTTCATATACTCGGTATTGCTCTTGTCAATCTGACTGCTCTCAAGAATCTGCAGACTAACGGAGCCGTCGTTATTATATGTAAGGAATGGGCCACCGCCCGGCTCGCCCACGTTTTTCACTACCCCACAAACCCTCATCGGCCTATTGAGTTTGCAAACAAGATACTCTACGAGCGACACGTCGTCAAGAGACGAGGCGGTTTCCTTGCGACAGCAAAGATCATTCTCCACAAAAGCATAAATCTCTACAAGCTTCTCATGGCTGCATCCGCCCTGTTCAAGTTCGCGGAGATAGCCGAAAGCCTTCTGCTGCAGCGTCACCAGAACTCCCGCGATAACATGCTTGTAGGTCACGGTTTCAGGCTTCAGCCTGTCGGGCACCACATTGTCTATATTCTTTATGAATACGACATCGGCAGAAATTTCGTTGAGGTTTTCTATCAAGGCGCCGTGACCGCCCGGACGGAACAGCAGACTGCCGTCGGCATTGCGGAACGGCGTGTCGTCGGGGTTCACGGCTATTGTGTCTGTACTCGGTTTCTGCACTGAGAACGAGATGTCATATTTCACCCCGTACTCCTTCTCGTACTTATCCTTCGTTTCTGCCACTCTTTTCTCGAAAAGGGCCTGATGTTCGGGACTCACCGTGTAGTGGATATGCACCACGCCATTGCTGTCGGCGTATAGAGCCCCCTCCACCAGATGTTCCTCCAGCGGTGTGCGGGCACCGTCGGTGTATTTATGAAACAGCAAGAGACCCTTCGGCAGTTGTCCGTAGTTGAGACCCTTACCCTCGAGCAGGTTCGACACCACGGCCTTATAACTCCCCTCTGCCACAAGGGTGTCTATGTCCTTGCCTTCGTTTTTCATACATACCTCGTTGAGAACTGAAAAGAAAGCGAATTTCCCGATATTCTCAAAAAAGTGCTTTTCAAAATCCGTCGTCGGCACATCATAGCAGGCATCAAGAAATGCAAACATATTCTTGAACATACGACTGGCTGCTCCACTTGCAGGAACGAATTTCACGACTTTCTTACCTGTCGCCTTGTAGCTTTTCCACGCTGCGGTATACTTTTCCACGTCCTCCGCACTGGCAGCCACGATGCCGTCGCCAACACTAGCCGCCGCCTCAAGTCTAAGAAAGGGGAAACCTGTCTTGAACTCGTTCAGTTGTTTTTCAATCTGAGCCTCGGTGATGCCCTTGCGGGTTATCTGCTCCAAATCTTTCGGTGATAACATAAGTATTATATTTTAAAGTTTCATAACAAAAAGCGGATGCAACGGCAGGCGTTACATCGAATGCAAATTTAATGCTTTTTGCCGAAATGCCTTACTGTTTTACGGCATTTTTTCTTTTTTGCAGCAAATAACAACCGCAATTACATTAATGACGTGCAATTTTATTACCTTTGCACGTAGCAAGTAATAAAACGACATGTGTATGGACAACAAACTTGTTTTTACGGAAAATGAAAAATCCGATTTCCGCGACGCCGTAAGGGCACTGAAGAAATCAAACGGATACTCGCTCTCGAAAGAGGACGAAATTAATGTATTCAGATACCTGAGAACCGCCATCGAGGAAAATAGAATACAGCGCGACATCTTCGGGCTGAACCCGATATTGTTAAGCGTGCAGACTGCGCTGATTGCCACAGAGGAAATAGGACTGAAACGAGACGGTACGGTTGCCGTTTTGCTCTACTCGTGCATAGCCCAGGGCGACAGCACGTCTTTCGACGAGACCGTCAAGCATTTCGGCGAAGCTGTGTGCCACATTCTTAAAGGGCTCGTACACATTCAGGAACTTTACAAAAAGAACCCTGTAATCGAAAGCGAGAATTTCCGTAACCTCCTGCTTTCTTTCGCCGAGGACATGAGGGTCATTCTCATTATGATAGCGGACAGGGTGAACCTGATGCGGCAGATACGCGACACGGACAATGCGGAAGCCAAAAAGCGCGTCAGCGAAGAGGCGAGCTACCTCTACGCCCCGCTCGCACACAAGCTGGGTCTTTACAAGCTAAAAAGCGAGCTTGAAGACCTGAGCCTGAAATATCTTGAGCACGACGCATACTACATGATAAAGTCGAAGCTCAACGAAACGAAAGCCAACCGCGACAGGTATATCGAGCAGTTCATCGCACCTATCAGGCAAAAGCTCGAAGAGGCGGGCCTCAACTTCCACATGAAAGGACGTACAAAGAGCATCCACAGTATATGGCAGAAAATGAAGAAGCAGAAATGCGACTTTGAGGGTATCTACGACCTCTTCGCCATAAGGATAATCCTCGACTCGCCGCTGGAGTTGGAAAAGGTGCAGTGCTGGCACGTATTCGCCCTCGTGACAAATATGTACCAGCCCAACCCGAAAAGACTACGCGACTGGCTGAGCGTACCCAAGTCAAACGGCTACGAAAGTCTGCACATCACCGTGAAAGGACCAGAGAACAAGTGGGTGGAAGTGCAGATAAGAACTGAGCGCATGGACGAAATTGCCGAGCGCGGTCTCGCCGCACACTGGAGATACAAGGGAGTCAAGGGCGACAGCAATATGGACGAATGGCTCACAAGCATAAGGCGCGCTCTCGAGAACAATGACGACAGGCAGGTTCTCGACGATTTCAAGATGGACCTCTACGAGGACGAGATTTTTGTGTTCACGCCAAAAGGGGAACTCATGAAATTCCCCAAGGGCGCCACGGTGCTGGACTTCGCATACAGAATCCATTCAAACGTGGGAAACCGTTGCGTGGGAGCGAAAATCAACGGAAAGGTCGTCACATTCCGTCATATACTGAAAAGCGGCGACCAGATAGAAGTGATTACCTCGGCAAACCAAAAGCCCAAGCAGGATTGGCTCAATTTCGTAAATACAAGCCGTGGAAAGGCGAAAATCCGCCAGGCACTGAAAGAGACTCAGGTGAAGGACGGACAGTATGCCAAGGAAATGCTGGAGCGACGGATGAAGAACCGCAAAATCGAGATGGTGGAGAGCGCCATGTCCCATCTTGTCAAGAAATTGGGTTTCAAGGAAATGAACGATTTCTACAAGCAAATCGCCGACGAAACTCTTGACATCAACCACGTAATAGAGAAATACCAGGAAATACTGGTACACGACAACAACCAGGTCCCGCAACCAACCGCAAGAAGGGCAGACGAATACAACTATGAGCCTACGGCAGAAGAAACCGCAAGCAACGGCAGCGACGTGCTCGTGATAGACCGCAACCTGAAAGGTATAGACTACCAGCTGGCAAAATGTTGCCGCCCTATCTACGGAGATGATGTCTTCGGCTTCGTGACAATAAACGGAGGAATAAAGATCCACCGTTGCGACTGCCCCAATGCACCCGAACTGCGCAAACGTTTCGGCTACCGCATAGTGAAGGCAAAATGGAGCGGAAAAGACGGAGCGCAGTATTCCACAACGCTCAAGATTATCGGCAACGACGACATCGGCATCGTGAACAACATCACAAGCGTGATATCCAAGGAAGAGAAAATCATGATGCGGAGCATCAACATAGACAGCCACGACGGACTGTTCAGCGGGAACCTTGAGATTAAGGTAGAGGACAACACAAGACTGAACCAGCTGGTAAAGAAGCTGCGCACGATAAAGGGCGTGAAGCAAATTATAAGACTGTAGGGCATACGGCTTATGCAGAAAAATTGTAACTTTGCAGAACGTTCGCACACGTAAGAACCGGAAATTAACATTTAACAAAGAAGACAATATGCTTACACTAAAACTCATCAGTGAAGAAACTGAACGTGTAATTAAAGGCTTGGAGAAAAAGCATTTCGAAGGAGCCAAGCAAGCCGTCTACGACGTGTTGGCACTTGACAAGATGCGCCGCGAGACACAGCAGAAACTCGATGCGCACCTGCAGGAAGGAAAGAAAAAGGCGGCCCAGATAGGTGCCTTGATGAAAGAGGGAAAGAAAGAAGAGGCTGACAATATCAAAGAGAGCGTGGCTGTGCTCAAAGAAGAATCGAAACTCCTTGAACACGAGCTCAACGACATACAGCAGAAGCTTACGACACTGCTCTGTTCCATACCAAACATCCCCAACGATGACGTGCCGGAGGGCAAGGATGCCTCGGACAACGTTGTGGTGAAGGAAGGCGGAGTTATGCCCGACCTGCCTGAGGATGCCCAGTGCCATTGGGACATTTGCAAGAAATTCAACCTCATCGACTTCGACCTCGGAGTAAAAGTGACGGGGGCTGGTTTCCCCTTCTATATCGGCAAGATGGCCCGTCTGCAGCGCGCCCTCGAGGCATTCTTCCTGGAAGAGGCACGCAAGAGCGGATACCTCGAAGTGCAGCCGCCTTATGTGGTGAACGAGGCTTCGGGCTACGGCACCGGACAGCTCCCCGACAAAGAGGGACAGATGTACCACGCCAATATGGACAACCTGTACCTCATACCAACGGCAGAGGTGCCCGTAACAAACATATTCCGCGACGTCATCCTTGACGAGAGTGTACTGCCAATCAAGCGTTGCGCCTACTCGGCATGTTTCCGCCGCGAGGCCGGCTCATACGGCAAAGACGTGCGCGGACTGAACCGTCTGCACCAGTTTGACAAAGTGGAAATCGTGCGCATCGACAAGCCGGAACATTCATACGAATCCCTCAAGGAGATGCTCGACCACGTGGAAAGTCTTCTCGTGAAACTGGAGCTGCCCTACCACATCCTCCGTCTTTGTGGCGGCGACATGAGCTTCACCTCTTCCATCTGCTATGATTTTGAAGTGTGGAGTGCAGCCCAGAAAAAATGGCTGGAGGTCTCTTCCGTAAGCAATTTCGAGAGCTATCAGGCAAACCGTCTGAAATGCCGTTACCGCAATGCCGCCACAAAGAAGACAGAGCTTTGCCACACACTGAACGGTTCCGCTTTGGCTCTTCCACGTATCGTTGCCGCCATCATCGAAAACAACCAGACACCCGAGGGTGTACGTGTGCCCAAAGCCCTGGTACCATACTGCGGCTTTGAGATTCTCGACGACAAGAACTTTTAGTTCAGCGAACGGCAATTGACAAAAAGGCTTGGCGTAAACTATGCGCCAAGCCTTTTCTATTCAATTAATCAATACCGTAGTATCATTTCTGAATCGTTTCGTCTTCAACAGCCTTTGCCTGCTCTTTCTTCACCACAGATTTCTTCTGCTCCGTTTTTTTTGCAGCATACTTTTTCTTTTCAGCATATTTTTCAAGTTTGCTCTTCAATTTATCTTCTTCAGTCTGCAATTTCTCAACCTTAGCCTTCAGACGCACGATTTCGTTATCCTTCATCGTTATCTCATCGCCTTGGTTCTTGATTGTCGTAATGAGAGAGTCAAGCTCGTCATTATCGATTTCCTCGGGATAAAGAGAGTTCACCCTGTTGATGAAGTCACCAAGAATATTCATGTAGTTGGTAAAGGCGTCGAACGGTGAACTGTATATGCCACGGTCAAGCCCCACGTTTGACGGCTTCGTCGTCATAAAGCGGAAATTGTTGCTCGCCTGTAGGTAGTCCCAGTCTTGGTTAATACGGGAATCGTTCGCAATACGCACCCTATCCGCAATGCTGTAGAGCTTGTTGAAGGCTTCCCTCTGCATGGGGTTGCCCAGCCAGCAGCTCACGTCGCGCTCTTCATCAACCCACGACAATGTGTCTGGAACGTAAAGGTCGCCCACACTCTTCATCTTGCCGCAAATCTCCGACGGTGTGGAGAACGTTATCCCCCGCTGCTTCGCACAACGCGGCAGGGCCTTGATAAACTCGAGGATATTTGACGACAACGGTTGCGAAATGCCGAGAGCCAAGAGCTCCATGAAAATATTTATAACCTGCTCGTCGTCAGGCAAGGAACAAATTTTATTAATGTAGTTGTCGGCAAAAAGAGGATACTCCGGCCAGTCGCTGTTATTGAAACGCAGGCTGATATCATCGCTCAGCTCCACATCGCGCAGAAGAAGCTTGAGGTTGGGAGCCATACAGCAATTATAAACATAGTGTGGAGATTTCCATCCCAACACATGCTTTGCGCCCTCAGTAAGCATGCCCTTGAAGCCCATCGACGCAGCCACGTTGCCTATTTCGTCGCTGTATATGAGCGAGGAATTGCGCAACACAGTAGGTTTCTTTCCGAAATATTCCTCCATCTTGGCCATCTGCTTTCTGACATCCGCCTCGAAACATTCCTCATTGGCAAGCGATGACAAACCGTGGGAATACGGCTCGGCGAGGAATTCCACACAACCAGTATCGTTAAGCTCCTGGAGTTTTGAAAGTACCTGCGGAGCGTGCATCTCCAGTTGCTCGATGCCGACGCCCGAAAGAGAAAAGGCAACCTTGAAATAATTGCCGTGTTCCTTTATCATGTCGAGAAAGGCATTGAGGGCGGGCATATAGGAACGCTCCGCAATGTCGCCGATGCTGCGGTCATTCTCGTAGTCGTCATAATAGTAGTGGTCGGTACCGATATCGAAGAAGCGGTATCTCTTCAGATGTATTATCTGGTGTATCTCAAAATACAAGCAAATTGTTTTCATCGTTATTTAGATTTTTTGTTATTGTCGTGTTATGGAATTCAGGTTGCTACCTTGAAAGCTGCATTTCGTAGAGTTTCTTAATCCTCTCCCCCACTTTCTCCCATGTTATCTGATCCACCTCCTTCTTTCCCTCTTCCTGAAGAAAACGGAAAAGGCTGTCGTTGTGGCAGATGGAATATATGGCGTCGGCCAGGGCATGAATGTCCCAATAGTCCACCTTTATGCAGTTTGTCAGTATTTCCCCACATCCGCTTTGTCTTGAGATTATCGTAGGCGTGCCGCACTGCATCGCTTCAAGCGGCGAAATGCCAAACGGCTCGCTGACGGAAGGCATAACGTAGACATCCGAGTTCTTCAGACACTCATACACCTGTTTTCCCCTCATAAATCCTGGAAAATGGAACCGGTCGGCAATGCCTCTCTCTGCGGCGAGGTAAATCATCTGGTCCATCATGTCACCGCTGCCTGCCATGCAGAACCTCACATTACGCGTGCGGTGGAGAACCATATTGGCTGCCTCCACAAAATACTCCGGTCCCTTCTGCATCGTTATTCGCCCGAGGAACGTGACAATCTTCTCCTTGTCGGTGTGGTCCGGCCGTGGTATGTCCTGCAGTTCCTGCTTCAGGGGATACACGGCATTGTGCATTGCGAAACACTTTCTGGGATCCTGGTGATACTGGTTTATCACCGTCTGACGGGTGAGTTCCGACACGCACATGATACAGTCGGCGTTGTCCATGCCGTCTTTCTCTATGGAATACACGGTGGGGTTCACCTTTCCGCGGCTACGGTCGAAGTCGGTAGCGTGGACGTGGATGCAAAGCGGTTTGCCGCTCACCCTCTTGGCATGGATGCCAGCCGGGAACGTGAGCCAGTCATGGGCGTGGATGATGTCGAAATCCTCTGTGCGCGCAACGACACCCGCTATTATGGAATAGTTGTTTATCTCGTCATGGAGATTTGACGGATACCCGCCCGCGAACTCCATGCAGCCGAGGTCGTTCACGTGCATATAATTGAAATCTGCATAGAGATGGTCGCGCAAACGGAAATAATAATCAGGTTCCATCACGTTGCCGATTCTGTTCTTCACATAGTCATAGTCCACGTTCCGCCATGCTATCGGCACGCAGTTCATCGCCACGATTTTTGCAGCCGTGTGGTCTTCGTCGCCAAACGGTCTTGGCAGACATAACGTTATATCCACGTCTCCCTGAGCGTGAAGTCCTTGGGTTATACCGAAATTGGCCGTTGCCAGTCCGCCATATACATGAGGAGGATACTCCCAGCCAAACATTAAAACTTTCATACTGTTGCCCTCCTTATATCAAATACGTATATTTTTCTACTAAGCTCAAAGTGCGCAGCGTCTCGCCCACGTTCATGGCAAAAGATATTGCCCCGCGCGCCTTGAACGGCGGATTGCCGTCGAACATCTCAGGTAGTGTCCCAAGGCAGTTTGTCTGCATCTCGTCTTCATACCCGACCATTTGCCTTTCAATGAAGCTGAGCCTCGTACGGCGGTAAATCTTGAGACAGGCCTCCAGATAGAAGCTGCCAAGCCAGGGCCATGCGGTGCCTTGGTGATAAGCCAGGTCGCGCTGTAGCTGCTGTCCCTCGCAAATGGGGTTGTAGCCACCGCTCTTAGGCGATAGTGTGCGCAATCCCTTCGGCGTGAGAAGCTCCCTCGTACAGATGTCGAGCACCCCCTTACGCTGCTCTTGCGTCAGTGGGGAATAGTCAAGCGCAACGGCGAATATCATGTTCGGCCTTACACTCCAGTCCATCATATTACCGTCCACATAATCAAAGAGATACCCACAGTCGTTAAGGAATGTGGCAACGAACGCCTCCCGGCATTTCTCTGTCATCTTCGCAAGAGCGTCCTTTTTGGCCTCGTCGTCGCCGAGGTCCACAAATTTGCGGCAGAACATCAGTGCGTTGTAGAAGAGCGAGTTCACCTCCACTATAAATCCGCTGCGCGGGGTAACCGGTTTGCCGTTCACAGTTGAGTTCATCCATGTCATCACCTTTCCGTTGGCTTCGACATAGAGAAGTCCGTTGTCGCTCAGCTTCACATTGGGGTGCTTTCCACTGACAATATATTCCATAGCGTCGGTAACAAATGCGCCGTATCTTTCCCAGCACTTCTCGTCACCGACGACCTTTGCGTACTGCTGCACCGCCCATATCGCCCAAAGCGGCACGTCGGGCTGGTCTATCTCGCTTATATCTACAGTGAGAGACTTTCCGTCCATAAACTCACGGTAGCCTTTCTCTGCCGTAGCCATTACTTTCTCGAAATATTCGCTCTCGTCGATTGAAAGCGTCAATCCCGGCAGCGAGACGAAGGTATCGCGGGCGCGGCACTTGAACCACGGATAGCCGGAAAGTATATAGTGTTCAGTCCCGTTCTTGTCGTTATGAAACTGATGCGCCGCATTGACAAGACAATGGAAGAAATTGTCGCGCGGGTTACGGTTTTCCACCTCTTTTTGGAAAAGATCGCACAGTCCGGCGGTGTCAATCTCAGACGTGGAGGCAGCGAACACCACGCTTTCACCTTTTTCAACGTCCAGTTCAAAGTATCCCGGAACATAGAGGTCTTCGTTCGAGGCATACCCCCTCTCCTGTTCTTTGGGATATTCTATACCCCTGTACCAGTCGGGATGGAATACAAAATCGTTCTTTTTGCTAAGCTGCATATAGAGGTAAGGATAACCTTCGTACATCTTCGTGCGGATACCGTTGTCCACAGTCTCGTAGTCGCGGCTGGCAGTAGTATTCTCATGCGTAAACTGCCTCACGCTTCTAAATGCCAGAAACGGGCGGAAGCGCAGCGACGTGGTACTGTGGGCGTCAAGCAGGGTGTAGCGCAGCAAGATACGGTCCTCGTAATGCTGGAACACCACTTCCTTCTTCAGGATCACGCCCCCCACGCGGTAAATCGTGGTCGGCACACTGTCACAGTTAAACTCACGGATATATTTATGTCCGTTGGGGCTGTAGTTATTGCCATTGTACTTGTGAAGCCCTAGATTGAACTCCGCACCATGCTGGACTACCGTCGCGTCAAGCGAGGACAGCAGCACGTGATTGGTGTCGTCAATCTCAGGAACGGGTACGACCAACAAGCCGTGGTACTTGCGCGTGTTGCAGTCCACAATGGTAGAACACGAATACGCGCCGGAACGGTTTGTACGCAGCAGTTCCCTTGAGAGCGACTCTTCCAAATTGGTCATAAGACTTCTTTCAAATCTGAGATAGCTCATAATATTTTATTAAGGTGTTAATATTCCACAGAAAACAGCCACAACAACTGTGTGTTTATAGTATTACAATCGTTAGGCACTCCAAAAATAGCAATAATTTGTCAGTAGACAAAAATTATCCTGTTTTTTTTTGAAACCTGCGGAAATATTGGCGTTTTTGGGCATAAAATCAAATCCGCGGAATATTTTTAGGAATAAAATTTGTACTTTTGCAGCCAGTTCGACCGCGACACGACACTCTACGGCGGAAAACACGACACCGCCTTGCACACGTTAAGATTGTATAGCTGATAATGGCAGGGAACAACGCGATAACAAAGGAAGAAATCGAAAATATCATATTTGACATTTGGAATCCCCTCACCGAAGAAGAGAAGCGGGAGATTTCGGAGTGTCTTACTGTAGATTTTTTTGACAAGAACGAATATATCTACAAAGAGAACGAAATACCCACTTGCATAAAATGCCTTGTTAACGGCAAGGTGAAGATTTGCAAGAACGGAATCAACGGAAGAGACCAAATCCTACGTACAATACGCCCCAATGAAATGTTCAGTTTCAGAGCATATTTCGCCAACGACGACTACCTCACTTCGGCAATAGCCTTTGAGCATTCCGTCGTCGCCTCCATACCGATGGAGTTGGTCGTGAGACTGATGAACAGCAACAACCACGTGAGTATGGAACTGGTACGCCAGCTTGCCGTAGAGCTCGGAAAATCCGACTGCCGCACAATCAACCTGACACAAAAACACATACGCGGTAGACTTGCCGAATCTATCCTGACACTCAAAGAACGCTACGGGCTGGAGAAGGACGGCTATACCCTCAGCATATACTTGAGCCGCGAGGAACTTGCCAATATGTCGAACATGACGACAAGCAACGCCATAAGAACCCTGTCGGCATTCGCCAACGAGAAAATAATCACGATAGACGGCAGAAAAATAAAAGTGCTCAACGAAGACGAGCTAAGGTCCATATCGGAGAACGAATAGAGAATCACTCCGGTATCATGAAATTCACCACCTCCTGCTCCACCTCAATGGAATAGCTGCCGCATGGGGTCTTTATAAGTCGCCCGTCAACGGACACGAGAGCCTTTGACGTGTCGCAGACTTCCACCTTTTGCGTACGGTAAGGATGCACGCTCCTATGGTTAAGGAACTTGCCTGTGGCCAGAAGATAGAACCCCTCAAAAAGCTGTGCCATCTCGGGGTGGTACACCACCGACACATCCAGCATACCGTTGTACGGCACTGCGTTGGGGGTTTGTCCGTAACCTTCGGCATTTCCCACGCATACGGTCATTATTTTGCGCTTCACCGTTTCATTGTTTATCCTAAGGTGCATCTTGTATTCCAAACGCTGGAACACCATGAGTGCCATTGAAGTGACAAACGACAATGTACGCGAGCCAAACAGCTTGCGCGTTTGCTTCCTTAGGTTCATCACCGCCGAAAGCAGTCCTATATTAACACAGTTGAGGAAATACCGGCGGCATTTTTCACCGTCCTTGTTAGTGTACCTTATACAGCCAAGGTCTATTTTTCTTATCCGCCTTTCCTTCAGCCACTTCACAGTCTGCGCCACATCGCCTTCCCTAAACCCCCAGTAACGCGAGAAATCATTCATCAGCCCGTTGGGAATAACACCGAGTGCAATAGCCTCCCTTGTTTCCTTGTCTGCCTCCATCAGGCAGTTTACTGCATCATTCAATGCGGAGTCGCCTCCGGCTATAACAATCGTCCTGTAACCGTTAGCAATCATCATTTTTACCAGCCGCATCACACTGCCGCTGTTCTCGCTCTGAACAAAATCATAGGCTATACCATTAGCTTTCAAGCACCTGGCGATTTTGTTCCACCTTTGCGACGGGCTGGAAAGGAGGCTCTTTCTGGGGCAGTAAACAATTCCCCAACGTGTTTGGTCTGTCATTCTTGTATTTTGTTTCTGTTGTTTTCAATGATAACTTTTATATCTTCGAGCTTTGCCGTCATCGGCTTCGAAGCGTCTATCCAGTTTATGCTCATCCCCCGCCGCTCCATGCCGCGGAACCATGTCATCTGCCGTTTGGCGAACTGGTGTATTGCAGTCTCTAGCGACCGCACCATATCCGCATAGGAGGTTTTTCCTATCAGATACTCTGTCACGAACTTATATTCCAGCCCGTAATATATCAGGTTTTCCGGACTAACGCCGGAGTCAATCAGTCCCCTCACTTCGTCAACCATCCCCTCGTCAAGCCTTTGCCTGAGCCGTCGTGAGATTTTCTCCCGTCTCAGTTCACGGCTTATATCCACGCCAATTATAATATTGTCGATTTTAGGAAATATGCGCTCCTCCACCGGCATACGTTTGTATGCCTGTTCAATCTCTATAGCCCTTATGGCACGCTTCGGCGTGTCCACATCCGTGGTGTTGTGCATATTGGAGTGGTTTTCCCTCTTCAGCTCCTCAAGCATCGCAGCCAGTTCTTTCAGGGATTTCCCCTCAAGGTTTCTCCGCAGTTCTCTGTCTTCCGCCACCGGTATAAGACGGTATCCCTTGAGCACGGACTCTATGTAAAGTCCCGTTCCACCACAAAGCACCACGTTTTTCTTTCTTCGCCGTATATCATTATAAGCGTCAAGAAAATCCTTCTGGTATTCGAAAAGGTTGTATTTCTCTCCTGGCTCCGCTATGTCTATCAAATGATAAGGCACAGTCTCGCCATTCACAGTGTAATCCGCCAAATCCTTGCCCGTGCCGATATCCATCCGCCTGTAAACCTGCCTGGAATCGGCACTGATAATCTCCGCACCGACGATTTGGCAAAGACGGACAGCAATGTCTGTCTTTCCGCTTGCCGTTGGCCCGAGAATGGTTATCATCGGTATGTCACACATCATAACCCCCTTTTTTCGATATTTCTTCGGCAAAATTAAATAAAAAAGACCGCACGGCAAAGCCGGACGGTCCTTTTTATATCAAATGTCAATCAATTCCGTGATTAACCATTGTGCTTCTTCATAATCTTGATGAGGTCTACCACCTTGTGTGAGTAACCAATCTCGTTGTCATACCAAGAAACAACCTTAACGAAGTTGTCTGTGAGGTAAACGCCAGCGTTAGCGTCGAAGATTGATGTCAGCGGGCAACCAAGGAAATCAGATGAAACCACAGCATCCTCTGTGTAGCCGAGTACACCCTTCAGCTCGCCCTCTGAAGCAGCCTTCATGGCGTTGCAGATAGCCTCCTTAGTTGCAGGCTTCTTCAGGTTCACAGTCAGGTCTACTACAGAAACGTCCAATGTAGGAACACGCATAGAGATACCTGTCAGCTTGCCGTTCAGTTCAGGGATAACCTTGCCTACAGCCTTTGCAGCACCTGTTGAAGAAGGAATGATGTTGCCGGCAGCAGCGCGGCCGCCACGCCAGTCCTTCATTGAAGGACCGTCAACAGTCTTCTGAGTAGCAGTTGTAGAGTGAACAGTAGTCATAAGACCTGTCTCGATACCGAAATTGTCATTCAGAACCTTGGCAATAGGAGCCAAGCAGTTTGTTGTGCAAGAAGCGTTTGAAACAATCTTCTGTCCAGCGTATGTATCAGTGTTTACACCGCATACGAACATGTCAGCCTGACGGCCGTCCTCGCCCTTCTTTGAAGGAGCGGAGAGAACAACGTACTTGGCGCCGGCCTTGAGGTGCTTCTCTGCCTTGTCCATAGCGAGGAACAAACCTGTAGACTCAACCACGTACTCTGCGCCAACCTCGTCCCACTTCAGGTTCTCGGGGTCACGTTCTGCAGTAACACGAATGTGGTTACCGTTTACGATCAGCTCGCTCTTCTCAACGTCAGCTTCGATAGTGCCGTCAAACTGTCCGTGCATAGTGTCATACTTCAGCATATAAGCCATGTAGTCAACCGGGCACAAATCATTGATAGCTACTACCTGTACTTCCTTTGCGTTCTCAGCCTCAACTGTAGAACGGAACACGAAACGACCGATACGGCCAAATCCGTTAATACCAATTTTAATCATTGTTTTGTTTATTTTTAGTTAAAATAAAATTTTTCCTTTTTGAATTACACGCTTTTCGCTGAAAACAATCAAGGCATTTCCGCAAACCTGCCAAAATCGTTGTTCCTTGGCAAAAGGGCTTCCAATCCCCCACAGAGAATTTTTCTCCCGTTTCCGACCGCAAAGTTACAAAAAAATCCCTATATTTGCACAAACAAATTCTATTAAATAATACAAAAAAAAATACACTTATGGGAAAATTCGCAAGCGAATTCAAAGAGTTCGCCATTAAAGGAAACGCTGTCGATATGGCTGTCGGTGTCATTATCGGCGGTGCCTTCGGCAAAATCGTTTCTTCCATCGTGGACGACATCATCATGCCGCCTATCGGCTGGCTCATCGGAGGAGTCAAATTCACCGACCTGAAATTCACCCTGCCCCAGATTGACCTCGGAGTGGAAAAGTTGGAACCGGTAGCGATAAATTACGGCAATTTCCTGCAGACCATGTTCGACTTCGTCGTGATTGCTTTCTGCGTATTCCTCCTTGTCAAGGGCATCAACCGCCTTGCCAGGAAGAAGGAAGACCAAAAGGAAGAAGCACAAGTGTCAGAACCGGCACCTTCCGCCGAAGAGAAACTGCTCACTGAAATAAGGGATTTGCTAAAGGAGAAAAAATAGTATTCTGTCGAATTCAGACATTCTGAATACAAAAAAAAACGCCCCGACTACTGTGTCCGGGGCGGTTTTTGTTTTTTCGGCGATGCTTACACCGTCATTATTTCCTTGTTTTTGGCTGCGAGCAGATCGTCTATCTTCTTGATATACTTGTCATGTATCTTCTGAAGTTCATTCTCGGCATCCTTCTCGTTGTCTTCCGAAAGACCGTCCTTGACAGCCTTCTTCAGCTTGTCCTTGATTTCCGAGCGGACGTTTCTCACCTGCACCTTCACCTTCTCTCCGATCTTGTTGCACTGCTTTGCAAGCTCCTTACGACGCTCCTCTGTGGGCTGCGGAATACCGAGACGGATTATCTCGCCGTTGTTCTCGGGCGTAATACCCACTTCCGAGTCCATGATTGCCTTTTCTATGTCGCGGATCATCTTCTTGTCCCACGGCTTGATGGCTATGGTGCGCGCATCCGGCACCGACACACTGGCAACCTGATTCAGGGGAACTTTAGACCCGTATGACTCAACCCTCACGCAATCGAGAATCGCCACATTGGCGCGTCCCGCGCGTATCCTGTTCAGCTCTTCTTCCAAATAGAGAGCCGCCATTTCCATTTTCTCTGCGCTGTCGTTAAGCGTCTGTTTTACGTCTATCATATTTTTATTCTTTTTATAATTCCGATTTTGCGTTTTTACATATAGGTGTCTGCAAAAATAAATATAATTTGCGAGGTACACAATAGGGAGGACAGGAAAAGCACAGGATTTTCAAAAAATAAGAAAGTGCGGAAAAACAAAATCCTAAAAAACAAGCCGGGGATTCAAGACTGGCAGGAAACATTTCCCAGTATCTTGACCCCCGGCCCATTATTCTTTGACTTTCTCCCCGTATTACTTACGACAAGAAGCCCAGCAATGCTCCGGCTGCAACGGCAGACCCGATAACTCCTGCCACATTGGGTCCCATGGCGTGCATAAGGAGGAAATTATGGCGGTCGTACTCCAGTCCGAGATTGTTAGAGATTCGCGCGCTCATAGGAACTGCACTCACTCCGGCGTTACCTATGAGCGGATTGATTTTCTTGCTCTTCGGCAGGAAGAGATTCATGAACTTGACGAACAGTATTCCGGTAGCACTGGCAATTATGAAAGCGAAAGCTCCCAAAAGGAATATAAACACAGTGTTCAGCGTAAGGAACTCGCTGGCCTGTGTAGAACATCCTACAGTAAGTCCAAGCAGCATCACGATAATATCGTTCAGCGCACTGCCCGCAGTCTTTGCCAGACGTGTTGTTTTGCCGGACTCCTTGAGCAGGTTGCCAAAGAACAACATACCGAGGAGCGGAAGTCCGGAAGGCACGATGAACGTTGTGAGGAGCAATCCGATAATCGGGAACAGTATTCGTTCCGTCTGGCTCACGCGGCGCGCCGGCTGCATACGGATGAGACGTTCCTTCTTGGTAGTGAGCAGACGCATCAACGGCGGCTGTATCACGGGAACCAATGCCATGTAGGAATATGCGCACACGGCAATCGCTCCCATCAGGTTAGGGCTGAGCTTGGAAGAGAGGAAAATGGCAGTCGGTCCGTCAGCGCCGCCGATGATGGCAATGCCTGCCGCCTGATTCGGCTCAAAGCCCAAGGCAAGGGCTATCATATACGCCCCGAAGATGCCGAACTGCGCCGCGGCACCGATAAGGATGAGTTTGGGATTGCTTATCAGGGCGGAGAAATCAGTCATAGCACCGATACCGAGAAATACCAGCGGTGGATACCAGCCCTGTCTCACGCCTTGATAGAAGATGTTCAACACGGAGTTGTCTTCATACAGTCCGATTTCGAGTCCGGCATCCGCACGGAAAGGTATATTGCCCAACACGATACCCAGACCGATTGGCACAAGGAGCAAGGGTTCGAAATCTTTCTTTATGGCCAGCCATATAAAGAACATGCCGACCACAATCATAATGAGGTTTCCTACCGTGGCGTTGGCGAAGCCTGTGTAGGTAAGGAACTCATTGAAATTGCTGACGATAAAATCCATAATATTCATAGTACAGTAATTTTATCCGATTGTTATTAGGGCAGCGCCTTCCATCACGGTATCGCCGGTGTTCACAAGCACGGAAGTGACTGTCCCGTCACACTCCGCCTCTATATTGTTCTGCATCTTCATTGCCTCAAGGACTACCACAGTGTCGCCGTTCTTCACAGTGTCACCTACCTTCACCTTTACCTCTGTTATCGTGCCTGGCAGAGGTGCAGTAACCTTCGTTCCTGCACCCACAGAAGGAGCCGGGGCTTGCGGAGCACTTGAAGCCGCAGCCGCTACGGGTTTCGGGGCCGGGGCTGCCGGTTTGACCGACGGGCGCTTGGGCATCTGCGACGCCTTTATCGGTTCCTTCATCTCCACCTCGAAATTAATGCCGTTTACGGTTACATTGGCTATATTGCCGTTCACATCGACTATTTCCACGTCATAGTCTACTCCCTGTACTTTATACTGATACTTGTTCATTGTATTTTCCTTTATTTTAGGCGTGTCACGAAAATTCCACGCCCGGTTATTTTTTTGTTTCCTGCAAAAACGCAGCTGTTAGATACGGTTTCCGTCAAACGGTGCGTTCCATAGCGTGTCACGCTCCTTAATGGTGATGATGTTGCTCTCGGTGTCATGCACATTGTCCTGATACTGTTTGAGAGCCATTGAAATCACGGCGATATATACTTCCTTGTCGATACCCGCGGTCTTGATGCCGTCTTTCAGGATTACCTTTGTCTTGTGTCCTGTCTCGGCGAGTTTCTCACCTGCCTTCACCGCCACATTGACCGGCGGTATGTTCTTTGCTTTCTTCAGCGACTGCTTGTGTGCCATGAAAATGCCGAGCAGACGGAAGAACACGTAAAGCAAGGCAAGACAAAAGAACACAATGCCCATGGAAAGTATGGAAATGCCGAAGCCGTGCGGGTCTTCCCTCTTGAGTTTGGAAATTTTCGACTCTCCTGTCTGGATATAATTGTTTGAACCGGGCGTCACCTCCTCTGCAGTCTTTACAGTCCACTTCGCCGCACCGTCCTTCACTCTCGCATACGACAGATTGGGAGCAAGAGCGGGCACCGAAACAGAGTCTATCAGGTCTACACCATTTCCGTCGTAGAGAGCCACCCAAAGCGGTTTTCCACTTTCCGCCCTTACATCAAGATGCTGCATACCTTCAACCGGTTTGCCGTTGAAATAGAGTATCAGATGCTTCCGCGCCGTGAGCATGGTGCGGTCGTCGCCACTGGGTATGGTGCTCATCATCGCCACACGCTGCGGCACGCTCAGTGATTTGTTGAGAACCCTACGGTCTGTAGTGATATACATACCGCGCACATTGTAAGACGAGTACGCGATGTTCGAAAGTTCGAGCCAGGCGTGATACCTTCCGTACTCGTCAACAATGCTCGCCGTGTTGTTTGTCATCACCTCGTTTATCTTGATGTTCCTGGAACCTTGTCCGAAAACGGAGAGTGAAGACAAAAGGGCGGCGAACAATGCCAATCCTACCTTTTTCATACTATTATTATATAAGTTAATGTTTACATGATGTCGTTAAGCTCCGCAGAAGAACAAAACTATAATCTGCGCTGTGAATATCCTCAGGAACATACTCAACGGATATACGGTGGAATAGCCCACAGCCGGAGCGTCCTTTGAACAAACAGAGTTGGCGTATGCCAGTGCTGGCGGGTCTGTGCAAGTTCCTGCCAACATTCCCATAATCGTAAAATAATTGAACTTGTACTTCAGACGGGCGATTGTGCCGATAACAAGTATCGGTATTACAGTTATAAGGAATCCTGTATATACATATTTCAGTCCGTCGCCCTGCACAACGGTATCCCAGAAACCATTGCCCGCCTTTATGCCGACACTCGCCAGAAACAACGCCAGACCTATCTCGCGGAGCATCATATTGGCACTCGTCGTTGTATAGGTGACGAGATGGAACTTATACCCGTACCGTCCTATAAGGATGGCTATAATCAGCGGACCGCCTGCTATACCAAGCTTCAGCGGCACCGGCATACCATGAACGGCAAACGGAAAACTGCCGAACAGGATACCGACAAGGATACCGACAAATATCGTGGCGATATTGGGAGCTTCAAGACGCTTTATCGAATTGCCCATCACATGAGCCACGCGGTTCACGGCATCTTCGCGGCCCACCACCATAATGCGGTCTCCCACCTGCAGGGCAAGGCTGGGACTTGCGAAAAGGTCCATGCCCTGACGGGTGACACGCGTCACGTTCACCCCGTAGACACTCGAGAAATGCAGCTGTCCGAGCGTCTTGCCGTTTATGGAAGGAACGGTGACAAGCACCCTCTTGCTCACCATCGGCTCGTCCTGCTGTTGCCAGTCCACCTCCACTTCCGGACCGATAAAGGCTATAATCGGCTCCGCGTCATCTTCGGCACACACCACATACAGCAGGTCGCCGATATGAAGGCGGCTGCTGCCCGTAGGCATAGTGACATGCCCCTCGTGGAGTATCCGCGTACACACAAAATCACGGTTCAGAAACTCATGAACCTGTGCCAGCGTGCGGTCTTCCAAATAGGAGTTGGTCACCTTCAGGTGCATCATGTGTGGCTTGACCGACGTATTCTCTTCTTCCTCAAGTGCAAGTTGCTGCTCTTCCTTGTCCAGCTTTATGCGGCAAATATACCTCACGGCGATTGTCGCACCGATAATGCCAAGCACTCCAAGCGGATAGGCACACGCATAGCCGCTTGCTATCTGCGGCACACTGCCATTGGAAAACACTGTCGTCAAGGCTTCGTTGGCCGCTCCCAGACCCGGGGTATTGGTCACGGCGCCATAGAGCGTGCCGACCATCATCGGAAGGTTCTTAACGTCACTTGTATCGAAGAAAATGTAGTAGCAGGCAAACATTACCGCGATATTCAAGAATATCATAGCCACACTGAGAAGGTTCAGCGTGACACCTCCTTTACGGAAACTCTCGAAGAAGCCCGGACCCACCTGAAGTCCTATCATGAATACGAAAAGTATAAGTCCGAAATCCTGCATAAACGACAGTATATTCGTCGGAGCGGTAAAGCCGATGTGTCCTGCGGCAATTCCTGCAAAAAGCACGAATGTCACTCCGAGGGAAATCCCTCCAACCTTTATTTTCCCGAGATAAACTCCCAAAGCGATAACGACAGCGTAAAGCAGCACTATATGCGCAATGGAGTCAGTAGTTGTAAACAGATTTATTAGCCAGTCCATTTTTTATAGTTAATAACCGATATTCTTAAAAACAAAGTCGGAACACACTAGGGTTCCGGCTTGGATTATCATGCGCAAAGGTAAGAAAAAAAACGGTGTCGGCAAGAATTTTCCTGTAATTGTTTTGTTACATTTTTCCGCTTTTTCATTGCCGGCAGAGCATAACCCTGCCATACACAATAGAAATCGGGGGAGAAGACATCATCGCCTCCTCCCCCGACAAGGGTTATTTACGGGATTGCGCCAGCGGCGCCATCCTATGTTTCATTTTCGGATTAAGCCTCCGTAGCTTCAGACCAGTCTTCCTTTGACTTGCGGATATAGCTTGCATAGCGAAGCTTGGCCATTCTCTCGGTTGCGGCGAAGAGCTCGTCGGCCTCGTTGGGGAACGCCTTCTTTACAGACATGAAGCGCACCTCGTGCATGAGGTAATCCTGGAACATGCTCCAATCCGGCTCCTTTGAGTCGAGCGAGAACGGATTCTTGCCCTCCTTGGCCAGCTCAGGATTGAAACGCCACAACTGCCAGTAACCGCAGGCAACGGCACGTGCCTCCTCAGCCTGGCTACGTCCCATGCCACCCTTGATCTTAAGGCCATGGTTGATACACGGAGCGTATGCAATAACGAGCGACGGGCCGGGATATGCCTCTGCCTCGCGGATAGCCTTCAGACACTGGGCATTGTCGGCACCCATAGCCACCTGTGCCACGTAAACGTAGCCGTATGTTGTGGCAATCATACCGAGATCCTTCTTGCGTACACGCTTGCCGCTTGCGGCGAACTGTGCGATTGCGCCGAGCGGAGTGGCCTTTGAAGACTGACCACCGGTGTTGGAGTAAACCTCGGTATCGAGTACAAGCAGGTTAACGTCCTCACCGGAAGCGATAACGTGGTCAAGACCGCCGTAGCCGATATCGTATGAAGCACCGTCTCCACCGATGATCCACTGTGAACGCTTAACGAGATAGTGGTCAAGTGTCTTCAGCTCCTTGCAAACCTCGCAGCCTGCGTTAGCGCCTTCCTCGATGAACGGCTTGAGCTTGGCGGCAGCAACCTTTGAAGCGTCGGCGTCGTCCTTGGCGGCAATCCACTCCTTGGCGGCAGCCTTGTAGTCATCAGATGCCTTATCGCCGGAGATAACCTCGTTAAGGAGAACTTCAACGCGCTCCTTCATCTTCTTGTTACCGAGCACCATACCCATAC
>CAVGJZ010000036.1:0-29278 GCA_963629785.1 Oscillibacter sp. MSJ-31 | reverse complement strand
ATCCGCTTGGGGCTCGAACCCAAGACCCCAACATTAAAAGTGTTGTGCTCTACCAGCTGAGCTAGCGAATCGAACCGTATTTGTCTAAAGCCTGTCGGGAGAGTGATCCGCTTGGGGCTCGAACCCAAGACCCCAACATTAAAAGTGTTGTGCTCTACCAACTGAGCTAGCGGATCTCCGTTATGCTTAATCAAAGAAATTGGACTGATTTCTTATGGATTTCTGCCTCTTTCTTCGTAAGCGGTGCAAAGGTACGGAGAATATTCGGGCTGACCAAATGTTTGGGGCGTTTTTTTAGAATTGCCATATTTTTTATACGGAAAGACCGTGGTTTCTATAGCGTTTTCTGCCCGTTTCTCCGCTGCAAAGCGGTACTTTGCCAGTCTTACACCTCTTGCCGTAAGGTCGTATGCCCCTTGCCGTACGATTGTATGCCCCTTGCCATAAGGCCTTATGGCAAGGGGCATAAGGTGGGCAAAACGGTGCTTTGGTCAGTCCGTCTGTTTGCTGGACGGTGCGTTGGCAGCCGGTGTTTGTGCCGGTGCGGTGTCGTCGGGCTTTTCTTTCGTCACGTAGCGCTGGTAGTAGGCGATGAGTATCGTGGTCAGGGGCAGCGCGATGATGAGACCGATGAAGCCGAGCAGCGAACCCCACACGGAGAGTGCAAGGAGCAGTATGGCGGGGTTGAGGCCCATGGCCTTTCCCATCACCTTCGGCGTGACGACCATGTCGATGATTACCTGCACCACGCAGAACACGGCGAAGGCGGAGGCGAAGATGACCCAGAAATTCTGTCCCGTGTCGGCGGCCTTGAGCAGGGCGAGGAAGAGGGTGGGGATGAGGGCGAAGGTGTGCAGGTATGGCACGAGGTCCATTATGCCGATGAGGATGCCCAGGCCGATTGCCATGGGGAAGTCGATGATGGTGAACCCGATGCAGAAGAGGATGCCCATAATGAGTGCCACGAGCGACTGTCCGCGGATGTAGTTGTTCAGCTCCTTCTCCACGTCCTGCATGAGCGACTGCCAGAACGGGCGTATCTTCTTGGGGAATATCTTTATCCAGTTTGTGGTGAGGTGTTCGTAGTCGAGGAGGATGAAGAACATATATAATAAGGTGATGAGCGACGCCACGATGCTCACCACGACGCTTGCCGTCTGCCCGAGCACGCTGAAGAACTTGGGCATTGCCGACTTTATGGCGTCCGCCACGTCCTTGCGCCTGAAGATCTGTTCCACGGTGTCTCGGTTCTGGTGCAGCCACTGCTGCATGACGGCTTGGAAGCTCTCCCCGTTGGTGCTTTGCCTTATGTATTGCGAAGCCACGTGGGCGAGTTTCTCGAACTGTTCTATCATCGGCGGTATGAGCAGGTAGAACACGCCGGTTATCACGGCGATTATGAATATGAACGTGACGATTATCGACAGTGCCCTCGTGGGCACGCGGAGCTTGTACTGCACGAACTTTACGATGGGGTAGAGCAGGTATGCCAGCAGCCATGCCACGAAGAAGGGCAGCAGCACGCCGCTCAGGTAGTTGAGCATGAGGAGCACTCCGCACACCAGGAGCGCGGTGCCGAGCATTCGTATGAACTTGTCGAAGGTGATTTCTTTTTCCAGCATGGGCGAAGGTTTTATTGCTTGTCGGTGTTTTTCTCTTCGTTGAGGCTCTTCTTGTAGCACTCGCGGCACAGCGGCTCGTATTCGGCCTGTTCGCCGAGCAGAACGCGCTTGTCGTTGTCCACGAGACGGTGGCTCACATACGCCAGCGCGCCGCATTTCACGCAGATGGCGTGAACCTTGGTCACCTCGTCGGCGATGGCGCAGAGCGCCGGTATCGGCCCGAAGGGCTTGCCCTTGAAATCCATGTCGAGTCCGGCGATTATCACCCTCACGCCGTTGTTTGCCAGCGTGTTGCAGACATCCACCAGTCCGTCGTCGAAGAACTGCGCCTCGTCGATGCCCACCACGTCGATGTCGGACGAGAGCAGGGCGATGGCCGAGGAGGAATCTACGGGAGTGCTTGTTATTGTGTTCCTGTCGTGGCTCACCACATCCATTTCGGAGTAGCGCGTGTCGAGTGCGGGCTTGAAAATCTCCACTTTCTGTTTTGCGAATTTCGCCCTCTTCATGCGCCTGATGAGTTCTTCGGTCTTTCCTGAGAACATGGAGCCGCACACCACTTCTATTCTTCCGGGGCGGTGTGTCTCCCCTGCTAGATTGTTGTTCATAATGACGCAAAATTACAAAGACGTTTTAAAAATTGCAAAGAAACCGTTGGTTTTTTTGCTCCTGCTGATTAATATCATTACATTTGTGGCATAGTATGGGAACATTGTATATCGTGCCGACGCCTGTCGGCAATATGGAGGACATGACGCTGCGCGCCATCCGCATCCTGAAGGAGGCGGACATGGTGCTTGCCGAGGACACGCGCACGTCGGGCATCCTGTTCAAGCATTTCGGGATAAAGAACCAGCTGTCGGCCCACCACAAGTTCAACGAGCACGGCACCACCGCCGGCATCGTGGAGCGGCTGCTGGGCGGTCAGACCATAGCCCTCGTCAGCGACGCCGGCACCCCGGGCATCAGCGACCCCGGTTTCTATCTTGCCCGCGAGGCAGCCGCCGCCGGCGTGACGGTGCAGTGCCTGCCGGGAGCCACGGCCTTCGTCCCGGCCCTTGTGTCGTCGGGGCTGCCCTGCGACCGCTTCACGTTTGAGGGCTTCCTGCCCCAGAAGAAAGGGCGCGCCACAAGACTGGAGGCACTTGCCGCGGAGACGCGCACGATGATATTCTATGAGTCGCCCTACCGCGTGGTGAAGACGCTCGGGCAGTTTGCCGAATATTTCGGCCGTGACAGGCAGATGAGCGCCTGCCGCGAGATATCGAAGATTCATGAGGAGAGCGTGCGCGGCACAATTGGCGAGGTGGCGGCGCATTTCGAGGAGACACCCCCCAAGGGCGAGTTTGTGCTCGTTGTGGAAGGGGCGGACGAAAAGAAGCTGAAAGAGCTGGAGAAAGAGAAACGGCAGGACAGCGGCGGCAAGTGCCGCAGGTCGAAACGCCACGACAGTCCCGGAGAAGGAGAACAGGCATAAATACACGAGTTTTAATATCAGTTTACTGTTATGAAGAAGATACTGTTAGCGGCAATTTGCGTGGCGGCGATGGCCGCATGCAAGAACGGCAAGGTGGAAGAACCCAAGGTGAACACCGTGCAGAATGACTCGTTGCAGAAGATTATAGAGCAGCGTGACAACGAGATAAACGACATGATGGGTATCCTCAACGACGTGGAGGAAGGCTTCCGCGCCATCAACAAGGCCGAGGACCGCGTGACGATAGCCAAGGACGGCGAAGGCGAGAACAAGCAGGAGCAGATACGCGAGAACATCAGGTTCATCCAGCAGCGCATGAACGACAACAAGTCGCTCATCGCCAAGCTGCAGCAGCAGATGCGCGAAAGCTCGTTCAAGAGTTCGGAACTGAAGCGCACGGTGGAGAACCTCCTGAGGCAGATGGAGGAAAAAGACACCCAGCTGCAGAAGCTGCGCGCCGAGCTGGACGCCCGCGACATACACATCTCGGAGCTTGACGCCACGATAGAAGCCTTGAATACCGACGTGACGGAGCTGAAGAACGACGCCGAGGAGAAGTCGCAGACCATCGACTCGCAGGACAAGCAGCTCAACACGGCATGGTTTGCCTTCGGTTCGAAGAAGGAGCTGAAGGCGCAGAATGTGCTTGTAAAGGGCAAGGTGCTGCAGGGAAATTTCAACCGCAACTTCTTCACCAAGATAGACATACGCATTGACAAGGAGATAAAGCTGTATTCCAAGTCGGCAAAGCTGCTCACCATGCACCCGTCGAGCAGCTACACCCTGGCCACCGACGCCAAGGAACAGTATGTGCTGCGCATCACCAATCCGCAGCTGTTCTGGAGCACGAGCAAGTATCTCGTGATACAGGTGAAATAAAACGGTCGTCGGACAGTCGTACGATGCACTACATGAAAAAGGGCGGTCTGCAAGTTGCTGACCGCCCTTTTCCATATTCCTTTCTTATTCCTTTCTTATTCTTTTCTTATTCTTTTCTTATTCTTTTCTTATTCTTTTCTTATTCCTTTCTCCAGAGTTTCGACATGTCCTCCAGGGACTTGCCCTTGGTCTCGGGCACGAGCTTCCATACGAATACTGCCGCCGCCACGCAGATTACGCCGTAGAGGCCGTAGGTGAACCAGTGTCCGAAGTCGTCGCCCTCGGTGATGTGCATGTTGAACATCGGCACGAAGGTGGAGCTGACGATGAAGTTGAACACCCACTGGAACGCCACCGCTATTGCCACCGCCGCTCCGCGTATGGTGTTGGGGAAGAGTTCGGCGATGAGCACCCATGCGATGGGACCCCACGAGAACATGAAGCTTGCGCTGTAAACCATGATGCTGAGCATCGTCACCGTGCCGAGCGACGGGTTGCCGAAGGTGACCGCCACGCCGGCGGCTCCAATAGCCATGCCTATCGAACCCCAGATGAGCAGAGGCTTGCGCCCGAATTTCTCCACGGTGAACACCGCCACGAGCGTGAACGAGATATTCACCACGCCCATTATCACTGTCTGCACCATCGGGTTCTCCATACCCATGTCCTGGAAGATGCGCGGGGCGTAGTAGAGCACGGCGTTGATACCCACGGCCTGCTGGAACACGCTGAGCATCACACCCACGAAGATGCACAGGAAACCGTAGGAGAAGAGCTTTTCGGTCTTCACCGTGATGGTCGCCTTGATGTCTCGGATTATCTCGTCCGCCACGTGCGCGCCGTTGATGCGCGCCAGTATGCCGCGCGCCTTGTCGTCCTGTCCCACCATCACGAGGTAGCGCGGCGTTTCGGGCACGAAGCAGATGAGCAGCGTGAAGAGACCCGCCGGCACGCACTCGCTGCCGAACATGTATCTCCAGCCCGTCTCCACCGTCCACTGGCAGTCGGCCCAGTTGGCTATCTCTCCCACCGCGTCGTAGAGCGGGTTGGCGTGTGAGCCGAGGATTATGAAATTGACGAAGTATACCACGAGCTGGCCGAAGATAAT
The DNA here is from genome assembly GCA_963629785.1 of Oscillibacter sp. MSJ-31. GTDB lineage: Bacteria > Bacteroidota > Bacteroidia > Bacteroidales > Bacteroidaceae > Prevotella. The sequence continues at coordinate 24,192 of CAVGJZ010000036.1, read as the reverse complement.
GGCAAACTGGTTCCAGCTGACGAGCATTCCGCGGATGTTGCTCGGCGCTATCTCGCCGATATACATCGGGCATATTGCCGATGCCATGCCCACGCCGATGCCGCCGAGCACGCGGTAGAAGTTGAACACCACGAGCAGTGTCCAGTCAGCCTGCCCCTGCGGCAGGATATATGATTCCGGCTCCATCGAGCCCCATGCCGAGATGAAGAAGCACACGCCGGCAAAGATGAGCGACCGCTTGCGCCCGAAGCGGCTGGCGAACAGTCCCGACAGCGCGCTGCCCGCGATGCAGCCGATGAGCGCGCTCGACGATGTGAAGCCGTGCATGAAGTCGGTGTACTCAAAGTCGGAAGCGCCCTTGAAGAAAGCCTGCAGCCCCTTCTCCGCCCCCGAGATGACAGCCGTGTCGTAGCCGAAGAGCAGGCCGCCGAGCACCGCCACCATGACGATAGAAATAAGGTAGGCCCTGCTACCCTTTTCGTTTTGTTCCATTGTAGTTGTTTTTTTTATAAGGTTAGTATTAACGGCGCGTTCCTGAAGACGGAAACAGCCCGGTTTGTTTTTCAAGAGCAAAGGTAACATTATTTGTCGAAAACAGGCTACGGCGGCATTGCCGCAATGCAAAAAAACGCAAAAGCAAGCGTTTATTCCACTTGTTTTGACAAAAAATCCACCCCAAAAACGTTACGTCCGCAGGTTTTTCGGGAATAAGAAAGAAAAAGTCATGAAAAATTAGTAAGTTTGCAAAAACAACCGCCGGCTTCGTTGCCGGCGCGAAGCGAGGGAAATGAAATTCAGCGAGGTAATAGGACAGGAGGAAGCCAAGCGGCAGTTGCTGCATCTGGTGGCAGAGGGCCGCGTGCCCCATGCCATGCTGCTCTGCGGGCCGCTCGGCAGCGGAAAGCTGGCGCTTGCCACGGCGTTTGCCTCGTTCCTGCTCGGCGAGCGCGACGACAGCGACCCCCTGCAGGCAGAAGCCGCCAAGGCCCTGCCGCAGCAGTCGCCGGAGAGAAGGCGCAGTGCCGAGGCGATGCTCTCGAAGCTCGCCCATCCCGACCTCGTTTTCTCGTTCCCCGTGATAAAGCCCCCGGGCACCAGTACGGACCACAGGATGGAGAGCGACGACTTTGCAAAGGAGTGGAACACGCTCATCAACTCCACACCATATTTCACCATAGACCAGTGGCTCGACGCCATGGGCGCGGAGAACCAGCAGGCCACCATAGGAGTGGGCGAGAGCGCGGCACTCACGCGCAAGCTCAGTCTGAAGGCAAGCCAGGGAGGCTACAAGGTGTGCGTGATGTGGCTGCCCGAGAGGATGAGGGGCGAATGCGCCAACAGCCTGCTCAAGCTCATAGAAGAGCCGCCGAGCCAGACAGTGTTCATAATGGTGTGCGAGGAGCCCGGAAAACTGCTCGAGACCATACGCAGCCGCACGCAGCGCATCGACGTGAAGCGCATCGGCACGCCGACGATGGAGAAGGCCCTGCAGGAAAAGCGGTACCTGTCGCCCGAGGTGGCGCAGAGGATAGCGCGCGCCGCCAACGGCAACTGGCTCGCTGCCATAAAGGAACTCGACGCCGGTAACGAGAACCGTCTCTTTCTCGACATGTTCATCATGCTCATGAGGCTCGCCTATTCCCGGCGGATAAAGGACCTGAAGAAATGGAGCGATGCCGTGGTGGGCTACGGCAGGGAGAAGCAGCGCAGGATGCTCGCCTATTTCATGCGCATGACGAGGGAAAACTTCGTGTATAATTTCCGCAATCCCGAACTCAACTACATGACGGCGGAGGAAGAGGATTTCTCGAGGAAATTCTCGCCGTTCATAAACGAAGCCAACGTGGTGGAGCTGTCGGAACTGTTCCAGAGGGGAATACGCGACATCGGGCAGAACGCGAACCCGAAAATCGTGTTCTTCGACATTGCGCTCAAGACGATAGTCCTGCTGCTGAAGAAATAGATACAACATACATCATGATGCCGGCAGAAGCCGGGCGGAGACCGTAGGACAGGCGTTTCCGCCGCGCCTGCAGGCAAAGAAAAGGACAAGAAAACAGATATGGATTTCAAGAATATGAAATTTACCGTGGGTGACGGATGCACGCGCGGCCTCTGCCGCAGGGGATGCGGCAGGCAAGACCGCCAGCTCAACACCTACGACTGGCTCGCCGACGTGCCCGGCAACGCCGAGAGCACCGACCTGGTGGAGGTGCAGTTCAAGAACACCCGCAAGGGCTACTACCACAACGTCAATGCCCTCGACCTGAAAAAGGGCGACGTGGTGGCGGTGGAGGCAAGTCCGGGACACGACATTGGAGTGGTTACGCTCACCGGAAAACTCGTGAAGCTGCAGATAAAGAAAGCCAACCTCAAGTCGATGGACGACATCAAGCGCGTCTACCGCATAGCCAAGCAGGTGGACCTCGACAAATGGCGCGAGGCGAAGAGCCGCGAGCACGGCACCATGATACAGAGCCGCCAGATAGCCAAGGACCTGAACCTGCAGATGAAAATCGGCGACGTGGAATACCAGGGCGACGGCAACAAGGCGATATTCTATTATATAGCCGACGAGCGCGTGGACTTCCGCCAGCTCATCAAGGTGCTCGCCGACACCTTCCACGTGAGGATTGAGATGAAGCAGATCGGCGCCAGGCAGGAGGCGGGGCGCATCGGCGGAACGGGACCTTGCGGACGAGAGCTGTGCTGTGCCACATGGATGAAGAATTTCGTGTCGGTAAGCACCGGCGCGGCGCGCTTCCAGGACATTTCGCTCAATCCGCAGAAACTCGCCGGCATGTGCGCCAAGCTGAAGTGCTGCCTCAACTACGAAGTGGACAACTACATGGAGGCAAGCCGCAAGCTGCCGAGCCGCGAGGTGGTGCTGCAGACGATAGACGGAGACTACTACCTGTTCAAGAGCGACATCCTGGCGGGACTTGTCACCTATTCCACCGACAAGCGACTTGCCGCCAACCTCGAGACCATCACAGCCCAGAGGGCAATGGAGGTTATTGAGATGAACAAGCGCGGCGAGAAACCCGACTCGCTGGGCGGAGGCGATGCCCCGAAGGAAGAGAGCAAGCAGATAGACCTGCTCGCAGGCGAGAGCCTGACGCGGTTTGACAAAGCCAAGAAAAAGAAGAAAAACGCCAAGCCGCGCAAGCCAAGGCCACAGCAGGAACGCCCCGCCAAGGACGGGCAGCAGGCGGAAGGCGCAACTGCGCAGAAGCCGAAAGAGGAGAAGCCCAAGACCAATAATGGTGAGGCTCAAAACCGCCGTCAGCCACGCCAGCAGCGGAACGGCAACCGCAGGAACGGGCAGAACGGGCAGAACGGGCAGAACGGACAGAACCGCAAACCTGCGGGACCGAGAAAGGGCGACGATAAGGAAGCATAAGGATGGGGAGAAGTATATTCACCTTATTTATATATATAACGGTGGCAGTGGGCATGACGGCGACAATTCTCGCCTCGTGTGCCACTGACACCGTTTTTGACCAATACGTCCACACCCCCGTTTCGGGGTGGGAGAAGAACGACACGCTGACACTACGCATTCCCAAGGCCGAAGCCTCCGGCGACTACAGTCAGCAGATAGGCGTGCGCATGACGTCTGCCTATCCTTTCATGAGTATCAGTTTCATCGTGGAGCAGAAGATTTTCCCGAAGGGGGAAACGCTGACCGATACTGTGAAATGCCAGGTGACCGACAGCCGCGGCAATTTCCTCGGGAGCGGCGTGAGCGCATACCAGTACCGCCTGCCGTTGCGCGAGGTGCGTCTCGCCAAGGGCGATTCCATATACGTGAGCATTCGCCACAACATGAAGAGGGAAATCTTGCCCGGCGTGTCTGATGTGGGACTGAAAATGGATCGGCGGCAGTAAAGGCCGTGCTCTTGAAAATTCTATTGCAGTTTGCGTTTCACCACGGCAGGGTTGCCGGCTGCGAGCGAGTCGGCAGGGATGTCACGCGTCACCACGCTGCCGGCGGCTATTATGCAGCGCGGCCCGATGGTCACTCCCGGGCATACGATGACGCCGCCGCCGAGCCAGCAGTTGTCGCCTATGGTTATGGGGTGGCACGTCTCCTGCGGTTTCTCGCGCTCCTTGTAGTCGATGGGGTGCTGTGGGGTGTAGAACTGGCACCGCGGCCCGATTTTGCAGTGCGACCCGATGGTGACGAAGCCTCCGTCGAGGATTACCGCGTCGTAGTTGATGAACGAGTGTTCGCCCATCCTTATGCCGCTGCCGTAGTCGCAGTGGAACGGCGGGTTGATGGTGGATGTGGCAGGGATGCCGGGCACAAGTTCCTCGATCAGAGCCCTGTATCCGGGAGAGTTCACCGTCATGTTGGAGAGCCTCGCGCAAAGTTCGTTGGCATGGGCAACGAGGGCGAGAAGTCGCTCGTCGTCGAAATTGTAGAGCATGCCGCTCCTCATTTTCTCGAATTCCGTCATTTTTTGCGGCAAAGGTAATACAATTCGCCGAAAACGCCGAAACGGTGTGTCCGTGATTTTGTTTTGGGCGTGTCTTTAGACTCAAATAAGAAGCCCGCTCTCGTGTGATTTTTCTTGTAAAAAAATCAGTACGACACTTGTCGTATGCCCATTGTGCGATGTTTGAAAAGTGTTCCAAATGTCGCATTTTGCCGATATGGGACTTGCGGAAATCTTAACCGAATTTTGCTGTTCTTTTAGGGTGAATTCAAAATATTGATAATCAGCACAATAGGTGTGTCCTAAAAATCGATGCCCCAAAACCTCGGCGAAAACGATAGCTTTTCGGGGAGCAAAGCTATCGTTTCCTCCGGGCAAAGCTATCGTTTCCTCCCCGAAAAGCACTGCTCCTTAAAATCAGACAAAAAACAAAGTGTTCCAAATGTCTTATTTGTAAAACATTTTGCAGGTGTACCCTAAACGCCTATACCTATAATGTTATCTCCGACATGAAACCCAAAGCCGGAGGCTTGCTCTGTATCAAACTTATTGTGTGTATATATTACCATGGCTTTTCCATTCGAAACCATGTGTGCCAATATGCGTGAATTTACGGCTTCCTCCTTTATTTGTAGCCGCCGCCTTTGCAATGTGGCGGAAAAAAGGTAAATTTGCAGCGGAATACGACGGCGGGCATGATGTGCGCCAGAGGTAGAGAGATTATCATTCAACAAAAGACAATGAAAGAATTACAGTTAAAGTACGGATGCAATCCGAACCAGAAGCCTTCGAGAATCTTTATGGAAGAAGGCGAACTGCCCATCGAGGTGCTTAACGGACGACCCGGCTACATCAATTTCCTTGATGCCCTGAACAGCTGGCAGTTAGTGAAAGAACTGAAAGAAGCCACAGGACTGCCCGCAGCGGCAAGCTTCAAGCACGTCTCGCCGGCAGGGGCGGCAGTGGGCCTTCCGCTCAGCGACACGCTCAAGAAAATATATTTCGTTGACGACGTGAATATCGAACTCTCGCCCATCGCCTGCGCCTATGCCAGGGCAAGGGGCGCCGACCGCATGAGTTCCTACGGCGACTTCGTGGCTCTGAGCGACACCTGCGACGCGGCAACGGCAACACTCCTCAAGAGAGAGGTGAGCGACGGCGTGATTGCGCCCGGCTTTACCGACGAGGCCTTGGAAATCCTGAGGGCCAAGCGCAAGGGCACATACAACGTGATAAAGATAGACCCGGCATACAAGCCAGCCCCTGTGGAGCACAAACAGGTGTTCGGCATAACCTTCGAGCAGGGGCGCAACGAGATAGACCTCAACGACCCGAAGCTCTTCGAAAACATACCCACCCGGAACAAGACATTCACCGATGAGGCCAAGCGCGACCTCGTGATAAGTCTGATAACGCTGAAGTACACGCAGAGCAACTCCGTGTGCTACGTGAAGGACGGACAGGCGATAGGCATCGGCGCCGGACAGCAGAGCCGCATCCACTGCACCCGTCTTGCCGGCAGCAAGGCGGACATCTGGTGGCTGCGCCAGCACCCGAAGGTGATGAACCTGCCCTTCGTGCCCGGAATACGCCGTGCCGACCGCGACAATACCATCGACGTGTATATCAGCGAAGACCACGACGATGTTCTCGCCGACGGAACATGGCAGCAGTTCTTCACCGAGAAGCCCGAAGTGCTCACCGCAGAGGAAAAGAAAGAATGGATAGCCCGGAATACCAATGTGGCGCTCGGCAGCGACGCCTTCTTCCCCTTCGGCGACAACATAGAGCGAGCCCACAAGAGCGGGGTGGAATACATAGCCCAGGCCGGCGGTTCCGTGCGCGACGACAATGTGATAGACACCTGCGACAAGTACGGCATTGCCATGGCGTTCACGGGAGTGAGACTCTTCCATCACTAATCCCGCGCGAGGCATGGACATCGACCAGATTATAGAGGGCGGCATGACGTTCCGCCCGGCGCGCGCCAACAACTCCGGCGACGGCAAGGTGAAGACAAAGGCCAAGAAGAAAGCCTACGTAACGGGAGCCCACGGCAGCGGCTCCGCGATGCAGAAGGCGAAATACAGGCAGCAGCGCGCCAACAGGAAAAGAAAATAAAAGGCACAGGTGGCCGACGGCGAAATAAAGATGTTTTTAGCGTCTTTGTTTTGCCGTTTTTTCATTTTGCACTATCTTTGCAGCAACGTACGGGAAACTCTCCGTGCATGCCACCCAGCAATGCTCAGAATTAAGAAATTAGATATCTTCATAGCCAAGCAGTTCGGACTGCTCTTCGTGGGAACATTCTTCATCTGCCAGTTCGTGCTGATGATGCAGTTCCTGTGGAGGTATGTCGACGACCTGATAGGCAAGGGCTTGTCCATGGAGGTGCTGGCACAGTTCTTCTGGTACATGAGCCTCATGCTCGTGCCGCAGGCGTTCCCCCTCGCCATCCTGCTCTCCGCCCTTATCACCTTCGGAAACCTTGGCGAGAGCAGCGAGCTTACCGCGATAAAGGCGGCTGGAATATCATTGCTTCAGGCATTCCGGTCGCTCATCGCCATTACGCTCTTCATCACCTGCGTGTCGTTCTATTTCCAGGACGTGGTGGCGCCTAGCTCCAACAAACAGTTCGCGCAGCTCCTCATGTCGATGAAGCAGAAAAGTCCCGAACTCGAAATCCCCGAAGGCGTGTTCTATGACGGGATACCGAACTGCAACCTCTATGTGCAGAAGAAAGACCTGGAGACGGGAAAGCTCTACGGCATAATGATTTACCGCATGACGCAGAGCTATGAAGACGCGGCGATAATACTTGCCGACTCCGGCATGCTGCAGTCCACGGCGGAAAAGAAACACCTTGTGCTTTCGCTCTATAGCGGCGAGTGGTTCGAGAACATGAAGTCCTCTGACCTCACCAGCAGTGCCAGTGTGCCATACAGGCGCGAGACGTTCGTCTCGAAGAAAATCGTGCTGGATTTCGACAACGACTTCAGTCTCGCCGACGCCAGTTCCATATCCGGCAACGCCAAGACAAAGAGCCTTTCGCAGATAAGCCAGGGCATAGACTCCCTGAACCACATGTACGACAGCATCGGACGGCAGTTCTACAACGAGGCCCGTGCGATGCAGTACGGCTACAAGGCGATAGGCAAGGCCGACTCGCTGCGGATCAGCAAGGCGGTCGCCGCGGGGAAGATTGACGTTATGGGCAAGTATGCCGCCATGTCGCCCGACAAGAAACTGGAGGCCGTGAACAGAGCCGTTTCCGACGTGCAGAACGCCGTGGGAAACCTGGAGTTCAGGTCGATGATAACGAAAGACGGCGACAACGCCATACGGCAGCACCAGATAGAGGCAATCAACAAATTCACGCTCGCCCTGTCGTGCGTGATATTCTTCTTCATCGGCGCGCCCCTCGGTGCCATCATCCGCAAGGGAGGACTCGGAGTGCCGGTAATTATCTCCGTGCTCGTGTTCATCGTGTTCTATATCCTCGACAACACCGGCTACAGGATGTCGAGAGACGGAATGTGGGCGATATGGTTCGGCAAGGGCATTGCAACGGCGGTGCTCGCGCCGCTGGCGGTGTTCTTCACGGTGAAGGCGAACAACGACTCGGTGGTGTTCAACGTGGACCTCTACCGCAGCATGCTGATGAAGATGTTCGGCATGAGGGTGAAGCGCAGCGTGACGAGGAAGGATGTCATCATCGAAGACCCCGACTATGCCGCCGACCGCGATGCCCTGGCGAGGATAACCCAAGACGTGACGGCATACTCCGCGACGCACAGGCTCAAGTCGCCGCCCAATTTCATCAACGTGTTCTTCAAGTTCCAGCCCGACCACGCCGTGGAGGCGATAGGGGAGCGCATGGAAAAGACGATAGCCGACCTCGCCAACACGCGCGACAGAAGGGTGATAAACCTTCTCAACTGCTACCCCGTCATAATGGTGAAGTCGCACACGCGCCCCTTTGAGCGGAAATGGCTCAACGTGGCGGCGGCGCTGATAGTGCCGGTGGGGATATTCTTCTATTTCAGGATGTGGAGGTTCCGCCTGCGGCTCTACCGCGACATGCGGCAGATAGTGGAAACGAATAGGCTGATGTGTGAAAGGCTTGACGAGATAGCCGCGGAAAACGGGGAGGGAAACAAGACGCGCGCCTGACGGCAAGACACGCAGCAGGGGATAAAAAAGACGTTTCAAATGTGATTTGACGTTTCAACTTATTAATATATAGTAATAACAAAACATGGAAAGTTTAAAGCTAAATACTGTAGAGGAAGCCATTGAGGACTTCAAGAACGGAAAATTCGTAATCGTTGTTGACGATGAAGACCGCGAGAACGAGGGCGACCTCATCATCGCAGCCGAAAAGATTGACGCCGACAAGGTGAACTTCATGCTGAAACACGCCAGGGGAGTGCTCTGCGCACCGATTACCATATCGCGCTGCCAGGAACTCGACCTCCCGCACCAGGTGACCGACAATACCTCGATGCTCGGCACGCCGTTCACCGTGACGGTGGACAAGCTCGAGGGATGCTCCACGGGAGTTTCCGCCCACGACCGCGCCGAGACCATCAAGGCACTTGCCGACCCGGCGTCGAAACCGTCTACCTTCGGCAGGCCGGGACACGTGAACCCCCTTTATGCCCAGGACAACGGGGTGCTGAGGCGAAGCGGACATACCGAGGCTGCCATCGACCTTTGCAATATGGCAGGGCTATATCCAGCCGGCGCACTGATGGAGGTGATGAACGAGGACGGGACGATGGCGCGCCTGCCGCAGCTCCTCGAATTCGGAAAGAAGTATGACCTCAAGACGATTTCCATTAAGGACATGATAGCCTACCGCCTCGAGCACGAAACGCTCGTGGAGAAGGGGGAGGAAGTGGAAATGCCTACAAAATACGGACATTTCAGACTCATACCGTTCCGCCAGACAAGCAACGGACTGGAGCACATGGCACTCATAAAGGGCGAGTGGAAACCCGGCGAACCGGTGATGGTGAGGGTACACTCCTCGTGCGCCACAGGCGACATCCTCGGCAGTATGCGCTGCGACTGCGGCGATCAGCTCCACAAGTCAATGCAGATGATAGAGAAGGAAGGCAAGGGCGTGGTGGTCTACATGCAGCAGGAAGGACGCGGCATAGGACTGATGAACAAGATCGCCGCATACAAGCTTCAGGAAAAGGGCATGGACACGGTGGATGCCAACATACACCTCGGCTTCAAGCCCGACGAGAGGGACTACGGCTGCGGAGCGCAGATTCTGCGTGAACTCGGGGTCAGCAAGATGAGGCTGCTCACCAACAACCCCACGAAGCGCGTGGGCCTGGAGGCTTACGGACTGGAAATCGTGGAGAACGTGCCCATCGAGATAGAGCCGAACGAATACGACCTGAAATATCTCCAGACGAAGAAACTCCGCATGGGGCATGACCTGCATCTGTAACAAACAGGTGTCTGCCATTGTTCAAGTCGTATCAAGTTCTTTTTTTATCGCCACTAAAATAAAAACAGAATTCGTCCGTTTAAAACAGAAAAATAATATACTTTTGCAAGTAATTAAATCAGTAACACCACTATGACACAGTTATCAGAGCGCCTCAACAGGCTCGCGCCTTCGGCCACGCTGGCAATGTCGCAGAAAAGCGGCGAAATGAAAGCACAGGGCATCGATGTGATTAACATGAGCGTCGGCGAACCCGATTTCAACACCCCCGACCATATCAAGGAGGCGGCGAAAAAGGCTATCGACGAAAACTATTCCAGATACTCTCCCGTGCCGGGATACATCGAACTGAGAAAGGCTATCGTGAACAAGCTCAAGAGCGAGAACGGACTTGAGTATTCCGTGAACGAGGTGCTCGTGTCCAACGGAGCCAAGCAGAGCGTGTGCAACACGCTGATGGCACTCGTGAACGACGGCGAAGAGGTTATCATCCCCGCTCCGTATTGGGTGAGCTATCCGCAGATGGTGAAACTCGCGGGAGGTACGCCCGTTATCGTTGAGGCTGGCTTTGAACAGAATTTCAAGATGACCCCGCAGCAGCTCGAGGCTGCCATTACGCCCAAGACGAAGGTTATCATACTGTGCTCGCCGAGCAATCCTACCGGCAGCGTCTACTCCGCAGAGGAACTCGAGGGACTTGCCGAGGTTATCAAGAAACACGACAACCTGTATGTCCTTGCCGACGAGATATACGAACATATCAATTATGTGGGCAAGCACAGCAGCATCGCCCATGTAGACGGGATGAGGGAACGCACCATCATCGTGAACGGTGTGTCGAAGGCGTATGCCATGACCGGATGGAGAATCGGCTTTATCGCCGCACCGGAATGGATAGTGAAAGGCTGCAACAAGCTGCAGGGACAGTACACCAGCGGTCCGTGCTCCGTCAGCCAGAAGGCGGCAGAGGCGGCCTACACCACTTCGCAGGAGTGTGTGGAAACAATGCGCAAGGCTTTCGAGCGCCGTCGCGACCTCATCGTGGAACTTGCCGGCCAGATACCGGGTCTTGAGGTAAACAAGCCGGAAGGTGCCTTCTACCTGTTCCCCAAGTGCAGCAGCTTCTTCGGAAAGAGCTACGGGGGAACGACAATCAACAGCTCCACCGACCTTGCGATGTTCCTGCTCGAAAAGGGACACGTGGCGACAGTCGGCGGCGACGCTTTCGGCGACCCTTACTGCTTCCGCATGAGCTACGCCACAAGCGACGACAACATCCGCGAGGCGATGAAACGCATCAAGGACACGCTCGCGCTTCTGAAATAGCGGAAAAAGAGCCGTGTAATTGTCAAATGAACGTAAAACTGGGGTGAAAGCGCACTGTTTATTGGAAAAATAAGCTACAAGGTTGTTAAAATCCTTTAACTTGTGTGCAAGATAATTATTAAATCGTTACCTTTGCAAGGTATGGACCTAAATCTATGTCTTTGACAACATCACGATGTTAACAAATGGCTTTATTCTAATCGGAAATACAACTAAATTTATTAATAACTTAATTTAAAATCAAAACAATTATGGCAAATTCACAGAAAGCAGCTCCTGCAAAGAAGCAGGGCTTCCAGGGTGTTCGCGCAGCGATTTGGATTATCGTACTCTGCTTCATCGCAGGTGTATGCTTCTATCAGTTCGTACTCGGTAACCCGGGCAATTTCCAGGGTGGCGACAACGCTAACGCTCCTCTTCCGGGCAACCTTCTTGGTACTATCTACAAGGGAGGTATCGTCGTACCTGTGATTATCACTCTTCTTTTCACTGTGATCGCACTTTCAGTGGAGCGCGGTCTCGCTCTCCGCACTGCAAACGGCAAGAGCAGCCTCGTTAAGTTCGTTTCCAACGTTAAGGCAGCCGTTTCTGCCGGTGATATGGCAAAGGCTCAGCAGCTCTGCGACAAGCAGCAGGGTGTTGTAGGCAACGTTGTTACAGCGTCTTTGAAAGCTTATGCTGAAATGGAGAAGACTTCTGGTTTGAAGAAGGAGCAGAAGGTTTCCAAGATCCAGCAGGCTCACGAGGAGGCAGTACAGCTCGAAATGCCTACTCTGCAGATGAACATGCCTATCCTGGCAACACTTGTAACTCTGGGTACTCTCACCGCTCTGTTCGGAACCGTTGTGGGTATGATCAAGTCGTTCGCCGCTCTTGCAGCCGGTGGCGGTGGTGACTCTCTCGAACTGTCTACTGGTATTTCCGAGGCCCTCGTCAACACTGCTTCTGGTATCTTGACTTCATGGTGCGCCGTTGTTGCTTATAACTACTACTCAAACAAGATCGACAAGCTTACTTACGCTCTTGACGAGGTTGGTTACACTATCGCAAAGACATACGAAGCTAACCATACAGAAGAGGCTTAATCTTTTACACTAACCCTTTTAAACTTTTATCACTATGGGTAAGTTAAAGATTAAGAAAGCCGACATCTGGATAGACATGACCCCTATGTCTGACGTGATGGTCCTTCTGCTTACTTTCTTCATGCTTACGTCTACGTTCGTGAAGAATGAAGCCGTGAAGGTGAACGCGCCGGGCTCCGTGTCAGAGATCAAGGTTCCAGAAACTGAAGTTCTGCAGATTCTCGTGGACAAGGAAGGTAAGATATTTATCGGGCTTGACAAACCGGGATACATGCAGGAGATGCTCACCGGATTCGAGGGCAAGTTCAGCAGCCTGACTCTCTCTCCCAAGCAGGAGAAGAATTTCGCAGGTCTCGCTTCCTTCGGTATGCCGATGGATAAAATGTCTGATGTTCTAAAGCATGAAGCTTCTGACGTGAACAACCTGCAGAAGGACATGGGTATTCCCACTGACTCCATCAACGGAGGCATGAGCGAATTCCAGTGCTGGGTGGACGCAGCCCGCAACGCTTCTTTTGGCGACAAGATGAAGATTGCCATCAAGGCTGACGCCGCCACTCCCTACAAGGTTGTAAAGAAGATGATGTCCGAGCTTCAGGATATGAGCGAGAACCGCTACTATCTTATCACCACACTAAAGAAGGAGGAGGCAGAATAATATGGCAAAGAAAAAAGGTTCAAGACAGAAAAAGGTCCAGACCCGTGTCGATTTCACCCCTATGGTGGATATGATGATGCTTCTTATCACCTTCTTCATGCTCTGTACTTCTCTGAGCAAGCCTCAGTCAATGCAGCTCACCATGCCTAGTAATGATAAGAACGTAAACGACCAGGACCGCTCGGCAACCAAGGCCTCGCAGACCTTGACGATTTATCTCGCAGGAAACGACCAGGTGTATCATGTTGACGGTATCGTGCAGTATGACAACCCTGCCTGTCTGAAGAAGACAACATGGGGCGCTGACGGTCTGCGCAACGTGCTGATTAACCACAAGACTGAGGAGGGCTACACTCCTGTGAAGAACATCATGGCTGCAAAGAGACTTCTCGATGCAGAGCGCGCTAAGGACAAGAATATGTCTGACTCGGTTTACAACCAGCGTCTTGACAAGATCAAGAAGGGTGAACTTGAGACAGGCAAGGTGCCTGCCCTGACAATCATCATCAAGGCTCTTGACACGGCTTCGTACAAGAACTTGGTTGATGCTCTCGATGAAATGCAGATTTGTGCGATAGGTAAGTACGTTATCGACAAGGTGAACGATGATGACATGCGTCTTCTGAACGCTGCCCACGTCAAGTAACCCTGCGGTAATTTGTCTAAACATTAAACATTTAAGGAAATGGCAAAAATTGATCTTATATCAAATGAATGGGCTGACATAGTCTTCCAGGGTCGTAATAAGGTCTATGGTGCTTACCAACTGCGTAGGGGAACGAGCAAACGTAACATCTTGGCAATGGTGTTTGTTGCTGCCGTCGCAGCTGTCGCATATGTAGGACTTGCGGCTTATAACTCTTATCAGGAAGCTCAGAAAGCCAAGTTCGAGGCCGAGATGGAGGCATCTCTCATCGAGACCAAGAAGCAGGCTAAGGTTGAGAAGAAGACCGAGGCTCCTAAGGTTGAGCAGGTTCAGAAGGTTGAGAAGGTTAAGTCTTCTATTGCCTTCACTCCGCCTGTGATCAAGAAGGACTCCGAGGTTAAGCCTGAAGAGGAAATGAAGACTCAGGATGAGTTGAAGGAATCAAAGACAGCCATCGGTGCTTTCGACGTGAAAGGTAACGACGAGGCAGGCGGTACTGTGCTCAAGGCTGTTGAGGAAATCGCTACTCCCGAGCCTCCGAAGCAGGAAGCTGAGCAGAACAAGGTGTTCGATGTTGTGGAGCAGCAGCCTTCTTACCCCGGTGGTATGGGTGCTCTCAACCAGTGGTTGTCAAGCAACATCAAGTATCCTGTAATGGCTGCTGAGAATGGTATTGAGGGACGCGTTATCGTTCAGTTCGTCGTTGAGCGCGACGGTTCGGTTTCCGGCGTTCACGTGGTACGCGGTGTAGACCCGTCGCTCGACAAGGAGGCAACACGCGTCGTATCTATGATGCCTAAGTGGATTCCCGGCAAGCAGAATGGTTCAGCAGTACGTGTGAAGTACACCGTACCTGTAACATTCCGTCTGCAGTAATATCACAAAGTATATAAAGAAAGGTAGAGGTAATGTCTCCTAGGAGGTATGTCTCTACCTTTTTTGGTTTAGGCACTTTGGGTTGCCTAAGGAAAAACGGATAAATAACATAGTCGAATAAGGAGAATAGAAAAATGAAGCGATTAACATTCACATACATTGTTATGACCATGGCATTGCTGGTTTTCTGCACGTGTGGAGGTCAGAAGTCCAAGAATGGCAGAACGGACACCTATGCGTCCGGCAATATGACACTGATGTGCGACGAGAGCTTCAGTCCGATAGTAAAGGAGGAGCTTGCGGTATTTCATGCCATGTACCCTGATGCCCACGTAAAGGCGGAGTACACCAATGAGATTGATGCCTTCAACGCTCTCATGAAGCAGAAGGTGCATCTCATAATAACGGCGAGAAATTTCTCTGCCAAGCAGCTGGAGTATTTCAAGACCAACAAAATACAGCCCAGGTGGTTCCCGTTGGGCTATGACGGTTTGGCTTTCATCATCAACCGCAACAATGTGGATTCCTGCATAACCGTGAAAGATATCAAACGCATACTCACAGGACAGGCCACCAAATGGGACGAGATAAACAAGGGCTCGCGCCTCGGCACGATTGATGTAGTGTTCGACAATCCGCAGTCGGCTGCTGTCAGATGGGCGGTGGACTCCATCCTTGGCGGCAAACCAATCAACAGCAAGAACATCTCTGCCGTCAAGACCAGTGAGGAGGTTATTAAGTATGTGGAGAAGACCCCCAATGCCATCGGTATCATCGGAAGCAACTGGCTCAACGACAAGCGTGATACCACTAATGTAACGTTCAAGAAGAACATCACGGTAATGTCCGTCTGTCAGATGGAAAAAGCCACGGAGATGAACAGCTGGAAACCATACCAGCTCTATCTGCTCGACGGCAGGTATCCCTTCGCCCGCACTGTTTATGCCCTTCTCGCAGACCCGTTCCACGGACTTCCCGTCGGGGTGGCCAATTTCATGCAGTCGCCGCAGGGGCAGAAGATAATACTAAAGTCGGCCCTGCTGCCTTACAGGGGCGACCTCGAGTGGCGCAGTGTGCAGGTGAACGACGAATAATGCGCCGACTGCCGTTGGTGGCGTTGAGGCGTTGCCGTTAAGTATTATTCACAATCGGAATAAAATATACTTGACAAAATTATGTTAGGATAAGCAAAAAGTAATTATCTTTGCATACTATAACCGCTATGTGCGAACATAATGGTGAAACGAATACGAAAAAAACAAACCGAATTATGAAAACGATAAAATATCTAATGACAGGAGCGCTGATGACAGTAATCAGCAGCTCGGCTATGGCGCAGGCTACTGTTAGCGATGCCGTGAAAGCCATCAAGACAAACAAGGATCAGGCCGCTGTCGCTGCTATAGTGAAAGAGGCTACCAAGGAGTGCAAGAAGGATGCCAAGGGACTTGCCGCTATCGGTCGCGCGTATCTCGACGTGAAGGATACTGCCAATACACGCAAGTACGCTGACATGGCAATCGCCATCACCAACAAGGCCAAGACCGGCAAGGTGGGCGACGGCTTCATGCTTATGGGCGACCTTGAATATTACAAGGACAACCCGGGTGCAGCTGCGGCGATGTATCAGAACGCTTACTATTATGAGCCCAACAATATCAACGCCTATGTGAAATATGCCCGCGTGATGCGCGGCGTGTCTCCCGACATGGCAGTGGAGCAGTTGGAAAAGGTGCGTTCCCTCGACCCCAACTACCCTGTTGATGCCGAGGCAGCCCACATCTATTACGAGGCAGCCAAGAAGAACGGAGCTTATATGCAGAAGGTGATGGAGTATTACGGTAAGGTGACTCCTGCCAAGCTTTATTCCCACGACCCGAGCTACCTCACGGAGTATGCCCTCGCCGCTTTTGCAAACCAGAAGAACCAGGTGTCGAAGGAATTGGCACTCTACGGACTCTCGCAGAAGCCCCGCAACGCCGGCTACAACCGTTTGGCTCTCTACAACTCGGTGGAGCTGAAACAGTATGAGGATGCCGCAAAATATGTGGACGCTCTCTTCAACAAGAGTGACTCGGTTGAGCTTACCGCCAACGACTACAAGTTCGCGGGTATCACATACACTGCGCTGAAAGACTACGACACTGCCATCAGCTATTACAACAAGCAGTTGGCAAGCGCAGAGGAGCCGGCACAGAAGGCTTCGGTGCTCAAAGACCTTTCAGATGCCTATAAGGCAAAGGGCGATTTCGCCAAGTCATTGGAACTCTATGAGCAGTATCTCAAGAACAACCCGAAGGTTGGCATCAACGACTACAACGGCCTTGCCAATATCTATCGCAACCAGGCTTCTAACCAGACTGGTGCAGATCAGACCGCGTCTGTGAACAAGGCTGTGGAAATCTACAACCAGATGGCTGAGAAATATCCCAGCAACGCTGATTTCTGCTGCTTCATGGCTGCACGTACTCTCGGTATCGCAGACCCCACACAGGCAAAGGGCCTTGCCCGTCCGTATTACGAGAAACTCGCCAATATCATTGAGACTAAAGGTGTGAAGACCGATGCTGACAAGACGCGCTTGTCTGAGGCTTACACCTATATGGGTATCTATCTCTACAAGATAAAGAGTGATACGGCAGGTGCCAAACCGTATTTCGAGAAGCTCCTGCAGCTCGACCCGGAGAATGCCACTGCAAAGCAGGTACTGGCTACATATTAAGCGTTTTACCGATACTGGGCTATCAATGCCTGGGTGTTTCGGATAAAACATAAATTCATTACGAGGATGTGCTGAAAACTAAAATCAGTGCATCCTTTTTTCTTATTCCTTGTAAAGCTTTGCCAGTCCTTTTTTATTGTATATCTTTGCACCGAAAAGTTGATACGCACGTAACCACATTACGGGCGGCGCATTGCAAAATGATACCAATAAGAACAAAACAAAGATGAAAAGAACATTCATTCTCTCCTTTGCGGCATTTGCGGCAACAGTTTCGCAGGCAAAGGTGGTGAACACACAGCAGGCACTTGCCTTGGCTAAGAATTTCCGTCAGACGCAGGTGGCGAGGGGCAGTTTGAAGGCAGTCCCGGCAAAGGCGGACATGAAACTTGCCTACACCACGCAAAATTCCGAACTGTACGTGTTCAACGGCAGTGGCGACAGCGGTTATGTCATTGTGTCGGGCGACGATTGCTCACCCTCAATTCTCGGCTACAGCAATACGGGAAAATTCGACATCAACGATATTCCGCCGGCAATGAAGATGTGGCTCGACATGTATGCCGAACAGGTGAAGGCTTCCGCCAGTGCTGAAGTGGCTTATACGGCAACGGCGACAGCCGACCATGCGCAGATACCGCATCTTATGACGACAAGGTGGAACCAGGGAGCGCCCTACAACGACCTTTGTCCGATAGACACGGAAACAAATCTCCTGTCGTACACCGGTTGCGTGGCGACGGCGATGGCACAGGTGTTCAACTACCACAAATGGCCCGAGAAGGCAAGCGGCGTGGGCATGGCGTACCAGAACAAGACGATACCCTTGACGCGCGACATGAACAGCGATGTGTTCGAGTGGGACAAGATGCTCGATGTTTACGCCACAAAACTCGATACCGATTCCTCGGGCACAGCGGAGCAGCGGCGTGCGGTGGCTCTCCTTATGGTGGATTTGGGCTACGGCGTGAGGATGAAATACAGCTCGAAGTCCAGCGGAGCAATGGTAACGTATATCCCGGTAGCTCTGATAAACAATTTCGGCTACGACAAGGCGGCACACCTTGTGTTCAAGAACTGGTACACGGCACAGGACTGGGACAACATCGTTTACAATGAGCTTTCCACCAACGGTCCGGTGCTGTTCTGCGGCAATACAAAGGATAACGAAGGTCATGAGTTCGTGTGCGACGGCTACGACGGCAACGGTTTCTATACCTTCAACTGGGGATGGGGAGGCAAGTCCGACGGCAAGTTCCTGCTCAGTGCCCTTAATCCCAAGGTTCAAGGAGCTGGAGGCAGCAAAAAACAATATGCTTTCGATTATAATGTTTCGGCTGTCGTGGATGTGAAGAAACCGCAGGCCGGGAGCGACTACTTCTGGCAGTTTATGAACCTGACCACCATGTACCTCGATTTCGACCAAACCACCGGTCAGGTGTATATCGCGCCCAGCATGATGAACATTTCCGCCAGTGACTTTACCGGCGAGATAGGACTGAAAGTCGTGAACACCGCGACCAACGAAACCACGTACTGTTCCGACGGCAAAGTTCAGAAAGTGCCCTTTATGGGGATGCCAGACAAAATTTCAGATGGTCTGCTGTCCAAGCTCGCCGACGGCGAATACCGTGTTAGCGCGGCCTTCAAACCGGAAGGAGGTGCGTGGACTGCCAGTTCAGCCGACCTCGCTTTGCAGTCGGAACTTCTGCTCACCGTGAAAAACGGCGGTAGGACATACTCTTGTGACGAGTATAAGGTTTACGACATGAGGGTTGCCGACCTTTTGTTTATCAATAACGAAAGCACAAACTTCACGTTTACCCTTTCCACTAACGGTGCAGACCACAAAGGCTTGATTTCATACAAGCTCATTGACACCACAACCGGCGAGACGGTTTACACAAGCGAAGAACGGCAGTTCACCAACACCCTTTATGCGCCTGTTCAAAATATGGCATTCCAAACCCCGGGCTGCGCCATAGACACGTCGCATGTATATAAGGTGGAGTTCTACGACGGCGGTGAGGCTATATGTCATGTGGACAATGTGGAGACTTCCGAAAAACCTTACTTTGAGGTTTACAAGCCGTTGAGCATTGACAATATGGAAAACGGATATGTAAGTCCCGACGCAGACGGTCTCAAACTCTCGCTCACGCTGGTAAACAAGAGCAAGTCGCCGTTCTTCGGCCTCACTGCCTCTACGGTTATTGACGACTCGGACAATCCTGTTGTGGAACGGTTGGCTTTGCCGGAATACTTTGAGGCAAGTGGTGACACCATAATCTTCAACGCCAATTACAAGCCGAAGGACGTGACGTTCACCGCCGGCATGACCGGCAGTGTGCAGATATTCGTCTCGTTGGCTGAAACACTCACCGCGATTCCCTATCCGTCGGAGCAGTGTGTGGAGACGTTCAAGATTGGCAATGCTACGGCAATAACGGGTACCGGCAGCGACGCAGCAGGAATCAGGAAAACGACCGTTTATAATATGCAGGGCGTCTGCCTCGGTGAGTACAACGGCAAGGCACCAACCGGAAAGTTGCCTTCCGGCATGTATATAGTGAAATCAACCGACAGTCTCGGCAATACCAAAACGTCGAAGGTTATACGGAAATAACGGATAACCGTAATACTATCATGCGCCATTTCCGCCTTACAATGACAGGAGGAAATGGCGCATGGCGTTTATATGATATTGGCAGTTTGAGCCGTCGTCACACTCGTGGACGGTGTTGCAGGTCGATTTTCAACTTGCTCGCCAGCAGTTCCGTCTATTGTTAAAATACCCAAAAGCAAAACGTTAAACCTTTAACTTTACGGCTTTTGTGTAAAATGCCGTATATCAGCTGTTATACGAAGGCTTTTCGTGTGTAGGGCCTGTCGCTCCGCACTTTGAAAAGATGTGAAAGGTTTCCGAATGTCAGAAAAAATAGTTATCTTTGTATCAGAAACAAATCATAACCTCGCGCGGCGAAGACATTTGGGAACTTTTGTTTTGCTTTATTCTTCCATTATTGCGAAAACGTTTCGTCCGGGATACCATGCCGCGCTACAAATTACATATATGGCAATAAACAAGTTAAAGACAATATTGGTATCGCTTTGCGCATTTGCCGTGCCGGCCTTTGCATCGGCGGCATCCGACGACGACAACAACGGGCGCGAGGTGGATGAGATAGACAATTTTGATTTCCTTTATTCCAACGACGGACAGGACATAGAGAATTATGATGCCGCCTCGATGGAGAATTTGATGGACGAGGCGTTCTCCCTCCTTGGCACGCGCTACCGCTCTGGAGCCTCGGGTCCCGGCGGCTTCGACTGCTCCGGCTTCACCAGTTACCTTTACGCCCACATGGGTGTAGACCTCAACCGCTCCTCGCGCGGACAGTACACGCAGGGCAAGGCGGTGTCCACCGACAATCTGCAGATGGGCGACCTGGTGTTCTTCACCAGTCCGCGCTCCGGCAAGTCAATAGGTCATGTGGGCATCGTGGTGGACTACGACCCGATGAAGGGAGACTTCAGCTTTATCCACGCCAGCAGTTCCGACGGAGTTACGGTGACAAAATCCACCGACCCGTTCTTCTCGCGGCGTTATGTGGGGGCGAGAAGAATTTCGAAATGATGATTTCAGGATAATTAAATACGGGGCATTCACTTCTGGTGAGTGCCTTTTTTGTATTCCGGGGTTTCATGGTGTCGTTATTTTGCCGTACCTTTGCAGGAGCATGCAAACAATAAGCAATACCTTTATGTATATGAGACTAAAACATACGTTCATACCAGTGGCGGCACTGCTGCTGGCAGCCTGCGGGTCGCATTACGGCGTGACAAACGTGGAACGCAGCCGCATCCTTGTGGACAGTCGTTACGATGCCGCACCCGATGCCGCGGCAGCCGCTTTCGTGGCTCCCTACAAGGCGAAGGTGGACAGTCAGATGTGTCCGGTGGTGGGGCGCACCGCACGGCCGCTCGAGAAATACCAGCCGGAAAGTCCGCTGTCCAACCTCATGGCAGACATTCTCATGTGGGGCGGCGAGAGGATTGGCGAGAAACCCGATTTTGCCGTGTATAACATGGGGGGCATACGCGCGGCTTACCCTGCGGGGGAGATAACCTACGGCGATGTACTCGACGTGTCGCCCTTTGAGAACGCGATATGCTTCTGCTCGCTGACAGGCGAAAAAGTGATTGAACTCTTCAGTCAGATGGCAGCCTACGGCGGTCAGGCGGTGAGCCATGGCGTGGAGGTGGTGGCAGACAGGACCGGCAACATCAAGAGCCTGAAGATAAACGGCAGTGAGGTTGACCCGGACAGGAAATACCGTGTCGTCACACTCGACTACGTGGCAGAGGGCAACGACCGCATGGAGGCTTTCAAGAGCAAGACCGACGCCAGTTATCCCGACAACATCGGAAGCGTGAGGAATACCGTGGTGGAATATTTCAAGGCGAAAACCGCCAGCGACGGGTCGGTAGACGCTAAGGTTGAAGGGCGCTTCGTGATAACCGGCAAGTGAGGAAACAAGCAAGGTGGGTTCCGTGGCTTGTCCCGTGAAATTCCGCCATAAACGTTTAACGAGATGAATATGAAAAAGATTGTGATATTGGCGTTTGCGGTACTGTCGCTGGCAACAACGGCAGCGGCGCGCGGCAAACAGATACTTATACTTCACACCAACGATACCCACAGCTGTGTGGAACCGCTGAAGACTACGCTTGCCGACACCGTGATGGCGGGACGCGGAGGCTTCTTGCGCCGTGTGGCGATGGTGAAGCAGGAGCGAAAGAATGACTCCCAACTGCTGTTGCTCGACAGCGGCGATTTCTCGCAGGGGTCGCCGTATTACTCCATGTTCAAGGGTGACGTGGAGGTAGGACTGATGAACATGATGCACTACGACGCGGCGGCGATAGGCAACCATGAGTTCGACTTCGGACTCGAGAACATGGCACGCCTGTTCCGCATGGCCAAGTTCCCGATACTCTGCGCCAACTACGACTTCAGCGGCACCTGCGTGGAAGGGCTGGTGAAACCGTATGTCGTCATAAAGCGGCATGGCGTTAAGATTGGCATCTTCGGACTAAGTCCGCAGCTCAAGGGACTGGTGTCCGACAAGAACTGTGTCGGCGTGAAATACCTCGACCCTGTTGTTGAGGCGCAGAGAATAGCCGACATACTCAAAAATAAGGAGAAATGCGACCTCGTCGTTTGTCTCTCGCATCTGGGGTGGGGCAACGGTGACGACCAGGACCCCAAGATGATGGCTGCCACACGCAATATCGACGTGGTGCTCGGCGGACATTCACACACGTATTTCGTGAAGGAGAAACGGGTGGACAACCTCGACGGCATCGCCGTGCCCAACGACCAAAACGGCAAGAGCGGCATCTTCGTGGGTCGCCTCGTGGTAGACCTCGACAAGAAATAGGGTAGGGGAAAACAAAAAAGGGGCGACACCGTGAAAGTGTCGCACCCTTAGTTTCTAAAACTTAATAATATATGAGATGTAAATCTCCTGTGCTATGCGCATGCAGAGCGGTTACTCCGGCAGGCTGATTGCCTCTGACGGGCATACAGAAGCGCATGTGCCGCACTCTGTGCAAGCGTCAGCGTCGATAGAATACTTTTCGCCCTCTGAGATTGCGCCTGAAGGACACTCGTCAATACATGTACCGCATGCGATGCAGTCGTCACCAATTACGTAAGCCATAATTACAAATATTTTTTATGTTAATAATGTTCTTGTACTAACTTTTGTACGATGCAAAGGTAGTGCTTTTATTTTAAATACCTAATAGTTGGTAGTCTAATTTTCAAATTTTAACTATTGCTACAAAGGGTAACTGTGTTGTCTGATACAATATCAAGGCAAAAATGCCGTTATGATGGTTGCATACATACAATAATATATAGGTGCGTGCGCCCAAATACATACAGAATCCGATGAGAAAAAATGTCATACTTGCTATAATAGCCCTGCTTGCCGTGCTGAGCGTCTCGGCGCAGGACACCCAGGTGCAGAACCGTCCGTATACCGACCTTCGTCCCTTTCATTTCGGGGTGATGGTGGGCACGCACCTGCAGGATCTTGAATTTACCGGCGTGGGGCCGCAGATGATAGCCACCGACGACGGCACCGTGGAGAAAATCATCACTGCCGACCAGGACACGTGGGACGCCGGTTTCACTGTGGGAGTGCTCGGCGAACTGCGTCTCGGCACGTATTTCGCCTTCCGTCTCGCCCCGGCGATGTATTTCGGCACGCGCAACATCCGCTTCACTAACCTCACCGACAAGACCGGCGACGGTGACAACGTCACACAGACGCAGCAGATGAAGACCATCTATGTGTCTGCCGCAGCCGACCTTATCTTCAGTGCGCCGCGCCATAACAACCACCGTCCTTACCTCATGGCCGGTCTCAACCCCATGATAAATCTTTCGGGAAACGGCAACGACTATGTGAAGCTGAAAAACTACGACGTGTTCCTCGAGGTCGGCATCGGTTGCGATTTCTATCTGCCGTTCTTCAAACTGCGCCCGGAACTGAAATTCTGCTACGGCCTCACCAACTGTCTCGACACAAAACATGCACAGCGCTTTCAAGACACCAGCATGGCAGACCGCTTCATGTATGCCAATAGCGTGAAGTCGGCGCGCAGCAAAATCATTGCCCTCACGTTCTATTTTGAATAGCCCTTGCGGCGGGTTCTTTGTAGTCATTTTGTTGCCGTTGCAGGTGTCTTCAAAGTGTTCCAAATGTCGTATTTTCCAGTTTCTGGATTTGAGGAGATTGCAACTGGCTTTGAATAATTTTGGGTGTGTTCGTAATGTGTTGAAAATCAACGTAATAGTAATAGGGTAAAAATATATGCCCCAAAACCTCGGAGGAAACGATAGCTTTTCGGGGAGCAAAGCTATCGTTTCCTCCGGGCAAAGCTATCGTTTCCTCCC
>CAVGJZ010000035.1:0-29808 GCA_963629785.1 Oscillibacter sp. MSJ-31 | reverse complement strand
TAGAGCATCTGACTCTTAATCAGAGGGTCCAGGGTTCGAACCCCTGCAGACGTACGAAAAAGGGAGGTTTCTTTTTGAGAAATCTCCTTTTTTTTAATATAACAGTTACTCCTCACAATACTATCCGGTATGGGAAATACAAACGACAGCTGCAGACTCGAGAAGAATGAAGAATGGGAGAAGGCATGGCGTGTGGTGAACGACACCGACACCAGCCTGTTTCTCACCGGCAAGGCGGGAACAGGAAAGACAACGTTTCTGCGCTGCCTGAAGGAGCATACCGACAAACGCCTCGTGGTGCTCGCCCCTACGGGCATTGCAGCAATAAATGCAAGAGGCGTGACAATACATTCCTTCTTCCAGCTCCCGTTCTCTCCCTTTGTCCCGGGAATGACGACGGAGACACAGTCGCATTTCCGTTTCGGCCGCGACAAATTGAAGATTGTGCGGGGAATAGACCTTTTGGTGATAGACGAGATAAGCATGGTCCGGGCAGACCTCCTCGACGCTGTCGACGATGCGCTGAAGAGACTGAGGCGCAACGGCAAACCCTTCGGCGGAGTGCAGCTGCTTCTCATCGGCGATCTGCAGCAGCTCTCGCCCGTGGTGAAGGAAAGCGAGTGGGCTATGCTGGGCCGTCATTATCCTTCGCCTTTTTTCTATGACAGTTTGGCACTGAAGCAAACGCCGTATGTCACGATAGAGCTGAAAAAAGTCTTCCGGCAGGACGACGAGAGCTTTGTCGAAATACTGAACAAGGTGAGAAACAATACCATAGACGCTTCCGCCTTGGACAGACTCAACCGGAGATACATCCCCGGTTTCGTGCCGCCCAAGGGCGGGGGCTACATTCGTCTCACCACGCATAACGCGTTGGCGCAGGACATCAACTCGCGCGAGCTGGCAGCCCTGAAAGGCAAATCCTTCACATTCGATGCCAAGACCGAAGGCAACTACCCGGAATACTCCTACCCCACCGACCGCAGCCTTACGCTCAAACCCGGTGCCCAGGTGATGTTCGTGAAGAACGACACGTCGGGCAACCGGCAGTATTACAACGGGATGATAGGCGAGGTGACGGCGATAAACGGCAACGGGTTCAGCGTAACGTCAAGGGATGACGGCAGGGTCATTGAGGTGGCTGTCGAGACATGGCAGAACTGCAGGTATAGCGTAGATGAGGAGACAAAGGAAATAATAGAAGAGGTGGACGGCACTTTCAGCCAGTATCCCGTGAAGCTGGCGTGGGCAATAACGATTCACAAGAGCCAGGGCCTCACCTTTGAACACGCCATTATCGACGTGCATGGGGCTTTCGCCCACGGGCAGGCGTATGTGGCTCTGAGCCGTTGCAAAACGCTTGACGGACTTGTGCTCAGTTCGCCGATAACTGCCCGGTCGATACTCTGCGACAAAAACGTGGGTGAGTTCACGCGCAACGCCCTTATGAACGAGCCCGGCGACAACGACATTGCAGTGATGCGCCAGAGATACATCCTGCACCTGATAGAGAACCTGTTCGACTTTACCCCCGTCATGGTGGCTTTCGACAGTATGCTGCGCCTTCTCGACGAGCATTTATACCGCGCATACCCCAAGCTTCTCGCCGAATACAAGAATGAAAAAGGCAGTTTCATGAAAAAGGTAATTGAGGTGTCCGTGCGTTTCCGTCAGCAGTACGAGAGGATGGCAGGCTCAGGCACCGCCGGCGTGGACACATCGCTTCAGGAAAGGATAACCAAAGGCGCGGCGTATTTCAAGGATGCGCTCGAACCTCTCCGGCTGCTTTTCATTCGTTCCAACATAGCGACCAACAACAAGCAGTTGAAAAAGCAGGCCGACAACGTGTCGCAGAATCTGCGCGAGGCATTGAAAATGAAACTCCGTATGCTGGAGTTCGCCTCCGTCCATCCGTTCACCGCCACGGGGTATCTCAAGGCGAAAGCCGACGCAACGCTAGGGCGCGACGAGAATTCTGCCGGCGGTAGCGGCAGAAAGCAAAAGGCAAAGGATGCCGCGCCGGACGGGAACCTACACCCCGAACTGACCCGCGAACTGACGGCATGGCGGCTTGAAAAAGTCGAGGAAGAGGGCGTTCGCGCCTATTGCGTGCTCACGCAGAAAAGTCTGCTGGCGATTTCCGACCTCATGCCCGATGATATTCCGTCCCTGCTGCAGATGCCGGGAATAGGACAGGCGAAGGCCGAAAAATACGGTGTGGAGATTCTGAGCCTGGTGAAACGCTACAAAAAGGAACATTCCTGAAACTTTTGCACTATCCCGCCCGTGCGTCAGGAATGTCCTTTGGGTGTCATTTCCACAAATCCGGGTCTTTGAGCACGGGGAGCGATATCCTGTATTTCACTGCAAGCATCCTCACGGCCACTACGGTGAGGAATGAAGCGGCTACTGTCAGCTCCAGCCCCGTACCGGCGTTCTCGCACAAGTGATATACGATGCCTCCTGTTATGCAGGCAATGGCGTAAATCTCCTTGCGGAACACCAGCGGCACTTCATTCACGAAAACATCCCGCAGCACTCCGCCCGCAGCTCCCGTGATGCACCCCATTATTACAGCCACCCAGTACGGGAAGCCGGCAATCAGGGTCTTCTGTATTCCGGCTACGGTAAACAGCGCCAGGCCGAGCGTGTCGAACAGGAACCATGTCTTGCTCAGTCTCGTGAAAAGCTTTTTCAGCAGTATGAATGTGAACAGTGCCGCCCCCGTGCAGATGAGGTATATGGAATCCGTCATCCAAAAGGGCACTTGTCCGAGCATCACGTCGCGTATCGTGCCGCCGCCTATGGCTGTGGCAAGTCCCACCACATAACCTCCGAACCAGTCGAAGTTCTTCGACGACGCCGACCGTATGCCGGATATGGCAAAGGCGAAAGTGCCGAGAAACTCTATCAGGAATTGTATGGAATCCATCAGTTCACTACGTTAATCGGTGAGTTCTCTATAAAAGCTTTCACGTTGTCGGCTGCCGTCTGTATGAGGCGCTGGCGCGCGTCGCGGGTGGCCCATGCCACGTGTTGCGTGATAAAGGCGTGCGGCTCTTTCAAAAGGGGATTGTCGGGCGAAGGCGGTTCCTTGCAGAGCACGTCGGCGCCGTACGCCGACAGTTGCCCGCTTCTCAGGGCTTCCGCCACGTCCGTCTCGTTCACCAGTCCGCCGCGGGCGGTGTTTATTATCACCGACCCACGCTTCATCATATTGATGCTCTGCCTGTTTATAATCTCCCTCGTGTCGTCGGTCAGCGGACAATGCAGCGAGAGGATGTCGCACACGCCGAGCAACCCCTTGAACGTTGTTTTCTGTATCCCTTCGGGCAGGCTTGACGAGCTTTTGCTTGTCGCCGCATACACCTCCATGCCGAACAGGCGGGCTATGCGTGCCACTTTCTTGCCGATATTGCCCAGCCCCACAATGCCGAGGGTGAGACCCGAAAGTTCGGGTATCGGGTCGTCCCAGTAGCAGAAATCCTTGCAGTTTGCCCATTTCCCGTTGCGGTTGTCCGCCGCGTAATGGTCCACGCGGTTTGTTATGTTCAGTATGTGGGCGAATGTCATCTGCACCACGCTGTCTGTGCTGTACGCCGGGATGTTGCTCACGGGAATGCCGCGTTCCCTTGCGGCCTTGGTGTCTACCACGTTGTAGCCTGTGGCGAGTACGCAGACAAACTGCAGCCTGGGCAGTTTCGCTATTGTTTCCGCCGACAAAACAACCTTGTTCGTGATGATTATTTCGGCATCGGCTGCCCTCTCCTCAATTTCCTCCGGACGGGTGCGCGGAAACACCGTCACTTCGCCCAGTCCTTTCAGCGAATCCCACGAGAGTTCTCCGAGATTCATCACATTTCCGTCAAGTATTACTATCTTCATTGTCTTTTTTCAATTTTATTCAAATGGACAAGGCCGGTCGGTACTCTCCCGGCCTTACATTTTGTCAGTGCAAAGTTACGGCTATTTTGAATGTAATCAAAAAAATATATGTTGTTTTTAGGGCGAAGGTATTGTGGCGCGGTGGGCGGTGAAAAGACATAGGCGGCAACGGATACTTCCTTGATTTTGTATGTTTGAGGTAATGTCTTTTTGAAGAAGTTTGTGGGGCATAGGAGAAGCATGAAATGTTTTTGGCGATATTGGCTAAAGTTTTTCCGGGTTTGAATCCGTAAATTGCATCAATCTTCTTACCTTTGTAAATAAGATTGTGGTTGCACAGTCTTGCCTACGAAAAGACCAAATAAAAAAAGAATATACAAAATAGGGATTCCTTGATGGTAGCGAAAGGCTTTGGTCGGCCTGTAGGCACCATTGGGGAATCCTCTTTTGTAAAGCATAGTGGAAAAGAAAGAATTTACAGACTCACGTAAAAAAGTAACGTTTATTGATTTGTTTGCTGGTGCCGGTGGCATTAGCGAAGGCTTTATGCAGGCTTATACCGAAGACAAGTATTTCGATTTTCGTTTAGCCAGCGACATCAATGAAAATTGTGAATTGACGCACAGGGCAAGGTACAATAATGTTCTTGGGCTTGATACGGAATTTATATGCCAGGATATAATGGAAGATTCGTTTCTTCCCAATCTTCTCAATAAGCTCAAAGGGCAAGAGGTCGAAGTCGTAACCGGCGGTCCTAGCTGCCAATCATTTAGCCTGGCCGGACGCAGAAAAAAACTGGACAAACGTGATGACCTTTTCTATCATTACTTGAAGGTAATAAAGGCTTTACGTCCAAAATATTTTGTAATGGAAAACGTCAAGGGAATCCTTACAAAGGATGAAGGGCGTATAAAGGATCGTATTTTGAGAGAAATACGTTCTATTGTAGACCCTATGTCTTTACATCAACTACTCGACTATTTGGAGATAACGTTGCAAAAACATATAGCTCCAACTTTGTATGCTGCATTGATAATGAAATTGCAATTGGAGGCAAACGAAGATAACGAAAATGTGATAGAACAGGCATTCTTTGACAATTTGGATGTCCAGCTTCGTGAACTTACAACCAAGAACCTCCCATATAATGTAAGCAAGAGCAACGATGCTGTGAATACGATTAGACATGGGATAATCTTATTAAAGGAGAAGCACATACGTGAAGAAATACGCAAACGGGTCATTCAACTAAAGACCACGGCACATATTGACAATGACCGCTTCGTTGACAAATATAATGCGGTTGTAGAAGCGGTTTCAACAGAATACATTTTCGATTCTATGGTGAAAGCAATCGATGATGTAGCTATTCTGGGAAATTGCAGGGAAGAGGCCAATGTCCTGAAAAAAACATTGGAACTTTATGTGTCAACCTTTGACGAATGCATTGACTTTATACGAGAGAACCTCTCCAGCACCGAGAAAACATTGAAAGAGTTTGATACTCTGATGAAAAACGTACGGCTTTACAACATTGAGAAACCTATAGTCGTAATGTCAGCCAATTATGGTGTACCACAAAACCGGGAGCGTGTATTATTCATAGGATGCCGTAACGACCAGGAACTCATCACTGAAATTCCTGCAACAATAGCTGAGTGCGACCGTGTAAAAGTGTACGAGGCTATTTGGGATATGGATACACTTAGCAATGGTGAAACCGCGACAACATACAAAAGTCCCAAGACAATACCTGAGTATGAAAGCGAGAAAAAACACAGGGCTTTACCGGGTGAACCCGACGAGCATGGAATGCTTTATTCAGAATGGTCAAAGACTGGACGATTGGGACATCGTTTCATTTTTGACGAAGAACCTTTTTATGTAGCTTCTATGTCGGAACTTGGACAACCCGGTATGCATAAGAAAATGGAGTTGTTCAATCATCAGACCAGTATGCAAAGCGAGAACGTTCGTGAGCGACTGAAAATTATTGCCAAATATGGCGATTATGACGAGGCAAAGGAAGAGCTGAAAGAGAAAGGGCTTGAATCACAAAAGAGAAACTACACCGTACTTGACCCGGTTGGTCAAAGTCCAACGGTATGCACAATGCCAGACGATTTCATTCATTATGCAGCATGCCGCCCAATGACGGTACGCGAAATGGCTCGCTTGCAGAGTTTTGATGATTCCTTTGTGTTTCAAGGAAAGCGTCAAACGGGAGGCAATAACCGACAAAAAGAAATACCACAATATACCTTGGTCGGTAATGCCGTTCCGCCACTTATGGCAAGAGCTATAGCCAATACATTGTTGAAACATATAAAATAGGACTCTATGATACACATGAGGTCTTTCAACAAGTTCGAGGAGAAAAATCTAAAATTCCTCACTCAAAAGAATATTGAATACACGCTTGTTCAAATAACCGAAACTGGTTACAGGAAAAGTATTCTTGATGCAACGGACCCAATGCGCCAATATTTCAAAACAGTTGGCATGCATGACTATTCGCTACAGTCACAAGGACAAGGGAATAAGGCCATCCAAACAACAACAATCTTGGATGAGACATCCATGTACCCAACTGCGACCTCTCTTTATCGTCCGGAGACCAAGAAAGGAGATCCTCGCATTTGGACTAACAACTTAAAAAAGTATTGTGTTCCCAACGACATTTTGCTGATGCTTTACCATAAGGGGGAATTATATGTGGTAAACCTAACTCATGTCGATATAGAAAAGGCTTACAATTCAGTAATAATTACTCCACTCAAAGATTTGATAAAGGAGGTAAACGCTGAAGCGATGAGCGTAGCAAATGAATTGACAGAGATGTTGCGTGATGTTGCAAAGGAATGGCATCCTGCTGAAGTTCTTGCAGACACTGGGGTTGGACGTGCTATAGAAACTATTCTTGGCATTGAAATGAATAGTTCAAAGCAACCGGATTATAAGGGTATAGAACTCAAAAGTTACCGAGAGAAACGGCCTGAGGTAAGAACTGCTTTATTTACACAGGTTCCCGACTGGAGTAACAGTCGTATGAAATCTGCCAAAGATATTGTTGCGAAATATGGCTATATGCGTCCCGACAAGTCGGGGCAGATGGTTAAGACTTACCAGAATACAATTAGTTGCGCAGCACCAAATGCCCAAAATCTCGGCTTGACATTATATCCGATGGATGAGTTCCTCGCCATTGAAGAGAAGAAAGTAAAAATGGATAAGGATGTTATAAAATACCTAAAGGCGGCAGATATTGCATTATGGCAACTTCCTGTCCTGCACCAGCGTTTATTGGAGAAACATCACGAAACTTTTTGGATAGAAGTTGAGTCACGGTTGGAAGGAGGCAAAGAACTGTTTCGACCTATACTTGTTGAACATACCAAGAATCCTGTCGTATCTCAATTTGACAACCTTCTCGATGCAGGATATATAACAGTGGACTTACTATTATCACGACCAAGCGGTAATGGTGATACAATATCGTTCAAGATGAACAAAAAGGCTCGGCCTATGTTATTTCCTGAAAGTGAGCAAATAAACCTACGCTCATAAAATGGTTTGACATTACAAAGAATAATGCACGTCATAAGTATGGTTTGTGGTTGAAATCAAGTATCAGAATGTGAACCGCAACTTGCATCAATATATGTGCATAGGTTGTGGCAGTCCCTTGTTGCCTCTTGCGATTACATACAACAAAGAAAGTTATTAGAACATGGAATACGGAATAGTATATCTTTTGACCAACCCCGTCATGCCCGGTCTTGTGAAGATCGGCATGACTACACGCGAGGACATGGACGCTCGTATGAAAGAGCTGTATAGCACGGGCGTTCCTGTACCTTTTGAATGCCAGTTCGCTTGCAAGGTGAAGAAATCCGACTGCGCCAAGATTGAGAAAGCCCTGCATACGGCTTTCAATCCACAGCGTGTCAATGCCAACCGGGAGTTTTTCCGTATACAGGTGGAACAGGCAAAAGCCATCCTTGAACTTTTCCATCACGATGATGCAACGGAAGAGGTTGCTGCAGAGATAGAGAACGACTTGACTGACGACGATAAAGCAGCCACGGAAAAAGCAAAAGTCCGTCGTCCTGCTCTGAACCTATATGAAATGGGTATGCAAAAGGGAGACCGCCTCTTATGGAAAGAAGACCCGTCAATAAGCGTTGTCATCACTTCGGAACGCAAAGTCATTTATAAAGACGAAGAATGGTCGCTCAGTGCATTGTCCGCACAACTGAAGGGCTACAACGTGAAACATATAGCACCGGGAAAATATTGGATATACAAGGAAAGGTTGTTGGATGATATATACGACGAGACTTATCCTTTTGAAGAATAACGTGTGCTTTTAGAATAAAGGATAATTTATCTACGATGAGCAAGAGTGAAAGAGATATAGCTGCATTTGTGTCGTTCTGCATAGAGCATTATGCCAAAGCCAAGGGCATTCAATTTCTTGGAGAGCGCAACAGTCCATATAAAGCTATGGCAGCCGTTGCTGTCGAGGAGTTTCATGCGGCATCGGAGATGGAGGCTTGGGAAGTGGCGAGGAATCGGTTGCACAAAGGATGCCGGAGTGGACATATAGGACATTTTCAGAAAGGAAAATGAAAATGTAAAGAAAAGTTTTCGCAACTTTCGCAATTTTTGCAATGATGTGCAAAATATATGCAAAAAAGATAACTCATTGATAATCAATGATGGTAATAGTTTTGGTAATTTTTGCACATCATTGCAAAACTTGCAAAACTTGCAAAAACTCACGAATGACAAGAAAACAGAAAATAATGTCCAAAATATGAAAAATCTTGAAATAGGAAATTTGGAACACTTTGACGGGTGCGCATTTGCATATCCGTCGCCCTGTATCATCCTCTTCAAACCAACGGCGGTCCGGCCAAAGCCAAAGAGAGAAGAATATAATCCAAAGGAAATATCATGAAGTCCAAAGGAAAATTTCATGAAATCAAAAAAATGCCCCGATAATTTGCCCCGTATCTTTTTTTTGACCATCTTTGCAATACAAAATTGCGATGCAAAATCCCCCCGTGGAGTCATACAACGGTTGCACATATTGATTGAAAATGCCGTCTTCATCGGCATCTCGCCTAAAACTCTCGCTCATGGACAGAAACGACAAAACGGCAAGTTTGGAACACAGGCAGGAACTGAGATACAGGATTCTGCGCGCTGCAATGCCAATGTTTAAGGAAAAGGGCATAAAGGCAGTGCGCATGGACGACATTGCCCAGACGCTGGCGATGTCGAAGCGCACGTTGTATGAAATCTACGCCGACAAAGAGGAATTGCTTCTCGAGAGCATCAAGCTCGACACCGACGAATTTGTCAAACGCCTGCAGGACTATGCCCTGTCAGCGGAGAACGAGCTGGATATAGTCGTCACCTTTTTCAGAATGAAGTTTGCCGACCTCGATTCGCTCAATCCCCAGTTCCTGGCCGACTTGAAGAAATACGACAACGTGATGAGCTTTTTCCGTCAGCGGCGGGAAGAACAGAGGCAGAGTTCCGTGGAACTTATCAGAAGGTGTATCGAGAACGGCTATTTCGTTGAAGGCATAGACTATACCGCAATAGAGGACATAAACGACGAAATCGTTGATTCCGGCATTTTCTTCCGTCTCCTCGACCGTCATTCCATGCGCGGCATATTCAGGAATTTCTTTATCGTGATGCTGCGCGGCATCTGCACGGAGAAAGGTCTCGTGATGCTCGACACGTATTTCAGGAAATCTCCCCTGTGACGGGATTTTATATGTGGTATCTGTAACGCTTTGTGGCGCGCCGTGGCGCCATTCCTCCTGCGGGGTATGCTGCATCTTCCGTTTCTCCGGCAACGGACTTCCCCGTATATTTCACTCCGCCGTATTGTGAGTACCGCAGCCTTATGCGGTCTACGTAGTCCACGGTTTCCGTGCCGCGCATATAGCCGTTTTTCACCACGTCGTCATTGTAGTATTCCGGCCTCTGCAGCTTTAGAATCCACGGGGCGACGTGCGCCCACCGGCGGGGGTCTCCCCCGTTTTTGCGAGTCAGGGCCATAGCGTCCTTTATGTGGTTGGCGCCGCCGTTGTAGCTGGCAAGGACGAAGCACTGGCGGTCTGCCGCTGACGGCACGTCGCGGAACAGCTCCGTCAGCTCGGCTATGTATCTTGCGGCAGCCTCTATGCTGCTTTCCGGGTCGAAAAGGCTTGTGCGCGCCAAGCCCAAGTGGTCTGCCGTGGACGGCATTATCTGCATCAGGCCGCAGGCTCCTGCCCACGACCTCGCGTTGGGGTCGAAACACGACTCCTGGTAGCACTGTGCGGCGAGCAGCCGCCAGTCCCACCTTGCCGTGGGGGCATGGCGGCGGAAAAGTGCGTCGTATTTGGAAATCACCCCGTTGGAACGGTCGAGGAACGGGGCATAGACATGTCTTTTGACGCTTTGTCCGGAGAACAGTTCCCTCTCCTCTTTCCTCACTTCGGCGTACAGCCTTTTGTCGAGCCATTTGTTCAGGGTGTCTGCCAGACTGTTGTTTCCTGTCGTCACCGCCCACTGCGACTTGCCGTCAAGGCTCATGACCCCGCACGGCGTGAGATTGTTCTTCACTGCCGTTTCCTTGGGCAGCAGGAATGCGATAAGGTCGGCGTCGCCGTTCTTCAGTCTACGTATCATTTCCGTCGTGTCCCTGCATACCTCCACCCTCAGGGACACGCCGAGCTTCTGGGCGAATTTCTCGCATACTAGGTATTGCGTTCCCATGCGCCGTCCGCGGTAGTCGAAATACGTGTCGGGACCGCTCATCGTGAGCATTATCATTTCCCCGCAGTCCACGATGTTCTCCACCGACATTCCCGCCCCTGCGGCGGACACCGTGTCGGCGGAAGTCTCCTCCGTTACCTCGCCCCACGGGGTGACAACTGTCTCGCGTTTTCTCTCTCCGCACGACACAAGGAGAATGGCGGCCGACAGTAATGACAAGGAAAGAGAAATGATGTTTCTCGGCATTTTAGCAATTCTGTTAATTCGGGTTCTTGTTCATCAGCTTTCAAAAAGCAATACAAAGGTAGGCTTTTTCTTGCAGATAAAAGCGGAAAAGAGTAATTTTGCATTTTGTAGAAACCAAAAACAATATGTTATGATAAGAATAGCCGTGCAGTCCAAAGGGCGTCTTTCAGACGATACGATGAACCTCTTGGCCGAATCAGACGTAAAGATAAACGCAAAGCGGAGGACGCTGCTAGTGCAGTCCGCCAATTTTCCCGTGGAGATACTTTATTTAAGGGACGATGACATTCCGGAGAGCGTGGCCACCGGTGTAGCCGACGTCGGGATTGTGGGCGAGAACGAATACGAGGAGCGCGGGGGCGGAGCGGAAATCGTGACGAAACTCGGTTTCAGCAAGTGCCGCCTTTCCCTTGCCATACCCAAGACCGCCGACTACAACGGGCTGGAATGGTTTAACGGCAGGAAGATTGCCACCTCCTACCCCAACATACTGAGGCGGTTCCTTGACGAAAATGAAATTGACGCCGAAATACACGTCATAATGGGAAGCGTGGAGATAAGCCCGGGCATCGGACTGTCTGACGCCATTTTCGACATAGTGAGCAGCGGGTCCACCCTCGTGAGCAACAACCTCAGGGAGGTGGAGACGGTGATGAGGAGCGAGGCTCTGCTTATAGCGAACAAAAACCTTTCGGCGGAGAAAAAGGAAATCCTCAACCAGCTGATGTTCCGCTTCGAGGCTGTGATAAATGCCGCAGACAAGAAATACGTGAGGATGAACGCCCCGAAGGAGAGTCTCAAGAGCATCATCGACGTGCTGCCCGGACTGAAAAGCCCCACGGTAATTCCGCTTGCCGACGAAGGATGGTGCTCTATCCACGCCGTGCTCGACGAGAAGCGGTTTTGGGAGATTATCGGAAAACTGAAGGAGCTCGGGGCGCAGGGAATTCTTGTCACCCCCATCGAGAAAATGATTTTGTAAGAGTATTGTTTGAGAAATCAGACCAAAAAGCATCTACCACAAGCATGAACATAATAGAATACCCGAAGGAAGAAACATGGAAAGACGTTCTTTCACGCCCCGCCATCGACCTGGCCGGGCTGAAGGAGACGGTAACGGCTGTTCTTGACGACGTGAGACGGCGGGGCGACAACGCCGTGAAGGAGTATGAACTGAAATTTGACCACGCCCGCCTAGAAAGCCTCCGCGTGACGGAAGAGGAAATTGCGGCTGCACTTGAACATACCGGTGCCGAACTCATCGACGCCATAAAATTGGCACACCACAACATATCGAAATTTCACGAGGCACAGCGTTTCGGCGGTATCGAGGTGGAGACCCAGCCCGGGGTGACGTGTGTGCAGCGCAGCGTGCCTATACAGAATGTGGGACTCTACATTCCCGGCGGCACTGCCCCACTCTTCTCCACGGTGCTCATGCTCGCCACACCGGCAAGGATTGCGGGATGCAAGAGAATCGTGATGTGTACGCCTCCCGGCAAAGACGGCAAGGTGAACAAAGCCGTCATGGCTGCCGCAAGTATTGCCGGCGTACACGAGATATACAAAATCGGCGGCGTGCAGGCTATCGGCGCAATGGCTTACGGCACGGAAACGGTGCCAAAGGCGGACAAGATATTCGGTCCCGGCAACCGCTTTGTGATGGCGGCGAAACAGCAGGTGAGCCTGCACGACGCGGCTATCGACATGCCGGCCGGACCTTCCGAGGTGTGTATCGTGGCGGACGATACCGCGCGCCCGGATTTCATTGCCGCCGACTTGCTCTCCCAAGCCGAGCACGGCACAGATTCGCAGGCAATGCTCATCACTGCGTCGAGGCAGATACTCCTCGCTGTGGAGAGAGAACTGGAAACCCAGCTCGCATCATTGCCCAGACGCGACTTTGCGGCGAAATCGCTGGAGTCAAGCAAACTGATTCTTGTGGAAGACTACGATACCGCAATGAGGATGTCGAATGCCTATGCGCCGGAACACCTTATCATTGCCACGGCGAATTTCATGGAACTTGCCAGGCAGGTGGTAAATGCCGGAAGTGTGTTCCTCGGGAACTACGCCTGCGAAAGTGCGGGCGACTACGCCAGCGGAACGAACCACACTCTGCCGACACACGGATACGCCACAGCCTACAACGGCGTGAACATCGACAGCTTCTGCCGCAAAATCACCTTCCAGCATATCACGCCGGAGGGAATACTGAATATAGGCCGCGCCGTGGAGGTGATGGCGGAAAACGAGATGCTCGACGCTCACAAGAGGGCGATGACGCTGAGAATAAGAGACGTAAAAAAGTGAACACATAAAAAGCAAGCCAATATATGAAAGACCTGCAGCAGCTTCTGCGCAAGAACATCCTCCGGCTCAAGCCATACAGTTGCGCGCGCAACGAATTCAGCGGAAAGGATGCCAAGGCTTTTCTCGACGCCAACGAAAATCCCTATAACAGTCCGCTCAACCGCTATCCCGACCCATTGCAGGAGGAACTGAAAAAGAAGATTTCACCTATAAAGAGGGTCTATCCCGAATGTATTTTCCTCGGCAACGGATCTGACGAGGCCATCGACATTGTATATCGTTGTTTTGCCGAACCCGGAGTAGACAACGTCGTGGCGATAGAGCCTACCTACGGCATGTACCGCGTCTGTGCCGACATAAATGACGTGGAATACAGGACGGTGGCTCTCGACAGCCATTTCGGCATTTCCGCCGACGAAATTCTTGCCTCGTGCGACGAACACACCAAGGTGATTTGGCTTTGCTCGCCCAACAACCCCACGGGCAACAGCCTTGACAGGGATGAGGTGGTAAAGGTCATAACCTCGTTCGACGGCATCGTGGTGGTTGATGAGGCTTATTCCGATTTCGCATCGCAGCAGCCTTTGAGGTTTGAACTGCATAAATATCCCAACCTTATAGTCCTAAACACTTTCAGCAAGGCATGGGGATGCGCTGCCGTGCGTGTGGGCATGGCCTTCGCCCATCCCGAGATAATAAGCGTGTTCAACAGTGTGAAATACCCTTACAACATAAGCCTCCCGGCACAGGAGGCAATAAGCCGGCAGCTCGACAAGAGGCTCGACGTGGACAAATGGGTAAGAATACTGCTTATGGAAAGGGAACGCGTCATCGAGGCGTTCAAACTTCTGCCCTTCTGCGTGAAGGTATATCCCACCGACGCCAATTTCTTCCTCGCCCGGATGACCGACGCCGACCGTGTCTACAAGTATCTCATGGAGAATGGGGTAATCGTAAGGAACAGGTCGTCCGTCATCCTGTGCGACAACTGTCTGCGCGTGACTGTAGGGAGCAAGTCTGAAAATACCGAGCTTCTCTCGCTGCTCAGACAGTATAAATGACAATTCGTCGGTAATGTCAGAAAAATTTGGATGACTTCAAAAAAAAGCTCATCTGCGGGAACTAAGAACAAAATCCAAGGATACAAAAGATGTATTATATAGGTATTGAGATAGCCGTAACGGCGTTTGTGATAATAGGAATGTTCCATCCCATAGTAATAAAGACCGAATATTACACGGGGGTCAAGTTCTGGTGGGTCTTCCTCGTCTTGGGGCTGCTCAGCATTGGCGCGGCTCTTTTTGTGGCGGACACATACTTTTCGGCTCTGCTCGGTGTGTTCGGGGCTTCATGCCTATGGTCGATAGGCGAACTTTTCGAACAGAGGCAGAGGGTGAAGAAAGGGTGGTTTCCACTTAACCCCAAAAGGAAAGACGAATACAAGGATTAGGGATTAGGAAGGATTAGGGATTATGAAAACAAGACTAATCGTCGTGGGCAAAACCAACGACAAGAACATCATAAAGGGCATAGAGGATTATACCAACCGCCTGAAACACTATATGCCTTTCGAGATGCAGGTGATTCCGGAACTGAAGAACACAAAGAGCATTTCGTCTGAAAACCAGAAAGAAATGGAAGGGGAACAAATTCTCAAGCTCGTTGCTTCTTCAGACTTTCTTGTCTTGCTCGATGAGCGGGGAACAGAATACAGAAGCGTTGATTTTGCCAGGTGGATAGAGAAAAAACAACAAGTGGCTAGGTCTCTGTCCTTTGTCGTGGGCGGTCCTTACGGTTTCTCCAAAAAGGTTTACGACCGTGCCGACTCGCTAGTCTCGCTGTCGAAGATGACATTCTCACACCAGATGATACGCCTGTTGTTCGTTGAACAGCTCTACAGGGCTTGTACGATAATCAAGGGCGAGCCGTACCATCATGAATGATAAGGCAAAGGGGGCTAAGGCAACCGCCACTATTATAACCAAGAAGCCGGAATCTGCACAATGCAATTCCGGCTTCTTTGGGTATATAAGCTGACTTTTCCCTAATTGTTGGAAGAACCTCCGACAATATCAAGAAGTTCGTTTGTGATAGCCTGCTGACGGCTCTTGTTGTACTGCAGGTTGAGCTCGCGCAGAAGTTCGTCGGCATTGTCCGTAGCAGTCTGCATGGCAACCATACGCGCCGCGTGTTCCGAGGCATTGCTGTCGAGCAAGGCGGTATAAATCATCAAGTGTCCCAGCTTGGGCATCAATGCGCCCAGCACGGTGTTCATGTCTGGCTCCACGATGAAATTGTCGTTGAGCGGCTTTGCTTCCACCTTTTTCTTCTCCTCTTCACGGGCATTCTTGCGGAGGTACTCCTGCATTTCGGGAGTAACCGTCTTGTGCGACAAGTCGCGGTCGTTGTCCTGGCCTATCGTCTCTTTCACGTCAAGCGGCAGGAAAGTCTTGCGCTGCAGAATCTGTGAACCGGCACTCTTGAAATGGTGGTAGATAATTTCGATGCGGTCTATTTCGCCGTGTACGAATTTCTCCCCCAGCTCATGGGCAATCTCGATACATTTCTGGACGTTGGGCTTGTCGGCAAGCTCCGTAAAGTCGCCCGCACTCTTCAGCCCCATCTTTTCCACCTGTTCGGCGATTTTCCGCCCGATAGGGTAAACCACGATGTCCTCGCTACTGAGTCCGCTTTCCTCCACTGCCTTGCGGAGCATCTTTGCGACATTGCCGTTGAAGCCGCCGCACAAACTGCTGTTGGAAGCATAAACGACGTATGCCGCATGCTTTACAGGACGTACATCACTGAATATGGTGTGTGCATCTGCTTCACTTGCGAGAAACGAGAGAAGAATGCGCTCCAGCATGTTTTCATACGGGAGCATGTTTTCTATCATTTGCTGGGCATGGTGCAGCTTTGACGAAGCAACCATCTTCATGGCACTCGTAATCTTACGGGTGCTGTTTACCGAAGCAATCCTGCCTTTTATCTCTTTCAGTGACGGCATAGGCTATCAGTTTTTATACTGTCCGGCGATGTCTGCCATCACCTCCTTGATGATGTTCGTCACATCGTCGTTTATAACTCCTGAAGTCAATACGTCGATGACATCCTCCTTGTGGGCGGTGCGCAGTTTGTCGAGGAACGAGTCCTGGCACTCGCGGACCTTCTCTACCGGCACGTCGCGCATAAGTCCGTTGATGCCGCAATAGAGGATTGCAATCTGCTCGCCCACGGGCATCGGGCTGTACTGCGGCTGTATCAACAGCTGGTTGTTCTTACGTCCGCGGTCGATTGTCATGGCGGTCACTGCATCCATATCGCTGGAGAACTGTGAGAAGGATTCCAGCTCGCGGTACTGTGCCATGTCAATCTTCAGCGTTCCGGCAACCTTCTTCATACTCTTGATTTGTGCGGAACCACCCACACGGCTCACAGAGATACCCACATTGATGGCAGGGCGGAAACCCTGGTTGAAAAGGTCTGTTTCCAAGTAAATCTGGCCGTCGGTAATCGAAATCACGTTCGTCGGGATATAAGCCGAAACGTCACCGGCCTGTGTCTCGATGATAGGCAGGGCCGTAAGCGAACCGCCGCCTTTCACGTGACCCTTCATACATTCCGGCAGGTCGTTCATCTGCTCGGCGATTTCCTGCTGGTCATTGATACGGGCGGCTCTCTCCAACAAGCGGCTGTGGAGGTAGAACACGTCGCCGGGGTATGCCTCGCGTCCTGACGGACGGCGCAATATCAGCGACACCTCGCGGTAGGCCACAGCCTGCTTGGACAAGTCATCGTAAACGACGAGTGCCGAGTGTCCGCGGTCGCGGAAATACTCGCCGATGGCAGCTCCGGCGAAAGGAGCGTAATACTGCATGGCAGCAGTGTCGGCAGCCGTGGCGGCCACGATTATAGTATAAGGAAGAGCACCACGCTCCTTCAGGTTGGCCACGAGGGCAGCAACGGTAGAAGCTTTCTGGCCGATTGCCACGTAAATACAGTAAACCGGTTTGCCTGCCTCATAGAAGCTCTTCTGGTTGATGATGGTATCTATGGCGATGGCGGTCTTTCCCGTCTGACGGTCGCCGATAATCAACTCGCGCTGGCCTCTTCCGATAGGAATCATGGAGTCCACGGCCTTCAGACCGGTCTGCAGCGGTTCCTTCACAGGCTGGCGGTAAATCACGCCGGGCGCTTTTCTGTCGAGGGGCATCTCGAAAGAATCCGTCAGGTCGATGTCACCCTTGCCGTCGATAGCCTGTCCCAGAGGGTTGATGACGCGTCCGAGCATATTGTCGTTCACGCGAATCGACGCGATATGCCTGGTGCGTTTTACCACCATACCCTCCTTGATGCCTTCGGTAGACCCGAGGAGCACACAACCCACGTTGTCCTCCTCGAGGTTCATCACGATAGCCATGGTGCCGTTCTCGAATTCGAGGAGCTCGTTAGCCTCGGCGTTGCGCAGTCCGTAGATACGGGCCACACCGTCGCTTACGGTCAGAACGGTGCCCACCTCGTCAAACTGCTCCTTGTTGTTTATGCCCTGAAGCTGTTCGAGAAGCACTTGGGATACTTCGCTTGGTTTAATTTTATCTGACATAATAGTTTTTCTTAGTTTTCTTTATCGGCTGTAGGGCGGCAAACCGGCGTCATGTATCACGGACGGCTTGCCGTCTCTCCAGCCCTTGTTATTTAAGTCCGGACAAAATGTCGTTCAGCTGTCTCTTCACGCTTGCGTCGAGGCGGTACGTGTCATACTCCAGCACGAAGCCTCCGATGAGTTCCGGCTCGATTGCCGACGTGAATTCAACTGTCCCATTTGTCTTGCTTTCCACCAGCGACCGCAGTTTCGCCTCCGTTTCGGGAGTCAGGGCGGCTGCCGTAGAGAGTTTAGCCTGAATCAAGTTGTTCTGCTTACGGTACAGAGTTATAAATGAGTTGGCTATGAACTGCATGATTTTTTCCCTGCCCTCGTCGAGAACGAGTTTTATGAAACGGCGGGTAATTTCACACTTTGTGCTTCCTGCGGCAGTAACGAGCAGTTGCCCCTTCTGGTCCTTCGAAAGCATAGGATTAGCTATGGTGACACTCAGTTCGGGCACGTTCAGATATCCTGCGGCGAGAGTCTGCATGTCAGCATAGACCTGCTCAGACTGTTTCTCCTGGTTGCTTGCCTTGAGCAAGGCTCGAGCGTATCTTACCGATATTAATCCTAAATCCATCCTACTTATTTATTTAATGCAACTTCATCAAGCATGAGGTCGATGTAGTCCATCTGAGCCTTGTCGTTGCCGAGTTTCTTCCTGAGGATTTTCTCCGACACCTCCACGCTCAGTTGAGCCACCTGCTTACGGATATCGCTTATTGCAGCCTGTTTCTGGGCTTCAATCTCGGCCTTCGCCTCGCTGAGGATGCGGGCGCTTTCCTCCTTGGCTTTATCCTGGGCATTTTCCACAATAGCGTCGCGGGTAGCTGCGGCCTCCTTCAGTATGGTGGCCTGCTTTTCCCGTGCTTCCTGAAGAATGGCCTCGCTCTCCTTCTTGATGTTGTCGAGCTTCTGCGATGCCTCGTGAGCCTTCTCAAGACTCTCGTCGATGTATTTCTTCCGCTTCTCCACCATGTTCACCATAGCGGGGAAACCGAATTTTGCAAGGACGAAGAACACCACAATAAACGCTGCCAGCATCCAGATGAGAAGACCTGGGTCAGGAGTCAATATTGATGGCAAACTTGATAAATCCATTTGCGTTAATTTACTAACAATTTTTTTCTGTCTCTAAGATGTGGTTGAAGAGACTGCTTGTTATTTGATAAGGAATGCGCAGGCTACGATGGCGAACAAGGCACAACCCTCGACGAAGGCGGCAGTAAGCACCATGTTCTGCTGTATCTTGCCTGTTGCCTCTGGCTGACGGGCGATAGCGTCCATTGCGCTGCCGCCAATCTTGCCTATACCCAAACCAGCACCAATTGTTGCAATACCTGCTCCGAGACCGCAGCCCAG
This sequence comes from Oscillibacter sp. MSJ-31, assembly GCA_963629785.1. Classification (GTDB taxonomy): domain Bacteria; phylum Bacteroidota; class Bacteroidia; order Bacteroidales; family Bacteroidaceae; genus Prevotella. The sequence goes on along the minus strand of CAVGJZ010000035.1, from coordinate 10,574 downwards.
CTGTGCCAGACCTTCAGCAGCCAAAAGTGATGAAATAATCATAATTCTCTTAATTTTAAATTGTTATTGTTTTTTTATTACCTGATTCTTTAATGTTTTCATTCCTTATGCGCCAGTCCGATGAACACCGCGCTAAGCAATGTGAATACGTATGCCTGAATGTAGGCCACCAAAACCTCAAGAAGGTTCATGAAAAGCAACATTATGACACTCAGCAGATTCAGTCCGATGCCGAACCCCACGCCCATAGTCCATCCGAGGAAAATGATGCAGGTGAAGCTCAGGATGATTGCGTGTCCCGCCATCATGTTGGCGAAGAGACGTACCATAAGGGCGAACGGCTTGGTGAATATGCCGAACAGCTCTATCACCGGCATCAGAGGTGCGGGATAAGCCTTGAGGAATATCGGCACCTCGGGCCAGAAGATTTCCTTCCAATACTCCTTGTTGCCAAAGAGGTTGATGGCGAGCATCGTGCATAGTGCGAGGAAGAACGTGATGTTGATATTTCCCGTCACGTTGGCTCCTCCGGGGAAGATCGGAAGAAGTCCGAGGATATTTGTCGTGAAGATAAAGAAGAACACCGTGAGCAGATAGGGCGCGTATGCTTTGTAATGCTTCTCGCCTATGCCGGCCTTGACCACGTCGTCGTATATATTCATCACGAACATCTCCATCAGTCCGACGAATCCCCCCGGGGCCTCGCTCTTCTCGTCGCGCTTCTTGTACCAGCGTGCGCATGACAGGAACACGGTGACAAGTATTATCACGACAATCCAAATCTGCGCAACGGTCTTTGTGAAGCTCAGGTCGAGAGGTCTCGTTTCCGTATTGTCGGGCATCTTCTCGTATATCTTGCCATGGTGCTTCAGGTCAAAGTAGAAAGGCTCCGGCAGGTTTTCTGCCGTTCCCACATACCATTCGCCGGTTGCCGAGCTTCTCACGATAACGGGCAGCGGGATGCTCAGGCTCTTGTCGCCGAAAGTGGCTATGTGCCACTCGTACGAGTCGGACAAGTGTTCGAGCACTATCTCCGGTATGTTTATCCCTTCACTTTTTCCTTCTGCTTCTTCCGCCATTGCGAACAGCGGGAATACGGCAAGGACAGCGAGGAGTATTAATGACTTTAATTGTTTCATAATAGAGTTATTTTTCTTTGTCACACTTGAAGTGAGAAACCGAAACACGTGAGAAGAACACCGAATGGTGTGCCAACAGTACAAAGTAGAACACCAGGAACACAATGCAGTATTCCGTCATGCTGTCGCGCCCTACCGCAAGGTAAACGCCGAACAGCGTGAACAAGGCAATCAGCATGCGGAAACCGGACACTGCCGTGTAGAACGTGGTAAGACTACCGGGGCTGTTCTTGGCCACCTTCGCCCATATCATTCCGTCCGCCCCGTCAATTATGAGCGAGAACACCGCACTTACAATGAGTGGTGCCTTCAGACCCTCGATACCTGCCAGATAAGCCGTCGCCACCGTCGCTATACACAGCACTGCGACAATGACAGCACTCTGGCAAATGTATCTTAAACCTATGCGCTCTATATCTTTGGTTTCCGCCATTTTATGCTTGGTTGATTAAAGTTCTACACAAACGTTGACAACGTTCTTTTGTACTTCAACGAAACCCATAGAGATGTTCATCTCGTGCGTTCCCTCAGAGTCGTGAAATATCACCCGTCCTTTCTCCAGCGTAGATATGATGGGGGCGTGATTGACGAGTATTTCAAACTCGCCGCTTGTGCCCGGCACAACGACGCGGTCTGCCTTTCCTTCATACTCCACTTTCTCGGGAGAGACGATTTTTAATTCTAAACTCATATCCCAACAATTTTAGACATTGGCCTTGGCAGCCTCGACCAGTTTCTTGCCCTTTGCGATAGCGTCCTCTATAGTTCCCACGTTGAGGAAAGCCTGTTCCGGCAGGTCGTCCACCTTTCCGTCGAGAATCATGTTGAAGCCCTTGATGGTTTCCTCTATCGGCACCATCACTCCGGGAATACCTGTAAACTGCTCTGCCACGGTGAACGGCTGCGAGAGGAAACGCTGTACGCGTCGTGCGCGGTTCACGGTCTGCTTGTCCTCGTCGGACAGCTCGTCCATACCGAGGATGGCAATGATGTCCTGCAGTTCCTTGTAGCGCTGGAGGATTTCCTTCACGCGCTGGGCGCACTCGTAATGTTCCTTTCCTACAATCAGCGGGTCGAGGATACGACTCGTTGATCCCAGCGGGTCTACTGCCGGATAGATACCGAGCTCAGCAATCTTACGGCTCAGTTCGGTAGTGGCGTCAAGGTGTGTAAACGTAGTGGCAGGAGCCGGGTCGGTCAAGTCGTCGGCAGGCACATAAACGGCCTGTACTGACGTGATGGATCCTTTCTTCGTGGAAGTGATGCGCTCCTGCATGGCACCCATCTCGCTTGCAAGCGTAGGCTGGTAGCCCACGGCGGACGGCATTCGTCCGAGCAGTGCCGAAACCTCAGAACCGGCCTGGGTGAAGCGGAAGATGTTGTCGATGAAGAACATGATGTCTGCGGCTTCGCCGTTCTTGCCTCCGTGGTCGCGGAACTCCTCGGCTACGGTGAGTCCTGACAGGGCTACAGAAGCGCGTGCGCCGGGCGGCTCATTCATCTGTCCGTAAACAAGCGTGGCCTGACTCTTCTGCAGTTCCTCCTTGTCCACGAGGCTCAAGTCCCACTTGCCTTCTTCCATGGCTTTCTTGAACTTCTCGCCGTAGCGGATTACCCCGGACTCCAGCATGTCTCGTATGAGGTCGTTTCCCTCTCGGGTACGCTCTCCCACACCTGCGAACACTGAATATCCGTTGTGTCCCTTGGCGATGTTGTTGATAAGCTCCATGATGAGCACGGTCTTTCCCACTCCGGCGCCTCCGAAGAGACCGATCTTTCCGCCCTTCATGTAAGGCTCGAGCAGGTCGATCACCTTGATGCCGGTGGCGAGCATTTCCTTCTGTGTGGAAAGTTCCTCGAATTTGGGAGCCTCTCTGTGTATGGGATACGCTCCCTTCATGTCGAGAGTTTCCATACCGTCGATAGGCTGGCCGATGACGTTCATCATACGGCCCTTGATTTGTTCACCGGCCGGCATCAGGATGGGTGTTCCCGTGGGGATTACCTCAAGTCCTCGCTGCAGGCCATCAGTGTTGTCCATGGCCACTGTGCGCACGGTGTCCTCGCCGATATGCTGCTGAACCTCGATGACGAGTTCGCGGCCGTCGGCGCGTTTCACTTTCAGCGCGTCGTGGATTTTTGGCAACACTTTCTCCGGATTCTCTCCCTTGGTATCGAAATAAACGTCGATAACAGGGCCTACAATCTGGGATATACGACCAATTATTTGTGACATATTTTTATTATTAAGATATTAAAATTCTCTTTTTCTTAAGAGCCGGATGTCAAAAGAGGATGTTTTGTCTTTCATGCTTGCCAGACTTCCTCTGACATGACGGTTGCTTGGATTTCGCCTGCAAAAATACCAAATATTTTTTATCGCCAAAATTTTAAGGCGTCTTTTATCGCCCCTTAGTTCCTATTTGAACCATTTTCCGTGATTATTCAGCCTAAATAATGGTTTTATCTGGTCGCGAAAATACCTTCCGCCATTGTCGTGCTCCGTCACTTAGATGCTCAGTTCGTCGAGCACCTTTATGAGCTTTTTGTCAAACGGCTTGTCTGACCTTATGGCATCCGTGAAGGGCACGTAGACAATCTCGTTGTTGCGTATTCCCACCATCAGGTTGCGCTGTCCCTGCATGATGGCGTCGACGGCCCCCACTCCCGTGCGGCTTGCCAGGATGCGGTCGTGTGCCGAGGGGCTTCCGCCACGCTGAAGGTGTCCGAGTATTGACACCCTCACGTTGTAGTCGGGGAATTCCTTGCGCACGCGGTCGGCGTAGTACAGTGCGCCGCACTTGGGGCTTTCGCTCACGATGACGATGCAGCTGCGCTTGCTCTTGCGTATGCCGCGCTGCATGAAGCGCGTCAGCTGGTCCACGTCCGTGGAGTCCTCGGGAATGATGGCTGCCTCGGCTCCGCTGGCTATGGCACTGTTTTGAGCGAGGAAACCGGCGTCGCGACCCATCACCTCGATGAAGAAGATGCGTTCGTGGCTCACTGCGGTGTCGCGTATGCGGTCCACACATTCCACGATGGTGTTCAGCGTCGTGTCGTATCCTATAGTGGAGTCTGTGCCGTAGAGGTCGTTGTCGATTGTGCCCGGCAGTCCGATGCAGCACACGTCGTGCTCCTCGGCGAAAATCTTGGCACCTGTGAGCGAACCGTTTCCGCCAATCACCACAAGGGCGTCGATCTTGTTATTCACCATGTTGTCGTATGCCTTCTTGCGGCCCTCGGGAGTCTCGAATTCCTTGCTGCGGGCTGTTCGGAGAATCGTTCCGCCGCGGTTTATTATACCGCTCACGTTTTCAGTCGTAAAGTCTTTGATCTCGTTGTTTATGAGACCGTCGTATCCACGGAAAATACCTTTCACCTTGAAGCCGTTCACTATTGCGGCACGCGTCACCGCGCGTATCGCCGCATTCATTCCAGGAGCGTCGCCTCCGGAGGTAAGCACGCCAATTGTCTTGATCTTCATAATTGTTGAATTATATATACCTATTAAAATACGTTGTTTGCTTTATATATCAAAATTATTTGCCTCACATCACTTCTGCCATGGCCCACATCAGGGCGAGGCCGATTATCCACGCCGCCACGGAAATCCATCCGGCGTTCTTGAAATACCAGCCCACGTGTATCTTTTCCATCTTCATCAGCGCCAGTCCGCTCATAGACCCTACGAGCAGGAAATTTGCGCCCATGGCAGAGCTGTAGGCCATTATCTTCCAGTACATGCCGTTGCGCGTGAAATTTGCCAGGTAGTCAGCGTCGAGATACATCGGCAACCTTGCGGCGTCCATTACCGGGTGGATGGAGAAGAATGTCATTGATGTGGCGAAAGTGTCGAGCACGGAGCTTACCACTGCCGCGGCACCTCCCATTATCCATACGTTGTGGACGGCATTGTCGCAGAACTGTGTTATGGGTGCGAGGAAGCCCGTCTCTTTTACCACGGATACGGCGAGCGTTATTCCGATGACGAAGAGTATCATCTGTATCATGCCGTACTGCAGCACCCTGGGCACGCTCTTGTGTATCATCTTGTCCACGTCCATCAGCTTGCGGTTCACGATTTCATTGACTATCCACAGCAGTGACAGCACGCACAATGCGCCGAGGAACGGGCTGAGCTTGGTAATGTTGTGGAACGTGGGGATGAACCACAACCCGCCTATGCCAACGAAGAGCATCAGTAATCTCTGCCATCTGTTGAGGTTGGTGTCGTCGCCGCGGTACGGCATCACCGTGTTTTGCGTTTCCACCCTCTCGGGGAGCTTACGCCCTATCCACCATACGGGGAGTGCGCACGACACGATGCAGGGCAGGGCGAGGTATGTGGAATAGTCGGAGGCCTCGATGGCGCTGTTGTTCCACAGCATAAGTCCCGTGGGGTCTCCTATCACCGTCAGCGCACCGCCGCAGTTTGCCGCCACTACTATCGCCGTGCCGAATATCATGCGCTGCCGCCTGTTGGCCAGTATCTTGTGCATCACGATGAGCATCATCGTCGTGGTTGTGAGGTTGTCAAGGTTGGCAGAAATGAGGAATGCCACTGCGGCAATCGTCCACAACATCTTCTTGCTGCTGCGTGTGCGCAGCAGTTCCTGAATGAAGTCGAAGCATCCGTTGTTGTTGAGTATTTCCACAATGGACATTGTGGCGAGGAGGAAGAGGGCTATTTCGGCACCTTTTCCCACGTAGCCGAGGAAGATATTCCTGGATATAAAATGTTTCACGTTTTCGGCATCCGGCGCCGCTCCGGCAAGGAAATCGGAGAATTCCCTCGGGTGTTGCGCCATGACGAAATCCGTGCCGTAGCAGATATAGAGAACCCAGCCCACGGTACCGGCGAACATAGCCACCGCGGCTCTGTTCACGTTTGTCATCCGTCCTGTCGCTATCAGTACGTATGCAATCAGCAATATGGCTACGATTATAATGGTCATGTCCGTATTTTCGCCCTACAAAATTACTAAATTATATTTTACCCGAATTGTTTTTTCAATGTTTTTTTATCTGCTTTAACGGGATTTTAAGACTTGTGTACGACTTGTGACGGCCTTGTTGCCCGTCTTGAAAACCGTTGTTCCCGTATGCGCAAAAAACGTTCCGGGGCATCAGGAAATCCCCTCAAGGTACATTGCGGCGGCATCGGCACATCTCTCGCCGTCCACTCCCGCCGACACGATTCCTCCGGCGTATCCTGCCCCCTCGCCGCAGGGGAAGAGTCCGCGCAGCCTCACGTGTTGCAGCGTTTCCCTGTCGCGCAGTATCCTTACCGGCGACGAGGTCCTTGTCTCCACTGCCATCAGCGCGGCCTCGTTGGTGAGGAAGCCGTGGCTCATCGTGTCGAACTTTCTGAATCCCTGTTGCAGCCTGCGGCTTATCATCGGCGGCAGCCAGAAATGCAGCGGACTGGATATGAGTCCCGGTGCGTACGACGACTTGGGCAGGTCGTAGCTGAGTCTTGAGTTCACGAAATCGGCCATTCTCTGCGCCGGTGCTGTCTGCCGTCTGTTGCCGTTTGTCCAGCAGTCGCGCTCCGTTTCCTCCTGGAAGCGCATCACTTTCAGTGCGTCGTCGCCCGGCAGGTCTTCGGGGCGCACCTCCACCACCATGCCGCTGTTCGACCACTGTGTGCCGCGGTTGCTCGGGCTCATGCCGTTCACCACGATTTGTTCCTTGTCCGTGGCTGCCGGTATGACGAAGCCCCCGGGGCACATGCAGAAGGAGTACACTCCCCTGCCCTCCACCTGTGTCACGAAACTGTATTCTGCTGCCGGCAGGTATTTGCCGCGCCCTTGTCTGCTATGATACTGTATGCTGTCGATGAGTTCTGCCGGATGTTCCAGTCTCACGCCCACGGCGATGCCCTTTGCCTCGATGTCGATGCCTGCAACGGCGAGGTATCTGTAGACGTCGCGTGCCGAATGTCCCGTGGCGAGTATTACGGGCCCGCGGAAAGTGAGTTCCTCTCCGCTCGTCTGTTCCACCGCCTCAATGCCGGTCACTTCATCCCCTGCCACCGTGAGGCGTGTCATCCTGGTCTGGAAATGCACCTCGCCTCCGCTTCTCAGTATGGTGTTTCGCATCGCCTCAATCACGGCGGGCAGCTTGTCCGTGCCGATATGCGGATGTGCGTCGGCGAGTATTGCCGTTGATGCTCCGTGCTGGCAGAACACGTTGAGAATTTTTTCCGTGTCGCCCCGTTTCTTGCTTCTGGTGTATAGCTTGCCGTCGGAATAGGCTCCCGCTCCACCCTCGCCAAAGCAGTAGTTGCTCTCGGGGTTCACCTTCTGTGTCTTTGTTATTGCGGAGAGGTCTTTCTTGCGGTCGCGCACATTCTTTCCTCTCTCCACCACTATTGGCCTGTATCCCTTTTCTATCACGCGGAGCGCGGCGAACAGTCCGCCCGGTCCCGCCCCGACGATTACCACGGGCTTTGCTGCCGTCACGTCGGGGTATTCCGTTCTCTGAAATTCATCGTCGGCGGGTTGCTCGTTGATGTATATCCTTACCTTGAGGTTCACGAAAATGCTTCTGTGGCGTGCGTCGATACTGCGCTTCAGTATTCGTGTGCCCGTTATGGTGCGCCGGTCTATGGCGTATTCTTCGGCGAGGTGGTTTTTGAGCAGGCTTTCCGTCGCTGCCACCTGCGGTGTTACTCTTGTCTGTATTTCCTTTATCATTGTGGGGTGTCTTGTTAATATAAAAAGGTGTATTGTAGGTTTGGCATGCAATCAAAAAAAACGGAAAAAGCTTCATCGCAGTGGTGTGCGGTGAAGCTTAGTCGTATAGCGCAGAATGTCGGGTGTCCTCACCCTTGTACTGCCTTTTTTGTTGCGCTCGGTGTCGCTTATTTGGCGGCCTTCGGCTTATACGCCTTGTTGAGACCCGCAATCACCTCGTTGGTTATGTCGTAGCTCTTGTCGGCGTAGAGGATGTTGTCTCCCGCCTTGCTTATGATGAGGGCGTATTTCTTGTCCTTGTTATATGCGGCGAGGAAATGCTGGATGCTGTCGCGGAGAGCCTTGTTGAAGGTGTTCGTCTCTTCCTGGAACTCCGTGCCCAGCCTCTGCTGCAGTGCCTGGAGGTCAGCCCCCTGCTTCTGCAGGTTTGCCTGCACCGCTTCTGCCTGCTGCTGTGTGTACTTGTTGCTCTGCACGTCCTGCTGGAACTTGGCTGCCGCGGCCTGCAGCGCGCGCTGCTTCGCTCCGAGTGTGTTTTCAATGTTCTGGCTCTTCTTCTGGAGTATCAGCGAGTATTCCTTGCAGAACTTGTACTGCGACATGATGGAATCCACTTCCACGTAGGCAATTTTCGTTGCTCCCGTCTGCTGGGCGGAAGTCTGAGGCTTCTCGTCTACCTTCTGCGCCTCCTTGTTGCATGAGGCCAATGCCAGCAATGATACTGCAAGAGCTGACATCACCTTAAAAGTTTTCTTGCTCATTTATCTTGTTTGTTGTTTCGTTTATAGCTTTTCCTTGTGCGGTGGCTTCGGTGCTTTGAGACACTTTGGGTTTTGTCCTTTCGGGATGTGCCTGCAGCCGCACAAAGTTTAATGCAAAGATAATGCAAACGAGCGCAAAGAAAGTTCACTTTCATTTTGCCGAGTGCAGCTTATCTTATGCAAAGATAATGCAAATCGCTCTTTCGTCAAAATAAAATCCGCTAAATAATTGCCCTCTGACAAAAATTTGGCATTTACGGGGAAAGTGATTAACTTTGCATGAAAGGTAAAAACTAACTAATTCACATTTTAATATTATGAGCAACAGTGAACTTAAACCTTCTTGCGTCTTTGAGCAGTTTGCCAAGATTAACAAGGTGCCGCGCCCGTCGAAACACGAGGAGAAGATGATTGACTTTCTCAAAAACTTCGGCGAGGGTCTCGGTCTGGAAACGAAAGTGGACAAGACAGGCAATGTGATAATCCGCAAGCCTGCGACCAAGGGCTATGAGGACCGCGAGACGGTAATTCTGCAGAGCCACATGGATATGGTGTGCGACAAGCTGGTGGACAAGGAAATAGATTTCACCACCGACCCGATAGAGACATACGTTGACGGTGAATGGATGAAGGCAAAGGGCACAACGCTCGGCGCCGACGACGGCATCGGCTGCGCCATGGAGATGGCGGTGCTCGAGAGCGACGACATAGAGCACGGCCCCGTGGAGTGTGTCTTCACGCGCGACGAGGAGACAGGACTCACCGGGGCACACGGCATGGAGGCCGGATTCATGACGGGCAATATGCTCGTGAACCTCGACAGCGAGGACGAGGGACAGATATTCATCAGCTGCGCCGGCGGACAGACCGCCACGGCGAAGTTCCGTTTCACGAAGGAGGACGCTCCCGGGGGCATGTTCTTCCTCAAAGCCTCGATAAAGGGTCTCGTGGGTGGCCACAGCGGCGACGACATCAACAAGAAACGCGCCAACTGCATCAAGCTGCTTACGAGGTTCCTCTTCAGCGAGATGGAGAAGACGGGACTGCGTCTGGCATCGTTCAACTCCGGCCGCATGCACAACGCCATACCGCGCGACGGAGTGGCTGTGTTTGCCGTTCCCGCCAAGGACAAGGAGACGGTGAAGGCCGACTGGAACGTGTTTGCGTCGGAGGTGGAGGACGAGTTCCACGTGACGGAACACGACATGGAATTCGCCCTTGAGAGCTGTGCGGCCGAAAAGGTTATCCCCGAGGACAAGGCCCGCGGCTTTGTCTTCGCCATGCAGGCGGTGGACAACGGGGTCTTCACCATGTGTCAGGACAAGGCCATCGAATGGCTGGTGGAGACATCGAGCACCGTGGCGAGCGTGGTCACTTCTGACGACTGCATCACGGTGGTGGCTTCGCAGCGTTCCAATGTGATGAGCAACCTGCAGAACATGACAAACACCGTGAAGGCGGCGTTCCTGCTTGGCGGTGCCGAGGTGAAGGTGGGCGACTCCTATCCGGCATGGAAGATGAACCCCGACAGCAAGCTGACGGGCATCGTAGTGGACACTTACAAAAAGCTGTTCAAGAAAGACCCGCAGGTCATCGGCATTCACGCCGGTCTGGAGTGCGGACTGTTCTCGGAGAAATACCCCAACCTCGACATGGTGTCGTTCGGTCCCACGCTGCGGGGCGTTCACTCTCCCGACGAGCGTCTTCTCATCCCCACTGTTCAGATGGTGTGGGATCACTTGCTCGAGATTCTCAAAAACGTTCCCAAGAAATAAGGACTGACAAAAACATTATGTTTTCCTTTGGGTGGAAATCCTCAGATTCCACCCTTTGGAAACATCCAAAGAAAAGAAAAAGAATCTAACGACCGATTTGGGTTAAAGGTGAAAGAGTTCGCTTTCAGTTTGGCCTTGCTAAAGTCCTTTGATAAGGCGAACAGACATCGCGGGGTTGGAAGGACGGATGACGGGGGCTTT
>CAVGJZ010000034.1:0-30102 GCA_963629785.1 Oscillibacter sp. MSJ-31 | reverse complement strand
GTCTGCCTATATAGCCTGGCAACTTTTCGGTTTCCGTATTGACGCTCTCTGTCTGCTCAATGCTCTGCATCAGGTTGCTGATGTCCACATTGTCTCGTTTGGATGTCTTCATATCTTTACTTCGTTTTTGGTTAGACAATTCGTTATCGTTTCAGTCCACACTTGACAGGAGCTTTGCACATACGATTAGCCATACGTGCGCAACGCCTTGCCCAATCCAAGTCATCCTCATCCTTGTCGCGTCCCCATCCGTCGGGAGAGCTGCCGCCACCGCCGCATGATTCCGACATCTGCGTGGCTGCGTCCAGATACCCGGCAAACAGGTGGTGAAAGCCGGTCTTAATTTCTCCGTCAAGAACGATGTGAATACCTTGGAGTGGGTGATAGAGTAAACGTGAAAGCGCATCTTAGGGGAACGTGCCAAAAACGACATTTGGAACACTTTTGATTTTCCTGCAATTGGCGGAGCACTGCTTTTCGGAGAGCAAAGCTATCGTTTCCTCCCCGAAAAGCTATCGTTTCCTCCAAGCAAAGCAGTGCTTTTCCGGGAGAAAACGACAGCTTCATTTTCGGGTAATATTTATTACGTTGAATGTCAGTATTTTACAAGGACGGTCGGAGAATGCCTAATTCACTCCCCAATCAACAGGTGTTTCACTTTTGCAAAATACGACATTTGGAACACTTTTATCTATGGGCTTTTTTGAAAGAACCAGGCCGTTTTAAATGAGCAATCCATGATTTTCCCTTGGTCTTGAATGGCCGTGGGGCAGGATAAACAAAGACGATAGCGAACTTTTGAAAATATTTGGCGAATGAAGCAATATCTTCTCTCTGTATGCAAAGGAAAAAGCCAGGCTTCGTAAGGTTGGTACTCCAATCGATGATTTTGACCTTATGATTGGCGCAACTGCTTTGGCACGCGATTTTGTTCTTGTTACAGAAAATGTCAAACATTTGGGGAAGATTAAGGGTATTGAAATCGAAAATTAGATAAAGCGTTAGTGGTGGGGTGGTTGGCTGTCTAATATCGCCGGTGGAGAGCAGGTGGCGGATAATCTCTCTGGAACGCTCCGAGTGGCAGTCGTAGAGGTTCTTGCCTATGAGGTCGCCGTGCTTCCTGTATGTCTCGCGCGATTTGTCGTTCATGTAGATGATAATACCCTCGGCATCGCACACCGTTACGGCACAATTCATGCCTTTTGCCCATTCGTAGCCTTCCATAATCTCTTGCTTTTCCATTTCCTTCTTGTAATAAATCCCTGTTTCCTAATCAGACAAATCCCTATTTCTTCATTGCTCCTACAATCTCCCCGATGTATTCCGAATGGACGAAACCCTTGGTGTCGGGGTTGGCGTAGAAATTGCGCGGCACGTCGTCGCGGAAGCCCTTCTTGTCGAACTGTCTTGCGTACATCGTGCGGCATTCTATCACGAGGGAGGCTTCCTTGTAGTATGGCGCACCGTTCTTGGTGTACGTCACGTGGAGACCTAGGGTCTTGGCTTTGTCGCCGTCGCGTCCGCTGTGTCTGCCCATGTATTCGGGCACTTTGTTGTCGTCGAACTGCATGATGGTGAAATACTTGCTTCTTTCCATAAACTGGTGGGTGTAGCGGTCGGCGCGCACGTAGACGGTGGCGGTGGACTTGCCCCATAGCGTGCCCAAGGCACCCCAGCCTATTGTCATGGCGTTTGACGACGACTTGTCGCCGGCGCAGAGCAACAGTCCCGGCCCGCGGAAATAGCTGAACGGATTAGTGCTCATTTCCTTCGTAATGTCAAACGGTTTGAGCTCGGCTGAAGAGGCGGTGTCGGTTTTCCCGGAAGCGTTGTTCCCGTTGCCGCCGTCGTTGTCGCCGGTAATTGCGTATGGGGCTTTGAAGGCATTGTAGGATATGTTTTCGGTCTTGAACTTGTCTTTCGGCAGGGGACTTTCGGCAGGGTAGCCGATGGCAATGATGTTGAGCGGAATGATGTTGTCGGGCAGATTGAAAACCTCTTTCACCGCTTCCGTGCGGTCTTCCGCAGGATATACACCGGTCCACACCGCACCGAGCTTCATGGCATGTGCGGCAAGCAGGAGGTTTTCGGTGGCAGCCGATGCGTCCTGTATCCAGAAATCGCGTCCGCCGCCCTCGATGGCCTTGTCCATGTCGCCGCACACCACGATGGCGAGAGGCGCCTTGCGCAGCATCTTGGCGCGCGGGTTGGCGTCGGCGAGGCGGTCGATAACCTCGCGCTTGTCAGCCACGATGAAATGCCACGGCTGCTTGTTCATCGCCGTGGGCGCAGCCATTGCCGCGCGCAGCATCTTTTCCACCTTGTCCTTCTCCACGGGACGGTCTTCGTAGTCGCGTATGCTGGTGCGTGTGGCTATATTGTCGAGAACCGCCGTTTCGCTCCCGCCAAGTGCCATTTGGCTGTCGCCACGTTCAGAGTTATTTCCGTCAAGTGCCACTTGGCGGATGCCAAGTGCAAGGACAGCGATGGCAAGCACTACGTTGAGTATCACAGATTTGTTGATCGGTTTCATATTGTTGTCAGTTTTCTTGGTTATACAATGCGATATTGGGCAGGGGAATAAAAGCCTGCCCTAAAACTTATTGTTTTGATAATCAAATCTTTATCATAGTGCCCGTGGGGCAGACAAAGCGGCAGTAGGGGCGTGGAATCCATACGGACACGATGAGGAACAACGCCGCTACGGCTATTACCCATACGGATGCCGAACTGTAGAGGAAGGCGGAGAACAGCTCGTAGTCCATCCATGCCGTCCATGTGCCGGTGGTCATGAGCAGCAGCAATATGCCCCACAGGATGTGGCGGAATACGGTCAGGACCTTGTTTACGCGCTGCGGAACGCGGGGCTTGCGGGATGTAATCTTGCCGGCAAGCTCCTGTGCCGAACCCAGCGGACAGATGTGTGCGCAGTAGTGGCCCGTGCGCCCGGCAATAGGGTAGAGGAGAGCTACAACCACCATTACGAGGGGAGCGGCAAGCGTGGCAATCTGCGCTGCCGGGACACCCCCTGAGAACAGGCGCATGAAGAGCGAGAAAGACACGAAAGTGCCTGTCCAGAGTCCCAGTACCGCGACGTTGAGCGCAAGCTGAGCATAGTGCAGGCGGCGGCTGTGCCATTTTAATGGGACAATGGCACCCAGCAGCGCCACGATGAGGGCGGCAAGCGATGCTATAGTCATTGTTGCGCCCGAAGATGCGGCAGCGCCGTTGTCCTGCGCATTGTCTTGCGGTATCGCCTTGCCAGCGTAGGCAAGTCCGCGCTTCATGTTCTCTATTATGGCGTTAGACGAGAATGTGGCACCCGACACTGCGTCCACGTTCGTGCCCATAGCTTCCGCCATGCTCTTGCCCTTCCAGCGGTCGAGAATCTGCTTGGCGCGGTCGAAGAACTCCGGCGTTTCGGCATTGTCCTCTGCCTCAATATCTTCCACTATGCCATCCTTGCTGATGTGTATGGTGAGCGGCACTGCGCCGCCGTATCCCTGCACGTCAGCCGCCAGGTATTTGGTGTTTACCGTGATACTGCCGTCGGGCTGCACCATGATGGTGTCGCCGCGGGCGGCGGAGGATGACGGGGTGGGGGAGTTGCCTATTTCGCGGCCGAACAGCTTGCCGTTGCGCAGGACTGCGCCTGCGGCAAGGATGAGCACCACGGTGACGAGCGACATTATGCGCACCGCCATGCTCTTGTCGTTGTTTCTTTTCTTCTGCATAGTATTTTCTTTATGGGTGGGATGTGCCCACATTCATGTTAATGTTTTTATAACTTGCTATGAGGGCTTAATGTGCTTCCAGCCAGTTCTTTCCCCAACCGCTGTCTGCTACGAGGGGCACCTGCATATTGAAGGCATTTTGCATTTCCCCGAGAACGATGCTTTCCACCCTGTCGTGCTCGCCGGGCGCAACGCTGAAATTGAGTTCGTCGTGTACCTGGAGTATCATTTTCGACTTTATGCCCTCCGCTTTGAAGCGGCGGCTGATATTTATCATAGCCACCTTGATGATGTCGGCAGCAGTGCCCTGTATCGGGGCGTTGATGGCGTTGCGCTCGGCGAAACCTCTCACTGTGGCGTTGTGTGAGTTGATGTCGGCGAGGTAGCGGCGGCGGTGGAAAAGCGTCTCGGCATAGCCCGTGGCCCTTGCCGTCTGTATGCTCTTGTCCATGTATTCCTTCACCTTGGGGAAGGTCTCGAAATACCCGGCTATCAACTGCTTGGCTTCGTCGCGGCTTATCTCCAGACTCTCTGCCAGACCGAACACGGTGATGCCGTAGATGATGCCGAAATTGGCTCTCTTGGCCTTCGTGCGCTCGTCGCGCGTCACCTCGCTGATGTCCTTCTTGTATATCTTGGCGGCTGTGGCTGCGTGGATGTCGTGACCGCTGCGGAAAGCCTCCGTCATGTTCCCGTCGCCGCTCATGTGGGCCATCACGCGAAGCTCTATCTGACTGTAGTCGGCTGAGAAGAACTCGCTTCCGGGTTCGGGGATGAAAGCTTTTCTTATTTCCTTTCCGTCCTCGCCGCGCACGGGGATATTCTGAAGGTTGGGGTCGCTCGACGATAGGCGCCCGGTGGCCGTGACGGTCTGGTTGAACGACGTGTGGATGTGTCCCGTGCGCCGGTTGATGAGCTTGGGCAAAGCGTCCACGTATGTGCCGAGGAGCTTTTTCAACCCCCTGTGTTCCAGTATGTCGGCCACGATGGGACTCTTGTGCTTGAGCGACTGGAGCACCTCTTCGCTTGTGACGTACTGCCCTGTTTTTGTCTTCTTTGCCTTTTCCACAATCTTCATCCTGTCGAAGAGTACCTCGCCTACCTGTTTCGGCGAGGCGATGTTGAACTCCGTTCCGGCGAGTTCGTAGATATGGCTTTCTATCTCCTTCATCCTCGCCGTCAGTTCGTGCGATGTTTCCTTCAGTGACTCCGTGTCGATTCTCACCCCGTTCATTTCCATTTCGGCGAGCACCGGCATCAGCGGCATCTCGATATTGCGGAAAAGTTCTTCCGCGCCCTTCTTCTTGAGCTCCGGTTCCAGCTTCGTCTTCAGCTGCAGGGTAATGTCGGCATCCTCGGCGGCATATTCAAAGACCTCCTCAGGCGCAAGGTCGCGCATGTTCTTCTGGTTCTTCCCTTTCGGTCCGATAAGGTCTTCGATGTGTATTGTCTGGTAGTCGAGGTATATCTCCGCCATGTAGTCCATGTTGTGCCGTAGTTCGGGCTGGATGAGATAGTGGGCTATCATCGTGTCGAACATTTCGCCTTTCACCTCCACGCCGTAGTTGCGGAGCACGGTGATGTCGTATTTCATGTTCTGTCCGATTTTCAGAATACCCTCGTTCTCGTACACCGGCTTGAAGATGTCCACGATTTTTTGCGCCTCCTCCCTGTCGGTAGGCACCGGCACGTAAAAAGCCTGTCTTTCCTTCACGCTGAAGCTCAGTCCCACCAATTCCGCGTTGATAGCCTCCGTGGAGGTTGTCTCTGTGTCAAAACTGACAAAAGCTGTTGTAAGGAATAAGTCACGAATACTATACATATCCTCTTCTTTATCAATGAGTTTGTATTCGTGAGCCACTGTTTTCAAGCTCTGAGAAGGCCCGTTTTTTGTCTCTTCCGCTCCGTCGCCCGTAAAATCGGCAAACAAATCGAGTTGTGTTGAAGATTTTTTTTGCAGTTGTTTAGGTTTGTTAAGAAATCGTTGTGTGAAGGTTTTAAACTCCAGTTCGCTGAAGATTTCCATGATTTTGTTCTCGTCGGGCTCCGTTACCCGGAGTTCGTCGAGATTGAGTTCTATGGGCACGTCGGTTTTTATCGTGGCGAGGAACTTTGAGAATTTTATCTGCTCCCTGTTGTCCTCCACTTTTTTCTTTATCGCCCCTTTCAGTTCGCCGGTGCGCTCGAGCAGTGCGTCGATGCTGCCAAACTGGTTGATGAGTTTCACGGCAGTCTTCTCTCCCACGCCGGGGCAGCCCGGAATGTTGTCGGCGGCGTCGCCCATGAGGCCGAGCAAGTCGATCACCTGTTCCGGCGAGCTGATGCCGTATTTCTCCTTCACCCCTTCGGCATCCAGCGTCTCGTAGCCGCCGCCGTGGCGGGGGCGGTACATCTTCACGTTGCCGCCCACGAGCTGTCCGTAGTCCTTGTCGGGTGTGAGCATGAAGGTTTCAATCCCTTCCCTGTCGGCCTTCTTGGCCAGGGTGCCCACCACGTCGTCGGCCTCGTAGCCCTGCGCCTCCAGCACGGGTATGTGCATGGCGGCGAGAATGTCCTTTATTATGGGCACCGCCTTGCGGATGTCCTCCGGCGTTTCCTCGCGCTGCGCCTTGTATTCCTTGTACGCCTCGTTGCGGAATGTGGGACCGTGAGGGTCGAACGCCACTCCGAGATACTTGGGTTGTTCCTTCTGCAACACCTCGTGCAGCGTGTTGCAGAACCCCATCACCGCCGAGGTGTTGAGGCCCTTGGAGTTTATTCTGGGATTTTTGATGAAAGCGTAGTAAGACCTGTATATCAGCGCATATGCGTCGAAGAGGAAAAGCTTGTCCATGTGAGTGTTTTTTTATATGAGAGTGTTTAACGGTTCGTGCAGCGTCTATAGGTGCAGACGTTTTTTAGTTATCTTTAAATATAAATTCAGTGTAAAGTTACCGTTTTTTTCTCATTAGTCGGATAAAATAAGTAATTTTGTAACAAATTTTAGGCAATGGATTTCATCTCACTCATTAAGCGGCCCATAGAGGGTGAACTCTCGGATTTCAACACCCTCTTTGGCGAGGCTCTTTCGCACACCGACGGACTGCTGTCGCAGGCTTTGGCGTATATCCGCCAACGCACCGGCAAGCGTATGCGCCCGATGCTGATAATGCTCATGGCGCGCAACTACGGCAAGGTGACGCCGGTGACGCAGAACGCTGCCGTGGGACTGGAACTGCTCCACACGGCGAGTCTCGTGCATGATGATGTGGTGGACGAGAGCGAGGAACGACGCGGACAGGCTTCGGTAAACGCCACCTATGATAATAAGGTGGCGGTGCTTGTGGGCGACTATCTCCTCTCCACGGCATTGCTTCATGTTGCTTATACGGGCAATACCAAGATTGTGAAATACCTTGCCGACCTTGGGCGCACGTTGGCGAGCGGCGAGATATTGCAGCTGTCGAATATCGCCAATGAAGAGATTTCGGAGGATGTTTACTATCAGGTGATTAAGCAGAAAACGGCGGCTCTCTTCGAGGCGTGCTGCGCCATTGGCGCACTCTCCGGCGGAGCGTCAGGAGAGGAGATAGAAAAGGCCAAGCGTTTTGGGCAGAACCTCGGAATAATATTCCAGATACGCGACGACATATTCGACTATTACGACTCGGCCGAGATAGGCAAGCCCACCGGCAACGACATGATTGAGGGCAAGCTCACTCTGCCTGCCATCCATGCTCTGCACGCCAATCCGGACAAGGTGATGACGGATATTGCATACAAGGTAAAGAGCCGCACTGCCACTGCCGGAGAGATAGCCAGTCTTGTGGAGTTCAGCAAGGCCAACGGCGGAATAGAGTATGCCAAGAGCCGTATGGAGGATTTCCACAGGGAGGCGAAAGAATATATTGAGGGGAATGTTGCCGACGGGGAGATTAAGAAAAGCCTTATGGCGTACCTCGACTTCGTTATACAACGGGATATGTAACTATAGTAAAAATGATAAAGAAAAGAGCCTTTCATCAGGGGAATTTCCCTTTAATGAAAGGCTCTTTTCTTTGTATTTAATTGGACCCGTACGCGTGGTATTCAGCCGGGCAATCAGAAGAATTTAACCTCCTTGCCCTCAATCTCGCTGAGCAGCATGTTGGCAAGACGGCTCGTGCCCAGACGGAACCACTTGTTCGTTAGCCATTTTTCGCCCAGAACCTCTTTTACTATCGTGTAGTATATGAGTGCGTCCATCACGCTGTTGATGCCTCCAGCGGGCTTGAAACCTATCTGTATGCCCGTTTCCTCATAGTATTCCTTGATAGCCTGACACATCACGTAGGCTGCCTCCGGCGTGGCGGCAGGCTCCAGCTTGCCGGTGGATGTCTTGATATAGTCGGCTCCGGCATACATGGCGATGATTGAAGCCTTCTTGATGTTTGATGCCGTCTTGAGGCATCCCGTTTCGAGAATCACCTTCATGGCGTGGTCGCCGCACACCTGCTTTAGCTCGCTTATTTCGTCTGCCACGCCCTCGTAGTCGCCGCTGAGGAACTTGCCCACGGGCATCACGATGTCAATCTCCGTTGCGCCGTCCTTTATGGCGAGTGCCGTCTCTGCCACCTTCACCTCGATGAGAGCCTGTGACGAGGGAAAGCTGCCCGATACGCAGGCAATCTCCACGCCGTCGATTTCGAGTGTCTGGCTCACCACGTTGGCGAAGCACGGATAAACGCATATCGTGGCCACGTGGGGCAGGTCGCCGTAAGCCTCGTCAAACTGGTTCACGCGCTCCGTGAATGCCAGTACGCTGTCCTCCGAATCGGTAGTCTTGAGTGTGGTCAGCTCTATGCTTCCCATGAGGAATTTCTTCACGTCGAGGTTGTCGTTTTCGTGTACCTTTTCGGTGATGATTTTCTTCACCGCTTCGCGTACTTCAGCGTCGTCAAGGTTGGTGTTGTATTTGCCAAGAGCCTCTTCGTATTTGTCGGTCAGGGGAGTCTTGCCGTTAGCCTTGCCTGCGGTGTTCTCCGCCTTTACTGTTTCTTTTTCTGTCATCATAGTTGTCTTCTTTTTTATAGGTTTATATTCGTTTCTTCTTCGTTGCCCTGCCTTGTCTTCTGCTCTTTGAGTTTCGGGTTGTTGCGGTGTCTGTCGCAGTCTCTGCTTGTCTTTTTTTCGATGCTTTTCCGCAGTTCCTGCGTCAGGTCCACGCCCGTCTGGTTGGCTAGGCAGATGAGCACCCACAACACGTCTGCCATCTCCTCTCCGAGGTTGTGTTTCTCCCCGTCCTTGAAGCTCTGGTCGCCGTAAGTGCGGGAAATAATCCTTGCCAGTTCGCCCACCTCTTCTGTGAGGCACGCCATGTTGGTAAGCTCCGAGAAATACCTCACGCCGTAGGTCTTTATCCACCTGTCTACGGTTTCCTGCGCCTCTTTTATAGTCATCTTATTCTTTGTTTTTGGTGTCCATGCAAATTGTTACGGGACCGTCGTTGAGCAGTTCCACTTTCATGTCCGCACCGAATTCTCCCGTGCCCACGGGCTTGCCGATGGACTGGCTCATGGTGGCGCAGAATTCCTCGTACAGGGGTATTGAAATGTCGTGTGGAGCGGCGTGTATCCACGACGGGCGGTTGCCTTTCTTTGTACTTGCCATGAGCGTGAACTGGCTCACCACGATGATGTCGCCCTTGGTGTCGAGGATGGAACGGTTCATCATGCCGTTGTCGTCGTCGAAGACCCTAAGGTTTGCCACCTTCTTCACAAGCCAATTGATGTCTTCACGCGTGTCCTCGCAGCCGATGCCGAGGAGTATCAGAAAGCCGTTTCCGATACTTGATTTCACCTTGCCGTTGATTGTCACCTGCGCATGACTGACGCGCTGTATCACTATTCTCATAAGTTTATTGTCTCTTCTGCTTTATGTCTTCCGCAATACCTCGGGAAGGATGTTTTTCGATGTGTATCGGCATACAAAGTTAGGGTTTTATAACCGTATCTGCAAGCTATTCCCCCATAAAATGCTTTGTCAGCAGCTCTGCTTTTTGTCTGCCGATGACTGCCGAAATCTCTTCCAGTGAGCTTTCGCGCATCCTCTTCACTGTCTTGAACTCCTTCAGCAGTTTCTCCTTTGTTTTGGGTCCAATGCCTTGTATGTCGTCAAGTTCGGAGTGCAGGGCGTGTTTCGACCTCTTGTCGCGGTGGAACGTTATGGCGAAACGGTGTACCTCGTCCTGTATGTGCGTCAGCAGGCGGAACAACTCACTGTCGGTCTTCATCCCAACCACCACGGGCGGAACGCCGTATAGCAGTTCGTTGGTGCGGTGGCGGTCGTCCTTGGCGAGTCCGGCGATGGGAATATCGAGGTGCAGCTCGTCTTCCACAACCTCTCTCACCACTGCCATCTGCCCCTTTCCGCCGTCGGTTATGATAAGGTCCGGCAGAGGCTGCCGCTCCTCCATAAGACGTGTGTAGCGCCGTCTCACCACCTCCTTCATCGAGGCATAGTCGTCCGGCCCAACAACCGTTTTTATGTTGTATTTGCGGTAGTCCTTCTTGCTCGGTTTCATCTTCTTGAACACCACGCAAGCCGCCACGGCGTCTGTTCCGCTGATGTTGGAGTTGTCGAAACATTCTATCTGGTAAGGCATCTTGGGCAGTTTCAGAGCCTGCTGTATTTCCTTCATAAGCCTCACTGCCTTTTGCTCGGGATTGAGCTTTTCCGCCTGTTTCAGACGGTCGAAGCGGTACTGCTTCCCGTTCATTTCAGACAGTTCCAGCAGCGTCCTCTTGTCGCCCCTCTGCGGTATTGTGACCGTAACGCCGTCGAGCGGCAAATCTATGTCGAAAGGCACTACCACCTCCTTTGACGAACTGCCCAGTTTCTCCCGTATCTGTACTATCGCCAGAGGCAGGAGCTCTGTGTTGTCCTCGTCCAGCTTTTTCTTGAATTCAAAGGTGAAAGCCTGGTTTATGTTGCCGTTTGCCACGTGCAGGTAGTTCACGAAGGCAATGCTGTCGCCATCGGTGACGGAGAACACGTCCACATTGTTTATAGTATGGCTAACCACTTCGCTCTTGGAACAGAAATCCTTTAGAAGCAGGTATTTCTTCTTTATTTCCTCCGCTTCCTCGAATTTGAGTTCTTCGGCAAGCTTCTGCATCTGCTCGAAAAGCAGTTTTTCCACCTCTCGTGTGTTGCCGCGGAGTATTTCCCTTGCCTGCTCGATGTTTCTGATGTATTCCTCGTGGCTTTCCTTGCCGATACACGCCCCTCCGCAGTTCTTTATGTGGTAGTCCAGGCATGGCGAGTATTTCCCTTGTCTTACCCCCTCTTCCGTAATCGGCATGCGGCAGGTTCGGGGGCGGTATATCTTCTTTATGATGTCGAGCAGTCCGTTCATCGTTCCTATATGGCTGTACGGACCGTAGAACGTGCCGAATTTCTTGTTTACCGTCCTTGTCTTGAATATTCTCGGGTAGAACTCTTTGGTTATACATATAGAGGGATATGTCTTGCCGTCTTTGAGCAGGATATTGTATTTGGGCTGGTATTTCTTTATCAGGTTGTTCTCCAGCAGCAGGGCATCCTCCTCGGTGTTCACCACCGTGTAGGTTATGTCCCAGATTTTGCTCACAAGCACCTTTGTCTTGTATCTGTCCACCTCTTTGTGGAAATACGACGACACGCGGTTCTTCAGGTTCTTTGCCTTTCCTACATATATTATTACTCCCTCCTTGTCGTAGTATTGGTAGCTCCCCGGTTTGCCTGGCAGATTGCTTACGATGGCCCGCAGATGCTCAAGTCTCTTTTCATTCTCTTCTTTTGTCATACAGTATAAGTGCTTGTAGTGAAGAACTTTTTGTTTCTTATGTTTCACGTGAAACTTTAATGGCTGTGCCTTTCTTGAACAAAGGCTTTGCCGCCTATTGCCTTTCCTGTGCTTGTCGTGGACGGGTAGTGACCACGCTCTTGCGGCGGCGCAAAGTTAGCAAATCAAAATTACAGAGTGAAGACTGCGGGGAAATATTTTTCATCCCCCTAAGTCTCAAAACATAGTTCGTTCGGGCGCAGGGTACAGGTTGTTGGGATACGAAGCTTGCTTTTGCCAGTCTCTTATCGTACGATGTACGCTCTCTCATCGTACTATGCACAATCTCTTATCGTGCGATGTGCGGTCTCTTATCGTACGATGCGCGATGAGGGGAATGGTGCTTTGGAGTTGGCTTATGCGTATGCTCTTGTCGTGCGGGGGGGCTTGTTCGGCAGTTTGCCCCTTCTTTATGTCTGTGGTATTTCGTCTGTGTTGGTTTGGTTTCTTTTGTGTGTACCAATAAAGCCTTGCCCGGCGTTTTGTCGCTCGGCAAGGCTTTATCGCTGTATTTTTCTTTCGTCTTACTCTTATACTTGCAGAATGCTTTTCTTTTGTCTGCGGAAGACTGCTCTTATACTTGCAGGAGAGTGGTTATTTCGGTGTTCGGCTCGAAATTTTCGCGTCCGTTGAGATTTTCGTGTACCAGTTCGATGATAAAGTTCGCGTAAATCTTCTTCGGGTTGAATTTCTTCACGAGATTATATGCGGCGCGCATTGTGCCGCCGGTAGCGAGCAAATCATCGTGGAGCAATACCACGTCGTTTTCGTCGATTGCGTCCTTGTGTATTTCTATCGTGTCGGTGCCGTATTCCTTGGAATAGCTCTCCTGTACGGTTTCTGCGGGGAGTTTTCCCGGTTTTCGGCAAAGCACAACTCCAGCGCCGAGCCTTATGGCAAGGGCGGAGGACAAGACAAAGCCGCGGCTCTCGATGCCCACGATTTTTGTTATGCCTTTGTCTTTGTAGATTTCATACAGTTCATCGACCATAATCTTTAAGCACTCTGCGTTTTTAAACAAAGTGGTCACGTCTCTGAAGTTAATTCCCTTCTGCGGAAAATCCGGTATGCACCTCAGGTTTTCCAGTAGCTTCTCGTTGTTCATGTCTTGTTTTCTTTATGTTTTTGTTTACTTTCTTTTCTTTCGTTTTTATCGTTGTCGCCCCACCAAAACACTTTTGCTGTTCGTTGTAACTACTTTATATTTAAATGTTTTATTCGGTTTTGTTTCACGTGAAACATTAATTCCTCTATCTGCCCAAAAGCACGAGCATCACATTGATGTCGCTTGGCGATACGCCGGGAATACGGCTTGCTTGGGCTAGGGTTTCGGGGTCAATCTTTTCGAGCTTCTGACGGGCTTCCGTCGAGAGCTGCTGCATCTCGGGGTAATTG
This sequence comes from Oscillibacter sp. MSJ-31, assembly GCA_963629785.1. Classification (GTDB taxonomy): domain Bacteria; phylum Bacteroidota; class Bacteroidia; order Bacteroidales; family Bacteroidaceae; genus Prevotella. The sequence goes on along the minus strand of CAVGJZ010000034.1, from coordinate 17,130 downwards.
AATCTGCCCTTTATCCTGATGTCTTCAAGGCGGTGCATTTTGTCTGCAATCATTTTCTCCCGTTCGATATACCCCTTGTATTTCATTTTGATTTCAGCAGCTTCGGCAATTTCCTCCTTGCGGTTGGCAGGAGCGTTGATTACCTCTTTCAGTTCAGGTGCGATTTCCGAGAGGTTCTCAAGGTTTATCTGCGGACGTGCGATGAGGTCGATGAGTTTTGTGCCTTCGCGGAGTGGGGTAGTGCCGAGAGCCTCCAGCTTGCTGTTTACGTCCTTTGGCTTTACCGATGTCGTTTTGCAGAATTCAATGATTCTCTCGACGGCATCCTTTTTCTCCATCCACCAGTCGTAGCGGTCTTTTTTCGCCAAACCTATGGAGTAAGCCTTTTCAGTGAGCCTTGCATCGGCATCGTCCTGCCGGAGCAGTATGCGGTATTCGGCGCGGCTGGTGAACATACGGTACGGTTCGTCCACGCCTTTTGTCACGAGGTCGTCGATAAGCACGCCGATGTACGCCTCGTCGCGCTTCAGGATGAACGGACTGCCGCCGCCGCATTTCAGTGCGGCGTTCACGCCGGCTATGATGCCTTGTCCTCCGGCTTCCTCATATCCCGTCGTTCCGTTCACCTGTCCGGCGAAGAACAGTCCGCCGATGATTTTCGACTCCAGCGAGTGCTTCAGCTGTGTCGGGTCGAAGAAATCATATTCGATGGCGTATCCCGGACGGTATATCTTCACGTTTCTCAGCGCAGGTATCTTTTTAAGAGCCTCGATTTGTATTTCCATCGGCATGCTCGACGAAAAGCCGTTCAGATACATTTCGTTTGTCGTTTCCCCCTCCGGTTCCAGAAACAGCGGATGCTGGTCCTTGTCGGGGAACGTCACGAGTTTTGTTTCTATCGACGGGCAGTAGCGCGGTCCGATGCTCTTTATCTGTCCGTTGTATAGCGGCGAGTCGTCGATGCCTGCCATCAGCGTGTCGTGTACGGCCCTGTTGGTGTAGCATGTCCAGCACGGCAGCTGCTGCAACACCCTGTGGTCGCCCATGAAGCTGAACTGGTGGAAGTCCGTTTCGCCCTCCTGTATCTCCGTCATGCTGAAGTCCACCGACCGCCTGTCGATGCGCACCGGCGTGCCTGTCTTCATTCTCGCCGACCGTATGCCGTGGCGCGTTATGCTTTCGGTGAAGCCCTCCGCGGCAGGTTCTGCTATTCTTCCCCCCGGCAGTTTGTTGCGCCCGATGTGCATCAGTCCGTTGAGGAATGTGCCGGCGGTGACCACCACGCAGCCGGCGCGCATCTCCACGCCCCACACCGTCCTTATCCCGACGGCGCGGCCGTTCTCCACTATCAGCTCGTTGGCCTGGTCCTGCCAGATGTCAAGGTTGGGAGTGTTGTCGAGCGTGGTGCGCCACTGCCAGATAAACTTGCCCCTGTCGCACTGCGCCCTCGGGCTCCATACGGCGGGTCCCTTTGAACGGTTCAGCATCCTGAACTGTATCGCCGTGGCATCGGTAACGCAGCCCATCTCGCCGCCGAGCGCGTCAATCTCGCGCACTATCTGCCCCTTGGCGATGCCGCCCACTGCCGGGTTGCAGCTCATCTGTCCGATTTTGTTCATATCCATGGTGACGAGACACGTCTTCGCCCCCATATTGGCAGATGCCACGGCAGCCTCGCAACCGGCGTGCCCGCCGCCGACAACCAATACGTCGTACCTGAAATCCATAAATTCTATAGCTATGAGTTTTTTTTCAAACAGGCGCAAATTTAAGCATTATAATTGAAAATTTACCTGTTTACTTTGATTTATCGCTAAATTGGAGTACATTTGCAAGCGCATTGGCCGCGCCGAATACCTATTATATAGTACGAAGCTCGGCTTGGTGTGACCCTGCGCTGCCCGGTGGGGAAGGCTTGTGGGTCGCCATACAAAATTGAATATTAATCAATTCAAACTTTTATACTAAAAATTTCATTCAATTTATGTGGTTATGTAATTCATCCATTGGAAGGAAAGTCGTGATGTCTGTCACAGGTGTTGCGCTTATCCTGTTCTTGACGTTCCACATGTCAATGAACATTGTCGCCCTTTTCTCGGGAGAAGGCTACAACATGATTTGCGAGTTTTTGGGGGCCAACTGGTACGCGCTCGTTGCCACCCTCGGCCTTGCGGCGCTTGCAGTGATACACATCCTGTACGCCTTCTGGCTCACTATGCAGAACAGGAAAGCCCGCGGCTCTGAGCGTTATGCGGTGACAACGCGTCCGGCGGGAGTGGAATGGTCGTCGCAGAACATGCTCGTGCTGGGTATCGTCATCGTTCTCGGACTTCTCCTCCACCTCTTCAATTTCTGGTACAACATGATGTTCGCCGAGCTTACAGGCATCAGCGTGGCACACAACCCGGCAGACGGCTACGCATACATCCAGGACACCTTCGCCTGCCCCGTTTATGTGGTGCTCTACATCGTGTGGCTCGCTGCCCTGTGGTTTCACCTTTCACACGGTTTCTGGAGCGCAATGCAGACCTTCGGGTGGAACGGCAAGGTTTGGTTCTGCCGCTGGAAGGTTATCGGCATCGCCTATTCCACACTCCTCTGCCTCGGTTTCCTCGTGGTAGTGCTGTGGTTCGCAGCAAAGAGCCTCTGCGGCTGCTGCTAATAAATTACATTTCACATTCATGATTCATAATCAAACGAAATTATGGCCAAGACAATAGATTCAAGAATTCCTGAAGGCCCAGTGGCCGAGAAATGGACCAACTATAAAGCTCACCAGCGCCTGGTGAACCCGAAGAACAAACTGAAGCTCGATGTCATCGTTGTGGGTACCGGACTGGCCGGAGCCAGTGCCGCAGCAAGCCTCGGCGAGATGGGTTTCAATGTTCTTAACTTCTGCATACAGGACTCCCCGCGCCGCGCACACTCCATTGCCGCACAGGGAGGTATCAATGCAGCCAAGAACTACCAGAACGACGGTGACTCCGTTTACCGCCTGTTCTACGACACCGTGAAAGGCGGCGACTACCGTGCCCGCGAGGCCAACGTGTACCGTCTGGCAGAGGTGTCAAACGACATCATCGACCAGTGCGTGGCACAGGGAGTGCCCTTCGCCCGTGAATACGGCGGTATGCTTGCCAACCGTTCCTTCGGCGGTGCGCAGGTGTCGCGTACGTTCTATGCCAAGGGACAGACAGGCCAGCAGCTGCTGCTTGGCGCATACTCCTCGCTCAGCGCACAGGTACACTCAGGCCGAGTGAAGCTCTACACACGCTATGAAATGGAAGACGTGGTGATTATCGACGGCCGCGCACGCGGTATCATCGCCAAGAACCTCATCACCGGAAAACTCGAGCGTTTCTCTGCCAACGCCGTGGTGATAGCCACCGGCGGATACGGCAACACATATTTCCTCTCTACCAACGCCATGGGATGCAACTGCACGGCTGCCGTCCAGTGCTACCGCAAGGGAGCGTATTTCGCAAACCCCTCTTACGTGCAGATCCACCCCACCTGTATTCCCGTACACGGCGACAAGCAGTCAAAGCTCACCCTCATGTCGGAGTCGCTGCGTAACGACGGCCGTATCTGGGTGCCCAAGAAGCTTGAGGACGCCAAGGCATTGCAGGCCGGCACGAAGAAAGGTTCAGACATCCCCGAGGAAGACCGCGACTACTATCTGGAGCGCCGCTACCCGGCATTCGGAAACCTCGTGCCACGCGACGTGGCGTCACGCGCCGCAAAGGAGCGTTGCGACAAGGGTTATGGCGTGAACAACACCGGACTTGCCGTGTTCCTCGACTTCTCCGAGAGTATCGAGCGTCTCGGCCTCGACGTGGTGCGCCAGCGCTACGGCAACCTCTTCGACATGTATGAGGAAATCACCGACGTGAACCCCGGCGAGCTTGCCAACGAGATTAACGGCGTGAAATACTACAACCCGATGATGATCTACCCCGCCATCCACTACACCATGGGCGGTATCTGGGTAGACTACGAGCTTATGACATCCGTCACCGGCCTCTTCGCCATCGGCGAGTGTAACTTCTCCGACCACGGAGCAAACCGTCTTGGTGCGTCTGCCCTCATGCAGGGACTTGCCGACGGATATTTCGTGCTGCCTTACACCATACAGAACTATCTCGCCGACCAGGCTATCTGGCCGCGCCTGTCTACCGACCTCCCCGAGTTTGACGAGGCAGAGAAGGGCGTGCAGGCAGAGATAGACCGGTTGATGAACATCGGCGGAAAGCGTTCGGTAGACTCCATACACAAGGAACTCGGCCACATCATGTGGGAACACGTTGGCATGGGACGCACGGCAGAAGGCCTCAAGGAGGGTCTCGACCTTATCAAGAAGCTCCGCAAGGAATTCAACACCAACCTGTTCATCCCGGGAGCAAAGGACGGACTCAACGTGGAGCTTGACAAGGCAATACACCTGCGCGACTTCCTCGTGATGGGAGAGCTTATCGCATACGACGCACTCTCGCGCAACGAGTCTTGCGGTGGACACTTCCGTGAGGAATACCAGACAGAAGAGGGCGAGGCAAAGCGCGACGACGAGAATTTCTTCTACGTCGGCTGCTGGGAATACCAGAACAACGACGAGACAGCCCCTGAGCTTATCAAGGAACCTCTTGAATACGAGGCTATCAAGGTTCAGACACGTAACTACAAGAATTAATTTAGTCAACTCGTCAACTTAAAAGCAAAAACAACAATGGAAACAAATATATCATTCACATTGAAATTCTGGCGTCAGAACGGTCCTCAGGCTGAAGGACACTTCGACACACGCGAGATGAAGGACATACCTACCGACACTTCCTTCCTCGAAATGCTCGACATTCTCAACGAGCAGCTCATCGACGAGGGCAAGGAGCCGTTCGTATTCGACCACGACTGCCGCGAGGGTATCTGCGGTATGTGTTCTCTCTACATCAACGGACATCCGCACGGCCCCAACACCGGTGCCACCACTTGCCAGCTCTATATGCGCAAGTTCCACGACGGCGATGTCATCACCGTTGAGCCGTGGCGTTCGGCTGCCTTCCCTATCATCAAGGACTGCATGGTAGACCGCGGCGCGTTCGACAAGATTATGCAGGCCGGCGGTTATGTCAGCGTGCGCACCGGACAGGCTCAGGATGCCAATGCCATCCTTATCTCCAAGGAGGCTGCCGACGAGGCTATGGACTGCGCCACGTGTATCGGCTGCGGCGCTTGCGTGGCTGCTTGCAAGAACGGTTCCGCCATGCTTTTCGTTAGCTCCAAGGTGAGCCAGTTCGCCCTTCTGCCGCAGGGCCGCCCGGAGGCTGCAAAGCGCGCCAAGGCGATGATTATGAAGATGGAGGAGCTTGGCTTCGGCAACTGCACCAACACCCGCGCTTGCGAGGCAGAGTGCCCCAAGCACGAGTCTATCTCAAATATCGCCCGTCTGAACCGCGAGTTCATCAAGGCCAAGTTGGCTGACTGATACTGTCTGGCAGTATAACAGCGACATAGAAAATGGCGGCACACGGATTGTTTTCCCGTGTGCCGCCATTTTCTGTGTGTGTTTTTCCGCAGTATAGAGCCGCTGTGCGGCGTTTGTTCATTGCATGGTGCCGGTTAGTCCGCCCAACACCTTCCGCTGCTCCTCGAGGATGCCGGTAAGTTCGTCCACTGTCGTGGCGCGCAGCATGGCGATGCGCGTCTGGCGGAAATTGGCGATACCCTTGAATATCGGACTGGCTGCAAGATGCCGTCTCGTGTGCAGTATTCCCCTGTATTCGTCAATCCTCTCCACGTTGATGCGCAGTTGCTCCTCAAGGATGTCGAGCTTGCTGTCGAAGTCCAGCGTCGTGTCGGGATCCCTGCCGTCGAGATAGTCGCGTATCTCCTTGAATATCCACGGGCGGCCGAACGTAGCCCTGCCAATCATCACCGCATCCACGCCGTATTCGTCAAAGGCGCGCTTCGCCTCTTCGGGCGTGGTTATGTCGCCGTTGCCAATCACGGGAATCGTTATGCGCGGGTTTTTCTTCACCTCGCCAATGAGCGTCCAGTCCGCCGTTCCCGTGTACATCTGCGCCCTCGTCCTGCCGTGAATGGTGAGAGCCTGTATGCCGCAGTCCTGCAGCTGCTCCGCGAGTTCGGTTATAATGAGGCTCTCATTATTCCATCCTAAGCGAGTTTTTACGGTCACTGGGGTATTTACCGCCCTGACCACATTGCGTGTAATGTCGAGCAAAAGAGGCACGTTCTGAAGCATTCCTGCGCCAGCCCCCTTGCCTGCGACTTTCTTCACCGGGCATCCGAAATTGATGTCTATCACGTCCGGGTGTGCCTGTTCCTCCACTATCTTGGCAGCTTCGACCATAGATTCCACGTCCCTGCCGTAGATTTGTATGCCCACGGGACGTTCCCCGTCGCATATCGTGAGTTTGCTCACGGTGCTCTTCACCGACCTCACGAGAGCCTCGGCACTCACGAATTCCGTGTAGACCATAGATGCGCCGTAGCGTTTGCACAGCGTGCGGAAGCCGATGTCGGTCACGTCTTCCATCGGGGCGAGAAACAGCGGTTTGTCGCCGAATTGTATGTTTCCTATCTTCATTGTTTTCTTTCTAGTATTTGGGTGAAAGGCGGGTAATGCAAACTCCTGCCTTAAATAAGGAAAAGGGCGTTCCGCCTCCGTCGGTCACGCCTTTATCAGATGGTAGACACCTCCGGCGAGAGCCTTCACCACGCCTTTCATTTCGAGCGAGAAGAGTGTCGCCGAGAGCTTGCCCATCGGTATTGCCGTGGCTGCGGCGATGCTGTTGAGATGCGTGTCGCCCTTCGCCAGACAGTCGGCTACTGTTTTCTCCTCGCCGTTGAGTTCGGGGAAGAGGCTGCGTTCTATGCCTTTCCTTTGCGCCGTGACGACTTTGGCGTCGTCTGTCCATCCCATAGCCGTGGCGATGTCGTCGGCGGATGTGACGAGCTGTGCGCCGTTGCTGCGGATAAGGTTGTTGCAGCCCTCTGAGTATTTGTCGCCCACCCGTCCGGGGAAGGCAAACACGTCGCGGTTGTACGACTGCGCCATGGAGCAGGTGATGAGACCGCCGCCGTGAGCGGCGCTCTCCACGAGGATTGTGGCGTCCGCCATGCCCGCCACGATGCGGTTGCGCCTCACGAAATTCACCTTGTCGGCATTTGTTCCCGTGAAATGTTCCGTCAGCAGGCCGCCGTTCTCCACCATCCTGTTGGCAGTCTCCTTGTGGCGCGGCGGATAGAGGTTGTCAAGTCCGTGTGCCAGAACCCCCACGGTGGGTATGCCGCATTCGAGCGAATGGCGGTGTGCCATGATGTCCACGCCGTAGGCCAGTCCGCTCACGATGAGCAGTTCCGGGCACAGTTCCTTCATTCTGCTTGTCAGTGCGCGTATGCAGTCATCGGCATACACTGTGGCGTGGCGCGTGCCCACGATGTTTACCACTCTCTTGGCGTTGAGGTCGGCGCAGCCCTTGTAGAAGAGCACGAGCGGCGCGTCCTCGCAGTCCTTCAGCCTCTGCGGGTATCCGCTGTCGGCTATCGTGAGGGGAGTTATGCCGTGCGCCTCCATGTATTCTGCCTCCGCGGCTGCGCGATCCATCACTTTGTCGATGCTCTTCAGCGATTTGACAATACGTTCCGGGCAGTCGGGCACAATGTCCGTTATGTTGTTCCTGTGGCTTATTATCTCCGCGAAAGAACCTGCTCTCCTATACAGTTCCCTCATTGCCGGGATATAGAAATAACTTGTTCTGGCAACCGTCATGGCGCAGATTGTTTCCTGTGGAATCGTGGCCATGTCATTATTTGCTGATGTATTCCTTGAAAGCCTCGTCGTATTCCCCGCTGTTGGCGAGTTTGCCGTCCACGAGGCACACGAGGTCAATGACCCCCTTGAAGCAGATTTTGTTGTCAGATGCGCGGTATATGTCCTGGTGGAATACGTATTTTATTCCCTCCTTGGTGATGTTGAGCCTTGAGAAGAACTCGTCGTCGCATCTGAGCGGTGTCTTGAACTGCAGGTTCATCCTCGCCACTACGGCATCAACGCCGCGCCGGTGCATGTCGGCGAAACTGAGTCCGCACTGCTGCAGGAACAGGTGCCTTGTGTGTTCGGCGTAGTGCAGGTAATTGGCATTGTTCACAATCCCCTCGATGTCGCACTCGTAGTCGCGCACCATCATCTTTGTTTCGAATATGTAGTCCATTGTCTTTAGCTTGTTCATGAATAAAAAAGATAACCAGTATTTTGCATCAGCCATGAAGATGTCCGCCCTACAGCCACAGCACGCTCTCGTTGCCCATGTTGAAGAGAAGGTCGAGAATGCTCATGTTGGGCAGAAAGCCGTGCCGCTGCTTATACACCTGGTAGTATTCCTTCGGTTCAAACGAGGGGTCGGGCATCGGGTGTTTGGGGCGGATGGCATTGCGGTAGTCGTCAATGCCCCTTTCCTTTGCCTCCTCCGGCGTCATGTAGTGGTCGGTGAGGGATATGTCCGGTTCTATGTCGATAAGCTGGCACACGGCACGGCAGATGCCGAGGTTGAAGTCGTGCAGACTGTCCCACCGCTTTTCAAAGAATGGTTTTATGTCGTCGGCGTAGTATTCAAAGAACGGCGACTCGCCGTATGCGCTTTTCAGTGCGTTCCAGTGTACGTGTCTCCAGTTGCCGTGGTCGCTAATTTCTGTCTCGCCGGTTTGTGCCTGCGGTTTTGTGGGCACTGTCAGTGCCAGCGGTCCGTTGGGGGTGGCTATAACGCAGCGGTTGCGGTAGGTTTGCTTTATGAAACTGTCGTGACGCTCAATGAGAATCTTGTCGTAGCGGTTCAGTTTCTGATACCATTGCACGGGACCGAAATATGTTGTGGAGAGTAGGGCAGTCATTAGAGTGTGGAGTGAGGAGTGTGGAGTGAGGAGTGTGGAGTGAGGAGTTTGGAGTTAGGGGTGTGGAGTGGGGCTAATCTGTGAATGGGGGAATCAGAGGCTTTTGAACCAGCGGGCTTTGCGGAAACTGCCGAAGAACGACTGGCTGTTGCCTTTGGAATAGACAATCATCACTATCCTTCCGATGATGTGGTCTTCGGGCACGAAACCGTAATATCTGGAGTCGGGGAAGGTGTCGCCCGGCATTACGCTCATCCAGTAGTAGTTCTTTGAGAAATACGCATACTTTGTCTCTTTGCCGTCCACATAGAGCTTGCCGCCGCGTATGTCGGCGTTGCGCCGCTCGTGGATGCGGTAGGTGTTGCAGAGCAGTTTCATGTTCCACGGCGTAACCTCCACCATACGGCATTTCCTGGGCGTTACAATCGCTTTGTGGTCCACGATGACGGTGTCGCCCGGTCCTGCTGCGCAGAATGCAGCGTGTACGGGGCGGCTCGCCACGGAGTGCAGGGTGTCGAGAGGGTAGTTGAATGCCACCAGCTGCCCCTTGCCCGCCGTTTTCCCGAACCATCTGATATACGGGAAGAACCTCTCGCCGCCGGTGCGCAGTCCGTAGCTCCATCTGTTCACCAGCACCCTGTCGCCGCTGATGAGCCAGGGCTTGATGCCCGTTTGCGGCACGGTGTATATGGTGAACGCCACGCAGCGGAACAGCAGCATGACAGCTGCTGCCGCGCAAATGGCTGTTATGAATTTTATGGAACTGCGCATTGTCCGTGCGTTGGGTCTTGTGTTTTCCTTACTTGATGTTGTCGACCATATTGAAGAGCCTGTTCCACCTTATGCCCGAGAAGCCGCGGCGGTCGGGGTCGCTCGACCACCAGATGAATATCGGCTTGCCCACGATGTGGTCTTCGGGCACGAAGCCCCAGTACCTTGAGTCGGCGGAGTTGTGCCTGTTGTCGCCCATCATCCAGTAGTAGTCCATCTTGAACGTGTACTTGTCGGTCTCCTTGCCGTTGATGTATATCTTTCCGTCTTTCACGTCAAGCGTGTTGTGCTCGTAGGCCACGATAGGACGCTCGTAGATGGCGATATTGTTGATGTCGAGTTTCAGCGTGGCTCCCTTTTTCGGAATCCACACCGGACCGTAGTTGTCGCGTGTCCATCCCGTCACCTTGTCGAGAGGGTAGAGCAGGTCGTTTTTCATTTCCGGCGCCGGCGTCACGCTCTTCACCACCGCCTTGTTGGCGGCGAGAGCCTTGGCGGCACGCTTGGTGAGCGGCATATAGCCGTTCTGGTTCAGGCTGGTGAGGTCTTCCATACTGATGCCGAGATCCTTCATCATGTCGTCGGACAGCGGCTGGTTGAGGACAACGTTGTAAGTGTACTGCACGTTGTCCGGCTCTTTGTTCGCCTTGCCGTCGAGATACACCGTGCGGTTCTTTATCTGCAGTGTCATGCCGGGCAGTCCCACGCATCGTTTCACGTAGTTCTCCCTCCTGTCGGTGGGGCGCGAGATTACCTCGCCGAACTGCTGCGGGTTGCTCACCACATACTGGTGCCCGGTATTGTAGACATACTTGAAATAGTCGTACTGCTGCTGTGCGTCCATCTTGCTCAGGTCCACGGGGCGGTCGGCCAGCAGCTGGTATCCCATGGAGTAGCAGATGTCGCGGTAGAAATCAGCGTTCTGGTAGTTCTCCACGAGAGTGTCGCCGGCAGGGTAGTTGAACACCACGATATCGTTTAGCTCCACGTTGCCCAGACCCTTCACGCGGCGGTACTCCCAGTGCGGCCAGCTGATATACGACTGGCAGTTCACCACCGGCAGCGTATGCTGCGTGAGCGGCATGGTGAGTGGTGTTTCGGGTATGCGCGGGCCGTAGCTCACCTTCGACACGAAGAGGTAGTCGCCCGTGAGCAATGACTTCTCGAGCGACGACGACGGTATCACGTAGTTCTGGAAGAAGAACTGGTTGATGAAATACACCGCCACGAGGGCGAACACCAGTGCGTCCACCCACGACATTATGAAGCGCGTGGGGCCTTCGGCGTCTTTCCACCATTGCCATCTTATCTTCTTCGATATGTAGGCGTCGTAGATAAACGGTACCACGATGAGGCCGAGCCAGCTCTTCACCCATACGAGGAACAGCAGATATAGGATTGTGGCCACAGCGAACTTTGTCCACTGCACCTTCATGTTGAGTCTTTGTTTCTCCTTGTCAATCATTGTCTTCTTTGCGTTTCGGTTTATGGTGGGTTGTCAGAACTTGAACATATCGCTTATCGTGAGCAGTCCGCTGTGCTCCTTGGTGTATTCCGCGGCGAGCACAGCTCCCATGGCGAAACCCTGTCTGGAGTGGGCGTCGTGGGTTATCGTTATGCAGTCGGCATCGCTGTCGTATATCACGGAGTGTATGCCCGGCACCTCGTCGCGCCTGATGCTCTCGATGGCGAGCTGGTCGTCAGCCGCGTCGTTGGAACCGCTCTGCGACCCGTCGGCGTTGATTTGCAGACCCTTTGTCCATTCCTTCTTGCGGTCGATGTTGTCGATTATCTCCTCGGCGAGCGTTATCGCCGTGCCACTCGGGGCGTCGAGCTTGTGTATGTGGTGCGTCTCCTCCATGCGCACGCCGTACTGCGGAAATCCGTTCATTATCTTTGCCAGATAGCGGTTCACTGCCGAGAACACCGCCACGCCAACAGAGAAATTCGATGCCCAGAAGAGCGTCTGTCCGCCTTCGGGCGAGCACATCCGCCTCACCTCGTCGCCGTGTTCCTTCATCCATCCCGTAGAGCCGGAAACCACCTTCACGTTATGGCTGAACGCCTTGAGGTAGTTGCCGTAGGCCGCAGTGGGCGAGGTGAACTCTATCGCCACGTCGGCGCTGCAGAACGCCTCGCTGTCGAAATCCTGCTGGTTGTCCACGTCGATGACACACACTATTTCATGGCCGCGGCTCTTGGCAATCTGCTCTATCATCCTGCCCATCTTTCCGTAGCCTATCAATGCTATTTTCATGATTGTAGTATTGTTGTTGTTTCGTTACAGTTGCTTTTAACGTGCAAATATAGTTATTTTACTTTTGATGCCGCCGATTTTCATTTTAAAATTGCATAAATAGCCGTTCATTGTGACGTGTCATTGGAATTTGCCGTATATTTGCAGGCTGAACGAAAACAAAAATATTAGGATATACGAAAAAGGAATATGGTTCTCAACTATATATGGATAGCGTTTTTCGTCGTGGCGTTCGCCGTGGCACTGGCAAAACTTGTCTTCACCGGCGACTTCGACGTGTTCCCGGCGATGATGAACTCCACGTTCGACTCGTCGAAGACGGCGTTTGAGATTTCCCTCGGACTGACGGGAGTCCTCTCGCTGTGGCTCGGCGTGATGAAGGTGGGCGAGAAGGGAGGAATGGTGAACGCTCTGGCGAGAATACTCTCCCCCGTGTTCGTGAAGCTCTTCCCCGACATCCCCAAGGGGCATCCCGTGACGGGGTCCATCTTTATGAATATCGCAGCCAATATGCTGGGACTCGACAACGCCGCCACGCCGCTCGGCCTCAAGGCGATGGAGCAGCTGCAGGAGTTGAACCCCAGGAAGGACACGGCGACAAACCCCATGATAATGTTCCTTGTGCTCAACACTAGCGGACTTACCCTCATCCCCGTGAGCATCATGGTGTATAGGGCGCAGCTCGGCGCGGCGCAGCCCACCGACATCTTCATCCCCATCCTCCTTGCCACGTTTTTCTCCACCCTCGCCGGTATCGTGGTGACGAGCCTCTACCAGCGCATCAACCTTTTCAACCGCGTTATGGTATTCACTCTCGGCGGCATGTGCCTTGCCGTGGCGGCTATAATGTGGGGCTTCGGCCAGCTCGACAAAGATGCGATGAACACCGTGAGCACCACCGTGGCGAATATCCTGCTGATGACAATCATCGTGGGGTTCATCCTTGCCGGGGCGCGGAAGCGGGTGAATGTCTACGACGCCTTCATCGAGGGGGCGAAAGACGGTTTCCACACTGCTGTCAGAATAATACCCTATCTCGTGGCTATCCTCGTGGGTATCGGCGTGTTCCGTGCCTCCGGGGCGATGGACATGATTATCGGTGGCGTGAAATGGCTTGTCGGGGCGTGCGGCGGCGACACCGGTTTCGTGGGCGCCCTGCCCACGGCACTGATGAAACCCCTCTCCGGCAGCGGAGCGCGCGGCATGATGGTTGATGCCATGACAACGTTCGGGGCAGACTCCTTCGTGGGGAGGCTGAGCTGCGTCTTCCAGGGCTCTACCGACACCACATTCTATATCCTTGCCGTGTATTTCGGCAGCGTGGGGGTGAGGTACACGCGCCATGCCGTGGCTTGCGGACTGCTCGCCGACCTTGCCGGAGTGCTGGCGGCGATAGCCATCTGCTACATGTTCTTCTAGACGGGTCATGTAATTACCACCTGTAGACATCCGCCGGCAATAGAACAACCGCCTTGTATGCGGCTTCTCGTAGCGGCTCATTTATCAGAATAGAAACAGAAAATATTATGGCAAACCTGAAATCCCTGGCGAAAGACACCGCCATATACGGACTTAGCAGCATAGTGGGGCGTTTCCTCAACTATCTCCTCGTGCCGCTCTACACGGCGAAACTCTCGGCGGCGAGCGGCGGCTACGGGGTGATAACCAATGTCTACGCCTACACGGCACTCCTCATGGTGATACTCACCTACGGAATGGAGACCGCCTTCTTCCGCTTTGCCAACAAGGACGGCGAAAACCCGCAGACGGTCTACACCACCACGCTCCTCAGCGTGGGCAGCACGTCGTTGCTGTTCGTCATCGGCGTGTTCCTCTTCCTCAGTCCGATATCCTCCTTTATGGGCTATGCCGACCACCCCTCTTACGTGTGGGTGATGGCGCTCACCGTGGCGATAGACGCATTCCAGTGCATCCCCTTCGCCTATCTGCGCTACAAGAAGCGCCCGGTGAAGTTCGCTGCCCTGAAACTGCTAAACATCTTCATGGCGATAGCCCTCAACATCGTGTTCTTCCTTGTGTTGCCGGCTTTCTACGACCGCTGCGGCGGCACGGGTTTCGTGGCCACCATCTACGACCCCACGGTGGGTGCGGGCTATGCCTTCTACGTGAACCTCTTCTGTTCCGCCACGCTCACGCTGTTCTTCTGGAAGGAACTGTTTGGTCTGCGCTACACCTTCGACCGCGCGCTCCTGCGCCGCATGCTTGGCTACAGCTGGCCCATCCTCGTGCTTGGCATAGCCGGAATACTCAACCAGACGGCGGACAAAATCCTTTTCCCCAAGATATATACCGGTCCCGATGCCCATGCCCAGTTGGGCATCTACGGCGCGGCGAGCAAGATTGCCATGATTATGGCGATGATAACCCAGGCGTTCCGCTATGCCTACGAGCCGTTCGTCTTCGGCAAGTCGAAAGACAAGGACAACCGCGACACCTATGCCAAGGCAATGAAATATTTTGTCATCTTTACCCTCCTGGCGTTCCTTGTGGTGGTGGGCTACCTCGATGTGCTGCGCCATATCATCGGCAGGGACTACTGGCAGGGACTGCGTGTCGTGCCCATCGTGATGGCGGCGGAGATAATGATGGGCGTGTATTTCAACCTCTCGTTCTGGTACAAGCTTATCGACAAGACCATCTGGGGTGCTTATTTCTCCGGCATTGGCTGTGTGGTGCTCATCGGGGTCAATGTGGCTTTCGTGCCGCGCTACGGCTATATGGCGTGTGCCTGGGCAGGTTTCGCCGGCTATGCCACGGCAATGACACTCTCCTATATCGTGGGACAGAAGAAATACCCCATCGCCTATCCGGTGAAAGACATCCTTGTGTATGTAGCGCTCACCGTGGCAATATATTGTTGCATGGCGGTGGCCAACAGCCATCTGCCTATCGTAGCCGCCCTGGCGGTGAACACCCTTCTAGTGGCTCTCTTCACGGCATATATCGTGAAGAAGGATTTCCAGCTCAGTTCGCTGCCCGTCATAGGCAGGCATTTCCGGAAATAAAGACAAAAGAACAATGGACAACGATTTCGACATACGGCAGGAGAACGTCAGTTCCGCCGAGAAAGACTTTGAAAACGCCCTGCGCCCACTCAAGTTCACCGACTTCAGCGGACAGCGCAAGGTGGTAGAAAACCTCGAGGTGTTTGTCGAGGCTGCCAAATACCGCGGCGAACCCCTCGACCACACCCTGCTCCACGGTCCGCCGGGACTGGGCAAGACCACGCTGAGCAATATCATCGCCAATGAGCTTGGCGTGGGCTTCAAGATAACCAGCGGCCCCGTGCTCGACAAGCCCGGCGACCTTGCCGGCATACTCACCTCGCTCGAGCCCAACGACGTGCTCTTCATCGACGAGATACACCGTCTGTCGCCCGTGGTGGAGGAATACCTCTATTCCGCCATGGAGGACTACCGTATAGACATAATGATAGACAAGGGACCCTCGGCGCGGTCGATACAGATAGACCTCAACCCCTTCACGCTTGTCGGGGCGACGACGAGGAGCGGATTGCTCACCGCGCCGCTGCGCGCCCGTTTCGGCATCAACCTGCATCTGGAATATTACGATCCCGAAACGCTGAAGCGCATCATAAAGCGTTCGGCAAGCATTCTGCGCGTGCCCATCGACGACGATGCCGCCGTGGAGATAGCGCGCCGGTCGCGCGGCACGCCGCGTATCGCCAATGCCCTGTTGCGGCGCGTGAGGGACTTTGCCCAGGTGCGCGGTTCCGGAAGGATAGACACCCGTATCTCAAATATCGCCCTCACGGCGCTCAACATCGACCAGTACGGGCTTGACGAGACCGACAACAAGATTCTGCTCACCATCATCGACAAGTTCAAGGGCGGTCCCGTGGGCGTCACCACCATTGCCACCGCCATCGGCGAGGATTCCGGCACCGTGGAGGAGGTCTACGAGCCATACCTCATCATGGAGGGCTTCATCAAGCGCACGCCGCGCGGCAGGATGGTGACGGAACTCGCCTACCAGCATTTCGGCAGAAACCCGTACAACGGCAACATCATGGAACCGACACTCTTCTGAGTGAGAGAATAAGTTGCGTGACAGACATAGCAGGAAAGGATTCTATAAATAGCATAACACATAAGAAGAACAATGTTTAGTCAAGATTTTCAGTCGTATTTCTCCAAGCATCGGTCATACATCATGGGTATGTCCATGATATGTATAATGATATTCCATCAGAGTTTTCTTGAAGGGTTTGTCTTTAAATTCTTCCACTGTTGTGGTCATTGGGGAGTTGATATGTTCCTTGTTGTTTCAGGCTTCGGTATAGCCCATTCCTTGACAAAGAATTCGCGGAATGAATATTACCGCCACAGGGTAAACCGCCTGCTTCCCGCCTGCATCGTTTTCGGATGTATCAGGTTTGCCGTCACTTTGTCGCGGAACGGTTTGGATATACGAAAGCGTGATTTTGTCCTTATGCCGCTGAGCCTGACCATGTGGTATATCGTTGCCATTGTCCTGTTCTATCTTGTAGCTCCGTATCTTCTGAAACCAGTTCAGAGATGGAAATGGAAGGTACTGCTTGTTGCCGTGCCGTTGTGCTTCCTTTTGAGCACCTTCAACTTGTCTGTAATACATCCGGTGGATTGGGCTATATGGCGATTCCCCGCATTCCTTTCCGGCATGGTGTTGTATTGTTCTGCACCGTGGAAGGTTGGGCGCGGCTATCTTGTGCCCGCTTCATTATTGGCGGCGGTCTTGTTCCTGTTGGCTTGGTCTGGCGTGTTGGTTTTCAATACTGATGCCTATAGGTATTTCATCCTTCTTTTTGTAATACCCGTATTCTGCTATATCTTCGGAGGCTTGGAATGGCTGACCGACAAGATGCGGTTGTCGCAGCCTGTCAAATGGATTGGAAAAATGAGTCTTCACGTATATCTTTCTCACGAACTATGCTATAATATTGTGCAGTGGCATTTAGGCTTTATTACCCCCCCCCTACAGTTCGTTATCGCGCTGATTATTAGTTTCTTATATGCCTATGTGGTGTATGTTATTACCCGACGGATAGTTGTATGGAAAAGGTGTCCAGCCGGATGACAAAGCCTCGTCTTCGGCTGGATACCTTTTTCGTGTGTTTCTCTGGGTTATTGTTCCTCCGCCTCTATCACCCAGTCGGTGATGTTGCCCTGCGTGGAGTC
>CAVGJZ010000033.1:0-30905 GCA_963629785.1 Oscillibacter sp. MSJ-31 | reverse complement strand
AGGGCTTACTCGGGACTTGCACCCGTTAGACAGTGCTCATGCCGAGCATACAAAAAAAGGACACATGCATCACTGCAGATGTCCTTCCTGTCTGTCACGCCGACAGACAACCAATTACATTTAATTTTATAAAAGTGCGGAAAGAGGGGGATTCGAACCCCCGATACGCTTTTGACGTATACACGCTTTCCAGGCGTGCCTCTTCAGCCACTCGAGCACCTTTCCTTGTAGCCTGATTTTATCTAAGCCGTGCAAAGGTAACACTTTTTACATGAAACGGAAAATTTTAACCATGATAATTCACACCCTGCCCGCAACTTTTTATGCGCCGACGGACTGCAAGTGTTCGGCACGGCTAATTCTGCTCTATCAACCAGTCAGTGATATTGTGCGTGGCACTGTCGAAACTGACGCCGACCTTGACAACGGGAAGGCCGGACAGGGAGAAGCGTTGCCGGTAATCCTTGAGATTAATCTGGTTCATTGCCACCTGTGCGCTCTTGTTGATCTTCAGCTCGACGAGATAGATGCGCGTCCTTGTCATAATCACGATGTCCACCCTGCCGTTCGGCGTATGCACCTCCACATCCACCATCCAGGCTGTAAGGAGAGAGAATATGACATAGAACATTTGCTGGTAATGTCCCTCATAGTCGGTGTTGTCGCAATAGGGAACGGTGCCGAGGAAGGTCTGAAGATGCCGCAGGGCAAGTTCCATATCCTCCTTGTCAAGCGCACGCGCCATATTGCGCGCGGTGTTGTTGGTAGCCAGCGTGTTCGGCGTAACGTAATGAGGTATCAGCGCCTTGGTCAGCCCCAAGCGCACCTCCTTGTTGGGAATACCAAGAAAATAGGAGTCGTAGTCCTCGTCGTAACCCTTTATGGTGACGTAGCCGCTCTGGTACAACAAAGGAGTGAAGGTTGTCATCGTCTCGGTGGGAGCGTCGAAGTCGGAGGCCCCGGCCTCCATCCCTTCGGCAAAGTCGGTGAAGTCCACACCGAACTTTTTCATCATGTTGATGAGATAAGTGGGAGTGCCGGAAGAAAACCAGTATGGGTCTACACGCTTGAGGGACAAGCAACTGAGCAGGCTGAAGGGATTAAAAATATCAGGCGACTGCCCCGCGAAATGATAACCGTCGTAGTATTCGGTCAGTTTTGCCATGGTTTGTTCCATAGTCCAGTTTTTCGCATCGCAGAGGTCCTGCACATACTCCTTCATTTGCGTGAGCACCTCTTCCTTGGTGATGCCGCAAATGCCGGCGTATTCCGGAAGCATGCTGATATTAGTGAGGTTGTTAAGTTCGCTGAAGATGCTGAGCTGCGTGAACTTGGTGATACCCGTAATGAAGACGAATCGAAGTTTCGGGTCGCAGTCTTTCAGAGGACTGTAAAAATTGCGCATGATATCGCGGAGGACGGCAAGCTGCGATTCCTCATGCACCACATCGAGCAACGGGGCGTCATATTCGTCTATAAGCACCACGACCTTTTTACCCGTCTGCCTATACACCGCATCAATAAGATTGAGCAACCGGACGTTAGGGTCAGGGCTATCCGCCTTAACTCCCAACCGTATCTCGTTTTGTTCCAGGACAAAGAGCAGATAGCGCTGCAAGGCATCGGCTTTCAGATGTTTGCCTCCCGACAAATCGAAATGCAGTACGGGATATTCCACCCAGTCCTTCTCCAACCCCTCGATTGCAAGTCCCTTGAACAAATCCTTCTGTCCCATGAAATAGCTTTGCAGAGTGGAGGTAAGGAGCGACTTCCCGAATCGTCTCGGACGACTCAGGAAAAGGTATTTCTTACCGTAATGCGTCATGCGGTAGATGTACTCGGTCTTGTCTACGTAGAGATAGTTCCCGGTGACAATCTCGGAGAAAGTCTGTATGCCTACAGGATAAAATTTGGGTGCCATAGTCCGCCTCTTTTTATTTGCCTACAAAGTTAAGCATTTTTTCGGTTATTCCGCCAAACGGGATTTTTAAACGCTCGAACCGTGAAATGCGAAGATAATCAAGGCAAAGCCGTGCTCAAATATTTAATCTTATTTAGCAGACCGATGATTAATTATATTTAAAATACACAATAAAACAACCACTCGAAAGCGCAACTTGGTAAATTTTGTTAAACACATTTCAAACACAACAAACCAGACAAAAGACAGCGACAATGAAGAGCAAACACAACGGCGATTGCTTCAAGGTAAAAATAAGACCCGTTTTCACAAAATTGTGGGGCAAAGTGGTGGAGTGTGGGGAAAAATATGTAACTTTGAAGCCGAATAACCCCATATATTATGTACGTATGCGTTTCCTAGGTAACATAGAGGCAAAAATCGATGCGAAGGGAAGAGTTTTCTTTCCGTCGGTCTTCCGCAAGGTCATGCAGACCTCCGGGGAGGAAAACCTCGTGTTGCGCAAGGACATATTCCAGCCGTGCCTCGTGATTTACCCCGAGAGCGAATGGAACAGGCAGATGGACGAATTAAGGGCTAGGCTGAACCGCTGGAACAGGGAACACCAAAGGATATTCAGGCAGTTCGTTTCCGATGCGGAAATGATGACGCTCGACGGCAACGGGAGGTTTCTCATCCCCAAAAGGTATGCTGAAATGGCGGGCATCACGCAGAAGGTGAAATTCATCGGCGTGGGCGACTCCATCGAGCTGTGGAGCGAGGAGAACACAGGGAAACCGTTTATGGAACCCGAAGAGTTCGGGGCTGCGCTGGAGGGCATCATGGCCAACACACCCGACAGCGAGGCACCGGCGTTCTGAGAAACCGACAACATTCCCCACAACAAAAGAAGAAAAAAGACCAATGGCAACAATCATAGATACATACCATGTGCCGGTGCTGCTCCAAGAGAGCGTCGACGGGCTGAACATAAAGCCGGAGGGCATCTACGTGGACGTGACCTTCGGCGGAGGAGGCCACAGCCGCGAGATACTTTCGCGCCTTGGCGGTGAAGGACACCTCTACAGCTTCGACCAGGACGGCGATGCGGAAAAGAATATCGAACCGCAGGAGAATTTCACCTTCGTACGCAGCAATTTCCGCTATCTGAAAAACTGGATGCGCTACTACGGCGTGGAGGCTATTGACGGACTGCTCGCCGACCTCGGCGTGTCGAGCCATCATTTCGACGACGAGACACGGGGGTTCTCATTCCGCTTCGACGCTCCGCTGGACATGAGGATGAACAAGCGAGGGGGCGACACCGCCGCCGACCTGCTCAACAAATGCGAGGAGGAGGAGCTGGCGGATATGTTCTACCTGTATGGCGAACTGAAAAACTCGCGGCGCATAGCGGCGGCTGTGGTAAAGGCAAGGAAGGAGAGGCCGTTTGCCACGACACAGGATTTGATTGACGCCACGCAGCCGCTGTTTCCCAAGGAGCGTGGCAAGAAGGAAATGGCAAAGCTGTTCCAGGCACTGCGCATCGTGGTGAACCGCGAGATGTCGGCACTGAAGGAGATGCTCGAAGCCGCCACGCAACTGCTCAAGCCCGGCGGCAGGTTGTCGGTGATAACATACCACAGTCTGGAGGACCGCATCGTGAAGAACATGATGAAGGCAGGCAACGCGGAGGGAAAAACGGAACAGGACTTCTTCGGAAGGACAGAAACGCCGTTCAAGCTGGTGAACAACAAGGTGATTGTGCCCGACAACGAGGAACAGGAACGCAACCCGCGCAGCAGAAGCGCGAAACTTAGAATCGCGGAAAAGAAATGAAGGAAGAGACGATAGACACGACAGGCACAACGGCGGAAAAGCAAAAGAAGCAGGAAAGCCCCCAAGCCGCACCGGCGGAGGACAAGCCGAAAGGCAAGACTTCCAAAGAGAGCAAGGAGAAAGACGAGGCGAGGGAGGAACTGCGACGCATCGTGCAGGAGCAGGCGCGCGAGGACGAGCTTCCACTGTCGGCGGACTTCACACTGAAGAAAATCCTCGGAGGCGAGTTCCTCACCACAAAACTGCTGAGACAACAGATATGGCTGGCACTGCTGATAATGGGATTCACCATAGTGTATATCTCGAACAGATACAGCTGCGATCAGCAGAGAATAGAGATTTCAAAACTCACAAAGGAGCTGGAAGAGGCAAAATTCAAGGCAATGTCGAGCACAAGCGAGATAACCGAAGTGAGCCGCGAGAGCAACGTGCTGGAGATGCTGCACGAGAACAAGGACAGCGTGCTGCACATCCCGACACAGCCACCGTATATTATTAATGTACCCGAACAATGAGCAGACTGATTGACAAGAGCACAATAATATTCAGGTTCAAGATAGTGGCCTGGGTAGCTGTCGCCATCGGCGTTCTGATCATCGGAAGGGTGATATATATAGGCACCGTGAAGCACGACTACTGGATGAAGGTGGCAGCGCAAAAGAAAATAGAAAACGAGCCTATCCTGCCGGAGCGGGGCAACATACTGAGCTGCGACGGCAGGATGCTCTCGGGCACACTGCCGGAATACGAGGTGAAGATTGACTTCAAGGTGTGCCGCCAGTTCCGCGACTCGATGTGGCACGCCGACTTCGACCGCATCTGCAACGGGCTGCACCGCATTTTCCCCGACAAAAGCGTGGCTTCGATAAGGGAGCATCTGCAGAAAGGATATGACAAGGAGAGCCAGAGCTGGCCCATTGTGAAGAGGAGGGTGACTTTCGAGCAGTTCTCTGCCATCAAGCAACTGCCGGTGTTCAACCAGCCGACATACAGGGGCGGATTCAATTTCGAGACGTACTCCACACGGAAGAAGCCCTTCGGGTCGCTCGCCTCGCGCACCATAGGCGACCTCGTGACATGGAACGGAAAGGCGAAGAACGGACTGGAACAATGGTTCGACGCCGACCTGCGCGGCACGCCCGGCGTGAAGAGTATCAAGAAGGTGTTCAACAAGAATATCGCCGAGGTGGAGAAAGAGCCTGTAAACGGGTCGGACATAGTGACGACCATCGACGTGGGTATGCAGGACCTCGCGGAGCGCGCCCTTGTGGACGAGCTGCGGGAAATCAACGGAAACGTGGGCGTGGCAATCGTGATGGAGGTGAGCACAGGCGACGTGAAGGCAATGGTGAACATGACGAAATGCCAGGACGGCAACTACTACGAGATAAAGAACAACGCCGTGTCCGACATGCTCGAACCGGGGTCGGTGTTCAAGACGGCATCCATCATGGTGGCTCTCGACGACGGCGTGTGCGACACCACATATATGGTGGACACGGGAAGCGGCGTGTGGGAGATGTACGGCGCGAAGATGAGAGACCACAACTGGGCGAAAGGCGGCTACGGCACCATTTCACTGCCGCGCGTGCTCGAAGTTAGCTCCAACATCGGAGTGAGCCGCATCATAGACAGGTTCTATGGAAGAAACCCGGAGAAATTCGTGGAGGGCATAAAGCGTGTGGGCATGGGGACAAGCCTCGACCTGCCGTTCTACGGGGCTGCGAAGGCACAGATAAGGAGTCCGAAACGAAACAAGAAGGGGCAGATAACAAACAACTGGTACGGCACCACGCTACCGTGGATGAGTATCGGATATGAAACGCAGATTCCGCCAATCTACACGCTGACGTTCTACAACGCCATCGCCAACAACGGCAAAATGGTGGCGCCGCGCTTCGTGAAGAGCATCATGAAGGACGGGGAGGTGACAAAGGAATTCCCCACCGTGGTGCTGAAGGAGAAAATATGCAAGGACAAAACCCTGAAGGAGGTACAGACAATTCTCTACCACGTGGTGAGCCAGGGACTGGGCAAGCGCGCCGGGTCGCAATCGTTCAAAGTGGCGGGCAAGACAGGCACGGCGCAAATCTCGAAGGGCAAGTCGGGCTACAAGAACGGGCAGATGAACTACCTCGTGAGCTTCGCCGGATATTTCCCCGCCGACGCTCCGAGATACAGTTGCATCGTCTGCATACAAAAGCCGGGACTGCCGGCATCGGGAGGTTTGCAAAGCGGTGCCGTGTTCCACCAGATTTCAGAAGGGATAATGGCGCAGAGCCTGAAGCTGCTGGCGTCAGACGCAAAGGACTCCTCGTCGGTACTCGTGCCGGAGGTGAAGAGCGGCAATATCCTCGCAGCCGACTACGTGTTGTCGCACCTCAGGATAAGCACCGTGAACGGATGGAACGGCAGCTATGCCGACGGCAATGCGGTGTGGGGCAAGGCAAACAGCTCCGGCGGCAGCGTGACGCTCGTCAAGGAACCGGTTTACGCCAAATGGCAGATGCCCGACGTGACGGGAATGGGAGCCAGGGACGCGGTCTACATGCTTGAGTCAAGGGGACTGAAAGCCACCGTCTACGGCAGAGGCAAAGTCTACGAACAGAGCATCGCCGCCGGGAAAAAGATAAGAAAGGGGCAGAGGTGCATAATAAAACTGAAGATATAAGAACAAAAACACTGTTGAACAAAACACATATAGCTATGAAGTTAGAAACACTATTGAAAGAAATCAACGTCCTGGCGGTAGCCGGGCAGACGGACATCGACATAAAAGGCGTGAACATCGACTCGCGCCGCATAGAAGACGGACACCTCTTCGTGGCGCAGCGCGGCACACAGGTGGACGGACACAAATTCATCCCCAAGGCAATAGAGATGGGGGCGAAAGCTGTGCTCTGCGAAACAATGCCCGAAGAGAAGGCGGAAGGAGTGACCTACATGCAGGTAGAATCGACGGAGGACGTTGTGGGCAAAGTGGCAACGACGTTCTACGGCGACCCGTCGAAGAAGCTCAAGCTCGTGGGAGTGACGGGCACCAACGGCAAGACTACAATCGCCACCTTATTATATAATATGTTCCGCAAGTTCGGATACAAGTGCGGCCTGCTCTCCACCGTGTGCAACTACATCGAGGACGAGGCGATACCTGCCGACCATACCACCCCGGACCCCATAGAGCTGAACCGCCTGCTCGGCAGGATGGCGGAGGCGGGATGCCAGTATGCTTTCATGGAATGCAGCTCACACGCCATAGCGCAGAAGCGCATCGGTGGACTCACCTTCGCCGGGGGACTGTTCACCAACCTCACACGCGACCACCTGGACTACCACAAGACTTTCGAGAACTACCGCGATGCGAAGAAGGCGTTTTTCGACATGCTGCCGAAGACGGCTTTCGCCGTGACGAATGCCGATGACAAGAACGGCATGTTCATGGTGCAGAACACCAAGGCGCAGGTGAAGACTTACTCCACAAGGGCTATGGCTGACTTCAAGGCGAGAATCCTGGAATGCCATTTCGGAGGGATGTATCTCGACATCAACGGACAGGAAGTGGGTGTGCAGTTTATCGGCAAGTTCAACGTGAGCAACCTGCTCGCCGTGTATGGCGCCGCCGTGATGCTCGGCGAGAAGCCGGAGAACATACTCCTCGTGATGAGCACGCTGAAGAGCGTGAACGGAAGGCTCGACCCCGTGCAGTCGCCCGACGGCTACACAGCCATCGTGGACTACGCCCACACTCCCGACGCACTGGAGAATGTGCTCAACGCCATCCACGAGGTGCTCGACGGCAAGGGCCACGTGATAACGGTGTGCGGTGCCGGAGGCAACCGCGACAAGGGCAAGCGCCCGCTCATGGCACAGGAGGCGGTGAAGCAGAGCGACAAGGTTATCATAACAAGCGACAACCCCCGCTTTGAAGAGCCGCAGGATATCATCAACGACATGCTCGCAGGGCTTGACAAGGAACAAATGAAGAAAGTGGTGAGCATCGCCGACAGGAAAGAGGCAATACGCACGGCGTGCATGATGGCGCAGAAAGGCGACGTGATACTCGTGGCAGGCAAGGGACACGAGGACTACCAGGAGATTAAGGGCGTGAAGCACCATTTCGATGACAAGGAGGTGCTGAAAGAAATTATGCAGAACTAAAACCGGCGGAATATGTTATACTATCTATTCAGATTTCTGGAGCAGTTTGGCATCCCCGGAAGCCACATGTGGTCGTACATTTCGTTCCGCGCGCTGCTGGCCCTCATCCTGTCGCTCGTCATATCGGCATGGTTCGGGGAGAAATTCATAAAGTTCCTCAAAAGCAAGCAGATAACCGAAACGCAGCGCGACGCAAAGATTGACCCGTTCGGCGTGAAGAAAATCGGCGTGCCGTCGATGGGAGGCATCATCATAATAGTTGCCATCCTGCTGCCCGTAATCCTCTTGGGAAGGATGAGGAACGTCTACCTTATCCTCATGATAGTCACAACGGTGTGGCTGGGATTTCTCGGCGGGCTGGACGACTACATCAAGATTTTCCGCCACAACAAGGAGGGACTGCCCGGCAAGTTCAAGATTGTGGGGCAGATCAGCATCGGCCTCATCGTGGGTGTGTTCCTGTGGCTCAGCCCCGACGCGAAAATCAACGAGAACGTGGAGCTGAAGAAGGAGAACGGCACGGAGATTGTGGTGAAGCACAGGGCGGAGCCGGTAAAGTCGCTAAAGACCACCATCCCATTCATCAAGGGGCATAACCTTGACTACGCCAACATCATGTCGTTTTGCGGAAAATACAAGACGGCGGCGGGATGGATTCTCTTCGTGGTGATGACGATACTCGTGGTGACGGCGGTGTCGAACGGAGCTAACCTCAACGACGGAATGGACGGCATGTGCGCCGGCAACTCGGCCATAATCGGCGTGGCGCTGGGCATCTTCGCCTACGTGAGCAGCCATATCGAATACGCTGCTTACTTTAACATCATGTATATCCCCGGGGCGCAGGAGCTTGTGGTGTTCCTGTGCGCGTTCATCGGCGCACTGATAGGTTTCCTGTGGTACAACTCCTATCCGGCGCAGGTGTTCATGGGCGACACGGGGTCGCTCACCATCGGAGGCATCATCGGAGTATGCGCCATCATCATCCACAAGGAACTGATGCTGCCGATACTCTGCGGCATATTCTTCGTGGAGAGCGTGAGCGTCATCCTGCAGGTGTATGTGGCAAAATGGGGCACAAGGCACGGCAAGAAGCTGCGTCTCATCAAGCGCGCACCGCTGCACGACACGTTCCGCACCACCAACGAACAACTTGACCCGAGCGTGAAATACTTATTCAAAAAACCGGCGTCGGTGGTTCACGAGTCAAAGATAACCATCAGGTTCTGGATTGCGACGATTATCCTCGCCGCCCTCACCATCATCACGCTGAAGATGAGATAACGACAAAAGAAAAGGAAGGAAACATTATGAAAAGGATAGTAATACTTGGAGCCGGCGAAAGCGGAGCGGGAGCTGCCGTACTGGCTAAGAAAGAGGGGTTCGACGTGTTCGTGTCGGACATGGCTGCCATAAAGGACAAGTACAAGACTCAGATGGACCGCTACGGCATCGCATGGGAGGAGCGCCGGCACACCGAGGAAAAAATCCTCAACGCCGACGAAATCATCAAGAGCCCGGGTATACCGAACGAGGCCCCGATGGTGAGAAAGTGCATAGAGAAGGGCATCCACATCATCAGCGAGATTGAATTCGCGGGAAGATACACCAACTCAAAGATGGTGTGCATCACCGGCAGCAACGGCAAGACGACAACCACGTCGCTCATCTACCATATCTTCAAGAATGCCGGATATGACGTGGGACTGGCCGGAAACATCGGAAAGAGCCTCGCACTGCAGGTGGCGGAAGACCCGCACGCCTACTACGTCATTGAGCTTAGCTCGTTCCAGCTTGACAACATGTATGACTTCCGCGCCAACATCGCCATCCTGCTGAACATCACGCCCGACCATCTGGACCGCTATGAGTTCTGCATGCAGAATTACGTGGATGCCAAGATGCGTATCATACAGAACCAGACGGGTGATGACTCGTTCATCTTCTGGAACGACGACCCCGTGATAAAGAAGGAATTGGAGAAATATGACATACAGGCCGTGAAGTGCCCGTTCTCGGAACTGAAGGAGAAGGGTTCAATAGGATATATCGAGGAGGGTGAATACAAAATAGAATACCCCACCCCATTCAATATGGAACAGGAGGAGCTGAGCCTCACAGGCAAACACAACATTTACAACTCGCTCGCTGCCGGTATCGCTGCCAACATCGCGGGAATAAAGAAGGAGAATATAAGGAAGAGCCTCAGCGACTTCCCCGGCGTGGAGCACAGACTGGAGAAGGTGTGTTCCGTGGGCGGTGTGCATTTCGTGAACGACTCCAAGGCAACGAATGTGGATGCCTGCTGGTATGCGCTGGAGAGCATGAAGACTCCTACCATCCTTATTATTGGCGGCAAAGACAAGGGGAACGACTACAATGAGATAAAAGACTTGGTGAAGCAGAAATGCGTGGGACTGGTCTATCTCGGAGCGGACAACAAGAAACTGCACGATTTCTTCGACGGCATGGGAATACCCGTGGCGGACACTCACAGCATGGAGGATTGTGTGAAGGCGTGCGTAAGCATGGCCAAACCGGGCGACACGGTGCTGCTGAGTCCGTGCTGCGCAAGCTTCGACCTGTTCAAGAACATGGAAGACAGGGGCGACCAGTTCAAGACGCTGGTGAGAAACCTGTAAAAGCTGCGGCAAGGGATTAGCATAACGAAAAAAAACAGAGGACATAAAATATTCGGAGGCAAAGACATAATGGCCGAAAACTCAAAGAAAAGTTTTAAGCTGAAGGGCGACGGAATAATTTGGGCGGTGTTTTTCATCCTATGCCTGATAAGCATCGTGGAGGTGTTCAGCGCATCCAGTAACCTGACGTACAAGACGACGAACTACTGGGGACCTGTAATCAAGCACACCATGCTGCTCGGCGTGGGAGTGTTGTTCATGATTGCCACAATGAACATAAAATGCAAGTATTTCAAGATTGTAATGCCTTTCGCACTCGGCATCTCATTCGTGTCGCTACTCGCCTGCTTCTGCTTCGGAGCGGTGAACGACGGACACAGGTGGATTCCGATACCGGGAATAGGCATGCAGTTCCAGCCGTCGGAGATTGCCAAGGGCAGCGTGGTGCTCGCCACCGCACGCATACTGAGCATGTTCCAGACTGACCACGGGGTGGACAAGCGCGCCTTTATGGTGATATTCTGGATGTGCGTGGTGTTCATGGGACTTATCGGACTGGAGAACCTTTCCACGGCGGCACTGCTCGGACTTGTCGTAATAATAATGATGTGGATAGGCAGGGTGCCGGGCAGACAGCTCGGAAAGCTGCTCGGCGGAATAGCGATTGCCGTGGTAGTGGCGATTAGCTGTATCATGATATTGGGTACTGACACCAATAAACAGGAGGCACAGAACCCCAAAATGGCAATGGTGGAGAACAATACTGAGGCAAACGCCGGTCCGGAGAAAGCCGGCAAGAAGAAAGACAAGAGCCTGTTCCACCGCTTCGACACGTGGAAAAGCAGAATAGACAAATTCCTCGACGGCGAACAGGTGGCACCGGAGGAATTCGACCTCAACAACGAGGCGCAGGTGGGCTACGCCAACATTGCCATAGCATCCTCGAACATGGTGGGCAAAGGGCCTGGCAACTCTGTGGCGCGCGACTATCTGCCACAGGCTTTCTCCGATTTCATATACGCCATCATAGTGGAGGAGATGGGAGTTTTCGGGGCGTTTATCGTATGTCTCATGTATCTCATTATCCTCTTCCGTACGGCGAAAATCGCCAACAGGTGCGTGAACACGTTCCCGGCACTGCTCGTCATCGGCTTCGCCCTGCTGCTCGTGACACAGGCTCTCTTCAACATGGCGGTGGCAGTGGGACTGGCTCCCGTCACGGGACAGCCTCTGCCGCTGATAAGCAAAGGCGGAACGTCGTCGATTGTGAACTGTGTGTATATCGGAGTGATACTCAGCGTGAGCTATTCGGCAAAGAAAAAAGACGACAAGGACAACGACGAGGACGAGGAGAAGGAAGAGGCTGTGGACACGTTTCCCCAGATGGCGGTGCAGACCGCATGACAACAACTAAGGCTTGAAACAAAAAATAAAAATTCTGAGCTATGGACAAAGAAATTAGAATAATAATAAGCGGAGGCGGAACGGGAGGACACATATTCCCCGCCGTGTCTATCGCAAATGCAATAAAGGCTAAACGCCCGGAGGCAAAAATCCTGTTCGTCGGCGCACTGGGAAGGATGGAAATGCAACGCGTGCCGGCTGCGGGATACGAAATAAAGGGATTGCCGGTGAGAGGACTTATCCGTCCGCTATGGTCGCTGAAGAACATCGGCGTACTCCTCGACTACCTCAAGAGCAAAAGAATGGCAAAGGGCATCATAAAGGAGTTCAAGCCAATGGCTGCCGTCGGCGTGGGCGGATACGCAAGCGGAGCGACACTCGACGCTGCGCATACAATGGGAATACCGTGTCTCGTGCAGGAACAGAATTCCTACGCCGGCAAGACGAACAAAATGCTATCGACAAAAGTGGACAGGATTTGCGTTGCCTACGACGGCATGGAGAGATTCTTCCCTGCCGACAAAATACTGAAAACGGGCAACCCCGTAAGACAGAATATCCTGGACACGAAGATTTCAAGGGATGAAGCGATAAAGGGGCTCGGACTTGACCCGTCGAAGAAGACCATCCTCATCGTGGGAGGTAGTCTGGGAGCGAGAACCGTGAACGAAAGTGTGTTGCAACACCTTGACGACATTGAAAGATCCGGTGTGCAGGTCATTTGGCAAACAGGTAAATTCTACAATGCCGCCATCATGGAGAAAATGAAGGGGCGCAAGGAAATGCCAATGGTGAAGGTATTGGACTTCATTACCGACATGGGAGCGGCATACAAAGCGGCGGACTTGGTGATAAGCCGCGCCGGAGCGAGCAGCATCTCGGAATTCTGCCTCATAGGGAAACCCGTCATCCTCGTGCCGTCGCCGAATGTGGCAGAAGACCACCAGACGAAGAACGCCATGGCACTCGTGACGAAGGATGCTGCGCTGATGGTGAAAGACGCTGATGCTGCAAAAGATGTTATAAGTCTGGCCATCGCTACGGTGAACGACGAGAAAAAGCTTGGCACGATGGCTCAGAATATAAAGAAACTGGCGTTGCCTGCATCTGCCGACATAATAGCCGACGAGGTGCTGAAGCTGGCTGAGAGAAATTCATAGAATAAGGTAACAAGAAAGGAAAAGCAAAAAAGACAATGGAACTTGGAGATATAAAATCTGTATATTTCGTAGGTGCCGGAGGTATCGGCATGAGCGCCATAGCACGATATTTCATTCACCGCGGACTCGTGGTGGCAGGATACGACAAAACGCCTTCTGCACTGACGGCGCAACTCGAGAAGGAGGGAATGCTGATTCACTACGAAGAGAACGTGGACGAAATACCGCACGCCTGCAAGAAGCAGGATTCGACGCTTGTGATATATACCCCGGCCATACCGCAAAGCCATAAGGAACTGACTTATTTCAGGGAGAACAACTTCACCGTGGAGAAAAGGGCACAGGTGCTGGGATTGCTGACACGCAGCCACAAGGGACTGTGTGTGGCAGGAACACACGGCAAGACGACAACGTCAACCATGTGCGCCCATATAATGCACCAAAGTTCCATTGACTGCAACGCCTTCCTCGGCGGAATATCAAAGAACTACGGCACCAACTACATCCTGAGTGAGAAAAGCGACTTCGTGGTAATAGAGGCTGACGAATTCGACCGCAGCTTCCATTGGCTGCGCCCGTGGATGAGCGTAATAACATCTACCGACCCTGACCACCTCGACATCTATGGCACCAAGGAGGCTTACCTTGAGAGTTTCAGACATTACACCACCCTCATCCAACCGGGCGGCGCACTCATCATACACAAAGGGCTTGAAATGAAAGCCGAGGTGCAGGAGGGTGTGAGAGTGTATGAATACAGTCTGGACTCCGGCGATTTCCATGCGGAGAACATCAAGATAGAGAACGGCGAGATAACGTTCGACTTCATCTCCCCCGTCGAGAGCATAAAGGGCGTACAGCTCGGACAGCCTGTGCCGATAAACATCGAGAACGGTATTGCGGCAATGGCAATGGCGCAGCTTAACGGATGCACCGCAGAGGAACTGAAATACGGCATCAGCACGTACCGCGGCGTGGACCGTCGCTTTGACTTTAAAATCAAAACCGACAAGCTGGTGTTCATGAGCGACTACGCGCATCATCCGAAGGAAATATACCAGAGTGCGAGAAGCATCCGCGAACTGTATAAGGACAAAAAGATTACGGCTATCTTCCAGCCTCATCTTTATACAAGGACACGCGATTTCTACAAGGATTTCGCCGAAAGCTTGAGTCTGCTCGACAACGTGGTGCTCTGCGACATCTACCCGGCACGCGAGGAGCCTATACCCGGCGTTACATCGAAACTTATCTACGACAACCTCAGGGAGGGAGTGGAAAAGGTTATGATAAAGAAGGAAGAGGTGGTGGACTATGTGAAAAACCATGATTTCGAGGTGCTCGTCATACTCGGGGCTGGAGACCTCGACAACTATGTGCCGCAGATTGAGAGCGTCCTTGAACAAAGGATAAAGTAACTTGTCAAACATAATAACTTGTCGCAAATTAACACAGGAATAAAGCAACATTCAAGATGCGCCCTATATACAAGAGGCTGATACTCATACTGCTTGACACGGCACTCATGGTGTACGTCATTCTGGCGATGTTCTCGTTCAACAAACCGGACGAGAGCCAAAAGGTGTGCTCGGAGGTGAACATACAAATCGCCGACCAGAACGCCAACGGTTTTCTTAGTGCGGCGGAGGTGAAAAAGATTCTCGTGACGAACCGCATGTATCCGCTGAACTCAAAGATGGCCAGCGTGGAACCAAGACGCATCGAGGACTTGCTTTGCCAAAGTCCGTTCGTCAGCACCGCACAGTGCTTCAAGACACAGAACAACCACGTGTGCATAAGCATTACCCAAAGGCTGCCGATTATCAGGATAAAGAGCCAGAACGGCGACGACTACTACATCGACGACAAGGGCGGCATAATGCCGAACTCGAAATACACGTCTGACCTGATAATAGCAACCGGGAACATAAGCCAGTGGTATGCACGCAACTACATCTCGCTTTTGGCTGAAGTGATAATGGACAACGACCTGTGGAAGAACATGATTGAGCAAATCAACATCCTGCCCGACAGGGGCGTGGAAATCGTTCCGCGGGTGGGCGACCACGTGGTGTTCCTCGGGTATCTACCACAGTCGAAAGTCTTTTCCAAACGCAAAAAGCTCGTAAACGAATTTGTCTGCAGGAAACTCAACCGGCTGGAGAAGTTCTATAAATACGGACTTAGCCAGGTGGGATGGAACAAGTACCCGTATATCAGTTTGGAATTTGACAACCAGATAATTTGCAAGAAACATAAACAGCAACCTGAAAACAACAACTAATATGCCAGCAAAAGAATTCATAGTAGCAATCGAACTGGGTTCGTCGAAACTCCGCGGCATCGCCGGACGGAAAAACAACGACGGCAGCATCACCATAGCTGCCGTGGCGAGCGACGACTCTTCCACTTACATCCGCAAGGGTATCGTGTATAACATCGAGAAGACGGTGCAGAGCATCACCAACATCGTCACCAAGCTGAAAACGACCCTCAACAGGGAAATAGCACAGGTGTACGTGGGAGTGGGCGGACAGTCTATCCTCAGCGTGAAGAACGAAATAACGCGCGACCTGCCGCAAAACACCATTGTGTCGCAGCAGATGGTGAACGAACTGATGGACGCCAACCGGAACAAGGCTTACGCTGACAAGGAAATACTCGATGTGGCAATACAGGAATACAGAGTGGGCAACGACCTGCAGACAGACCCCGCAGGGATACAGGCTGACAGACTTACAGGCAATTTTCTGAACATACTGTGGCGAAAGGCGTTCTATGACAAGCTCAACGACTGCTTTGACCGCGCAAACATCAATATCGCCGAACTCGACATCGCTCCGCTCGCTCTTGCAGACTGCATACTCGACGACACTACAAAGCGTGCGGGTTGCCTGCTCGTAGACCTCGGGGCGGACACGACGACGCTGCTTGTCTACTACAAAAACATTCTGCGGCATATTGCGGTGATACCACTTGGCGGAAAGAACATAACGATGGATATCTCCACGCTCAAGATTGACGACATGGAAATCGCCGAAAGAATGAAGATAAAATACGGCAGCGCATATACTGACCCGCAAAGCCGCGACAAGACACTGGAATATCAGGTGGACCCTAACCACAAGGTGTCAAGCATCAAGTTCCAGCAAGTGGTGGAAGCGAGAATACAGGAGATTATCGAGAACATCTGGGCGCAAGTGCCACCAGAATACAAGGACAAGCTCAACGGCGGAATAATACTGACCGGCGGCGGCGCCAACCTGAAGAACATTGAGACGGCATTCCGCAAGCTCACGAAGATTGAGAAAGTTTCCACCGCACTCTTCATCCCCGACACCGTGAACACCGCAGGCAAGGGAATCAACGTGCCGCACGACGGGACGATGAACACCCTGTTCGGCCTGATGATGAAAGGCGACATCAACTGCGACGGAGGCAGCCTCGACCTGCAGCAGAACTTTTTTGCCAAAGATGGCGAAGCTCCTGCCACAAAGCCCGCCACAGAAGCTGCTACTGCTGAAACGGCAGCCCCGGTGCCCACCGGAACGGGAAGGGTTCCCACTCCGACAGACAAAATAATACAGGAGAAGCAGAACGACAAGAAGGAATGGGACAAGGCGGTGCTCGAGAACACCATCGAGGCTTACGAGAAATACAAGTCGCAGTATCCCGCCGGCGAATACGTGGCGCAGGCCAACGACAAGATTGACGAGATAAAGAAGAAGGAAAGCCTCGGGAACAAATGGAACAAATGGAAGACAAGGATTAAAGACCTTCTCACTGAGAGCGAGGATGAATAAACAACGTAAAGGCAAACGGCAATTTCGCCTTACGGGAAAAGTATCACAAAAATTCAATACGATTATGGCAGACGAGAAGAAATTTGGCAAAATGACGGAAGCCTTCGGGGTGCCCGAGAAGCCAAAAAGCATAATAAAGGTTATTGGTGTAGGCGGTGGCGGCGGCAACGCCGTAAACCACATGTATAACGAGGGCATACACGACGTGACGTTCGTCGTGTGCAACACCGACAAGAAGGCTCTCGACGACTCCCCCGTGCCCGTTCACCTGCAGCTCGGCGACGAGGGACTCGGAGCGGGCAACGACCCGGTGAAGGGAAAGGAGAAGGCTGAGGAAAGCGAACAGGAAATACGCAATATGCTCAACGACGGGACAAAGATGGTATTCATCACTGCCGGTATGGGCGGAGGCACAGGTACTGGAGCCGGACCGGAAGTGGCACACATCGCCAAGTCCATGGACATCCTTACCGTGGGCATCGTGACAATCCCCTTCAGATGGGAAGGCAGGAAGAAGATACTGCAGGCTCTCTCCGGCGTGGAACGCATGGCGAACAACGTGGACGCACTGCTCGTGATAAACAACGAGCGTTTGTTCTCCATCTACGGCCAGCTGTCGGTTGAGGACGCTTTCGGCAAAGCTGACGACACGCTGAGCGTGGCAGCAAAGAGCATCGCGGAGATTATCACCATGCACGGCATCATAAACCTCGACTTCAACGATGTGAAGACGGTGCTTAAGGACGGTGGCGTGGCACTGATGAGTACAGGCTACGGCGAGGGCGAAGACCGCATGAAAAAGGCTATCGAAAATGCACTCCATTCGCCATTGCTCAACGACAACGACGTGTACCATTCCAAGAAGATTCTCCTCAGCGTTTCCGCCTCCAGCGGCAAGGACGGCAACAACCCGCTGATGATGGAGGAGATGAGCGCAATAACCGACTTCATGGACGGCTTCGACGACGACATCGAGACAAAGTGGGGTCTGTCCACTGACCCGGAACTCGGCGACAAGATAAAGGTGACAATACTTGCCACGGGCTTCGGCATGAAGGTGGAAGACGGCAAGTTAAACATCACCGACAAAATAGCAATGAGCGCGGCCGACCTGCGCAAAAGGCGCGAACAGGAGCAGGCTGAACAAATTCTCATCAGCAACTACTACGACAACACGGGCAACGGCGAAGAGCGTTTCTCTCCGCGCTGTTTCATCTTCAGCAACGAAGACCTCGACAACGACAACATCATATCAGCCGTTGAGACAACGCCGACATACAAGCGTACGAAGGCGCAATACGAGGATCTCGTGAAACAGTCGTCAGGCGACAATTTCACGTCGAACAACTCCGCAAGGAAACCGCAAACCGTTTCCGGTACCATAAAATTCATGTAGGGCAAATCCCCAAGTGAAGGACATGACACGCAGAGATATTCAAACAACCAAAGGAAGAGGGGTTACAAAAACTGCCCCTCTTCTTTTATAAAACAACAGAACTATGTTATACGACCAAGTAAGCAATGACATCAAAGAGGCTATGAAAGCCCGCGACAAGGTGCGCCTTGAGACCTTGCGCAACATCAAGAAGGTTTTTATCGAGGCGAAGACCGCTCCCGGCGCTAACGATACACTGGAGGACGCCGCCGCAATGAAAATTTTGGCCAAGCTCGCAAAACAGGGCAAGGAGTCTGCCGAGACATTCAAACAGCAGAACCGCGAAGACTTGGCAGAGGCAGAACTGTCACAGGTAAAGGTCATCGAGGAATACTTGCCGAAACCTCTGACGGAAGAAGAAATCGAAACACAGGTAAAGGAAATCATAGCGCAGACCGGTGCGTCTTCGATAAAGGAGATGGGCAAGGTGATGGGAG
The DNA here is from genome assembly GCA_963629785.1 of Oscillibacter sp. MSJ-31. Taxonomy (GTDB): domain Bacteria; phylum Bacteroidota; class Bacteroidia; order Bacteroidales; family Bacteroidaceae; genus Prevotella. The sequence continues at coordinate 12,127 of CAVGJZ010000033.1, read as the reverse complement.
CAGCCAGCAAGAAGATGGCCGGTAAGGCTGACGGGAAAATCATTTCCGACATCGTGAAGAAGCTGCTGGCATAAAGAGAAACAGCCATATACAAAATCCGCACCGGCATTAAAGCAACGAAAATACCGGTGCGGACATAAGGTGGATTAAATTAATTTCCACCGTAAAGACAAAAGAGAACTTGCATACAACGTCAATACAAACATACCGCAAAGCCACTCGTCATGCAACAACTATATTATTTCTACGAGTTCAACAAGAAAACGATTTGGACAGTTACGTCTGTAATCACGGCAATTCTCGTGATTACGGGCATTTATGTTTACGAAAACACAACGCCCTACATTTATCCGCATGAACTTGTCGCAATAGACTCCCTATGTGACACCAATACGGAGAAGGCCAAAAGCGAGCTTGTCAAAGTTGCTCGCAGATACAACGGCGACGACAGTGAAGAAAAATGGTACTACAGATTTCTCACGCTAAAGGCAAGCATTAAAGCCAACGAGCCTCAGGAAAACGACAAGGAGATAAAAGTACTCTTGGACCACTTTGAACGCCCCAAAGGCAAAAATGTCCTGCCGCAGGTGTATTATTGCGCGGGGTGTGTGTATAAAAGTCTGGAAGACATAACTGTATCAAATCAATATTTCCTTAAAATCATCAAGGAGTTAAATGACAAAGCCCATGAAGGGTTACTTTCGCTATGCTATTACCAACTTGGGCACAACTACATGTTACAAAGTCTACACAAAGAAGCTTTACAATGCCATCTTAAATCGCTGTCATACAATAAAGTCCATAATCTTCAGCGTTGCATATACGACTACCAAGACTTGTCATGGACGATGAGTTGTCTTGGCAACCAGAAGGCATCTTTGGAGTATATACAAAAGGCATCAGACATCGCGAAACAAATAAAAGACACATTCGACTTACCCGAAATTGAAAGTCAAATTGCAATCCATCTCCTGGAAAGTGGAAATGCAATCCTCGCTAAAAAACATATAGACAAAGCTATTGCATTATGTCGCGACGCGTACAAAAGTCCTGTCTATACAATTGCCATTATGGTATATTCAACATTAGGAATAGATGAGAAAGCGAAATCTTATTCCGACACTGTAGTAAACTCCGGTAATATATATGGCAAAAGTTACGCTAATTTTTGGTTGACCAGTTACTACCTTAACAAAAAAAACTTTAAGTCTGCCAACAAATACCTCATACAGTACAAAATTATATCTGACTCTGTGAGAACGATAACTGCCGCCGAATCGTCTGCTAAAGCTAATGCCCTATACAACTACGGACTACGTGAAAAAGAAAATCTGCGGTTGAAAAAAGGAAGCAAACAAAAGACGACATATATCATTATTTGTGTGTTTACCTTTATAATAGGAAGTTTCGCCTATTATATCATAATAACAAACATTAAGCACGAGAAAAAGCAAATTGAAAAAAGATGCGCAATCTTGAACGAACTAATCGAAAATGAAAAAGAAGCGAATGAAGTCAATATTCGCGCAAAGGAAATCGAAATCGAGGAGATAAAACGGCAATTGCACACGCTCAAAAGCCAAGAAGATGGAAAAAAATCTGAACTTGAAAGAGACCTAAGCACCCGTCAATATAATTTACAGAAGCTTAGTTACAACACGTATCAGAAGAAGTTATGCATATCAAATCTGAAAAGGACGGAAATATACAAAGAATTGAAACTGCTCCAAGAAGAATCGCAACATCACAAATTCTCGCAATGGCAAGAACTTGAGCAAACCGTATACGCGTCCTTTCCGAGTTTCGAAACCGAGTTGCAGAATTTCTCTAAAATGAGTGATGCAGAACTTAGGGTATGCTTGCTCATCAGAGTTGGCTTCAATTCTTCAGACATAGGCAAATATCTCTGCAAAAGTCCAAATACAATATATTCCATTTGCAAAAGACTACACTTTAAAAATTTTGGAGAAAAAGTCGCAGCAAGCAAATGGGAGGAATTAATTTTGTCATTGTATTAAAGGCAAAATCGAATATTTCCTTGCAAAAACCTTGCATTTTGCCCAAATGAGAAAAATGCAAGGTTTTTGCAAGGTTATTTTTGCTACACGTATCTGATATTCATTATACTTTTGCCACTACTAAATCAACAAACTATGAAGAAAAAACTGATAACGCTATTAGTATTGTCTTTTGAACTTTCCATTGAAGCGCAATCAACTGTAAAATTGCATGACTTAGGTGGAACGACGTTGGCACATAACAACATTGTGCCAACAGTAACCTCTTATGAAGATGAAATAACAATTAAATCAGACACATTATTATAAAACGCTGAAATTGTCATCAGAAACCAGTTCGGCAGCGTGATACACCATTCCGTTGAGAACATCAGCCCGATGGAAACGGTGATTTTTGTTCCCGAAGACAACGGGCTTAATCCAAAAGCTACCATCGATTTGTATTATAACCGGAAACATTTCAGCGGAAATTTCAACGAATAACATATAAAAATCATCGGTTTCATCGAGAATTTTAATATATAAGTTAAACTAAAAACATGAAAATCATGAAAAAAAACATTGTTACGTTACACAGTCTGCTCTGTTGCTTCCTCTTTTCCGCACTGTTGGTTTCGTGCGGCAATAAAGAGCTGAGCGATGCAAACTATAACCTTTTGGAAACGGAAAAGATTCTGAAAGAATATGCAAACTTTCACAACAACGGCTTGGACTACATGAAATCAGATGTACAAAGCCCAAACGTGAGATGTACCCAAGAGACACTGATGGCATCACTGGGGAAATATGTGGCAGATGTTTACGGCAAGGATGACGCAAACAAAATAATCCAGACGATTACGCCAATAGAAGAAGATTTTTTTAGCGGGAAAGTACCGGGACAAACTAAAAGGAAGTCCGGAATACGATCAAACATCTCAAATAGTCTAGCAATAGAAGCGGCAAATGAATGTCTAAACAATATCGAGCTACGTCTCAATAAAATCAAAGAAGATTCTATCCTTGACAACAAGTCCCTATTGGGAGAGCTGCACGCCATCATCATTAGCACATACAACAACTACGTTAAATTATGCGCTTCAGAACTTGACAAGCAAGAATTATCACAGGCATTGGGCGTATTGTATGGCTCCATAGAGTATTGGACTACCTCATCAAACATAAAAGCATGGTCAGCTATTCGTGGAGAGAAAGAAGAACACGAAAGCGGCAAGCGTTTGACCATAAGAAAAAACAACAGCAACGACGACAACAAGGGAGACAACAAAGGCGGCGATAAAGACAAAAACAAAGATGAGGAAAAAAGCGACAAGGAATTGTCAACGGCAGAGTATATTATGGTACTTGCCGCAGCGGACACATTGGGAACGGCGTTAGGAGCAGGAGTCGCATCTGGTCCTGCCGCAGTTGCTGCCTCTGCTGCTGCAGCCATATATTTCGAACCTAAGAAAACGAATTAACATCGTCAAATAGAGTGATGGCAATGTTGTCTTAACCAGAGACAACTTTGCCACAAGCTCCCTATATATAACCCATAAAACAAACATACATGATAATTATCGTCAATCGCGGATTTGACAAGTTCCTGTCTAAAATTGTCATATCCAAAAACTCAAGAGAAACAACGACTTGTCCCGTCACGCAGGATTGCTGTAAAATCGACACGAGGGAAGGAGACCAAATCACCGTAAAGCTAAAGTTTTATGGCTGCCTGACTCTAACCATAGCATCAGCAGTCTGCCATGACAGGAACAAGATACTTTATATATGCCCCACAACATTGTTTAAAATATGGACATTTGTCAATTATAATGTGTTCATGTGTCTGTTCCTGTTATTTTTCATTCTCGAAAAAGCAATCAACACTAATGAGTTCTTGGTTGTCCAAGCAGCATTAGTTGTCGCATGGGCTTTATCCCTTATGAGCATGGGATTCTGCCATAATTGCAAAACTGTGCGAAAAAAGATGTTTTCGCTGCAATTTATGAGCGAGTGATTTGCAAAAATCACCAATTTCATCGGACTCCAACAAATACGTGAACTCAAGTGATAACCCGAAAAAGACATTTAGAATGAACAATTCACATTTTATTCACGCTTACATTTCGGATTCGCACCCACCCACCCACAGTCTGCCGACAAACGCGTTTATTCCATTGACGGAAGATACATAGGAAACAACGCAAAGAATGTATCAAAAGGCATTTACATGGTAAATGGAAAAAAGGTCGCGAAATAACAGACTGAGACTTAGACAAAGACACGCAATTACTATCTTCACCTGTTGACGGAATTAATCAGGTTGCCCTGTATTAATTCCGCCAACAGGTTTATAATAAAGACTTTCGAAAAGGCCCAAGTCCGCTTTAAAAGAAAGAGCCGTGGAACACACGTTAAAAAATATAACACAAAAAGGTTGCACTTGTCAATTATATTGCTACCTTTGCAAGGCAGTACAAACCACTTATTATACTACATCTCATGAAGACGACACCAAAAATGAAATTTTCGGAAGCTTTCCTTAATGTCATAAACATCAAGGATAATTACAACAATTACTCGGGACGCGCCAGACGCTCCGAGTTTTGGTACACAACGCTCATCTGCGTCGTGATAACGACAGCCTTCGACTGCTTCCTGTACTATACATGGGGCGAAAGCAACACGACTAATTTGGTGAGCCTCTTGGTTGCCACCTATTTCGGTTTCCCCAACTACACCTGTCTCTGCCGCCGCATGCACGACATCGGCTACTCGAGTCTGCTTCCGGGAGTTACGCAGACCGTTGGCCTCGCGGCCTTCATCTTCTACTTGCTCAGCGACAACGAAGCCATGAATACAGCCTACATAGTGTTCACCGTCATCACCCTGCTGCTGTTTGGCTACAATCTGATTCTTTGCACGAAAGACAGCGACAAGGGGAAGAACCGCTACGGGCTTTCCGACAAATACGTTTACACCGCCGACGACCCGGAGGTGATGGACAGGCTATTTGACGAATACGGCGGCGAAATGTCGGACGAACACGACATGACTAAAGAGATAGTGTTATGGAAAAACAAGAGAGCCGTCATCACCCTAAACATCAAGTTGTTTGGCAAATAAGTGACGGCAAAAAGAACAAGCCGTCATGATTTTCCGCCTGTTTTTCCGTCTCGTGAAGAGTAGACACAGGCAAAACAGCATAGGCAATCCCCCACAGGTGTCAAGTCGCCCGACCGTAAATAACGGCGACTTGACACCATTTTTTTGTTTCTTTTCAGATAAAGTCGTAACTTTGCACACAACTTAAGTTTGTATTACAAGTCATGACAAAAGGCGGGGCAAAGCACCTGCCGCGCGCAGTTTTTTTCAGAGTGCGCTTTAACTAAGAGAAATGGAAATCAAGGACAAGAACAATGAGTTCGTGAAACAAGTGGCGGAGCAGAAATACGAGTTCGGCTTCACCACCGACGTGCATACGGACATCATAGAGAAAGGACTCAACGAGAACGTCATACGCCTCATCTCCGCAAAGAAGGGCGAACCGCAATGGCTGCTCGATTTCAGGCTCAAGGCCTTCAGCTACTGGCAGACGCTCGAGGAACCCAAGTGGGGACACGTACACGTGCCGGAAATCGACTATCAGGCGATATCATACTACGCCGACCCGCTGGCAAAGAAACCCGAGAACAAGGAGATAGACCCGGAACTGATGAAGACGTTCGACAAGCTCGGCATACCGCTCGAGGAACGTCTGGCACTGAGCGGCACTGCCGTCGATGCCATTATGGACTCCGTGTCGGTGAAGACCACCTTCAAGGAGAAGCTCGCCGAGAAGGGAGTCATATTCTCGTCGATTGGCGAGGCAGTGAAAGAACACCCCGACCTCGTGAGAGAGTATTTGGGAAGCGTAGTGCCCTACCGCGACAATTTCTTCGCCGCCCTCAACAGTGCCGTGTTCAGCGACGGTTCATTCGTATATATCCCCAAGGGCGTGCGCTGCCCAATGGAACTAAGTTCCTATTTCCGCATCAACGCCAAGAACACGGGGCAGTTCGAGCGCACGCTCATCGTGGCAGAAGACGACTCCTACGTGTCATACCTTGAGGGCTGCACCGCGCCGATGCGCGACGAGAACCAGCTCCACGCCGCCATTGTGGAGATTATAGTGAAGGACAACGCCGAAGTGAAATACTCCACCGTGCAGAACTGGTATCCGGGCGACGAGAACGGCAAGGGCGGCGTACTCAACCTCGTGACGAAGCGCGGCGACCTGCGCGGAGCGAACTCCAAACTCTCCTGGACGCAGGTGGAGACGGGATCCGCCATAACGTGGAAATATCCGTCGTGCGTGCTGCGCGGCGACAACTCCGTGGCGGAGTTCTACAGCGTTGCCGTGACCAATAACTACCAGGAAGCCGACACCGGCACCAAGATGATACACATCGGCAAGAACACCAAGAGCACCATCATAAGCAAGGGCATATCCGCCGGCCACAGCCAGAACTCCTACCGCGGACTGGTGCGCGCTACAGCGAATGCCGACAACGCCCGCAACTACTCCTCGTGCGACTCCCTGCTGCTCGGCAGCGACTGCGGGGCGCACACCTTCCCCTATATGGACATCCACAACGACTCCGCCGTGGTGGAGCACGAAGCCACGACGAGCAAGATCAGCGAGGAGCAGCTCTTCTACTGCAACCAGCGCGGCATCCCCACGGAGCAAGCCGTGGGCCTCATCGTGAACGGCTACGCCAAGGACGTGCTCAACAAGCTGCCCATGGAATTCGCCGTCGAGGCCCAGAAGCTGTTGAGCGTCTCGCTCGAGGGAACAGTAGGATAAAGAAAGGCAAGGCTCAAGGAAATCGGACCACTCGGACTGCTCGGACTACTCAGACCTCTCCGAGAAGTCCGAGAACTCTGAGCAGTCTGAGAAGTCCGAGCAGTCCGAGCAGTCCTAATCAAGAAAATCAATAACATCATGTTAGAAATAAAAAACCTCCACGCCAAGATTGGCGACAAAGAGATACTAAGAGGCATAGACCTCATTGTGAAAGACGGCGAGACCCACGCCATCATGGGCCCCAACGGGTCCGGCAAAAGCACCCTCAGTGCGGTGCTCGTGGGAAATCCGCTGTATGAAGTGACCGAGGGAGAAGTATTCTTCAACGGCAAGAACCTGCTGGAGATGGCGCCCGAGGACAGGGCGCACGAGGGACTGTTCCTCTCCTTCCAGTACCCGGTGGAGATACCCGGCGTGTCGATGACCAACTTCATGCGTGCCGCAGTGAACGAAAAGCGAAAGTACGAAGGCAAGGAACCGCTCACGGCAGGCGAGTTCCTCAAGCTGATGCGCGAGAAGCGCAAGGTGGTGGAACTCGACAGCAAGCTCTCCAACCGTTCCGTGAACGAAGGCTTCAGCGGCGGCGAGAAGAAGCGCAACGAGATATTCCAGATGGCAATGCTCGACCCCAAGCTCAGCATCCTCGACGAGACAGACTCCGGCCTCGACGTCGACGCCATGCGTATCGTGGCGGAAGGCGTGAACAAGATGCACACGCCGGAGAAGTCCACCATCGTCATAACCCACTACGAACGTCTGCTCGACATGATAAAGCCCAGCGTGGTACACGTGCTCTACAAGGGACGCATCGTGAAGACCGCCGGACCCGAACTGTCCAAGGAGATAGAGCAGCGCGGATACGACTGGATTAAGGCCGAGGTGGACGGCGAGGACGGCAGCAACGCATAACCGCGCCTCCGTTTCCACTCTTGACATCAAAACAAAAAGGACAAGAAATGCAAAGCGAAAAACAATACATAGAACTCTACGAACAGTGCCGCGGCATGATAATGCGGCACGCCCCCGAGGCAATGAACGCGCCGAGGGACGCGGCATTCGAGAGTTTCAAGAAACTGGGCTTCCCCACGAAGAAGGTGGAAAGATACAAGTACACCGACATTCCGGCACTCTTCGAGCCGGACTACGGCCTCAACCTCAACCGGCTGGAAATCCCCGTGGACCCCTACGAGGCATTCCGCTGCGACGTGCCCAACCTGAGCACATCGCTGTATTTCGTGGTGAACGACAGCTTCTGCGACAAGGCCCTGCCCAAGAAGGAGCTGCCGGAGGGCATCGTGATAGGTTCGCTGAAGAAATTCGCCGAAGAGAACCCCGGCCTCGTGGCCAAATACTACGGCAAGCTGGCAAAGAGCGAGGAAGACGGCATAACGGCTCTCAACACAATGCTGGCACAGGACGGACTGCTCGTCTACGTGCCGAAAGGCGTGGTGGCTGACAAGGCAGTGCAGGTGATAAACATACTGCGGTCCGACGTGGACCTGATGGTAAACCGCCGCGTCCTCATCATCGTGGAGGAAAGGGCAGAGATAAAGCTGCTCTTCTGCGACCATGCCGCCGACGACAAGCGTTTCCTCACCACACAGGTAATAGAAGCATACGTGGGCGACAACGCCTCGCTCGACCTTTACTGTCTGGAGGAAACCCACGCCAAGAACGTGCGCGTGAGCAACGTGTTCATCCGGCAGCAGGCCAGCAGCCGCGTGAACCATAACATAATAACGCTCCACAACGGAGTGACGCGCAACCGCACCGACCTCGTCTTCGAGGGAGAAGGCGGCGAGTGCAGCCTCTCCGGCTGCGTGATAGCCGACAAGAACCAGCACGTGGACAACAACACGCTCATTGACCACAAGGCAGGCCGCTGCCAGAGCCGCGAGCTTTACAAATACGTGCTCGACGACGAAGCAGTCGGAGCATTCGCCGGCAAGGTTCTCGTGCGCCACGGCGCGCAGAAGACAACGTCGCAGGAGACGAACCAGAACCTCTGCGCCACGAAGACAGCCCGTATGTTCACCCAGCCGATGCTCGAGATATACGCCGACGACGTGAAATGCGCCCACGGCAGCACCGTGGGCCAGCTCAACGACGCAGCGCTCTTCTACATGCAGCAGCGCGGCATCAGCCGCAAGGAAGCCAAGCTCCTGCTCGAATTTGCCTTCATCAACGAGGTGATAGACCAGATGCAGCTCGAACCGTTGCGCGACCGTCTCCACTACCTTGTGGAGAAGCGTTTCCGCGGAGAACTCAACAAGTGCGAGGGCTGCAAACTCTGTAAATAATCCGCCCGGCCGTCCCCCTTTGATTACCCCCGAGTAGTCTGAGTAGTCCGAGCCGTCCGAGTAGTCCCCCATTGATTACCCCGAGCACCCCCTAAAAAAAATCCCCATGTACAACATCCAGAAAATCCGCAATGATTTCCCCATACTGAGCCGCGAGGTCTACGGCAAGCCGCTCGTCTACCTCGACAATGCGGCGACGACCCAGAAGCCCCTCTGCGTGCTCGACGCCATGCGCGAGGAATACCTCAACGTGAACGCCAACGTCCACCGCGGCGTACACTACCTCTCGCAGCAGGCCACCGACCTCCACGAGGCGGCGCGCGAGACGGTGCGTGCCTTCATCAGCGCCAAGTCCACAAACGAGGTGATATTCACGCGCGGCACCACCGAAGCCCTCAACCTCGTCGTGTCATCATTCGCCGACGCGTTCATGAGCGAGGGCGACGAAGTGATAGTGTCCGTCATGGAACACCACTCCAACATAGTGCCGTGGCAGCTGCAGGCCGCCAAGAAGGGGATAAGCATCCGCGTCATACCTATAAATGACCGCGGGGAAATCCTCCTCGACGAATACGAGAAACTCTTCACCGACCGCACAAAGATTGTCAGCGTCGCCCACGTGAGCAACGTCCTCGGCACAGTGAACCCGGTGAAGGAGATGATACGCATAGCCCACGGCCACGGAGTGCCCTTCATGCTCGACGGGGCACAGAGCACGCCGCATTTCAAGGTGGACGTTCAAGACCTCGACTGCGATTTCCTCGCCTTCAGCGGACACAAGATGTACGGACCCACGGGCGTCGGCGTGCTCTACGGCAAGGAAGACTGGCTCGACCGCCTGCCGCCATACCAGGGCGGAGGCGAAATGATAGAGAGCGTGAGCTTCGAGCGCACCGTCTTCGAGAAACTGCCGTTCAAGTTCGAGGCAGGCACCCCCGACTACGTGGCGACACACGGACTCGCCACCGCCATAAAATACATGGAAAGCCTGGGCATGGACAATATCCGCGCCCACGAGAAAGCCCTCACGGACTATGCAATGAAGCGAATGCGCGAAATCGGCGGCATGCGCCTCTTCGGCGAGGCGGACGACAAAGACGCCGTGGTGTCGTTCCTCGTGGGAAACATACACCACCTCGACATGGGCACCCTCCTCGACCGCCTCGGCATCGCCGTACGCACCGGCCACCACTGCGCCCAGCCGCTGATGACGCGCCTCGGCATACAGGGCTCCGTGCGGGCATCCTTCGCGCTCTACAACACCTTCGACGAGATAGACACCCTTGTGGAAGGGATAAAGAGGGTGAGCGTGATGTTCTGACGAATACGAACATAAATCATATAATACAAAACTATCATGGCAAAGAAAGCTTTATTGATGATACTCGACGGATGGGGTATCGGCAAACACGGCAAGGGTGACGTAATCTACAACACCCCTACCCCGTATCTTGACTATCTCACGGCAGTGAGCGCACACTCGCACCTCATGGCGTGCGGCGAAGACGTGGGCCTGCCCGACGGACAGATGGGCAACTCCGAAGTGGGACACCTCAACATCGGCGCCGGACGTGTCGTCTACCAGGACCTCGTGAAAATCAACCGCGCCTGCGCCGACGGTTCCATCCTCAAGAACCCGGGTGTCGTGAAGGCGTTCACCTACGCCAAGGAAACGGGCAAGAAGCTCCACCTGATGGGCCTCACGTCCACCGGCGGCGTCCACTCCTCGCTCGACCACCTCTACAAGTTCATTGAGATTTCAAAGGAATACGGACTCGACAAGACCTACGTACACTGCTTCATGGACGGCCGCGACACCGACCCGAAGAGCGGCGAGGGCTTCATAAAAGACCTCACCGCCCACTGCGAGGCCAACGGCGCACACATCGCCAGCATCGTGGGACGCTTCTACGCCATGGACCGCGACAAGCGCTGGAACCGCGTGAAGGAGGCATACGACCTGCTCGTGGAGGGCAAGGGCACAAAGGCCACCGACATGGTGAAGGCCATGCAGGAGAGCTATGCCGCCGACGTGACCGACGAATTCGTAAAGCCCATCAGCAATGCCAACGTGGACGGCACGATACAGGAGGGCGACGTGGTGATATTCATCAACTACCGCAACGACCGCGCCAAGGAACTCACCCAGGTGCTCACGCAGCAGGACATGCCCGAGGAAGGAATGCACACCATAAAGGACCTGCAGTATTTCTGCATGACACCCTACGACGCGTCGTTCAAGGGCGTGGACATCCTCTTCCCCAAGGAGAACGTGCAGGACACCCTGGGCGAATACCTCAGCAAGCAGGGCAAGAAGCAGCTCCACACCGCAGAGACAGAGAAATACGCCCACGTGACGTTCTTCTTCAACGGCGGACGCGAAACCCCCTACGAGGGCGAAGACCGCATCCTCGTGCCGTCGCCGAAGGTTGCCACATACGACCTGAAGCCGGAGATGAGCGCATACGAGGTGAAGGACAAGCTGGTGGGCGCAATCAACACACAGGAGTATGACTTCATTGTGGTGAACTTCGCCAACGGCGACATGGTGGGCCACACGGGCATCTACAACGCCATAGCAAAGGCGGTACACGCCGTGGACAACTGCGTGAAGGATGTCATCGAGGCTGCCAAGGCCAACGGCTACGAGGCAATCATCATCGCCGACCACGGCAACGCCGACAACGCCATCAACGCCGACGGCACGCCCAACACGGCACACTCGCTCAACCCCGTGCCCTTCATCTATGTCACGGACAACAATTCCGCAACGGTGAAAGACGGCCGTCTCGCCGACGTTGCTCCCTCCATCCTCCACATCATGGGATTGGAGAAGCCTGCCGACATGACGGGCGAGAACCTTATCGAGGACAACATCCACTAAAGGCATGACAAACGGTGCGCGCCAATCCACCGCGCACGCAGAAAAAATCGAGTAGGAGGAAAACGAAGTAGTTTTCTTCCTACTTTCGCTCTCCGACCTC
>CAVGJZ010000032.1:0-30964 GCA_963629785.1 Oscillibacter sp. MSJ-31 | reverse complement strand
ACAAGGGAGTGGTGATACAGAATGGCAAGAAGTACAGCGTCAAGTAAAGTCCGTCGCTTAGACGGTCATTACTGACATACAAAACGGTTCCCGTTTCCGTCGGCAGGCATGAAAGCCCCGACGGGGGCGGGAACTTTCGTTTTAGGGGTAAAATTCCCCTGTAGTCTTACGATTTATAGCAAAATAAAAACTTTTTCTTTCTTTTCTTTGGTTAAATTAAGAAAACGCCGTATATTTGCAAGCGTAAAGACAAAACATATAAAGGGAACGGAAAATATAGACTTGTCGAACATAAATTGTTATGAAGCGCGGGCGGAAAGATGCTTGCGTCAGAGAGATAAAAGGAACATAAATACACTTTTCATTAGCTTATAAAGGCGAGGTGGCGTGACGCAGTGGATGCGTTGCGCCATTTTTAGTATGCTCGGCTGAATGTTAAAAATAAATATATTTGGAAAGCCGTATCTTATTTTATGTTATCTTTGCATTACCTTTGCAAGGCTATACGAATACATCTGAAATATATGTCGTGCATTATTAATATCGAAACGAGCACCAGCGTGTGCTCACTCACTGTAAGCCAGGACGGTGCCGACATCTTCACACGTGAAGACCATACCGGGCCTAACCATGCCGTAAAACTTGGAGAATTTGTAGACGAGGGACTGTCGTTCGCCGACAGCCATGCCATTCCGGTGGATGCCGTGGCGGTGAGCTGCGGCCCGGGGTCGTACACGGGACTCAGGATAGGGGTGTCGATGGCAAAGGGCATCTGCTACGGGCGCGACGTGAAGCTCATCGCCGTACACACGCTCGAACTGATGGCGGTGCCGGTGCTGCTCCATCACGAACTGGAAGACGACGCCCTGCTCTGCCCGATGATCGACGCGCGGCGCATGGAGGTGTATTCCGCCATCTACGACCGCAGCCTCAGGGAGGTGAGGGGAGTGCAGGCCGATGTGGTCACCGGCGACACTTACCGCGGATACCTCGACAACCACCCGGTGTATTTCTTCGGCAACGGGGCGAAGAAGTGCATGGAGGAGATAAACCACCCCAACGCACACCTCATCGAAGGCATCGAGCCGCTCTCGAAATACATGTACCCCCTCGCCGAAAAGAGGATAGCACAGGAGAAATACGAGGACGTGGCATATTTCGTGCCGTTCTATCTCAAGGACTTCGTGGCGCAGACACCCCGCAAGCTGCTCTGATGCGGCAACTGCAACGGCGCGGCGCAAGCCGTGGCGCAGACAAGGAAATAAGGAAAATACAGGAAAATGAACATAAAGGGACTGGATTACAACACCACCAGGGACAAGCTCGTGCTTCCCGAATACGGGCGCGAGATACAAAAGATGGTAGACTACGCCGTGGCACTGCCCGACAGGGCGGAACGGCAGTGGTGCGCCGAGACGATAGTGGCAGTGATGGACAGGATGCTGCCCCACAACAGGGCCAATGCCGACTACAAGCGCAAGCTGTGGGACCACCTCGCCATCATGAGCGGTTTCAAGCTCGACATCGACTATCCATTCGACGTGAGCGGGGCGGCGCGCATCGCAGCCAAGCCGCAGCCGATGAAATACCCGATGAACAGGATACCGGTGAGGCACTACGGCCATATGGTGTTCACGCTGCTCGACAAGCTCAAGGTGATGGAGCCGGGGGCGGAACGCGATCAGTTGGCACTGGTGACGGCGGAGCAGATGAAACGCGACCTCGTGCAGTGGAACCACGGCTCCAACAACGACGGGAGGGTGCTTTCCGACATGGCGCGCTTCACCGACGGGGCAATACAGCTCGACATCCGCGACATGCAGAACATCCGCGTGGCGGCGCCGCAGCAGAAAAACGCCGGCGGCGACAAGAAGAAAATGAAAAGAAAACAGAACCACTAACACTCCGCAAGAAGTATGGAATCGTTTGTCATTGAGGGAGGGCATCCGCTCAGCGGCATCATCACGCCGCAGGGGGCCAAGAACGAGGCTCTCGAGGTGATTTGCGCCACGCTGCTCACCGACAGGGAGGTGCGCATAAAGAATGTGCCCGACATCCTCGACGTGAACAACCTCATCCTGCTGCTCCGCGACATCGGCGTTGCGGTGGACAGGGTGGACAGGAACGAATACGTGTTCTGCGCCAAGGACATAAACCTTGACTACCTCGACAGCGCAGAGTTCGTCGCCAAGTGCGCCTCGCTGCGCGGCAGCGTGCTGCTCATCGGGCCGTTGCTCGCGCGTTTCGGCAAGGCGGTGGTGGCAAAGCCCGGCGGCGACAAGATAGGGCGGCGGCGGCTCGACACGCATTTCCTCGGCTTCAAGAAGCTCGGCGCGAAATTCGTACACAGCGAGGGCGCCGACACCTTCGAGATAAAGGCCGGCAGACTGAAAGGGACGAATATGCTGCTCGACGAGGCTTCGGTCACGGGAACGGCAAACATCATAATGGCGGCGGCGCTCGCCAAGGGGACGACTACCGTGTACAATGCGGCGTGCGAACCCTACATACAGCAGCTCTGCCGGATGCTCAATGCCATGGGCGCCAATATCAGCGGCATCGCCTCAAACCTCATAACGATAGAGGGTGTGACGGAGCTGCACGGTGCGGACCATACTATCCTGCCCGACATGATAGAGGTGGGTTCGTTTATAGGCATGGCGGCCATGGTGGGCAACGGACTGAGGATAAGGAACGTGTCGGTGGACAACCTCGGCATCATCCCCGATGCCTTCCGCCGTCTCGGGGTGAAAATCCTCGTGGAGGGCGACGACATCTACGTGCCGCACCAGCCCCACTACCAGGTGGACTCCTTCATCGACGGGTCTATAATGACGCTCGCCGACGCACCGTGGCCCGGACTTACCCCCGACCTGCTCTCGGTGCTGCTCGTCGTGGCGACGCAGGCAAGGGGCAGTGTGCTCATACACCAGAAGATGTTCGAGAGCCGGCTGTTCTTCGTGGACAAGCTCATCGACATGGGGGCACAGATAATACTCTGCGACCCGCACCGCGCCGTCGTCGTGGGCCATGACCACAAGGTGAGGCTCAAGGCGGGCAGGATGACAAGTCCCGACATAAGGGCGGGCATCGCCCTGCTCATTGCCGCGCTCAGCGCCAACGGCACGTCGCGCATCGACAACATTGCGCAGATCGACCGCGGATACGAGGACATCGAGGCGCGCCTCAACGCCCTCGGCGCCAACATCAGGCGGGTGAACAACTGACAAATCCCTGAACGGATGATAAAGCAGGAAGACGTATATAAAATAGGAAAGACGGGCAAGCCGCACGGCGTGAAGGGGGAGGTGTCTCTCTTTTTCACCGACGACGTGTTCGACCGTGTGGATGCCGACTACCTGGTGCTCCGCATCGACGGCATCCTCGTGCCTTTTTACATGGAGGAATGGAGGTTCAAGACCGGCGAGACGGCTCTCGTGAAATTCGAGGGCATCGACACCAAGGAGCGCGCTGCCGAACTCACGGGCTGCGAAGTGTTCTTCCCCAAGAGCCTCTCCGACAGGGAAGAGGGGGAACTCACATGGGAGGAGATTATCGGCTTCGCTGTCATCGACAGCAACAGCGGCAACGCCCGCGTGGGCAAGGTTGCGGACGTGGACGAGACTACCGAAAACGTGCTTCTCGAGGTGGAGACACCTTCGGGCAGCGTTATCCTCGTGCCTGCCGTCGAAGGCATCGTGAGCGATGTCGATACCGAAACGCAAACTGTTACGGTGGCTCTGCCCGAGGGCTTGGCCGACCTTAATGATAACTGCTGACTTTATGAAGAAACAAATAGCCATACTCGGTTCCACCGGGTCTATAGGCACGCAGGCACTGCAGGTCATAGAGGAACACTCCGACCTGTACGAGGTGTATTGCCTCACGGCGAACAACAGGGTAAGGGAGCTTGCCGCACAGGCGCGCAAGTTCAGTCCTGCCGCCGTGGTGATAGCCAACGAGGAACTTTACGGCGAACTCAGGGAGTTGCTCTCCGACCTGCCCGACATCAAGGTCTACGCCGGGCGGCAGGCTCTTGACGAGATTGTGACGGCCGAACCCATTGACATGGTGCTCACCGCCATGGTGGGTTTCGCCGGACTGAGTCCCACGATTCATGCCATCAAGGCGCACAAGAAGATTTGTCTCGCCAACAAGGAGACTCTCGTGGTGGCGGGCGAGCTGATTTGCCGTCTCGCCGCCGAGAACCACGCTCCGATACTGCCCGTGGACAGCGAGCATTCCGCCATCTTCCAGAGTATAGTGGGGGAGGGCGACAACGGGATTGAGAAGATACTCCTCACGGCATCGGGCGGTCCCTTCCGCACATTTTCCGAAGAACAGCTCGCCGCAGTGACGAAGGCCGATGCTCTGAAGCACCCCACATGGGACATGGGCGCGAAGATAACCATCGACAGCGCCACGATGATGAACAAGGGTTTCGAGGTGATCGAGGCGAAATGGCTCTTCGGCGTTGAGGCCGACAGAATCAGCGTGCTCGTGCATCCGCAGTCGATAGTACACAGTGCGGTGATGTTTGCCGACGGGGCGGTGAAGGCGCAGCTCGGAGTGCCCGATATGCGTCTGCCCATACAGTATGCCTTCTCCTTCCCCGACAGGCTGCATCTGGGTGGCGAACGCCTCGACCTGTTCCGCAGCAAGCTGGAGTTCTTCGAGCCCGACTTCGACAAGTTCCGCTGCCTTGCCCTCGCCTACGAGGCGATACACCGGGGCGGCAATATGCCGTGTATCGTCAATGCCGCCAACGAGATAGTGAACAAGGCGTTCCTCGAAGACCGCTGCTCCTTCCCCGACATGCCGCGCACCATAGAGCAGACGATGCAAAGGGTGTCGTTCGACGCCAGTCCGTCATACGACACATACGTGGCAACCGACGCAGAGGCAAGGCGCGTTGCCGCAGAATTGCTGCACGGCATCGGATAGAAAAAGGTAAAGGCAGGGACTAACACGGCACACCTTAAAGAAAACGTGATATAGAGACAAACCGAATTTCATAAAAACAAAGAAACGCGATAAAAAAATGGAAGTATTCTTAATCAGACTGCTGCAGTTCATGCTGGCAATCTCTCTTCTTGTCCTGCTCCACGAGGGCGGACACTTCTTTTTCTCCAAACTTTTCGGCGTGAGGGTTGAAAAGTTTTTCCTCTTCTTCGACCCCTGGTTTCATATCTTTCAGTTCAAACCCAAAAACAGCGATACCACATACGGCATCGGCTGGCTCCCGCTTGGCGGATATTGCAAAATCTCCGGAATGATAGACGAGTCGTTCGACACCGAGCAGATGAAGCAGCCGGCGCAGCCGTGGGAGTTCCGCTCCAAGCCGGCATGGCAGAGGCTGCTGATAATGATAGGCGGCGTGCTGGTGAATTTCCTCCTCGCCCTGTTCATCTACAGTATGGTGCTCTTCCACTGGGGCGACACCTACATCCCCGTGAAGGACATGACGATGGGCATGAAGTTCAACGCCGAGGCCAAGGCCGTCGGCTTCAGGGACGGCGATGTGCTCATCGGGACGAACGAGAAGACTTTCGTCAAGTTTGACATGGACATGCTCCGCAGCCTGTCGGAGGCGCAGACGGTGACGGTGAAGCGCGGCGGCAAGACGGTGACGGTGGATATGCCCGCCGACATGAACCTGCTGAAGATGGTGAAGGCGGAGCCGGCGTTCGTGCGCCCCTTTATCCCGGCAGACATCGACAGCGTAATCCCCGGTGGGGCGGCTGCCAAGGCCGGCATGAAGAAGGGTGACAGGATTCTCGCCGTGAACGGCAAGGCGGTGGATTCATGGAACGAGTTCAACGACCGCATTGCCGTGATGAGAGACGTGCTCGCGGCTGCGCCGCACACCGCCAAGGACTCGCTCAAGGCGCGTTCCGCCACGGTGGTCTACAGGAGCGCCGCTACGGGTGAGGCCGACACTGCCCAGGTGGTGCTGTCGCCGGAAATGCAGCTCGGCGTGGGCATGACATACCTCGCCAAATACTACAAGCCGGTGACGAAGGAATACAGTTTCTTCGAGAGTTTCCCGGCGGGCGTGAAATACGGGCTTGAAGTGCTCGGCGGCTATGTGGACGACCTTAAATACGTGTTCACCGCCGACGGGGCAAAGTCGCTCGGCGGCTTCGGGGCGATAGGCAGCCTGTTCCCCGAGACATGGGACTGGATGCGCTTCTGGAACATGACGGCTTTCCTGAGCATCATACTCGCCTTCATGAACATACTGCCCATACCGGCACTCGACGGAGGTCATGTGCTGTTCCTGCTCTACGAGATGATAACGGGCAGGGCGCCGGGGGAGAAATTCCTCGTGCGTGCAGAGTACGTGGGCTTCACGATATTGATTTTGCTTATGGTGGTGGCTAATCTCAACGATGTGTTGAGGTGGCTGGGTGTCATGTAGTAACCTGCGACCGACGGATGATGCTTTTGAGAGTGGCGGACAGGGTTCTGTCCGCATTCCTGCTGCCTATACGGCGCAACGCCGTTTTCTTCCCGTTCATGTACCTGCTCGGGCTGGTGTGCTGCTACGCCATCGTGCCCGACAACGGCAAGAGCCACGCCTACGACCTGACGTGGCCGGAACTGTTCTTCGATGTCTACACGCTGTCGGCTCTCCTCGCCGTTATCCCCGGGAGGGTGAGGCCGTGGGTGAGGGCCGTGGTGTATGTCGCGGCATACGCGCTGGCGGCAGTGGACCTGTATTGCTACGTTAAGTTCGACGCCACGCTGAACCCCACGATGCTCCTGCTCGTGGGCGAGACAAACGCCGGCGAGGCTTCGGAGTTCGTGTCGTCTTATCTCAGCATGGACATTCTCACGAGCAGCGTGGGGCTTGTGCTTCTTCTCGCCGCGGTGAACGTGGTTCTCGGACTCTGGGGAAGGACTGTATGCAGGTTTTCGGGACTTCTCTTGCGCAAGGCAGGGCAGGGCTTGAGCCGCCTTGGACTTTGCGGTTTTCTCTTTGGACTTTACAAAAAAATCTCTGGACTTTATTCCCGTCTCCTTGGACTTTGCCAATGGGCAGGCTCTTCGCGGCGTGTCAGGGCGCTTGCCGGTGCCGTTGTGCTGGCACTGTATGTGGTCTGCGGCTCGATGGCGATGGAGAACAAGCTGTTGCTCTGCCGCCTCATGTCGTATGAGAATATCGGCGACGTGGAGCACGAGCTTACGAAGAAACGCCACGGCGTGCAGTACCTGCCGTTCTACCGTTTCTGCTTCAGCGTCTATGCCAACGAACTTGCCGCCAAGCAGATTGTGCGCCTCAAGGCATCGCTCGACGGGGTGAAGGTGGACAGCTGCTCGTACCGCAGCAAGACGATAGTGCTTATCATCGGCGAAAGCTACAACCGCAACCACTCCGCCCTCTATGGCTACCCTACGCCAAACACCCCGCGCCAGACAAGATTGCGCCGCAAGGGCGAGCTGGTGACTTTCTCCGATGTCGTGTCGCCGTGGAACCTCACGAGCTTCGTTTTCAAGCACCTTTTCTCGCTCTACGCCGTGGGCGACAAGGGGGAGTGGTGCGACTACCCGCTGTTTCCCGAGGTGTTCCGCCGTGCCGGATACCATGTCACGTTCATGACAAACCAGTTCCTGCCGCAGGCGAAGGAGGCGGTGTATGACTTCAGCGGAGGTTTCTTCCTCAACGACGAAACGCTGAGCAAGGCGCAGTTCGACACGCGCAACAAGACGCTCTACCGCTTCGACAACGGCCTGCTCTGCGAATACGAAAAACTGAAGGATGAGGGCAAGGACAAGCCGCAGCTCATCATCTTCCACCTCAAGGGGCAACACGTGGACTACCGCTCGCGCAGTCCGAAGGTGCAGAAGAAATTCAACAGCGACTACTACGCCGAAAGCCGTTCCGAACTGAGCGCGAAGGAGCGCAACATCCTCTCGGAATACGACAACGCGGTGCTCTACAACGACAGTATCGTGACGGCGATAATAGACAAGTTCCGCAGTCGGGACGCTGTTGTCGTCTACGTGCCCGACCACGGCGAGGAGGTCTACGACGACGCACATTTCTACGGCCGTATGCACTCCACCGAGGTGACGCCGCGCCTGGCGCACGCCGAGTTTGAAATCCCCATGTGGATATGGGCGTCGAGGAAATACAAGAAGGACCATCCCGGCCTGTGGAACGAAATAAGGCGCAGCAGCAAGCGCCCGTATATGACCGACGCCCTGCCGCATCTGCTCCTCTATCTTGCCGGCATATCCTGTCCCCACTACCGTGAAGACCTCAACGTGCTGGGCGAGGGGTATAACGAGAAACGCCCGCGCATCCTCAAGGGGCAGGCTGACTACGACAAGCTCATGCAAAAAGAGGCGGAAGATGCCGCCAAAAATGTTGGGGCAGAGGGGAAAAGCAACAAAAGAACCAGAAAATGAAAAAGGAACTGTTGTCCATGGCGGAGTCGAAGGCTCTGCGCGGCATTGCCATTCTCGGCATCATACTCCATAACTATTGCCACTTTCTCCGTTTTGCCGTGAAGGAAAACGAATACACGTTCAACGGCGACAAGCCGCGGCAGCTGCTCGAAAGAATATGCAGTCTTAACCACGACCTCTTCGTGCATCTGTTCTCGTTCTTCGGGCATTACGGCGTGCCGGTGTTCCTCTTCGTCAGCGGTTTCGGACTTGTGATGAAATACGAGAAGTCGCGTTCCGCCGGAAGGGTGGGCTTCGTGCCGTTCACGTGTTACCACTACGCCAAGCTCCTCCGCCTGATGTTTCTCGGATATATCGCCTTCGCCGTGGTGAGCTACCTCCATCCGCGCGGATACCACGGCTACACCTTCGACAGGGTGGTGGCGCAGCTGCTTATGTATATCAACATCCTGCCGGACCCCGACCACATAATAAAGCCGGGACCGTACTGGTATTTCGGACTTACCCTGCAGCTGTATATCGTCTATCGCCTGTGCCTGTACCGCAGGCGGTCGCTCTATGTCGTTCTCCTCGCCCTCGTCTGCTGGGCAGTGCAGGTCGTTTGTTCGCCCGAGATGCTGGGCACGGCGGACACGCTCAACCGCATACGCTACAATTTCATCGGGGCGGTGCTCCCCTTCGGCCTGGGCATTCTCTACGCCCGGCATGGCGCGCTGCTTTCCCGTCCGGCCTACGCTGCCATTGCCGTAGTGTCGGCAGCGGCGGTATTCGCGGGCAGCTTCTTCTTCCATTCGTGGCTGTGGGTGCCGGCGTTCGTCGTCACGGGCGCGGTGGCAACGGTGAAACTTCTTCCGGCCAAAAGTCTCTTCCCATGCGTGTGGGTGGGGGCGGTGTCGTCGGCACTCTTCGTGGTGCATCCCGTGCTGAGGGAGATAATCATCCCCATGTCCTACCGCGGCAATGTCTACACGGGCATCGTGATGTATTTCGTGGCGGCGGTGGTGTCGGCATGGCTCTTCAAGTATCTGTTCAGATACATCCCCAAGCCGCGGCTGCGCGGACCGGAAAACTGACTTGCGGCGAACATGGATAATGTGTGATAAGGATAAGGTTATGAATTACGGGGCGTTGAGCAAATACCGCGGCGAACTCATGGGGCTTGCCATTCTCTTTGTGGTGCTGTTTCATGTGTATATGCCGAGGACGGATTTCTTCTATCCCTTGCGCCGGCTGGGCAATGTGGGGGTTGATATGTTCCTTTTCGTAAGCGGTATGGGACTGTGGTTCTCGTGGACGCGCCTCCGCATGGGCGGAAAGTCCGGCGGCGACGGCGGCACCCCGCTGGTGGAGGCCCTGCGCGTTTTCTTCCGCCGCCGCTATGTGCGCGTGTATCCCGTGTGGCTGCTTGTCGCCTCGGTGTTTTACGTGTGGAAATACTGCACCGTGCCGGGCGGAAAGTATTCTCCCGACATCTTTAACCTCATGGCGAACATCCTTTTCAACTGGAGCTTCTGGCGTGCGGACGACCTCACCTTCTGGTACGTGCCCGCCACGATG
The DNA here is from genome assembly GCA_963629785.1 of Oscillibacter sp. MSJ-31. GTDB lineage: Bacteria > Bacteroidota > Bacteroidia > Bacteroidales > Bacteroidaceae > Prevotella. The sequence continues at coordinate 20,992 of CAVGJZ010000032.1, read as the reverse complement.
ATGCTCTATCTCTTCGCCCCGGCGTATATGGAACTCATTCGCCGCTGCCCCGTGTTCAGGTGGCTGCCGGCGGCGGCTATGCTGCTTGCCGCCATGGTGCAGTATGTGCCGTTGCTGCATTCCGCAGTGGGGCATCTTGAGATATTCTTCAGCCGCATACCCATATTCCTTATCGGCATCAACTGCGGCGAAAGGGTGATGGAGAAGCGCGGCCTGGGGCGCGGCGCCCTGTGGATGGTTCTCATCGTGTTCGCCATGAGCCTGTGGCTTTGTCTGCGACTTGAATACATTGGCCACGGCAGGTTCCCGCTCTTCATGGAACGCATGGTCTACATTCCGCTGACCGTCAGCGCACTGCTGCTTGAGTGCAGGGCAATCGCAATGTTGCCGCACGGTGTGGGCAGGGTGCTGGCATTCCTCGGCACTGTCAGTCTTGAGATATATCTTGTGCATATCGAATTTGTTTTGCGTCCCCTCGCCACACTGCATCTTGGCTACTGCGGCACGGTGGCCGCAGTAATCGCCGTTTCTGTTCCCGTGGCGTATGTGCTGCACTGGACTTTTGACAGGCTTTTTGCCCGGTGGCGGTGATTTTTTTGGAAAAAACGACATTCTAAAAGTGTTCCAAATGTCGTATTTTACCAGTGCCGGATTTGCCGGAATTTCAAGAGATTTTTGCCGTTCTTTTAGGGTAAACGCAAAGCATTGGTAATCAGTATGATAGGCGGGCATTAAAAACCGATGCCCCAAAACCTCGGAGGAAAGCACTGCTTTTCGGGGAGCAAAGCTATCGTTTCCTCCGGGCAAAGCTATCGTTTCCTCCACGAAAAGCACTGCTCCTTGAAAAAAGGGCACAAGCAAAAGTGTTCCAAATGTCTTATTTTTGCCTTGGGAGGAAAACGTCCGTGCCAAGGTTCAGACAAGAACATTTGATGACAATAACAACGGACAACGGTGGCGGTGCTACGGCTTGTCGGAGTTATTTTTGGATAATAGGCAAAAAGTGCGTAACTTAGCGCACTATTTTATCATCACTTAATTAATGAACGTTGGAAACATACTGCGGATTATCCGTCCGCACCAGTGGCTGAAGAACGTGTTCGTGCTCCTGCCCCTCTTCTTCGGAGGTTCGCTGCTCGACCCGCACGACATCGCGGCGGCTCTCGTAGCCGTCATGGCGTTCAGCTTCATGGCGTCAGCGATATATTGCCTTAACGACATCGTCGATGTGGAGGACGACCGCCGCCATCCCGTGAAATGCCGCCGGCCCATTGCCTCCGGGCAGGTGAGCGTGGCGGCTGCCTACGCCATGATGGCGGTGATGGTGGCACTGAGCTTCGCCAGTGCTATGCTGCTCGGCGAGGGGACTGCGGGAGTGGCGGCCGTAACTGCCGTCTATCTCGTGCTCAACGTGGCGTATTGCCTGTGGCTCAAGCGTTTCGCCATCCTCGACGTGTGTACCATCGCCGCAGGCTTCGTGTTGAGGCTCTTCGCCGGAGGAATTGCCATCGGGACGGAACTGTCCGACTGGATAGTGCTCATGACATTCCTGCTCACGCTGTTCCTTTCGCTTGCCAAACGGCGCGACGATGTGCTGCGCATGAACGAGACGGGACGCGCGCCGCGCCGCAACACCATCCGCTACAACCTTGAATTCATCAACCAGGCCATAACGATAACTGCCACCGTGACAATCGTGTGCTATGTGATGTACACCGTTTCGCCCGAGGTGGTGAGGCGCACGGGGACACACTACCTGTATCTCACCACCGTTTTCGTGATAACGGGGGTGCTGCGCTATCTGCAGCTCACGCTGGTGGACAACAGGAGCGGCGACCCCACGAGGCTGCTGCTCTCCGACAGGGTGCTGCAGGCGGTGGTGGCGCTGTGGGGACTGGCTTTCCTCTTGATAATATACATATTGTGACGAAAAGGATATACGCTTATTGCGATGAAAAAGATATACGCTTTTGATTTTGACGGAACGCTGACCCGGCGCGACACGCTGATTGCCTTCCTCGTTTACACCAGCGGATGGAAGGAGCTTCTGAAATGCTTCGCCCTGCACCTGCATCTGCTCATAGGCATGAAACTGGGGATATTCGACAGCGGCAAGGTGAAGCAGCTCATCTTCGCGTGGTATTTCGACGGGATGCCCACGGAACTCTTCGACGACCTGTGCCGGCGCTTCGCGTCGAGCCACCGCCATCTGCTGCGCCCCAAGGGGATGAAGAAGCTGCGCGAACTGGCGGAGCAGCCTGATACGCAGGTGATGGTCGTCAGTGCCAGCATCATAAACTGGGTGGCGCCGTTCTTCGCCGACCTGCCGCAGGTGGAACTGTCGTGTACGCAGGTGGAGGTGTCCGGCGAGACGCTCACCGGGAAGTTCCTTTCCGCCAACTGCCGCCGCAAGGAGAAAGTAAGGCGTATCCTCGCCCTGCATCCCGACCGCGACGACTACTGGCTCACCGCCTACGGCGACAGCAGCGGCGACATCGAAATGCTCAATTTCGCCGACGAGGCGTATTACAAACCGTTCAGATAAGGGCGCGGCTGTATATGGCGCGCCGTGTTGCAGAAACCGTCTATTAGGAAAAGACAAGAATACATGACTAATCCGATAAAGGAATTCAGGAACATCTTTGTGCAGATAGCCAGGATGTTCCGCGTGAAAAGGAACGAGGCCCTGCCGGCTGCCGCGGCGCTCGTGGTGTATGTGGCGCTCAACGCCCTTGTGGTGCTGCGCTATGCCGACAAGTTCATGCAGCCCGCCAAGGGGGCGTGGACGCTCTTCGTGAAAAATTTCTCCATCTCCGGCTTCGACCCCATCACCTACGTGGTGGTGTCGCGGTGGAGCCCCGACTACAACATCTACCGCCATCCGCTGCTCGCCTTCTTCGTGGCTCCGCTGTCGCTCGTCGACGGTTGGCTGATGGATGCCACGGGGGTGAATCTGGCACAGTATATTGTGGCGGCAATTCTGCTTTTCCTCGTTTTCTACTCCTACATCTTCGTGCTGCGTATCTGCCGGGAGGTCATCGGCGTGAAGAATGCCGATGCGGTGCTGCTCGCCTCGCTGCTGTTCAGCTTCGGCTACGTCGCGCTCTCGTATATCGTGCCCGACCATTTCGCCCCGTCGATGTTCATGCTCCTCATGGCCCTCTATGTGTGCGGCGTGAAACTGCGCGACGGCAAGCGGCTCAGCGGCTGGCAGACGATGCTTATGTTCTTCTTCACGGCCGGCATCACGCTGAGCAACGGGGTGAAGGTGTTTATCGACGCCCTCTTCGTCGACGGCAAGCGGTTCTTCCGTCCGCGCTACCTGCTCTGCGCCGTGATCGTACCGTCCGCCCTCATCTGGGGCTTCGCCCGCTGGGAGTACGCCCATTACAAATACCCCGAGGCCATAAAGCGGAATGCCATCAAGAAGAAGAAAAGCGACGAGCGCAGGGCGCGAGACTTTGCCGCCTTCCGCGACACGACGAGTCTGAAGGATTCCGCCGAGATACGCCATGCCTTCGACAGGATGATGAAACAGCGCATCCGCGCCAAATACATTGCCGACCACAAGCAGCCGGGTTTCGCCCACAAGGGCAAGCCGATAGCCAACGGCGAGTTCTCCAGCTGGACCGACATCACCACGCCGCGGTGGGCGTCGGCGGTGGAAAACCTCTTCGGGGAGTCCGTGCAGCTGCACCGGGACCATCTGCTCGGCGACACTTTGCGCGGCAGGCCCGTCATCGTGGAATACCGCAGCTGGCACAACTATGCCGTCGAGGCTCTCGTCGTGGCGCTCTTCGCCCTCGGCGTGTGGGCCGGGCGCAGGAGCCGTTTCCTGTGGATGGCGATGTGCGGCTTCGGCTTCGACATGTTCATCCATGTGGTGCTGGGCTTCGGGCTCAACGAGGTGTATATCATGGGGGCGCACTGGCTTTTCGTCATACCGCTGGCAATGGCGTTCATGTTCAGACGCTTGTCGGGCAGGGGGCTTGCGGCACTGCGCGTTCTCACGGCCCTGCTCACCGTTTACCTCCTGGCGTGGAACGTGTCGCTCATCGTGCAGTTCCTCGTCAGGTAGTTGTATGCGTTGCGTAATGCAGGCAGAGATATAACCCGCTTTCGTCAAAGGCTCTACACTTCTTCCATCCTTGCCAGTTCCCAGCCCTTGAACTGCATGATGATTTTATGAAGGGTGGTGCCTTGGCGGAGAGCTTCAACTCTCGGTGCTTCGGCATAACGGCGGATTTGGGCCACAGCGTCATTCCATTGCCTTTCTGCCTTTGTCGTCGGCTTGCCGTCCTTGCCGCAGGTGTCTTTCAATTCTTCGTCAAAATCTTTCTTTGAAAGGACTTTCAGCTCGAGTATGTAACTGTGGCGGCTGGCGTAATGCGTATGGTCGGGCAACAGGAAGAAATCACAATATCCATGGTTCAGCTCAAGTTCGGGGGCTGTTATGTAATAGTCGTTGAGATTTAGATATGCCATGAAAAATCCCTGCAGGTTGCGCTCTGCCTCGATACCGTCGCGCACCGAAGAAACCTTGGCGTAGGCATCCGCCATGAAACGGAGTCCTTCCTCCCATCGGCCGTCATACGCCATGTCGTAATAATAGTCTGTAAGTTTGTTGGTATCGACATACGACTTCGCCTGATACTCTTCTTCGAGATAGCCGTAATACTGTTTCCGTACATTGTTGTTTGGTATTCCCAGGATGAGCTTGGAACCGCGTACGCCCTTGATTGTCAGCATGCCGTAATAAAAAAGCAGGCTCGGGAAAATCTCTGCCTTGGGTATCTGATAGGCTGAAAACTGCGGTTCCAGCTGTGCCACTATTTGCCCTTCCCCGGCTATCCTGCGGATGATGCCCTTCCGCTCGCCGTCTAGCTTGTCGAACTGCAGGAGCTTCTTCATCTTGCCGTAGTCGGTCTTGGTGTTGGGGTCTGTCATCTGTTGCGGTGCCCGCCCGTAGTCCATATAGTTGCGGAGATAATAGAGAACCATATCGCAGTTGAACATTCTGGTGCTTTTGTCCAGGGCTTCTTTCGCAAAACAATAGTTGTCGTACCAAGGCTTTATGTCGCTCACCATAGCCTCTACGTCGCTGTCGGCAGGCAGTGCGCCGTTTTCTTTGTAGTAGCTGAACATATCTGTGACATCCTTGGTGGAGAACCCCAGCATCTCGTCAAACTCCGGCTTGACGGAAATGTTCCATCCCACGTTGTATCCGCTTGTCACGTCGTCCAGGGTAACGGGACTTACGCCCGTCATGAAGATGCGAGCGAAATTGCCCTTGAATTTCTTGAATACGTCGCGGTAGAATCCGTCGGCATGGGTGATGGCATGGTACATCTTTTCGCCGTGCTCGTTGAGAACCACATTGGTGAAATTGTCGTACTCGTCGATGATGAGATACAGCGGATAGCCGTGCGTCTTGGCTGCCTTGAAGATAAGTTCCAGCTTGTCCGCATATTCCGTTTTTGACAGTATCTCCGACTTCTCGTCCCGGTAATACGCTGAGTATTGGCGCACAAAGGCGTCGAGGTTGATGCTCAAATACGCATTGAACCTTTCTTCCAGCACGTCAATCTTGCCTGTAATCTGTGAAAAGTCCAGAAACAGCACCTGAAATTTCCCCTGCAGGGCGGTCGGGCGCTTGCCTATCCACAGGTTGCCGAACAGCCGGGCGAACTCGTCCTTCTGGCTGCAGTCATAGTAAGAGCACAGCATACTCAGGAATATGCTCTTGCCGAAACGGCGTGGACGGATGAAGAAGAGGTTGTCCGGCTGCTTCTCCAACTCGGGCAGGTACATCGTCTTGTCCACATAATACTGGTTTTGCTCCATGACAGCCCTGAAGTCCGACACTCCGTAGGGCACTCGCTTTATCTGTTTTTCCATGATTCTGCCGCGTATAAACAATTAGCAAATGCAAATTTATAGAAAAATTCCGAATTGCAAGCCCGCTTGCGGGATTTGTTGGATATGACCCGCCTCTGCGCAAAACCCGATTGTGGCATATATATAAAGGAGAACCGTTGCTTTGTGTTCTTGACATAAATCAATTAAGTGTATCTTTCGGTGGTGTGCTGCGGAGTTTTGTTGGGGGGGGTAAAAAAGAACATTTACCTTTGTGTATTCATTTGATAGGACTGTAATTATATATTGAACTTAAATAGACATGGACAAAAAATATTATGTAGCGCCTTCTGCAAAGGTGGTGAAAATGGAACTCCAGAGAAACTTGCTAGCCGGAAGCGGTGAAGAGGAAGGATATAACGAAGATATAGATGCGGCAGATATTGAAAGTGTCAAGAAGAATAATTTCGACAATGATTGGAAATAAGGCAAGGATAATGGTCAAGACTATGAGTAGCAAGTACTTTACTTTCGTGGCATTGGCTGCGGCATCCCTTGCAGCTTCCTGCACTTCCGACGATGTTGCGGAACATAAGCAGGACCAGGATACGGGAGAGGCAATGACCGTGGAACTTACTGCAAACTTGGATGACGGCAAGACTACCGCAAAGCGTGTTGGAATGAAAAATGCCCATGAGAGCTATGCGTCTTTCTATTGGCAGAACGGTGACGGCATCCTGGTGCAGATGAAGGGTAGCGACGGCAATTATACCGGCAAGGAATTTACCACGAGTGCGGCAACAGGCAAAACCGTCGCAACATTCAAAGGTAAGGTGGCAAAAGGCAGCTATATGGGTTCGTACGCCGTGTACCCCAGCATAGTCCATCCTGAGGCAAACTATACCCATAAGTTTACGTCAGCCACGGATCTTACATTTATACTGCCAAACCAATACCCATATTCCGTTGTGGAGAGCAATATCTTCCCGATTACAACCAACGGCGTCACTACCTACCCGACAAACACTACCAGAATCCCGATGGTAGGCAGAATACGTGAAGCAATATCGTTCAACCACATCGCCGGCTTGGTTGTAATACGTATCGACAGTATGCCTGCAGCGGAGGGTACACTTAAATTTGCTACCAATGAGCAGGTCTGCGGCGAATTCTCTTGCGACCTGTCTGCGGACGAGCCGGTGATAACGACAGTGAAATCAAGCATAAACAACGAAGTCACGCTCAATTTCAGCAATGCTACCAAGGGTGAGGTCGGCGTGTTTTATCTCCCTCTGCCAACAGGCAGCTACTCCGGTGTGAAGATTGAAATAAATTACGTAAAAAACGGCGGCGAAACCTTTCAAAGGGTGAAATACGGCAATCTCTACGTGCCCCGTGCCAGTGTGACTGCCATCCCTCTCTACACCATAGACGGTAAACTGGAGAAATTCAGCTCCATAAGCGGCAACGAATATACGTTTAACGGTCAGAAATTCGTAGACCTCGGCCTCTCAAGCGGCTTGCTTTGGGCGGAAAAGAATGTAGGTGCAGATAGTGAAACAGATTACGGCAACTCTTATGCTTGGGGCGAGATAGCCACCAAAACAGGTAATGGTTGGGATACTTACAAGTATGGCAATTCGGCAACTGACATTACCAAGTATAACAGCACTGACAGCAAGACAATACTCGAAGCGGAGGACGACGCGGCAACACGAAACTTGGGCAATGGTTGCCGCATGCCTACCTATGAGGAGTTTAAAAACTTCACCACAAATGGCAATCCGAGCTGGACATATACAAATGGCGTCTATGGTTTCAAGTTTACCGGTAACAATACTGGCAGCTCGGTATTTCTTCCGGGCTACTACGACAACTCCCAAATCAGCGGAACCTATTGGTCAGGCTCAATCGGCACATTATCCAGCTGCGCCTATGTTTGCTTATTCTCCAACCAAGGTCTTAAAATATCTGGCAATTATAACCGTTGCAGTCGTTACCTTGTCCGCGCCGTCACGGAACGGTAGTCGCGCGCTTTTGCCTGCCTCTTATTGGCGGTGAAAAAACAAGTCGGTATGATTTGCGGCTTGTTTTTTTTCACCGCCACTAAAATAATTCCCATTTCAGGTTGCGGTATTAGAGAGGCTCGTTATTTTGAAAACAGTTTCCGTAGTGTCGGTGGAATTTTCCGTAGTTGCATAAGGGGTTTCCGTAGTAGTTTCCGTAGTTATATAAGGGGTTTCCGTAGTAGTTTCCGTAGTAGTTCCCAAAAATACTAACACAACCTTGTTTTTGTTGCAGTATCAGTAGTTTGGCAATCTGAGCTTGTTACCGTGTACTACGGATTTCGTCTGTCTTATTTTTTTTACGACAATAGAGACAATGTGGGCAAGGTATAATGTTGGGCTGCCCAAATTGATGCCGCTGAGTGAAAAACATTCGAAATTCTTGGCTTTATTAAATGGTATTTTATAAATTTGCGGTGTTTTATAAAATGTCACTTTATAAAAGCGAGATATGGACAAGCTATTGTTAAAGCAAATTCTGACAGACAACCAACGCGAGGTGGAGCGTTATCATGTGTACCACAGGAACATAGGCATGGATGATTTCCCGTGCTATGTGCTTGTGGGCGTACGTAGGGCAGGGAAATCTTTCCTCCTATACCAAAAGATGCAACAGCTTTTGGCAAAAGGACATGACTGGGATGAAATGCTATACCTCAATTTTGAAGACGACCGGCTGGCGGATTTTACAAGTTCCGATTTCAATCTCCTCTTGGAATGTCATGCGGAGATGTATTCCAAACGTCCCACCCTCTTTCTTGACGAGATACAGAACGTTGCTGGTTGGGAGAAATTTGCACGGAGATTGGCAGATGCAAAATACCGCGTCTATATCACGGGAAGCAACGCCAAAATGCTCTCCAAAGAAATCATGACCACGCTAGGAGGAAGATACCTCACGGTGGAAGTCTACCCGTTCAATCTCAAGGAATACTTCGACTTCAGCGGTCAGTCATACGACGAGAAAACGCTCTTGGGCACCGAGAGCCGTGCAGAGATGAAGCGGTCTTATACTGAGTTTTTGCACTGGGGCGGGATGCCTGAGAGTATAGAGTTGCCGGTGAAGCGAAATTATCTCAGTAGCACGTTTCAAAAGATTTACTTGGGTGATATCTGCAGCCGTAACAACATCAGCAACCCCAACTTGCTGCGTCTGATGGTAAAAAAAGTGGCGGAAAGCATAAAGCAGCCAATCTCCTACAACCGTCTGGCAAAAATTTTGTCTACCGTGGGAGGCAAGATTAGCGTGCCTACCGTGAGCAACTATATACAATACTGCGAGGACTCGTGGCTGCTGCTGCGCCTGCACAACATTGCAAAGTCGTTCGCCGAAAAGGAGACCATATCAAAATATTACTTTGTAGACAACGGTATACTGAACCTTTTCCTTCTGGATGGGGAGACGTCACTTTTGGAGAACGCGGTTGCCGTCACCTTGTTCAGAAAGTACGGGCACGATATGGACAATGAAAGGGTTTTCTTCTATAATTCCGCTGTGGAAATAGATTTCTACGTTCCCGAAGAAGAGACAGCCATCCAAGTGTCGTACAGTATTTCTGCCAAAGACTCCACTTATGAACGGGAAGTCTCGGCATTGCAAAAACTGCCGTCTGTCCTGTCCTGCCGCAAGCGGCTCATTGTCACGTATGACGAGGAGCAGACAATAACCGACGATTGGGGCGAAATCCAAGTCCTGCCTTTCTGGAAATGGTGCTTGGGGCAGTGACGGTGCAAGATGCCCTTCCTGCCAATGAAAAAGGGACTGCACGGTTTCACAACCTTGCAGCCCCCAACTTAAACAACCAATAAAAGAAATAGATTGTATTATTCTATTCTGTTTTTATGTCCGCGCGTTCACGCGCTTTGCCTTATTATCTGATGAACAGCAGTTCGCGGTACTTGGGCAGAGTCCAAAGCTCGTCGCTCACTGTCAGCTCCAGCTTGTCGATGTGGTAGCGAATCTCCTCCATCTTCGGAGCCACTGTGTCGTGGTATGCGATGGCCTTCTCGCGCTCGTCGGCAATCTTGTTTGCCACCTTGCGGGCCTCGACCAAGTCCTCCACGCCCTTCTCGATAATCTGTGTGCGCTCGGCGATGTCGCGGATAATCTTCATGTTGCGAGAGCTCAGCTTCTCGGCCTCTTCGGCAGAGAATACGGAACGCATGTTCTCCACGTTCTTCAGCAGCATGCTCTGGTAGTGTGTGGCAACGGGGATGATATGGTTCATCGTCAGGTCGCCGAACACGCGCGCCTCAATCTGGATCTTCTTGGTGTAGGTCTCCCATTTCACCTCGTTGCGTGCCTCGAGCTCCTTCTCGGTCATTACGCCGAGCTTGGTGAACATTTCCACGGAAGCCTTGCTCAGGTAGTTGTCGAAGATGAGCGGACAGCTCGTCTCGCAGTCGAGGCCGCGCTTCTTTGCCTCCTCAACCCACTCGTCAGAGTAACCGTTGCCGTCGAAACGCACCGGCTTGCAAGCCTTGATGTCCTCGCGCAGTATGGTGATGATAGCCTTTGTCTGGTCTTCGCCCTTGGCGATGAGAGCATCCACACGGGCCTTGAAATCAACCAGTGCCTCGGCCACTGCAGAGTTGAGGGCAATCATTGCGGATGCGCAGTTGGCCTCTGAACCCACGGCACGGAACTCGAAGCGGTTGCCGGTGAAGGCGAACGGCGACGTGCGGTTGCGGTCGGTGTTGTCGATGAGCAGTTCGGGGATTTCCGGGATGTCCATCTTCATGCCCTGCTTGCCGGCCATGTTGAACACGTCCTCGCTGTCGCTGTTCTCGATATGCTCGAGAAGCTCAGTGAGCTGCTTGCCGAGGAAAGAAGAGATGATTGCTGGCGGTGCCTCGTTAGCTCCCAGACGGTGGGCGTTCGTCGCGCTCATGATGGAAGCCTTGATAAGGCCGTTGTGGCGGTAAACACCCATCAGCGTCTCCACGATGAATGTCACGAAGCGCAAGTTGCTCTCCGGGGTCTTGCCGGGAGCGTGGAGCAGAACGCCGGTGTCGGTAGAGAGACTCCAGTTGTTGTGCTTTCCGCTGCCGTTGATGCCGGCGAAGGGCTTCTCGTGGAGCAATACCACGAAGCCGTGCTTCAGGGCAACCTTCTTCATCAGCGACATGAGCAGCATGTTGTGGTCCACCGCCAGGTTGCACTCCTCGAAGATAGGAGCAATCTCAAACTGGTTCGGCGCAACCTCGTTGTGCCGGGTCTTGCAGGGGATGGAAAGCTCGAGAGCCTGCACTTCGAGGTCTTTCATGAAAGCCTGCACGCGGTCGGGGATAGTTCCGAAATAGTGGTCGTCCATCTGCTGGTTCTTTGCAGAGTCGTGTCCCATGAGGGTTCTGCCCGTCAGCATCAGGTCGGGGCGTGCGCTGTAGAGGCTCACGTCAACGAGGAAATATTCCTGTTCCCAGCCCAGGTTTGAGGTGACTTTCGTCACGTTGGGGTCAAAATACTGGCAAACGTTGGTAGCCGCCACGTTCACTGCGTGCAGGGCACGGAGCAAAGGAGCCTTGTAGTCGAGAGCCTCGCCGGTGTATGATATGAACACGGTGGGGATACAAAGCGTGTCGTCTATAATGAAGACAGGTGATGTGGGGTCCCATGCGGAGTAGCCGCGGGCCTCGAAAGTGTTGCGGATGCCGCCGTTGGGGAACGAGCTGGCGTCAGGCTCCTGCTGCACGAGCAGCTTGCCCGAAAACTCCTCAATCATTCCGCCCTTGCCGTCGTGCTCGATGAAGGCGTCGTGCTTCTCGGCGGTGCCTCCGGTAAGAGGCTGGAACCAGTGGGTGTAGTGGGTAACGCCGTTCTCCTCTGCCCACTGCTTCATTCCGTTGGCCACAGCGTTGGCTATGGAGCGGTCGAGAGTGGCGCCGTTGTCGATAACGTCGATGAGCTTTTCATAGACGTCGGCCGGCAGGTACTTGTACATCTTTGCGCGGTTGAAAACGAACTTGCCGAAATATTCCGACGGACGCTCAACCGGAGCAATCACTTCCACGGGGCGTTTTTTGAACGCCTCCTCAACAACCTGAAATCTTAAATTTGCCATTGTTTTAAGTTTAATTTTTTTTATAGGCGTGTCCCGTAAGTTCCACGCGCTGTTAGTTTTTTTATTATAGGCGGGTTGCTGTAGAACCCGCCTATAATGATTTTTTTTATTTCGCTTGCAAAGGTAATGCTTTTTTCGGTTGTGCTATACCTTTATGCTATAATATTCGCCCTGTTTCTTGTCTTTTTGTTTTGGCGAACGGCTGGTTTGTTTAAATTTTGTATTTTGGTTATCCCTTATGGTCTCAGGGTGAAGCCGAATACGAGATAAGCCTTTTGTGTGGACGGGTTCGTGTTGACGCTTGCGAAGATTGGCAGTGACCATGAGTCAGTCACCTTGATAGCCTTCTCTGCACGCAGCGAAACGTTGGTCACTGCAAAGCCGTTTGCATCCTCGTAGCTTGTAGTTGCGTAGGGCACTGCGCCAACGGTGGCAGTCCAGTCGCAAGTGGCGAGCTTGAAAGGTGCGCTGACCTCGAAATATGAAGAATAAGCCCTCTTGTCGCTTTTGTTCTTTCCGTCTGCACCTGCGAAGTTGGTGTACCATTGCAGTGCTACGGGACCGAAGTCATAACCCACGTTGGCCTCGAACACATGTTTTGTGCTTCCGTTGGAATACAGGAAATACCTGTCGCCGTCGCTGCCTGACCAGTAGTCGGTAATGCCCACGTTGAAGCCGCCCGTTGTATAGGCGAGGGTAAGGTCAAGCTCCTTCTTGTCGCCGGGGTTGGAAATGCCGTAGTTGCCCCATGCGCTGAGCGAGAAGCCCTTGTATGCCACTCCCAGTGTGGGCTGCACGCTGACGTCGCCCAGATGCTGGCCGCGCCAGATGTAGTTGCTCACGAGGTCAGCCGCTACTGTTGCTTCCACTTTGTCCTGTGCCGACATCGGCGTTGCCAGTGCTGCCATTCCGGCAACGAGCAGGCTGAGTTTCTTAAAATCCTTCATAGTCTTCTTACCTTTTTATATGTTAATAATGTGTTTGTGTCATTGCGTCCGCGGCAGCACCGGCCGTCTTGGCTCTTCGTCGGCACCGGCCGTCTTGGCTCTTCAACAGTCCCTGTCTGTCTTAGCTCTTCATCCATTGCGCCAGTCGCCGCATTGCCTCCTCGCAGTCTTCGCGGTTGCCGAACGAAGTGAAGCGCACGTAGCCCTCGCCGCTCGGTCCGAAGCCCACTCCCGGTGTGCAGACAATCTGCGCTCCGTAGAGCAACTGCTCGAAGAATTTCCAGCTGTCCACGCCGTCGGGAGTCTTTACCCACAGGTATGGGGCGTTCACTCCGCCGTAGACTCTGAAGCCAAGTTCCTTTAGCGCATCGTACATCAGTTTGGCGTTGCCCATGTAGTAGTCAATCACCGCCTTTGTCTGCGCCTTTCCCTCGGGAGAGTATATCGCCTCGGCAGCCCTCTGGCTGATATAGCTTGTGCCGTTGAACTTGGTACACTGTCGGCGGTCCCACAGCGGGTTGAGCGGCAGCCTGTCCTTGCCGTCGATTGTCACGGCGGTCAGTTCCTTCGGTATCACGGTGTATCCGCAGCGCACCCCGGTGAACCCGGCGGTCTTGGAGTAGCTGTGGAACTCTATAGCCACCTTCTTCGCACCCTTTATCTCGTAGATGGAGTGGGGGATGTCCGGCTCCGTGATATACGCCTCGTATGCAGCATCGTAAAAGATGAGCGTGTCGTTCTTCAAGGCGTAGTTCACCCATTTCTTCAGTTCCTCTTTCGTTATCACTGTCCCCGTGGGGTTGTTGGGGTAGCAGAGGTATATCATGTCCACGCGGTGGTCGGGTATTTGCGGCACGAAGCCGTTCTCCTCGGTGCAGGGCATGTATGTGACATTGCTCCATTTGCCGTTTTCGAGCACTCCAGCCCTTCCGCACATCACGTTGGAGTCGATGTAGACGGGGTAGATGGGGTCTGTCACCCCTATGCTGTTGTCCCACCTTACGAGTTCGCCGATATTTCCGGTGTCGCTCTTTGCACCGTCGTTTACGAACACCTCTCCCGGGTCAAGCTTTATGCCGCGCGGCAGGAAATCATTTTTCACGATAGCCTCTCGCAGCCACAGGTAGCCCTGTTCCGGTCCGTAGCCGTGGAAATTCTCCTTGTTCGCCATGTCGTCTACGGCCTTGTGCATCGCCTCTATCACGGCGGGTACAAGCGGCTGTGTCACGTCCCCGATGCCGAGGCTGATCACTTCGGCCTTCGGGTGGGAAACCTTGTATGCGTTCACCTTCTTGGCGATGTCGGCAAACAGGTAGTTCTTTTGCAGTTTCAGATAGTGTTCGTTTACTAATGCCATGTCGTTTTTCTTTTATTGTTGTTTGTCTTTCCTATATTTCTGTTTCGCCGTCGAACGATATTTCCGCAGGGCCTGTCATGTAGACGTGGTTGTCCGTTTCGCTCCATTCGATGCTCAGGTCGCCTCCGTCCATCCTGATGACGCTTTTCCTCGCGGCGCGTCCCGTCAGTGCGGCAGCCACTGCCGTGGCGCAGGCCCCCGTTCCGCAGGCCATCGTTATTCCGCTTCCGCGCTCCCATACCCTTGTGCGTATGCTTCCGTCTGCTGTCACTGTGGCGAACTCTATGTTGCAACGCTCAGGGAATGCGGCGTCGCGTTCAAGTATCTTGCCGTATCTTGCGATGTCGATGTCTTCCGCATTGTCCACGAAGGTAACGAAATGCGGGTTGCCCATGCAGACGAAAGTTCCCTCGAATGTCCGTCCGTCCGCCGTGAGCTTGCCTTGGCACGCCTCGGCGTATTGCCTTTCGTTGTGCGTTGCCGGCTCGAGCATGTCCACCGTCACGCTGTCCACTGTCTTCCCGTCTTCGGAAACGTGCAGGTTCAGGATTTTTATACCCGACAGCGTTTCGAGCCGTACGGATGTCTTGTCGGTCAGACCGCGTTCAAAAACGTATTTCCCGATACACCTTGATGCGTTTCCGCACATCATGGCTTCCGACCCGTCGGCATTGAATATCCTCATTCTGAAATCGGCTTCGGCTGTGGTGGGTCTGCAGATGAGAACCAGTCCGTCGCCGCCGATGCCCTTGTGGCGGTCGCTCCATAATGTGGATTTCTCCTCCGGGGCGTCTATATTATATAATAAGGTATTTACATATATATAGTCATTGCCGGCACCGTGCATCTTTGTGAATTTTACCTTGGCTTTTGGCATCTTTCTTTATTGTTGCTAAGTTTGTTCTTTTTCGCTTGCAAAAATACAACATTTTGTTTTATTTGCCGTGGAATGGCGCAGCGTTTTTCTTTTCTTCTTTTGTGGAAATGTCAATTTGTAACCGTTATCAAGAAAAATGCTTTCAATGTGAAAGTGGTGGTGTTTATTTAAAGACCGATTGTTAGTGATTTATTTAATGTGTAATCAAAATGAGAGGTATATTATTGTTTGTATATCAAAATGTCGTAAATTTGCAGCCGAAAGATATCAATAAGAAAGTATTAGGAATAAAAACCAATAAAAAGGGTAAGTATGAAAAAGATTGAAGCGATCATCCGCAAGACAAAATTCGAGGATGTAAAAGAGGCTCTGCTTGCAGCCGACATCGAGTGGTTCTCCTATTATGATGTGAGAGGTGAGGGCAAGATGCGCCAGGCGAGGATTTACCGTGGCGTGATGTACGACACGAGCAGTATTGAGAGAGTGCTGGTGAGCATTGTAGTGCGTGACAAGAACGTGGAGAAGACGGTGGCGGCCATTCAGGGTTCCGCCCGTACAGGTGAGATCGGCGACGGAAGGATATTCGTCATCCCGATAGAGGATTCGATAAGGATACGCACCGGTGAGCGCGGCGACATTGCCCTTTACAATGCGGAGCAGGAGAAATGACAAACGATGTTTCAGCATATACAATAAGGTAAAAGGAATTGTATTTACGGGTGACTGTTGCGGACTTGCATTCGGGGAATGATTGACAGAAGAAGTACCCGGCGGTGTCCGCCAAGGTAAGAAGACCCTGTTTTCAGTTGATAATAACAACACGCACAACATTAAAAGAATAAAATTATGACTACATTATTTTTAGCAGCCGAGTCGGTGGCAGAGGTTTCGAAGAGCGTTGCCGACCTTGGCGTTTCCATTGATACAGTGTGGATGCTGCTTGCAGCAATGCTCGTGTTCTTCATGCAGCCGGGTTTCGCCCTCTGCGAGGCAGGTTTCACAAGGAGCAAGAATACGGCGAACATCCTTTTCAAGAATTTCGTGGACTTCATGATAGGCTCTGTCCTGTTCTGGTTTGTGGGCTTCGGCTTCATGTTCGGAAGCGACGGTGCCGGCTTTGTCGGCATGCCCAACTTCGGCGACCTCTCGTTCTATTCAAGCAGCGCCGGTCTGCCCACCGAGGGTTTCCTTATCTTTGAGACGGTGTTCTGCGCCACTGCGGCAACCATCGTTTCGGGAGCTATGGCAGAGAGGACAAAGTTCTCCATGTATTGCATCTACTCGTTCTTCATCTCGTTCATCATCTATCCGGTGGAAGGCCACTGGACATGGGGCGGAGGCTGGCTCTGCAACGGTGAGGAAGGCTCGTTCATGATGAGCACCTTCGGCACTACGTTCCACGATTTCGCAGGTTCTGCAATCGTACACTCCGTAGGCGGTGTCCTCGCCCTGGTGGGCGCAATGATACTCGGTCCCCGTCACGGCAAGTACGACGCCAAGGGCAAGAGCCACGCCATTCCCGGGCACAACCTTATGGCAGCCGCTCTCGGCGTGTTTATCCTCTGGTTCGGCTGGTTCGGCTTCAACCCCGGTTCCCAGCTCGCAGCTTCGGGCGAAGTGAACCGCGTCGCAATATCACACGTGTTCCTCACCACAAATCTGGCTGCTGTTGCCGGTGCCATTGCCACAATGTTCACCACTTGGATTAAATACGGCAAGCCTTCGTTCTCGCTCACCCTCAACGGCGTTCTCGCCGGTCTTGTGGGCATTACTGCAGGATGCGACCTCGTGTCGCCGCTCGGCGCCCTGATCATCGGCTTTATCTGCGGTGTGGTTCTCGTTTACGCCATCGAGTTCATCGACACGAAGCTCCACATCGACGACCCTGTGGGTGCAAGCTCCGTTCATGGCGTGTGCGGTATTCTCGGAACATTGCTTACGGGTCTTCTCGCAGTTGATTCGGGTGCTTTCTACGGTCACGGCTTCGGTTTCTTCGGAGCTCAGGTGCTTGGCATCCTCTGCATCGACCTCTGGGCTGCCGCAACAGGCTTCCTCCTCTTCTGGGGCATCGAGAAAATCGCCGGTCTGCGTGTGGACAAGAGAATTGAAGAGGAAGGTCTCGACATCTACGAGCATGGCGAGAGCTGCTACAACTGATGAATTATTTATCCCGTGTAGATAACGGTTGAATGTTTTAGTTTAGTATCTGTTCTTGGGGCGTTTGCCGCCCCAAGAACTTTTCGGCTAAAACTGAACGGCGAAAACCGTTCACCCTGAGTATAAATCAAACGACTGACAACTTGCGCGTTCCGCTTTATTTTGAGCGCGCAAAAAAATAAAAGAAATAGCTATGTGTGGAATAGTTTGTATCTTCAACATTCAGGAGCAGACTCCTGACCTGCGCCGCAAGGCACTTAGAATGAGTTCCAAAATCCGTCACCGTGGTCCCGACTGGAGCGGCATCTACTGCGGAGGGTCCGCCATCCTTGCCCATGAGAGGCTCTCTATCGTGGACCCCGAGTCGGGCCGGCAGCCGCTGTTCAGTCCCGACAACCGTCAGGTACTCGCTGTGAACGGCGAGATTTACAACCATCAGGCGATACGCAAGCGCTTTGAGGGGAAATATGATTTCCAGACAGGCAGCGACTGCGAGGTGATACTCGCCCTCTACCGCGAGTGGAAAGCTAACGGCGGAACGGCCAAGGGCGGCGAGGCACCGGCCTTCCTCGAGGAACTGAGCGGGATATTTTCCTTTGCCCTTTACGACGGGGAGACGGACGATTTCCTCATCGCCCGCGACCCGATAGGCGTTATTCCCCTCTACGTGGGGCGTGGCAACGACGGCAAGGTGTATGTGGCGAGCGAGCTGAAGGCTCTTGAGAACGAATGCGACAGTTACGAGCCTTTCCTGCCCGGCCATTATATGTGGGGCAGCGAGGGCGAGATGAAGAGATACTACACCCGCGACTGGTTCAGCTACGACAATGTGAAGGACAACGAGGCGAGCGTGAAAAGCGTGCGCGACGGTCTCGAGGACGCGGTGCAGCGGCAGCTGATGAGCGACGTGCCCTACGGGGTGCTGCTCAGCGGCGGCCTTGACTCGTCGGTCATCAGTGCGATAGCCCAGAAATACTCCGCGCGGAGAGTGGAGGAGAACGGCAGGACGCAGGCTTGGTGGCCGCGCCTCCATTCGTTTGCCGTCGGTCTCAAGGGTGCGCCCGACCTTGCCAAGGCGAAGATGGTGGCAGACTATATCGGCACCGTCCATCATGAGATAAACTACACCATACAGGAGGGTCTTGATGCCATCCGAGACGTGATCTACTATATTGAGACGTATGACGTCACCACCGTGCGCGCCTCCACGCCGATGTACCTGCTGGCGAGGGTCATCAAGAGCATGGGTATCAAGATGGTGCTTTCGGGAGAGGGGGCAGACGAGATTTTCGGCGGCTACCTGTATTTCCACAAGGCGCCCGACGCAAGGTCTTTCCATGAAGAGACGGTGAGGAAACTCTCCAAGCTCCATCTCTACGACTGTCTGCGTGCCAACAAAAGTCTCTCGGCATGGGGCGTGGAGGGCAGAGTGCCGTTCCTCGACAAGGAGTTCCTCGACATCGCGATGCGCCTGAATCCCGAGGCGAAGATGTGTCCGGGCAAGACCATAGAGAAGAAAATCGTGCGCGAGGCGTTTGCCGACATGCTCCCCGACGAGGTGGCATGGCGGCAGAAGGAGCAGTTCTCCGACGGGGTGGGGTACAGCTGGATTGACACGCTCAAGGAGATAACCTCGAAGGCCGTCACCGACGAACAGATGGCCCATGCGGCGGAGCGTTTCCCCGTCAATCCTCCGCGCAACAAGGAAGAATACTACTACCGTTCCATATTCAGCGAACACTTCCCCAGCGAGTCCGCAGCGCGCAGCGTGCCGAGTGTGCCGAGTGTGGCGTGCAGCACTGCCGAGGCACTTGCGTGGGACGAGAAATTCAAGAACATGAACGACCCGAGCGGAAGGGCGGTAGCCGGCGTTCACGAAGATTCCTACGAGGGGTGACGGCAAGTCTCCACACGGTAATGTCGGGGACTGTGTCATTTCCCAAATCATAACAAGCACATCGGCACAAGTGAGTGTCCTGATGTGCTTTTTCCTTTGTTGTCACGCCGAAAAGCATACGGCGCACAACCTTACATCGTAAGATGTACGGTTGGAAAACACGCGTTACGCCGGAAGAATTCATGCTTGCCTTGCTGTTTGAAATACCTATATTCGGTATAACGAAAATGCCACAAGTTGTATAATGAAATTGCCGCAAGTTGTATAATGAAATTGCCACATCTTGCATAAAAAGAGGTAAAAGCTATTCATTTTCAATGGTTTTTCGCTAACTTTGCATCCGTAATCAAAACGGCGAATAAAATGAAGCAATACAGACCCCGCATAGCAGACAAAATGTTGAGTCGCAGACTTATGGGAGTGGGCGCAGTTCTTATACAGGGTCCCAAGTGGTGTGGCAAGACAACGACAGCCGAACAACAGGCTAAAAGTGTTGTTTATATGGATGATCCGGAGTACATGGAACAAAACGTCGAGTTGGCAAGACTTTCACCAAAGAAACTTCTTGCCGGTGCGTCACCACGCTTGATAGACGAATGGCAACTTGCCCCACAACTGTGGGATGCCGCCCGCTTTGAAGTTGACCATAGGGACGAAGAAGGACAGTTCATCTTCACCGGCTCTGCCGTTCCTGCCGATACGGAAAAGATACACCACTCCGGCACAGGCAGGTTCGCATGGCTGACCATGAGAACCATGAGTCTTTATGAATCAGGAGAGTCTACAGGTGAAGTCAGCTTGAATGACTTGTTCAGCAACCCCAACGCAGATGTTTTCGGGACAAACAGTCTGAATATAGACTCCATTGCATGGCTCATTTGCCGTGGAGGTTGGCCAAGAGCCACTACCATAGACAAAGAAGTGGCATTGGATATGGCATACAGGTATTACGAGGCTGTTGTCAACAACGACATATCCCGTGTTGACGATGTGAAGCGTGATTCTGAGCGAACCAAAAGAATCCTTCGCTCTATCGCAAGAAACCAATGTGCCCAAATATCTGTCAACACCATTTGTGCGGATATAGAGAACAACGATACGGTTGCCGCCAACCGTATTACAATAGCTTCGTACATAGAAGCCTTGAAGAAGATATTTGTCCTGGAAGATTCTCTTGCATGGAATCCGAATTTGCGGAGCAAGACAGCAATAAGAAGTTCGGAGACGCGGTATTTCTCCGACCCGTCTATCGGTGTCGCCGCATTGGGCATCGGTCCCAACGACCTCATAAACGACCTTAGCACAATGGGACTGTTCTTTGAGTCAATGTGCGTCAGAGACCTGAGAGTCTATGCTGACGCTTTGGAAGGTTCCGTCTATCACTACCGCGACAGTAACGGTTTGGAATGTGATGCTGTACTGCATTTGAGAAACGGCAGCTATGGGTTGATAGAAATAAAATTGGGTGGTGAAAAAAATATAGAAGAAGGAGCGAAGAACCTGAAACTCCTTGCCTCAAAAATTGACACCACGAAGATGAAAGCGCCGGCATTCCTTATGATACTTACGGGTACGACCAAGTATGCCATACGGCGTGAAGATGGTGTATATGTCGTTCCTGTTGGATGTCTGAAAGACTAAACCGATGTGAAAATCAATTTCGGCTTGCGTCACTGTGTACTACAGATTTTGCCTGTCTCTATTGTCGTAAAAAAACAGTGCAACACTTGTTGTATGTCCTTTGTGCAATGTTTGAAAAGTGTTCCAAATGTCG
>CAVGJZ010000031.1:0-33755 GCA_963629785.1 Oscillibacter sp. MSJ-31 | reverse complement strand
GTTTCCTCCGGGCAAAGCTATCGTTTCCTCCCCGAAAAGCACTGCTCCTTAAAAGCAGACAAGAAACAAAATGTTCCAAATGTCTTATTTGTAAAACATTTTGTATGTGTGCTATAAACGCCCATACCTATAAAATGACATGATACTTTAATCAAATAAAAAGCGGAAACCTTTCGGGCTTCCGCTTTTTATTTGATTAAAACCATTATGGTTAAATCGAGTTGTCAGAGTTGTCCTTCGCCGGATTGCTCCCGGCTGTCAGCCTTGTCAGCCCTCTTTCGCAATTCTCTCTTTTATTGCCTTGCTGTCGGCTTCATATCCAGGTTTGTTGAGCAGGGCGAACATATTCCTCTTGTATGCCTCCACTCCAGGCTGGTTGAACGGGTTCACGCCGAGGATGATGCCGCTGATGCCGCATGCCTTCTCAAAGAAGTAGATGAGCTGGCCTATGTAGTATTCGTTGAGCTGCGGCACACTGATGTGGATGTTCGGCACTCCGCCGTCCACGTGTGCGAGCTTTGTGCCAAGTTCCGCCATCTTGTTCACTTCGTCCACGCGTTTGCCGGCGAGGAAATTCAGACCGTCGAGGTTGTCGTCATCGTTGGGGAAGAGGAGTTCGTTGTTGGGTTTCTCCACGCTTATCACCGTCTCGTAGATAGTGCGCTCGCCCTGCTGAATCCACTGTCCCATAGAGTGCAGGTCGGTGGTGAAATCACACGATGCGGGGAAGATACCCTTGCCGTCCTTGCCCTCGCTCTCGCCGTAGAGCTGCTTCCACCATTCTGAGAAGAAATGCAGCTTGGGCTGGAAATTCACCATTATCTCTATCTTCTTGCCCGCTGCCGCATACAGTCCGTTGCGCACTGCCGCATACTGCGCTGCCGGGTTTTCGGCGAACGGTACGCTGATGTCGCAGGCTTTCTCCATGTCGGCCGCGCCTTCCACGAGTTTCTTTATGTCGAAGCCGGCACAGGCTATCGGCAGCAGTCCCACAGGGGTGAGAACCGAAAAGCGTCCGCCCACATTGTCAGGGATGATGAATGTCTTGTATCCCTCCTTGTCGGCTGCCGCACGTGCAGCTCCCTTGGTGGCGTCGGTGATGGCAACGATGACTTTCTTTGCCTCCTCCTTGCCGCGCTGGCTCTCACATTGTTTCTTTAGCAGGCGGAAGGTGAGGGCGGTCTCTGTCGTAGTGCCGCTCTTGGATATGTTTATCACTCCGAATTTCTTTCCTTTCAGGTATGCGGTGAGTTCAGCCAGATAGTCCTCGCCGATGTTGTTGCCGGCGAAGAGTATTGTGGGGTTGCTCTTGTCGTTGGCCAGCCATGCGAAGGAATTGCTCAGTGCCTCGATTACGGCTCTTGCTCCGAGGTAGCTGCCGCCGATGCCTGCCACTACGATGGCTTCGCAGTTCTCGCGCATCACGTTGGCGCACTCCTGCAGCTCGCCGAGGAATTCAGGCGTTGTTGATGTCGGCAGGTGCAGCCAGCCGAGAAAATCGTTACCCTCGCACGTGCCCTCCTCAAGGGCTTTCTGTGCGGCCTTCACTTGCGGTTCGAATTCTCCGACCGCCCCTTCTTTAAGAAACTGGGCGGCCTTTGCGATGTTCAGTTTGATATTTTCCATATTATTGTTTGTTTTATGGTTAGTCTTTTCTTTAAGGATTTGTTCTTTTGGTCTATGACTCGGATTGGTATCCAAGGTCTTACCTGAAGGAGTCCGTGAGGAGCTTTATCTCTATCTGCGGACTTATCCTCTCATAGAGTATGTTGTACACGGCGTCGAGTATGGGCATGTTCACGTGCATGTGGCGGTTTATCTCCTTCATACATTTCGTGCCGAAGAAGCCCTCGGCAATCATTTCCATCTCAATCTGTGCGCTCTTCACGCTGTAGCCCTTGCCTATCATTGTGCCGAAAGTGCGGTTGCGCGAAAAGTTGCTGTAGCCAGTCACCAGCAGGTCGCCCAGATACACCGAGTCGTAGACATTGCGCTGTATCGGGTGGACGGCGGTGAGGAAGCGGTCCATCTCCTGCACGGCGTTAGCCATAAGCACAGCCTGGAAATTGTCTCCGAACTTCAGTCCGCTGCATATTCCGGAAGCTATTGCATACACGTTTTTCAGCACCGACGAATATTCTATGCCCAGCACGTCGGAACTTGTCTTCGTCTTGATGTAGTCGCCCGCCAGCTTGTCGGCGAAGGCTTGCGCCTTCTCTTTGTCAGAGCAACCCACGGTGAGGTAGGAGAGGCGTTCCAGTGCCACCTCTTCGGCGTGCGACGGACCGCCAAGACAGGCTATGCTGTCCTCCGGCACGTCATACACCTGGGTGAAATATTCCGAGCAGGCCAGGTTCTCGTCGGGCACAATTCCCTTTATCGCCGTCACGATGAACTTTCCGCTGATGTTTGTCCGCAGTTTCTTCAGATGGTTCTTCAGATATGGCGAGGGAGTGACGAACACGAGCGTGTCGTAGTTCTGCACTATCTTGTTGATGTCCGATGAGAAAAATATCTCGTCCATGCAGAACCTCACGCCCATGAGATACGACGGGTTGTGCCCGAGCCGCCTGAAATCCTCTATGCGGTCGTCGCGCCGTATGTACCAGCCGATGTGGTGAGTGTTGCCCACTATTATCTTGGCAATCGCCGTAGCCCAGCTGCCGCTGCCAATTATCGCTATTTTTCCGCAGTCAAACATTTAAATTGAGTTAGGAATCAGGAGTTTCCAGCCGCCTGTCTTTATTTCCCGGCATTGTCAATCCAAGCCTGCACCTCGTCCAGACTTGGCTTCTCGTAGCCGAGTTTGTATTTCTTGTTTATCTCTCCTATCTTCTGCTGCAGCCCCTGTGCCTTTTCCTCTTTTATATCGGAGATGAGGTTGAAGCCTGCCTTGCGCATCACGTATGCCCAGTTCTCCGGCACACCGATTTCCTGCCACTCTTTCACGCTGCTTTGCGGCATCTTCTTCTCCGGTTTCATCTGTGGGAAGAACAGCACCTCCTGTATGTAAGTCTTGCCCGTCATGAGCATCACGAGGCGGTCGATACCGATGCCGATACCGCTCGTCGGCGGCATGCCATACTGCAGGGCGCGCAGGAAATCCCTGTCGATTACCATTGCTTCGTCGTCGCCCTTGTCCGCGAGGCGCATCTGCTCCATGAAACGCTCTTCCTGGTCTATCGGGTCGTTAAGTTCCGAATAGGCGTTGGCAAGTTCCTTGCCGTTCACCATCAGTTCGAAACGCTCCGTCAGCCCCGGCTTGCTGCGGTGCATCTTTGTCAGCGGCGACATCTCCACGGGGTAGTCGGTTATGAATGTCGGCTGGATGAAAGTGCCCTCGCAGAACTCGCCGAACAGCTCGTCGATGAGTTTGCCCTTGCCCATTGTCTCGTCCACTTCCATGCCTTTCTCCTTGCAGAAGGTGCGGATTTCGTCCTCCGTCTTGCCGTTGCAGTCGAAGCCGGTCTTTTCCTTGATTGCGTCGAGGATGGGCAGGCGGCGGTACGGTGCCTTGAAACTTACCATGTTGCCGTTGATTTCGCGCTCCGGCTTACCGTTCACGGCGATACAGATAGTCTCGAGTAATTTCTCGGTGAACGACATCATCCAGTTGTAGTCCTTATACTGCACGTAGAGCTCCATACAGGTGAACTCCGGGTTGTGGTTGCGGTCCATACCCTCGTTGCGGAAATTCTTGCCAATCTCGTAAACACCCTCAAAACCGCCCACTATGAGTCTCTTGAGATACAGCTCCGTGGCGATGCGCATATACATGTCCTGGTTCAGGGCGTTGAAGTGCGTGATGAACGGACGCGCCGACGCTCCTCCGGCGATACTCTGCAGCGTGGGGGTCTCCACCTCGGTGTAGCCAGCCTCGTCGAGCACGCGGCGCAGTGTGCGCAATACGGTGGCGCGCTGCAGGAACGTGTCCTTCACGCCGTCGTTCACCACCAAGTCCACATAGCGCTGGCGGTAGCGCAGCTCAGGGTCGTCGAACTTGTCGTATGCCACGCCGTCCTTGTATTTCACGATGGGCAGCGGCTTCAGACTCTTCGAAAGCAGTGTCAGCTCCTTGGCGTGTACCGAAATCTCACCCGTCTGTGTGCGGAACACGAATCCTTTCACTCCGATGAAGTCGCCGATATCCATCAGTTTCTTGAACACGGTGTTGTAGAGTTCTTTGTCGTCGCCCGGACAAACCTCGTCGCGGGCCACATACACCTGCACGCGTCCCTTTGAGTCCTGTATCTCGGCGAATGAGGCCTTGCCCATCACGCGTCGTCCCATCAACCTTCCGGCTATCACCACCTGGCGCGGTTCGTCGTCGTCGTTGAACTCTGCCTTGATGTCGGTGCTGAAGGCATTGGTGGGGAATTCCGCTGCGGGGTAGGGGTCGATGCCCATGTCGCGGAGTGTCTGCAGACTTTGTCTGCGCACTATCTCTTGCTCGCTAAGCTCTAAAATGTTCATTTCTTTTATATCTTGTTTTTATTTTCCATGTTAATTCTGTCGGCGTACTTTCAGAAATACACCTGTCTGCGGTTTGTTCCTCCAACCGCAAGGGGAATTTGAACTATGTGCAAAGTTAGCTAAAAAAAATCATACGGCATTATCCGTGAGGTGATTTTTCTCTTTTGTGCGCTTTTCTGCTGGCAGAAAAAGGTTTTCGGGATGCAGTGTGGTGCTTTGTGGTAGAAGAACGTGTGTTAGCCTTGTCGCATTTATTGGCGGAGAAAAATAACTTAGCCGGATTTTCTTTTCACCCCCTTCACTGCCGCCGCCTCGAGAGGATTGTCCGGCCAGCTGTGTTTGGGGTAGCGGCGGCGCATATCCTTGCGCACTTCAAAATAGGCATCCTGCCAGAAACTCCCCAAATCCTGTGTCAGCTGCACTGGTTTGAAGCCTGGCGAGAGGAGTTCCATCAGCACCCTCCGTTTGCCTCCGTCCACGCGCGGTGTCTCCGCCATGCCGAAACATTCCTGCAGCCGTACGCTGAGCACCGGCGCATCTGCCCCCTGGCGATAGTCGAGACGTATCCTGCTTCCTGTGGGCACCTCGATATGCGTTGGCGCAAGACGGTTTACCTCCTGCTGCTTGTCGTAGGGCACCATGGCCCACAGGACATCGGCAAGACAAATCTTTTTCAAATCCTGTACGGTTGCCCTCACCCGTCCGCCGTCCTCGAGATAGAACGGCAACCACTCCTCGGCGCATGATATGAGATGCTCCGTGCGCAAGTCCGGCAGTTCCTGTTCGGGATGCCACGCCGACACCATTTCCATGCGTCGCTGCAATGCCACGACCTTCTCGTCGCTCCATGACAGCATCGACATTCCTTCCTTTTTCACCGCTTCACAGATGACGCGCTTCAGCATTTCCGGGGCAACTGACGGCAACGGTTTTGAACTGACAACGAGTTTGCCGACACGTTCTTCGCGACACGCCACCATGCGCCCCTCGCGGGAGTTCCAAGTCACGTTGTCTATCACCTTTACGAACCCTTCGGTGAGGCTACCGGCAGAGAGCGGAGCGGCGAGAAAAACCTTGCCCATGCCAAATGCCGGCTGGCTCACGTTGCAGACTGCAATCCATTCGTGTGCCGACATGGGGTCGGAGATGTCAATCCTCGTCTCCTTGCCGCTCGCCATACGGAACAGCCCTGCATTGTCGGCGCTCACGGCAATGCGCTCCGGATAGGCATAGGCGAGAAGCAGGCCGGCCTCCTCCGGCGCAGGGTCGGAATTGTCCTCCTTTGTCCTTGTCATGCGCATATACTCTGCGGCAATCATTGCGATGCGTTGCCATCTGCCCAGCCGCTTGTTGCGCCTTGCCCGTCGCAGTTCCGATATACGCAGTGTGATGTCCGCATCGCCGCAATCTGCCATCGGGTCTTTCTCCTCGATAAGGGCAGCGATGTCGCAGGCGAGACACCTCGACGCATTGTCTGTGGCAGTCCCTATCATCCTCGCTATGCGCGGGTGACAAGGCATCTGCGACATTTTCTTTCCCGTAGGGGTTATGCCGCCGCCGGTGTTGATGGCGTTGAGGGAGATGAGCAAATCCCTTGCGCCGGCAACATTCCGTTTCGGCGGAACGTCGATCCACGGCAGAGACTCTATGTCGGTCTCTCCAAAGGCGGCAACGGACAGCAGCATCGGGGCGAGGTCTGCCTCTGTAATTTCAGGTTCGCGTTGTTCTTTCATAAAATACTCTGCCGTCTTGGCCCATAGGCGGTAGCATTTGCCGGGAGCTGTACGTCCTGCCCGTCCTTTGCGCTGCACTGCCATGTCGAGGCTTACGCGGACTGTTTCAAGTCTGCTCAGTCCGGTAGTGGGGTCGAACATTGGTTTGCGGCATAGTCCGCTGTCCACCACTACCGTAACGCCCTCTATCGTGATTGACGTTTCGGCAATCGGCGTGGCGAGCACCACTTTGCGCTCGCCCTCTTTCGGCGGTGCTATCGCCCTGCGCTGCTCCTCCGGGGAGAGGTTGCCGTAGAGGGGGAATACATGTGTTTCCCCTAGCGAGTCGCCAATCATTTCCCGGCATCTTGTTATTTCCCCTTGTCCGGGGAGGAATGCCAGTATGCTGCCCTTGCATTCCTTGTGGGCAAGCCGGATAGCCGATGCCACCGCCTTTGCGGTGTCTTCTGTCCTGAATGTGGCGTCGCCGCCGGGCAACAGGTCGAGGTGTTCCGTTTCCACGGGAAACATCCTTCCTCTGCACTCAATGTGTGGTGCATTGAGTTGGGCACATATTTCTTCGGCGTTTATTGTTGCCGACATGATGACAATCTTGAGGTCGGGGCGCAACAGCTGCTGCGTTTGCCGCACGAGGCAAAGGCTGAGGTCGGAGTTGAGGCTGCGCTCGTGGAACTCGTCGAAAATAATGGTGTCTATGCCGTCGAGTGTGGGGTCGTCGGCAACCATGCGGGTGAGTATGCCCTCTGTGACCACCTCTATGCGGGTGCCGCTCCCGATGCGGGTGTCGAAGCGCACACGGTATCCCACGGTCTCTCCTATGCTTTCGCCCAGTATGCTTGCCATGCGGTTGGCAATCTGCCGTGCGGCGATACGCCGCGGCTCAAGCATTATTGTCTTGTGGCATCCCCGTCTGCAAAGCATGGTAAGGGGCAGCACGGTGGACTTTCCAGCTCCGGGGGGAGCGGTGACCACGGCGCAACTATGACTGTCGAGACATTCGTTCAGCCTTTCCGCCACGTCGCCGGCCGGCAGTTTCCCGCCACGCTGCAGCACTTCGTCTACCGTGTACACTTGCTTCGTTCCCTTATTTCTCCGGAAGATACAAAATTCGTGTTCTCCTTGCTGAACTGCATGTTAATCTCCGCCAGTTCCTTGCGCCCGTAGATGTAGTCGTCGTACATGTCCTCCATGTCTACGCCTTCACATTCGCCGTCGCCGAAATCGAGCGACTGTCTCACGATGTCGATTCTCTCAGAAACCGTAGTGTCTTTTATCAATAAGCTTTTCATGCGTGAAATTTATTTTTCTTTTCCCTTGTTCTTGTCCGCCTTTTTCTTCCTTTTTATCCCGAACATTTCCCTCCAGTTGCCGAAATCGCGTTTCAGGATAAGTCCGATGCCCTGTGTGTTGATCGAGGACTTGGTGAAATACCTGTCGTTCGTCTGGTTATACACCTTTATGGCAACGCTGCCCGAAGGCGTGAGCAGGTATTTCAGGTCGAAATCGCCGATAAACGACGATGTGGTGTTCTGGTTGTCGCGGTAGCCGAACTGTCCGTTGATGAGCAGCCGGTTGCTGAACAGGCTGCCGGAGAGAAGTCCCTCGTATTCGGCATTGTTGAAGCCCTCCGTTCCGGTGCTTATGTTCGTTCCGAAGTTCCAGTTGTTGTTCTTTATCACTGAGCTGAGCAGACTGTTCACCTGTTGGCTTATCGTTCCGCTGAGCAGGCTCTGCATGGCGAGGCTTGTCTGGCTCTGCTGTGCGTCCTCCTGTGTGGAATTGTTTTTCGTGTCCATATAGAAACGCCCGATGGCGAGCAGGTATACCATCTGTTGGTTCATCTCCTCCTCGCTGTTGATAAGCGACCGCACCATTTGTTTTGCGTCGTTGTTTACGGTGGGCATGTCGAAATCGAAGTCCACCTTGATGTTTTCCGGCGTGCCACTGATGTTCATTATGCAGTCCACCCTCACGTTGTTGCTCGAGAAACTGTTGCCGATTTTCAGGTCGGCGAGTGACACGCCGTTCACCTGATATACCGCTTTGAGGCCTAGCTGGGCGTTGAAGGGGTCACCTCCGAACACGATGCTGCTGCCCTGCTGGAACTGGAAATCCTTCTTTATGAAGTTTTGAATCGTGAGGTTGTATGAGCCGTGGTCTATGAGATAAGTGCCGTACATCTCGAAATTTCCCTTGTTGAAATAGTTGGCCTTTATGGTGCCCGATCCGTTGAGCGATATCTTGTCTCCGCTTGTCCGGTCCATGAGTACGCGCAACGTGAAATCGGGCGTTGTGTTCACGTTGAAATTCAGCAGAATGTCCGATGCGTCGTTGATGTCCGTAGCCGCTTGTTCGGTTTTCGGCTTTCCTTCTCCGCGCTTTACCCACGAGATAAAGTCCTGGCTGGTGATGGCATCCGGATTGGCGGCGTTGTATTCGATGAACGAACCCTTCTGGGGCGTCATGTTGATGTCGAACATTATGCTGTTCGCCCGTCCCGTAATGGCACAGTTGCCCGTTCCGTACACGGTGCCGTAGAACGGGTCGTCGCCGTAGGAGGTGAAGTCGTAGCACAAGAAATTGTTGGCTTCCACGTTTATGTCGAAAGTGAGGTTCGAGAGATTCTTGTGATGCAGGGCACCGCTCACGTATGCCGTGCTGCCGTTGCGGTCTTTCACCGGCGCATGATTGAAGATTATCTCGTTTGGCTCCATCCTCACTGTGTCGTTGTGCAGGTAGTACCTTGTGTTCAGCGTACTTATCTTCAAGTCGCCGTTCGCCACGACGAGTCCCCGCAGGTTCACTGTGCTGAGGTCGCCGTAAACCTGTGCGAAGCCGTTTCCGGTGGCGTTGATGTCAGACATGAAACTGCCGCAGAAACTCTTGAGAAACGCAATGTTGGTGTTTTCCGCCTTGATGCCGAGGTCGATGTAGTTTCTCTCCGGAGACACGTAGCCCTTGATGACAGTCTTTGCCGTTTCCGACTCCCTTGCCACGGCACTGATGTCAATTTGTTTGTCCACCTTGTTCCAGTTCACGTTGGCGTGCAGCACGCCCATGTCGCCGTCCTGGAACTTGAAATCGTTCACCCTTATGTTGGCGTAGGCCTCCGGCGAGTTCAGTACCGACTTGAGGAATGCCTGCCCCGTAGCCTGTCCGCTGAACTCTACGGAATGGAAGTCGATGAGGTTGAGGATGTAGCTCACGTCCACATCCTGCAAGTCTACGCAGATAGAGTCGGACAGACTCTTGGTGGCGAGGCCATTAACCTTTATGTGCTGTCTGCCCTTTTCGATGGCGAAATGGTTGAATTCGATTTTGTCTCCGTAGTATGCCACGCTGGAAGGTCTCACCGTCCAGACAGAGTCCTTCACCACGAGCTCCGACGGCTCGATGTTCAGTAACACGCTGTTCTTCCCTCTGCTGTCAGCGAAGAAACGTGCGTTTGTCTTCAGCTCGCCCTTTATGCGTGTGGGAGTGTTATAGTCGAAAGATACAGTACTCTTGAGGTCGTTGTGGGCAGCGTGGGCTTTCACCCGTAGCTTGATGTCGCTGTCGTCGTCGATAACCTTCTCCACCATGGCATTGGCGAATATCGAGTCGTTCCTCGTGTCGATTTTCACCTCGCCATTTTTGAAAATGTTTCCGTCGTAGCTGAATTCCGGAAGTTCTGCCCTTGCGCTTATGGAACGTGTACGGTCGTCGATGTTCGCCGCAAGGCGGACTGGTTTTTCTGCATGGAATGGTATGCCGGCGAGTGTCTCCAGCCATTTCGTTTCGGTTATATCGGCCTTAATGGAGAAGGTGTTGTCGGCGGCGTATTGCTTTTTGCTCAATCCCGGTAGGGTGGGGAGCTTGTTTTTGAGAATACCGGATACGCTTTCGCCCAAGGTCGCCATGTTGTATTTCCCTTGCAGCTCAATGGACCCGAAATCCGCATTGACACCGATTTTCCGTGGACTTACGGTTGCGTGCAGATTATCGAGAGAGTAAGTACTCGTCGGCGACTTAAAGAGAAAATCCCTTGCCGTTACGTCTGCCGTCAAGTTTTCAGTCGCAGTGCCTACTGTTTTTCCCTGAATATGCGCCTTGAAACACGCGTCGCCCCATTTGTTGCTCAGGTTGAGCCGCCGTGGATAAAGGCAGTTTACGGTCGCTGTGAACTCCGTTTTCAGGATTTTGCCGAAGTCTGATGCCGTACCGCTTATTTCTGCGCTAAGGTTGGGGTCGGCGATGGATATATTACCGCTGGCGTTTCCGTTGCCATACACCATGTCGAACTTTACGTTATTGTAGGCGTAGTTGTTATATTCCAGCAGCGGTATGTCACCCTCTGTACTGACGGATTTCAGAGTGCCTTTGTTGAGCGTTCCTTTTCCCTTGGCGTTGAACGACAGTCTCCCGAAACTCTTGTCGCCGGTGAATTCTCCTATTTTCAGATTGCTTGCACTCACTGCCATAGTGAAGGTATCGCCGCTTTTCTTTGCTTCGGCTTTCACTCCGCCAAGATTAGTCGTTGCCTCTGCCCGCGCTGCAATGTTGCTGCCGTTGCCCGCTGCCGATACTTTTGCCCTCAGTGTCTTTAGTTTGGTGATTTGTGTAGGCAACGTCACCTTCATTTTTGCGGCGGCTTTCATAATGTCCGTTATGCCCCTCTCGCTGACGTATATTTCGTTGATGTTCGCTTTCCAGTCCAGACTCTGGCTGAAAGGGTTCATTTCCCCCAAAGCACTTATCTTGATGCTCCTGTCTTGGGAGTAGAGGCTTATTGGTCTAACGGTCAGTTTACCGTTGTTGAGGACGAACGACGCACTCATCTTCATCACCACGGGAAAGTCCTTCATTTCCGGGACGATGACGGCGAGGTCTGCCAACGATACACCGTCGCTGCCGACGTTGCCTTTGGCGAGAATTGATTTCGGTATGATGTTTCCGTCGGGAGTGAAGGAGTAGCTTGCTGTGATGGAGTCGGAGGAT
The DNA here is from genome assembly GCA_963629785.1 of Oscillibacter sp. MSJ-31. Taxonomy (GTDB): domain Bacteria; phylum Bacteroidota; class Bacteroidia; order Bacteroidales; family Bacteroidaceae; genus Prevotella. The sequence continues at coordinate 22,572 of CAVGJZ010000031.1, read as the reverse complement.
ATGGCGGAATTGTTTGCCAAAAGTCTGAAATCCCTCAGCGCAGCATGTTTCCTGTCGGCTTCGAGGTGGAAGGCGATGTTCTTCAGCGACAATCCGCAACTCTCGTCAAAGGAGAATTTCTTTACTGCCACCGACAGTTCGTCGTCAGTGAGCCGTCTCAGTCTGATGTCAGCGTTTATGTTGTCGGCGAAAAGGTGGTTGCCGTCGAAGCCGCCCCCTTTTGCGGGAGCGTCGAGGCGGTCATATTTCACCGAACCGTGGCGGACGATGAATGACCCGATATGGAGGTCGGTCTTTGACGGGCTGCCGTCTTTTGACTTGAGCGAGTCCAGGGCGAACTGGAAATTGGGTTGGGCATTGGCACTAGTCTTGTATAGGTTGGCTTTTAGTCCCAAGACCTGTGCCGACGACACACGTATCTGTCCGCCTAGAAGCCCCACCACGTCTACGCTCACTGACAGGCGCGATACGTGGATCATCTCCTCGCCCCTTTTGTCGAGCATGTCGAAGTCGTCGATGATAAGACGGTTGAGGAAACCCAGGTTCACGCATCCTACAGACACCTCCGTTCCGAACTTCCCTTTCAGAGCGGATGCCACGCATTTGCCGGTGTGTTGCTGGATGAAGGGGATGTGGAGTAGGGCGGAGACCGTCAGGTATAGCCCGACGACAACCCAGGTGAGGGTGTTCAGTATGTGCCGAATTCTCTTCAAACCGTATTTGTTTGTTGTAGTTTTACAACTAGTTCTAATCTTAAAAGGAAGCGCAATGAGTAAAAAATCACCGCGCTTCCTTGTTTGTTTTTATAAAAGTCCTGTTATGGAAAATCTTTCAGAGACATATTCTTGGCCATGTCTATAGCGCTTCATCCTCGGGGCGTTGTATGTGCCTGCCGGGGGTTGCCTTGGCCCTTCCCTTGCGTGCGGCAAGCATTGCCTTGCGCTCTTCGTAGTCGCGCATCCTTTTTTCAAGATAGTTGTCAGCCATATCGCATTATTTTCCGAACTTGCTGTACACCACGAAGAGTTTGACCTTGATGTCGTTCTTGTCGGCGGGCATCAAGCCGTCGCCCTTAACCAGGCGCGTGCCGGATACGCTCATGTCGTTCTCCACCTTCAATAGGGTTTGTGTCGAACTGCTGCTGCTTGTATCGTAAGTGGCAGTGACAGGCACTATATGTACTTTGTTCCAGTTCTTGTTGACCTCAGCGTAGTTGTTCCTTCTCGTATTCCATGCTGTCCACTCCGAACTTGTTTTGTCCGACGGCTCAACTCCAATAACTTTTTTCCTCTTCTCGTACATGCTCTTGATGAGGTTGGCTATGTTGTGGAATGTGTATGAGTTGCATAGGGAGTTCACGGTGGAGCTGGTCTCGGCGTACGATGCGAGGAATGTCGTTTTGCCGTCGGTCACCTTCCCGTTCTCGAAGAAGCCTTTTATACTGTCGTTCTCTATCATCAGCAGCGTGCTGGGGTAGGGGAAATTGCTGTCGTCGTGCAAGGTGTTGTTCACTCTTGTCAGCGACACCCTTGCCGAAACGATGGAGTCGGCAGCGTGTCCGCTCATCACGTCGTCCACCGGCAATGTGAGGACGGTATTTACTCCCGCCGGTGATTTTATGTATGTGCACTCGTCGAGTCTTACGTTGCCCAAATCGCCCGACACCCTTGTAGCCTGCATTACTTCCTCAGTGCTGGCAAACTGGCTGATGACGCTAATCGTGGTGTCCTTTTGTGTTCCGTCGCTGTTCGTCTTCTCGTACTTGTATTTATAGTACACCGCCATCTGGCTCAGGTAGACGTTCGCCATGACACCCAGTCCGTCGGTGCATTTGAAATAGAAACCGGGACATACCTTGTGTATGAAGTTGTACGTGTTCTTATAATTGTCGGAGTCTTCGTAGAACTTCTTCATAAGATACGTGCCGTAGTTGTAGTATCCCGTGCCGTCTTTGTCGATATAAGCCCTTGACCCTATTATTGTAGAGCTGTCAGTACTGAGCGTGGAGTTTGGCAGCTTTATCCTCACTACGCCTGTGGTGTCCTTGGCGCAGTCGTGCAGCGCATAAGTCTTGCTCACGTTCACCGCACCCTTCTCGGTCCGGCAGTATTCCTTCTCCCGGTTGAAATTTGAATAGTATTTGGTTTTCTCGTCCATGGGTTTGCTCAACTCCATGGCCTTTACCTTCATCGTGGCGAGGGTGTCGCCAGCAAAGTTGCCGAAATAAAGGTACAGGATGCAGGAGTCGGCTATAATCTCGCCCTGCGTACCGTCAGCGTTCTTCAGCCGGCTTACAATAGTGCTCTCGGCTGGCAACTGTGTGCCCTCGAAGGTGTAGTACTGCGTGATGAAATCGGCGGTTACGTATGCGCCCGTTTCCGGGTCTTTCACTTTCCCGAGGTATCCCGACGTGCTTCTTGAGTATACGGAATCCACCTTCGCCGTGTCGGTAGCCACGGAGAAAGTGTCGCATTTCACTTCCACGTTGTCGAGGTTATCCACTATGGAACCGCCGATATTGTCTGTTGTGTCGTCGCACGAGGCAATGCACATTGCGGCAGCGGCGAGGATATACATTAATTTTATACTTTTCATAAGCATTGCTCAATCAGTTCGGATACCAGTTGCGGGCATCCTCCGTTGCTTCCGCCGGCAGCTTCACGCAGCGGCAGGCATCATAAAATATGTTTGTGTTTGTTATTTGTTTGCGCCATACACGCTGTCGTAGAATGCGTCGTAAGCATCGGCATCTATTTCCCTGGCATCGGGTTGCGACAGGAAAGGCAGTCCCTTGCCCTTGGCATATTCCACGAGTTCCGGGTTCACTCCGGGGCCCACTTCAACCACGCCGTCGGAATAGTCGATGGCGAATTTCTGGAATTCAGTGAAGTCAAATTTCTCCTTGTAGTTGTCAAGCACCTTGCCGCTGGCATCCTTGAAGTCCAGACACTGGCGGAATGTCGGCTCTATGTCCTTAGTCAGTCCGTTGCCAAAGAGCGATGTTACTATTTTGGCGTTGGCGAAAGATGGCTCGTCCTTGTATGCGGTCTTCACATAATAGGGTAGTATCGAGCCAATCCATCCCTGGCAGTGGATGATGTCCGGTGTCCAGTGAAGCTTCTTTATTGTTTCGAGCACGCCCCTGGCGAAGAAGATAGACCTCTCGCCGTTGTCCTCGTATTCCTCGCTGTTCTCGTCGTTTGCCATCAGGCGTTTGGTGAAATAGTCGTCGTTGTCGATGAAATACACCTGTATCCTTGTCGAGGGTATCGATGCCACCTTGATAATTAGCGGATGGTCCGTCTCGTCGAAAATAATCATCATTCTCGAAAGGCGTATCACCTCGTGGAGCTGCCCGCGCCTTTCGTTTATATTGCCCCATTTGGGCATGAAGGTGCGTATCTCGTAGCCCTTTTCAATGGCCGTCTGCGGCAACTGCCGTCCGATGAAGGACAGGTCGCTGTCAGGTACGTAGGGCTTTATTTCCTGATTGATAAAGAGAATTTTCTTTGCATTCATCATATTTTACTTTAATACCGTGCAAAGGTACGAAAAAAAACTTACTTACAGGGGATTGCGGTCTGAAAATCGCTTGCGGCGGTTGTTAATTGGCATTTTTTTAGACATATTTTTTCTTGTTTGAGAAAAATGTTGTTATTTTGCAGCCGTTTCAGAAATGGGGCGTTTGGTCGGCGGTCTTTTGTGGCGCCGCCCGGCGCCTTGTGTTTGTATAGTGTCCTTTGGACAGAATGGTGTCTGCGGACGATTGTATAATTTTTTAACTAATGAAAGTATTCAGCAAAATAGTGGACTTGCAGAACGAGCTCTTCGCACAGCGTAAGGAGGGCAAGACTGTAGGTCTGGTGCCGACTATGGGCGCACTGCATGAGGGGCACGCTTCGCTTGTGTCCCGCAGCGTGGAGGAGAACGGAGTGACGGTGGTTTCCGTCTTCGTTAATCCTACGCAGTTCAACGACAAGAATGACCTCAATACATACCCGCGCACTCTGGATGCCGACTGCCGTCTGCTTGAAAAGGTGGGGGCTGACATCGTCTTTGCACCTTCGGTGGAGGAGATGTATCCCACGGTTGATAACCGCAGTTTTGAATTTCCGCCTGTTTCCACCGTTATGGAGGGTGCCCACCGTCCGGGACATTTCAATGGCGTGTGTCAGGTGGTGAGTCGTCTGTTCTATATAGTACGACCCGACAGGGCATACTTCGGTGAGAAGGATTGGCAGCAGATTGCAGTCGTCAAGGCCATGGTGAAGTATCTCGGGTTGGGACTGCAAATCGTGGAGTGTCCCATCGTGAGAGAGGCCGACGGTCTCGCCAAGTCGTCGCGCAATACTCTGCTTGCACCCGAAGAAAGGGCCATAGCTCCCAATATCTACAAGTATCTCCGTGAGAGTGTGGACTACGCCAAGACTCACACTTTGAAAGAAACCCATGATTGGGTCGTTTCCGGCATTAATGCGGTGGATGGGCTCGAGGTGGAATATTTTGCTATCGTTGATGGCGCCACGTTGCTTGATGTTGATGATTGGAGCGGCGCCAGTGTCGTAGGGTGTATCACCGTGTACTGTGGAAAGAAGCCGGTGCGGCTGATAGACCATATAAGGTATAAATAAAAACGGACAATTACAGATGTTGATTGAAGTGTTAAAGAGCAAGCTGCACTGTGTGCAGGTTACTCAGGCAAACTTGAACTATATGGGCAGTATTACCATCGACGAGGATTTGATGGACGCTGCCAATCTGATTGCCGGCGAGAAGGTGCAGATTGTTGACAATAACAATGGCGAGCGTTTCGAGACATATATAATAAAAGGTGAGCGCGGCAGTGGATGTATCTGTCTTAACGGGGCCGCAGCCCGCAAATGTCTCGTTGGTGACACGGTGATAATCATCGCTTATGCCTTGATGGACTTTGAGGAGGCCAAGACATACAAACCCACCGTGGTGTTCCCCGTGAACAACCGGGTATAGGTTGCTTTCTTGTGGTGATTCCGCAGTAAGACAGACGGCTGGAACGGCCGATACCTTAGGATGTTGGTAAGGTGTCCGCCGTTTTGGCCGTGTTCCTTTTCGTTTGTGTCGGGGCTTACACGTGCATTAGGTCGCTCATCACGCCGTCGCTCACGAAGATGCCCTTGCGGGTGAGTTTCAGCGCACCGGTTTCTTTGTCTGTTTTCAGTCGTCCTCCCCTAATGTGTGGTTTCGCTTCGCTGAGCAGGAACTCGAGGTAGTCCTTGCCGAAATCTTTCAGTACACTGTCGAGGTTGATGCCCTCTTCAGTGCGCAGTCTTGTCATTACCATGTCGTCGAACCGTTGGTCTGTAGTCAGCGTTTCCTTTTCGGATGGAATTGTGCTGTTTTCTATAGCCTCCATGTATTTTTGTATGTCAGCCACGTTCCACTGTCTTGATGTTCCGTCGAAGGAATGAGCTGCGCTTCCGATGCCTAGATATGGTATCCCCTGCCAGTATCCGCTATTGTGTCTTGACCTGAATCCTGGTTTTGCGAAATTGCTTATCTCGTAGTGCTCGTAGCCGGAGGCGGTCAGCGAGTCGATGAGCGTGTCATACATTCTTAGATAAGTCTCGTCGTCGGTTTCTTCCGCTTTCCCCTCTTTGAGCATTCTGAAAAGTGGGGTGTCTTCCTCGTATGTGAGGCTGTAGGCAGAGATATGTTCCGGGGCAATCTGCAAAGCCTGTCTTATGTCCTCATTCCATATATCCATGCTTTCCTTCGGAAAACCGAACATCAGGTCCAGACTGATGTTGCCGATGCCAGCGTTTCTTAGTCTCTCTACGGCAACGGCAGTCTGCTTTGCACTGTGCCGCCTGTGGGCAAAGCGGAGTATGTCGTCGGAAAAGCTCTGGGCACCCATGCTGACCCTATTTACGGGTGAGGTGGCGATGTTGCGGGCGAATTTCTCCGTCACGTCGTCAGGGTTGCACTCGAAAGTTACCTCCAGTCCTTTCGTTTCCACCTTATAATATTTATATATACAGTCGAAAATGCGATTCCTGTCTTCGGGTGATAGCAGAGATGGGGTGCCCCCACCGAAATATATCGTGCTTATTGGGGTGCAGATGTAGTTCCGCCTGAGATATAGTTCACGGCATACCGCAGCGGCATATAAGGAGCGCAGTTCCGCAGCTGTGGTGGAATAGAAGCCGCAATAGATGCAGCGGCTTTTGCAAAAGGGTATATGAATGTACAGTCCAGCCATGAGAAAATACGATTTGGGGGTGCAAAAATACTAATATGTTTTAAAATTTTCAGGTTTTGCGCCCGTTTCTTTTGCCCTGTTAGAAAAAAAATGTAATTTAGTTGCCGTTAAATCTAATGACAAGCCAGGTGTAGTGTTACCTTCGTTACCCCTTGGCACCAGTACAAACCTAAATCTATAATAACATGAGAGTTTACCAGACTAATGAAATCAAGAACATCGCCCTGCTTGGCAGTGCGGGTTCCGGCAAGACCACCCTTGCCGAGGCAATGCTGTTCGAAAGTGGAGTCATCAAGCGCCGCGGTTCGGTGGAAGCCAAGAACACGGTGTGCGACTATTTCCCTGTTGAGCAGGAATACGGTTATTCGGTGTTCTCCACTGTTTTCAATGTAGAGTGGAATAACAAGAAACTCAATATCATAGACTGCCCAGGGTCTGACGATTTCGTGGGCGGAGCCATAACGGCGCTCAATGTGACCGACCAGGCTCTCGTGCTTGTAAATGGACAGTACGGTCCCGAGGTCGGTACTCAGAACCTCTTCCGTTATACGGAAAAGCTTAAGAAGCCTGTAATCTTTCTCGTGAACCAACTCGACAGTGAGAAATGCGACTTTGATGCTATTATTGCCTCCATGGCAGATATTTACGGCTCAAAGTGCGTGCAGATACAGTATCCGTTGCAAACGGGCTCTGGCTTTAACTCCCTCATTGATGTGCTGTTGATGAAGAAATATTCGTGGAGTCCCGAGGGCGGAGCACCTGTCATCGAGGATATTCCCGAGGAAGAGGCGGAAAAGGCGATGGAACTGCATAGAGCCCTTGTTGAGGCTGCCGCAGAGAATGATGAGACCCTGATGGAGAAATTCTTCGAGGAAGGCACTCTTACTGAGGACGAGATGCGCGAGGGTATCCGCAAGGGACTTGTAACGCGGTCCATATTCCCGGTCTTCTGTGTATGTGCGGGGAAGAGCATGGGAGTGCGCCGTCTTATGGAGTTCCTTGGCAATGTGGTGCCGTTTGTGAGCGAGATGCCAAAGGTTCACAATACGCGTGGGCAGGAAATTGCTCCTGATGCTACAGCTCCAGCTTCGCTTTATTTCTTCAAGACGGGTGTAGAGCCTCACATCGGTGAGGTGTCTTATTTCAAGGTGATGAGCGGTGCGGTGAAGGCTGGTGATGACCTCACCAATGCCGACCGCGGTTCGAAGGAGCGTGTAGCAAACCTCTTTGTATGTGCCGGGGCAAACCGGCAGCCTGTGGAGCAGCTTGTGGCGGGCGACATAGGGTGTACCGTAAAGCTCAAGGATGTGAAGACTGGCAATACCCTCAATGGCAAAGACTGCGAGAACCGCTTTGATTTTATCAAATATCCTAATCCAAAATACTCGCGCGCCATAAAGGCTACCAACGAGGCTGATACAGAGAAACTTATGGCTGCCCTCGTGAAGATGCGTCAGGAAGACCCTACATGGGTGGTGGACCAAAGCAAGGAATTGCGCCAGACTATTGTGCGTGGACAAGGGGAGTTCCATTTGCGCACTTTGAAATGGAGACTCGAGAACAATGAGAAAATCAGTGTGCAGTATATGGAACCGCGCATTCCTTATCGCGAGACAATTACCAAGCTCGCCCGCGCCGACTATCGCCACAAAAAACAGTCGGGTGGAGCAGGACAGTTCGGTGAGGTGCATCTTATCGTGGAACCGTACGCCGAGGGCATGCCAGACCCGGTATCCTACAAGGTGAATGGGCAGGAGTTTAAGATGAACATAAAGAACAAGGAGGTTATAGATTTGGAGTGGGGCGGCAAGCTTGTCTTCATCAACTCGGTTGTGGGCGGTGCTATCGACCAGCGCTTCATGCCGGCTATACTCAAGGGTGTGATGGAGCGTATGGAGCGCGGACCGCTCACTGGAAGCTACGCCCGTGATGTGCGTGTTGTGGTGTATGATGGAAAGATGCATCCGGTGGACAGTAACGAACTTTCGTTTATGCTTGCGGCTCGTGCCGCCTTCTCCGAAGCATTCAAGAATGCGGGCCCGAAGATTCTCGAACCAATCTATGACCTTGAGGTGTTCGTGCCGTCCGACTTCATGGGCGACGTGATGAGCGACCTTCAGGGACGCCGCGCCCTCATCATGGGAATGGATGCCGAGGCCGGGTATCAGAAGCTGCAGGCGAAGATTCCGCTCAAGGAACTCTCCAACTACAGTATTTCGCTCAGTTCTATTACTGGCGGCAGAGCTTCATTTACAGCTAAGTTTGCTAGCTACGAGCTTGTGCCCAACGATATACAGCAACAGTTGGTGAAGGCTCATGAAGAGGAAACTGATTGAAAATGACTCGGAAATGATTCGTTTTTTTCATGGTTTTAAACGGAGCGTAATGTAAACGCTTCACAATGAACGCCTCCCACGCCGGATATGGCTTGGGAGGCGTTCCGAGTTGTCATTTTCTAAAAAAATACAAAATAATTTTCTTCTCCAATTTTTAAGTATTACCTTTGCATAAGAAAAGAATTGTAGCAGGATTCGGGTCTTTGTGCCCGTTAAAAGCATTATTAAATAGGTATATGGCAAAGTATAATATCAGAGAGAAAAAGGAGAAGGAAGTGACCTATCTTAATCTCGTGAATCCTGAACTTATGGACACCTTGATGAACAGGATTATCGACTGTATCGGCAACAGGAAGATGTATAAGGAAAAATCCTATTCTGCCAAGCGTTTGGCGATAGATATTGGCACCAACACAAGGTATGTTTCGGCGGTGCTGAATGTGCGTTTTGGCATGAACTATACCACTTATGTCAATAGGTATAGGGTGTCGGAAGCCATGCAGCTGCTCAAGGACGAGAAGAACAAAGACCTTACAATGGAAGATATCAGCAGTATCGTGGGTTTTGCCAACCGTCAGTCCTTTTATGCCGCTTTCTACCGATTCGAAGGGGTGACTCCAAGGCAGTACAAACTTTCCGACGAGCCGAAACCTGCGAAAATGGAGGTGCCGATGCCCATCATTGCCAAGGCGTGATATGGCATTCGAATTGCGCCTGCGGTATAGCGTCAGGTAAAGACAAATCGTTTTCGCCGCGGACAAATCATAGGAATACAGAACTTCCGAAACATCCCAAGATAGGACAAAGGCCTTTGTGGAGTTTCAGAAGTTCTGTTCTTTTTTTATAGTCAACAATTCTGCGTCTATCTTTGCAGAAGGTGGCGCAGGATGAAATAAACAATTGAAAAACATGGAACAAAGCAATGCCGTTGGCGAACGTTTCGCCGACATACAGATGTTGAGATACAGGTTGGAAGGTTTCGGACAACTCACCCTTAGGCAGAAAAAACTTGTGTACTGCTTGTCTGAGGCTACTCTCTGGGGTAGGGACATTACTTTCGATCAGTTCGGCAAATACAATCTGAGGATAAGGAAAACCCTTGAGGCTGTGTACAGATACTACAAGCCCGGTAATGGTGAAGAGGGAGATTTCGCTGCTCTTGCCGAATATCTCAAACGGGTGTGGTTCTCCAGCGGTATTCATCACCACTATGGGTGCGAGAAATTCGAGCCCGGGTTCACTCCGGCATTTCTGGAAAAGGCAGTGGCAACAGTGCCCGCAACCGAACTCCCCCTCGCCGAAAGGCAGACGGCTTCGCAGCTTGCAGCGGAACTCCGCAATGTCATCTTCGACCCTGCGTTTATGCCCAAGAGAGTGTGTACAGATGATGGTGTTGATGTGGTGAAGGAATCAGCGTGCAATTTCTACGATGGACTGACACAGCGCGAAGTGGAGGAGTTTTACGGGGTCATGAAAGTTCCCGAAGATCCCGCTCCTGTGTCATACGGACTTAATTCAACTCTTGTCAAGAACTCTGACGGAACAATCCGAGAGTGCGTGTGGAAAATCGACGGACTATACGGCGAAGCTATAAAGCATATCGTCTACTGGCTCGAAAAAGCCGCTGAGGTGGCAGAGAATGACAGTCAAAAAAAGTATATCAATACGCTGATAAACTACTACAAAACAGGCGACTTGCAGCAGTTCAATAAATATTGCATTGAGTGGGTGCAGGAGCATGACGGTGATGTGGATTTTGTGAATGGTTTTATCGAGGTGTATGGTGATCCGCTCGGCCTTAAAGGCTCGTGGGAAGGTATCGTTGAATATAAAGACCATGATGCCACGTGGCGTGCCAGGACGGTGAGCGACAACGCACAGTGGTTTGAAGACCGTTCCCCCGTAGACCCACGCTTCAGGAAAGAGCAGGTGAAGGGCGTTACCGCCAACGTTATAAGAGCTGCTATGCTTGGAGGCGACGAGTATCCTGCCACTGCCATTGGTATCAACTTGCCCAATGCCGACTGGATAAGGGTAAAGTACGGCAGCAAGAGCGTAACGATAAGCAATGTGGTTAAGGCTTACAATGAGGCGGCGCGCGGCAACGGCTTCCGTCAGGAGTTTATATGCGACAGCGAAATTATCGGGCTAATAGACAAATATGGTGACCTGTGTGATGACCTCCATACAGACCTCCATGAATGTCTGGGGCATGGTAGCGGCAAACTTCTCGAAGGTGTGTCGCCCGATGCCTTGAAAGCTTACGGCAGTACGGTGGAGGAGGCAAGAGCTGACCTTTTTGCCCTGTACTACATCGCTGATGCGAAGATGCTCGAATTGGGACTCCTTGACAGTTCCGATGCCTATAAAGCGTCGTATTATACCTACATCCTCAACGGTCTCATGACGCAGACTGTGAGGATTAAGCCAGGATGCCAGATAGAAGAAGCCCATATGCGGAACCGTGCCTTGATAGCCCACTGGTGCTATGAGAAGGGCAGGGCGGAGAATGTGATGGAACTGTATAACGAGGCGGGGAAAACATACCTCCGTATTAATGACTATGAGAGACTCCGCGGACTTTTTGCCGAGTTGCTTGCCGAAATACAGCGTGTCAAGAGTGAGGGCGATTACGAGGCGGCACGTAGTTTGGTGGAAAACTACGGGGTGAAAATCGCCCCGAAGCTTCATGCAGAAGTTCTCGAGAGATACGCAAAGTTAAATCTTGCGCCTTACAAAGGTTTTATTAACCCCCGTCTCACTCCCGTTTTCGACGATGCGGGAAATATCGTAGATGTGGCGGTGGATTATGATGAGAGCTATGAGGAACAAATGCTGCGCTATAGCCGGGACTATGCTGCACTCGTTTAAATAAAATGTTATGGAACAAACGGATATACAGCTGAGAATAAAAGAGATAAAGTCGGAATTTCGACTGCGGATGAACGGTGTTGCCTCAGCGTTGATGAGGCAAAAGGGCGTAGGGGGATACCTTAACTGGGGAATACCGTTCACGGAACTTAAGCTCATGGCGGCGGGATATGAAAAGGATAGTCATCTCGCTGCTGCACTGTGGAAAGAGGACGTGCGTGAGTGCAAAATTCTCGCTACGCTCATCATGCCCGCCGAAAGCATGGATGCTGAAATGGCAGGCGTGTGGATAGAACAAATCATTACGCAGGAAATGGCGGAGTATGCCGCATTCAACCTCTTTCAATATTCTCCCGACGCATCGCTTTTGGCTTATGTATGGATAGCGTCTGACAAACCGTTGGAACAGATTTGCGGCTTCTGCACGCTGGCTGGACTCTTTCGGAACGGTGCCGAACCTACGGAAAGAGACATAAACGAGTTTGTCGATCAGGCTGTTTCAGCACTGGCAGACAGTTCTGCAGGCGTGAGGCATGCCGCGATGAACTGTCTTAACGCATTTGCCGCTACGGGCGGGATGCAGGAGAAAATAGTCGAGATGGCACTGAGAAGAAACACCTGATGCATACCTTTGGCAAAAAGACTGCCAATTTTTATGCCGAACCAAAATAAAGTAGTATTTTTGTCCGGCAAAATGAAAAATCTAAAAAAACATACATACAAAATGGGTTTAGGAAAAGTTGATGTCCTGCTCGGTTTGCAGTGGGGCGATGAGGGAAAAGGAAAGGTGGTTGACGTGCTCACCCCCGGATACGATGTCATTGCACGCTTTCAGGGAGGTCCCAACGCAGGGCACACACTTGAGTTTGAAGGCCAAAAATACGTGCTGCGCAGTATACCTTCCGGTATCTTTCAGGGCGGCAAGGTTAACATTATCGGCAATGGAGTGGTGCTCGCCCCAGACCTTTTCATGGATGAAGCGAAGGACCTCGAGAAAAGCGGACATCCGCTCACCAAGAGGCTGAAGATATCAAAGAAGGCACATCTCATCATGCCCACGCATCGCCTCCTCGACGCAGCCTATGAGGCACGCAAGGGAAAGAATAAGGTAGGCACTACCGGCAAGGGAATCGGTCCGACCTACACCGACAAGGTGTCGCGCAACGGACTAAGAGTAGGAGACATCTTCGACGGCTTTGAGGAGAAATACGCGAGCCATAAGGCACGTCACGAGGAGATGCTCAGAGACCTTGGATACACGGACTACGATATCACCGAAACGGAGAAAAAATGGATGGAGGGAATAGAGTACCTGCGCCAGTTCGAGATAGTTGATTCCGAGCACGAGATAGACAAGGTTTTGCGTGCCGGCAAGAATATCCTCTGCGAGGGTGCGCAGGGTACAATGCTCGACGTGGATTTCGGCAGTTATCCTTTTGTCACTTCCTCCAACACGATATGCGCCGGAGCCTGCTCCGGACTGGGCATCGGACCGAACAAGATTGGCGAGGTCTATGGTATAATGAAGGCTTACTGTACGAGAGTGGGATCCGGACCTTTCCCCACGGAGCTGTTCGACGAAACGGGGGCTAAGATAAGGGACCTCGGCCATGAGTACGGGGCTGTGACAGGACGCGAGCGCCGCTGCGGATGGATAGACCTTGTGGCATTGCGCTACGCCATAATGATAAATGGCGTGACGCAGCTCATTATGATGAAAAGCGACGTGCTCGACGGTTTTGACACTATCAAGGCGTGCGTGGCATACAAGAAGGATGGCGTTGAAACACTCGATTTCCCGTTCGACATAGAGCATGGAATAGAACCTGTCTACAAGGAACTTCCCGGCTGGAAGACCGATATGACCGGATTTACATCCGAGGCACAGTTCCCCAAGGAATTCTGTGACTATATCAAGTTCCTTGAAGCCGAACTCGAAACGCCGATAAAAATCATATCAATCGGTCCGGACCGAGACCAGACCATCGTCAGGAATTAAGGGATATAATTCCCACCATAAAAATATACAGATATACAGTAATATGGCAAAACCGTCAATACCGAAAGGTACACGTGATTTCTCGCCAGTGGAGATGGCGAAAAGAAACTATATATTCGACACCATACGGTCGGTGTACTCACTCTATGGCTTCCGTCAGATAGAGACACCGGCCATGGAGACGCTCCAGACCCTGCTCGGCAAATACGGTGATGAGGGTGACAAACTGCTTTTCCGCGTGCTCAACAGTGGCGACTATTTGGGTAAGCTCACCGATGAACAACTGGCAGAGAGAAATTCCCTCGCACTGTCTTCGAAAATATGCGAAAAAGGATTGCGCTATGATCTCACCGTTCCCTTTGCACGCTATGTGGTGATGCACCGCGATGAACTTCAGCTACCGTTCAAACGATACCAGATACAACCCGTTTGGAGGGCAGATCGACCGCAAAAGGGCCGCTATAGGGAATTCTACCAGTGCGATGCAGATATTGTGGGAAGTGATTCCCTACTCAATGAAGTGGAACTCGTGCAGATTATGGACACTGTGTTCCGGCGGTTGGGGATACGTGTGCAGATAAAAATCAACAACAGAAAATTGCTCTCGGGCATTGCAGAGACGGTGGGGGAACTCGACAAAATCGTTGATATTACAGTTGCCATAGACAAGCTTGACAAGATAGGTCTTGACAATGTGAACGAAGAGCTCCGCAGGGACGGCGTCAGCGAAGAGGCAATCGAAAAGCTTCAGCCTGTGATAGCGCTGAGCGGGACCAACGAGGAGAAACTCAATGTCATGGCAGATTTTCTCTCTTCGTCGGAAACGGGTATGAAAGGTATCGAGGAACTGCGTTTCATACTCGGCGTTTGCGAAGGTGCTGGACTTGGAAACGAGCTGCAGCTCGACCTCACCCTGGCGCGCGGTCTGAATTATTACACTGGAGCTATATTCGAGGTTAAAGCCCTCGACACGCCGATGGGCAGTATAACCGGAGGAGGACGTTACGACAACCTCACCGGAATATTCGGTATGCCGGGAATTAGTGGAGTGGGCATCTCTTTCGGCGCAGACCGTATATATGACGTGCTCAATGCTCTCGACCTTTATCCTAAGGAAATTACCGTGAACACGCAGTTGCTCTTCATCAATTTCGGCGATAGGGAAACGCACTATTGCATGCCACTGGTGGCAAAGGCGAGAGCCAACGGCATACGCACCGAACTCTTCCCGGATGCAGTGAAGATGAAGAAGCAGATGAACTATGCCAATGCCAACAACATACCGTTCGTGGCAATAGCCGGTGAGGATGAGATAAACAACAACGTGGTCACGCTGAAAAATATGGTCACGGGCGAACAGAAACAGGTTTCAGCCGACGAGCTTGTGGCTGCTGTGAAATCTTAGTCTGCCGAAAACTTAAAATGGAGTATGCCATGGTCGTTTTCCATGGTATGCTCCATTTCTTTTTTATAAGCAAACAATTAATGGCGTAAATGTAAAACCACTAAAATCAAATAGATATGAAAAATAAAATAACCCTCTTTGCAAGCTTTTTACTCATGCTGGCACTCTTCTGCTCGTTTAAGGCAAAAGATACTGTCACCATATTTATGATAGGCGACTCAACTATGGCCAACAAGGATATTTCCGGCGACAAACAGGAAAGGGGATGGGGGATGATGCTTGCCAACTATTTCGACGATGCGGTGGCGGTGGACAATCATGCCGTGAACGGAAAGTCGTCGAAGAGCTTTATTGACGAAGGACGTTGGGATAAAGTGCTGGAGAAAATACAGCCCGGCGACTACGTTATAATACAGTTTGGACACAATGACGAAAAGAAGGATGAGAAACGTCATACTGACCCGGGAACAACATTCGACGAGAACTTGAAACGTTTCGTCAACGAGACGAGGAGTAAGGGCGGAATACCCGTACTGATGAACAGTGTGGTGAGGAGGAACTTCAGCGGGTCTTCCACTGCTGTTGCTGACGACGATTTGCGCGACAACTCTTCGAAGAACCTCAAGGAGGGAGACTTGCTCGTTGACACACACGGCGAATACCTCATTTCGCCGTATCGCGTGTCCAAGCAGCTCAACGTACCCTTTGTCGATGCCAACAAGATAACCCATGACCTCGAACAGGGACTGGGTACTGAGGGGTCAAAGAAACTCCACATGATTTTCGGGCCGGGAGAAACACCGTCGCTGCCGGAAGGGAGACAGGACAATACCCATTACAACATCAGTGGGGCGAACGAGGTGGCACGCCTTCTCGGCAAGGCTCTCTGCCGGGAAATTCCGGCCCTTGCCGCCCATTGGCAGGAGTACGACGTTTACGTGTCGAAGAACGGTTGCGGAGAGTACACTGACCTTCAGAAAGCTGTAGATGCCGTGAAACCCGGAAAGAAGGTCACTGTAGCTGTCGTAGGCGGCAGCTGGCAGAAGCCGAAGGTGAAAGGAGGACGGAAAGTGAAGTTCGTGATGTTGCGCGGCGCGGAATTTGTCAAGTAAAGGATTTTAAGGCACAAAATATTTTGAAGTTACGGAGAAAGAACGTATCTTCGCAAATGGAATTAATAACATAAAAACCATTATCTACATGAAAAAGTACAATTTTAATGCGGGACCCTCGATTCTTCCGAGGGAGGTTATTGAAAACACGGCGAAACAGATACTTGATTTCAATGGCAGCGGTTTGTCGCTCGCCGAAATAAGCCACAGGGCAAAGGATTTCCAGCCTGTAGTAGACGAGGCTGTTGCTCTTGTGAAAGAATTGCTTGATGTGCCCGAGGGTTACTCGGTGCTGTTCCTTGGCGGTGGTGCGTCGCTGGAGTTTTGCATGGTGCCGTACAATTTTCTGGCAAAGAAAGCGGCTTACATCAACACCGGAACATGGGCCAAGAAGGCCATCAAGGAGGCAAAGCTCTTCGGCGAAGTGGTGGAAGTTGCATCTTCGGCCAACGACAACTACACGTACGTGCCCAAAGGGTGGAAATGCCCGGAGGACTGCGACTACCTGCACGTGACAACCAACAATACCATCTACGGAACGGAAACACGCAAGGATATAGATGCCCCGGTGCCCCTCGTAGGCGATATGTCGTCTGATATTTTCAGCCGTCCGGTGGACGTGGCGAAATACAACTGTATCTATGCCGGAGCGCAGAAAAACCTGTCCATGGCGGGTGTTACGCTCGTTATCGTCAAGGATGAGGCGCTTGGTAAAACGGGGCGTGACATTCCTACGATGCTCGACTATCGCACACACGTTGAGAAGGGGAGTATGTTTAATACACCTCCCGTTGTGCCCATCTATACGGCCCTTGAAACTTTGCGCTGGATAAAGAAGAATGGCGGTGTGGAGGAAATGGACCGCAGGGCGCACGAAAGAGCGGACTTGCTTTATGCCGAGATCGACAGGAACAAACTGTTCCGCGGTACGGCAGCCAAGGAAGACCGTTCGCTGATGAACATCTGCTTCGTGATGAACGACGAATACAAGGAACTCGAAAAGGCGTTCCTCGATTACGCCACATCGCAGGGTATGGTTGGCGTGAAGGGACATCGTTCCGTGGGCGGATTCCGCGCCAGCTGTTACAACGCCATGAGTGTTGAAGGAGTGAAGGCACTTGTGAAATGTATGCAGGATTTCGAGGCGCAGCACTAAAAAAGTCTCACAATATTTACTGACAAAAAACGTATATCATGAAGGTACTTGTTGCTACAGAGAAACCTTTCGCGGCGGTTGCCGTGGAAGGTATAAAGAAGGAAATGTCAGAAGCGGGCAACGAACTGCTGTTGCTTGAGAAATACACCGACAAGGCGCAGCTGCTCAAGGCGGTGTCGGACGTGGATGCGCTTATAGTGCGCTCCGACAAGGTAACGCCAGAGGTACTCGATGCTGCCAAGGAACTTAAGATAGTAGTGCGTGCCGGAGCCGGCTATGACAATATCGACACTGCATACGCCAAAAAGAAGGGGGTTGTGGTGGAAAACACTCCGGGACAGAATTCTAATGCTGTGGCGGAACTTGTTTTCGGAATGCTCGTCTACGCCGTGCGCAATTTCTACAACGGCACGTCCGGCACGGAACTGAAGGGCAAGAAACTCGGTATCCTTGCCTTCGGCAATGTGGGGCGCAACGTGGCGCGTATAGCAAAGGGCTTTGGTATGGATATTTGCGCCTATGACGCCTTCTGCCCTAAAGACGTGATTGAAGAGGCCGGCGTACACGCCGTTGGCTCGAGGGATGAGCTTTTCTCAATGTGCGATGTGGTTTCCCTTCACATTCCTGCCACGCCCGAGACGAAACAAAGCATAAACGCAGAACTTGTGTCGAAAATGAAGCAAGGCGCAGTTCTTGTCAATACCGCCCGTAAGGAAGTTATCGACGAACCGGGGCTGCTTGAACTGATGAAGGAGCGAACAGACCTGAAATATGTGACCGACATCAGACCCGACCTTGACGCAGAATATGCAAAGGAACTCGAGGGACGCTATTTTAGTACGCCGAAGAAAATGGGAGCACAGACTGCGGAGGCAAACATCAACGCAGGTATAGCCGCGGCAAAACAGATTAACGCATTCTTTAATGACGGCTGCACCAAATTCCAGGTGAACAAGTAACATTATTTTATCAGAATTCACGAGGCGCGTTGTATTATCGGCGCGCCTCGTTATACCTTAATTCCGAATACTATGGCAACAGTAAAACCATTCAGAGGATTCAGGCCACCTAAAGACTTGGTTGAACAGGTGGAATCGCGCCCCTACGATGTGCTCAGCTCCGAGGAGGCAAGAGCCGAAGCTGCAGGCAACGAAAAGAGTCTATACCATATCATAAAACCGGAGATTGACTTCCCCGAGGGTACAAGCGAATACGACCCGCGAGTTTATGAGAAGGCTTCGGAAAATTTCAAAAAGTTCAAGGACAGCGGATGGCTCGTGCGGGATACCGATGACCATTACTACATCTATGCCCAAACGATGAACGGGAAGACACAGTATGGCATCGTGGTGGGGGCTTGCGTGGACGATTATCTCAACGGCGTGATAAAAAAGCACGAACTCACCAGACGTGACAAGGAGGAAGACAGGATGAAGCATGTGCGTGTGTGCAATGCCAATATGGAACCGGTGTTCTTTGCGTATCCCGACAACACAAGGCTGAATGCCTTGCTTGGGAGATATGCCGCCACAGAGCCGGAATACGATTTCGTGGCACCGGTCGACGGCTTCCGCCATCAGTTCTGGGTGGTGTCAGACAGTGATGACATCAGGCTCATAACCGACGAGTTTGCGGCAATGCCTGCGCTTTATATAGCGGACGGGCATCACAGGTCTGCTGCGGCAGCTCTCGTCGGGGCGGAGAAAGCAAGGCAAAATCCGAACCATACAGGCAAAGAGGAATACAACTATTTCATGGCTGTATGCTTCCAGGCTTCGCAGCTTACGATACTTGACTACAACCGTGTGGTGAAAGACCTCAACGGATATTCTGCAGGTGATTTTCTCAAGGCTTTGGAAAAGAATTTCGTGGTCGGGGAAATGGGTGCAGAACCTTATCGTCCGCAAAGACTTCATGAATTTTCAATGTATCTCGAAGGGAAATGGTACCGTCTTGTGGCAAAGGACGGCACTTATGACGAGACCAACCCTATCGGGGTGCTCGATGTGGACATTTCCAGCAGGCTTGTCTTTGACGAACTTCTGGGAATAAAGGATTTCCGCTCGGACAAGAGGATTGATTTTGTAGGGGGACTGCGCGGGCTCGGCGAATTGAAGAAACGTGTGGATTCGGGCGAAATGAAAATGGCTCTTGCACTTTATCCCGTGACGATGAAGCAAATTATGGATATAGCTGACAATGGCATGATAATGCCTCCCAAAGCTACGTGGTTCGAGCCTAAGTTGCGGTCGGGACTGGTGATACATGAACTCGAATAGAAATAAACGGTAAATGAAGGCGTGCCCACTGTTCTCTACACCAATGGGCACGCTTTTCTCATTATTATTGAAAAAGTTGGAAGATATTTACAAGACGATAACCGGGACACCCGGCGAGGCCCAGTACAGCGAGAAACGGAGCAAGTTCCTCGCCTTTGCCCATCATGTGGAAAGCGTCGGCGAGGTGAAGGCCATCGTGCAGGAATACAAAAGGAAATACTACGATGCCCGTCACGTGTGTTACGCATACATGCTTGGGGCGGAGATGCTCGATTCCAAGGCTAATGATGACGGCGAGCCAAGCAGCACGGCGGGGAAACCTATATTGGGACAGATTGTGTCACACGGACTGACGGACATCCTCGTGGTAGTGGTACGCTACTACGGAGGCGTGAATCTCGGTACGGGAGGACTTATAGTGGCCTATCGTACTGCGGCGGCAGCGGCAATCGAGCGGTGTCGGGTGGAGGAACGCTGTGTGGAGGAAACCGTTACGTTCTCATTCCCTTACGTGATGATGAACAGTGTGATGAAAGTGGTGAAACAAATGCAGCCACGCATCCTTTCGCAAGAGTACGACAACACTTGTGCCATTACACTCTCCATACGGAGGTCGCAAGCCGGGGAGCTTAAGGAAAGGTTGGAGAATCTGTCATTTTCGTGACGGGAAATGCACCGGATTGTCCAATGCAGTTGGCAAATCAGAATACAGAACTTTGGAGAACGCATTTCAAGGACGTAAAAAGATTGTAGCGGCGGGATAAAATACCGACAAGTAGGTATATGTTAGAAAAATAATTCTTACCTTTGTGGCGAAGTTTTGGATAACGGTCCGCTACGGGCTTTTTTATTAAGGTATCAAAACATTATTATTATATAATAAATTATGATTTATTCAACAGAAGTAAAGAACATGTGTGTTGTGGCTAAAGGTCCCAACCATGGTCCGGCTCCCATTCCTGAGGAAGGGAAATGGATTTATGCAAAGGAAATCTCTGACATTTCAGGTTATACTCACGGTGTGGGTTGGTGTGCTCCCCAGCAGGGTGCCTGCAAGTTGTCCCTCAATGTGAAGGACGGCGTAATCCAGGAAGCTCTCGTGGAGACAATCGGATGCACCGGCATGACGCACTCGGCAGCCATGGCCTCCGAGATTCTTCCCGGCAAGACTATCCTTGAGGCTCTTAACACAGACCTCGTTTGTGATGCCATCAACACCGCAATGCGTGAACTCTTCCTGCAGATTGTTTACGGACGTACGCAGAGCGCGTTCTCTGAGGGCGGACTTACTATCGGCGCCGGTCTGGAAGACCTTGGCAAGGGACTCCGCTCACAGACGGGTACTCTTTACGGCACTGTGGCTAAGGGCACGCGCTATCTTGAACTGACTGAGGGATATATCACAAAGCAGTTCCTCGACAAGGACAGCCAGGTGTGCGGTTACGAGTACGTACACCTCGGCAAGATGATGGAAGCCATAAAGAACGGCATGGACGCCAATGAGGCTGTGAAGAAGTTCACTGGTTCTTACGGCCGTACCACGGCAGAGCAGGGAGTTGTTAAAGCTATTGATCCACGTAAAGAATAATAAGGAGAGACAAAACTATGATTAGAAAAGTTAGTTACGAAAGTCAGGAGCGTCGTGAGGCGCAGGTTCTCGCCGCACTCAATGCGGAGGGGATAAAGAGCGTAGAAGAAGCTAACCAGATCTGCGAAGACGCAGGTGTCGATCCTTATCAGATGTGTGAAGACACGCAGCGTATCTGTTTTGAAAATGCAAAGTGGGCTTATGTATGTGGTGCGGCTATTGCAATCAAGCGCGGCTGCAAGACTGCTGCCGAGTGTGCCGAGGCTATCGGCGTTGGCTTGCAGGCATTCTGTATTCCCGGTTCGGTAGCTGACGACCGTAAGGTCGGTCTCGGCCACGGTAATCTGGCAGCCCGTCTTCTTCGTGAGGAAACTCAGTGCTTTGCTTTCCTGGCCGGTCACGAGTCTTTTGCTGCCGCTGAGGGCGCCATCAAGATTGCCGAGATGGCAAACAAGGTGCGCAAGAATCCGCTGAGGGTTATCCTTAATGGACTTGGCAAGGATGCTGCCATGATTATCAGCCGTATTAACGGTTTTACATACGTGCAGACCAAGTTCGACTACTACACAGGCAAGCTGGAGGTAGTGAAGCGCATTCCATACAGTGACGGTCCACGTGCCAAGGTGAACTGCTATGGCGCTGACGACGTTCGCGAGGGTGTGGCCATCAACTGGAGCGAGGATGTGGATGTCTCCATCACCGGTAACTCTACCAACCCGACACGTTTCCAGCACCCGGTTGCAGGAACTTACAAGAAAGAGCGTCTCGCTGCCGGCAAGCCGTATTTCTCGGTGGCTTCCGGCGGCGGTACCGGTCGTACGCTGCATCCGGACAATATGGCAGCCGGTCCTGCTTCATACGGTATGACCGACACCATGGGCCGTATGCACTCTGACGCTCAGTTTGCAGGTTCATCTTCTGTTCCGGCACACGTAGAGATGATGGGCTTCCTCGGTATGGGCAACAACCCGATGGTTGGTGCATCGGTAGCTATCGCAGTGGCTCTGGACTTGGCTCTGAACAAGAAATAAGAGACATTTATTGACTATTCATATCCCTGTAACTGTAATAGGTTGCAGGGATTTTCTTTATTGGTCTGCCTAATTTGGTGTACCCACTTTTCCAGTGATTTTCTTTTGCCGTTCCAAATAATAAAGTTATAACGGGGGGCGCAGGCTACGCCATCCCGATGGTGTCCGTATATCTTTTGGGGCACCGCGTGGGCGACATAGCGGAGCCTGTTGTGTATGCCTGCCACCAGACCTTGGACTACAACGGCAATGTGGTGAAAGTTCTAATTTGTAGGGTCTGCCTGCTTTCTGATCTTGCGCTTGTCTTCTTTGGAGAATACGGCATTTGGACTACTTTTTCTTTGTCTCTTCTTGAAATGTAAAGAAAAGTTTTCGCAACTTTTGCAACTTTTGCAATGGTATGCAATTTTATTACAAAAATATAAGTTGTTGATAATCAGATATAGTAATATTTTTGCAGTTTTTTGCATGTCATTGCAAAAGTTGCAAAAGTTGCGAAAACTCGGCTCATCCGATAAAGTCCGTGGCAAGGCTAACCAAAATATCAACGATACGCG
>CAVGJZ010000030.1:0-34328 GCA_963629785.1 Oscillibacter sp. MSJ-31 | reverse complement strand
TTCTGACTCTCAGATTCCGTTTGATAAATTCTCAAACCATTTCTTTTTGACTATAGTAACGTGCCGCTGCTTACGGGTGAAGTGGCAGAGCGTTTCGTCAATGAGGCGGAATACAATGCCAAGCACCTAGCCGGTTCAAAGTATGATGCCAAAGCTCAGGCAAGGACAATGAATATTATAGAGCGTTCGCGTCGTTTCCAACAAAGGATGAGGAGAAATGACGCTTGATGATCTTGTTTTTCTACCATTAGTGCCAGGCGAGACTGATTTCTCAGACTTCGACTGCGGCAGAGATGACATCAATGATTTCTTTCAGAACGACGCTGCTGCCTATCAAGAAGAGTTGTTTGGAAAGACTTACGTGTTTGTACCCGAATTATCTCCAACCACAATCGTTGCCGCCTTCACTGTTGCCAATGCAAGTATCTTCACCAAACGTTTGCCTAATGCGCGGAAGAAGAAAATCGGCTATGAGGTTCATCAGTCCAAGGGAATGATAAACTATCCTGCCGTGCTGCTTGGCCGTTTAGGTGTCGATAAGCGTTACCAGCATGAGCATCTTGGCGCACAGATTATCGATTTTGTCGCCCAATGGTTCACAAGCGAGGACAACAAGTCGGGTTGTCGGCATCTTATTGTCGACGCTTACAATGAGCAAGGCCTTATCGACTTCTATGAACGTAACGGGTTGAAACTATTTTTCAGCACGGAGCAACAAGAGCGTGAATACCGCGACCTTGACGATAACGGCGAGCTATTGGATCCCGCTTGATGTACCGCGACTTGATTCTGCTGAAAAGGAAATCAAAAAGGAGCTGATAAGTTGTACTTTTGCGAGCCTCTTAGAGTTGGGGTAACGGCTGCAAAAAATATGTTGAAGGGTCCCGTTGAGTATTCGTCAAATAACAGCTCAACGGGACTCTTGTCGTTTCTTTTGTCCGCGGAAACGGGAAAGCTATCTTCCCGTAGCCTGCAGGTACTCACGTTTCTTCACCTCATAGTCGGTGAACGACTGCACATACTTGTCGCGGCTCTGCTGGTAGAGCGACTGTGCATCGAGGAGGTCGCTCATGGTGGCAGTGCCCGTCTGGTAGTAGTCGGTGTTGAGACGCAGGTTCTCCTCGCTCTGGGCGATGCTCTCCCGGGCTATCTCCACCTGACGGTAAGCATCGGAGAGGTCGTTCCACGCCTTGCGCATCCTGACCACGAGAAGCTCGCCTTTGTCACGCTTCTCGTTCTCCGCATTCTCCACCTGCAGCTTCCGCCGCTTCATGTCGTGCGAGCCGCCCCACCAGCCGCTTATCGGCACGCTGACGGAGAACATGCCCACAAGGCGGTTCTGCGACTTGTCCATCACATTGTTATACAGATAGCCGCCGCCCACGGCAACGGTGGGGAGGTTCTTGCCTACAGTCAGCTTATACTGCAGCCTGTCCGCCTCCACCTGTTTCTCGAGAAGCCGGTACTCGCAGGTTTGCTGAAGCGAGGACTGCTCCGGCTGATAAAGCCGCTGCGGACTTTCGGGCATGGGGTATGACGCAGCGTTGCCGTCGGCAGCCAGAGGATTGTCCACCTCCACACTTTCACCGGCGCGCCCCATCACCTGCGCCAGCAAATCCTTCACCGTAGCGGCGGCGTTCTCCACCTTGATGACGGAAGCCTTCACCTCGTTCTGCCGCAGCTGCACCTGCAGCAGATCGTTGCGGTTGCGCACGCCGGCATCCACGGCATTCCGCGCATCCTGATGCGCGCGCTCCAGCTGGCGGCCGAGCAGGTCGAGGGTGCGGAGGTTCTCCTTTAGCTGCACCAGCTGCCAGTAGTATTTCTCCGTGTTGAGCCTCACATCATTCTCCGACAGTCCGCGCTGCAGACGGGCCGCCTCCTCGCCCACCTTGGCAAGCTTGTTGCCGTTGACAATCTGCCCACCGGCGAAGACGGGCTGCATCGCCGTCACGCCAGCCACCAGACCGTCCTTGGCGAGCGACATCGTCATGCCGCCCAAGTCCATCTCCAGCATCCCCTTGTTGGCGATGAAACCGCCGCCCATGGCGGAGACGGTGGGGAAATACTTTGTGAAAGCCTCCTTGCGCTGCTCCCCGGCCATGGCAATCTCGTTGCCGGCATTGCGGAGCGATAGGTTGTTGCGCACCGCCTCGGCGACGCACTCGTCGATCGTATATGTCCTGCTCTCCTGCGAGGAGGCCGGCAAACCCGCTGCCAGTCCCCCCACAATCATTGTCATTGCAAATATCTTTTTCATCAGTCCTTTACATCTATAACGTTATTCCTTATTCCTTTTCCATTTCCACAGCCAGCTGGCGTTTCCTCTCCGTCCCCTCGAAGACGAGGAGATATGTCACCGGCACCACGGTGAGGATACAGAGCATGGAGATGAGCGTGCCGTAGCAGATTACCGTACCCATCGGCATCCACAGTCCACTGCCGCCGAGAATCATCGGGATGACACCCATCGAGGCAGCGGCGGAGGTGAGGAAGATGGGGCGCATACGCCGGCTGGCGGAGTGCCAGATGGCATCGCGGGCGTTCATCCGTTCCGTATCCTGCAGCTCCTCGGCATAGTCGAACATGATGATTCCGTTGCGCACGATGATACCCATCAGTGCCACGAGGCCCATCACGCAGGTCACGCCGAAGGGCAAGCCCTGAATGTTCAGCCCCACGCAAGCTCCGAAAAGGCTCAGCAGCATACTTCCGAAGACGATGCCCGCCAGTTTGATTTTGCGGAAATGCGCCATGAGGATGAAGAATATCATCACCGCAGCCACGGCGAGCGCCGTCATGGTGGGCCCCATCGTCTCGGTACTGTTCTCAAGGTCGCCGCCATAAACGAGCTTGGTGTCGGGCGAGAGCTTCACGCCCTTCATCTTCTCCTGCACCTGCTCCGTCGCCGCCATGGCGTTCACGCCCCTCTTGGTTTCCGCCATCACCGTGATGGTGGGCACTCCGTTGCGTCGCACCATCTGCCCGTACTGCGTGGTGGGCACGATGTCGGCAATCTGCCGCAGCGGCACCGTCTTCAGTCCGCCCATCACGGGTATCTGCTCGTCGGCAAGATTCGTGGTGGTGGCTTGGTTGCCGCGCGTGCTCATCAGTACGACAGGCACTTGCTTGTCGCCCTCCCACACCGTGGCGATGCCCATGCCGCTGCCGTAGCGCATGGCGAGGGTGGCCTCCACCTGTATGTTGCCCACGCCCAAGCGCGCAGCCTCATCCTCCTTCAGACGGATGGTGGTGGTGGCCTGCGGCTCCTGGAAATTGGTGCGCACGAGCTGCAGGCCGGGGATGGAGCGCAGCGTCTTCGCCACCTTGTCGGCATCCTCCATCATCTGCCGGCGGTCGTCGTTGCTCAGGCGGATTTCCACGGGGCACGTCGCCTCGTTGTAGCTCAGCTGCTTGAACTTGATGTTTGCCTCGGGGAAGTATGCGGCGTACTTGTCGGCATACTCGTCGAGCACTGCCACGGTGGCCTTGTCGTCGGTGGTGTTCACGACGAACTGCGCATAGTTACTGCCGGCTATCTGCGGTGCGTAGGCGGTGTGGAAGCGCGGCGAACCGCAACCCTTGAAGGATGTCACCGACACGATACGCTTGTCGCGGCGCAGAATGTGCTCCAGACTGTCGGCCACAGCGGACGTCTTCTGCAAAGATGTGCCCGTGGGCATGTATATCTCCACGGCAAACTGGTTGCGCTCGGCAAAGGGCATGGTCTGCTGGGGCAGACGGCTCATCATCACCAAGCCAAGGGCGATGGATGCCAAACCGATACCCAATGTCGTCTTTGGCCATGCGAAGCAGAGGCCGAGCAACTTGTCGTAGTATTTCTGCATCACGTCGAGGAACGAGAACGCCTTTTTCCCGGTCTTCGGGTTGAGCTTCTCCTTCAGCGGCTTGCGGATGAAGAAGAACTGCATGAAGGGCACGAGGAGCGTGGCTACGAGGAGCGACACGCCCAGCACGATGCTCACAGACCAGGGGAACGCCGAGAGGAAGTCATGCGTCTGTCCTACGCAGCACAGCAGGAACGGGAAGAACGTGATACTGATGGCGCAGGTGGCGGAGAAGATACTCTTGAAGAAATGGGTGGTGGAAGCGATGGAAGCATGCCATCGGCTCTTGCCCTCGCCAATCTGCTCCAGGTAGTTGTCGATGATGACGATGGAGTTATCCACAATCATTCCGAGTGTCACGATGAGTGCCGCCAAGGTCACGGTGTTCAGTTCCAATCCGAAGGCATTGTACAAGCCCAGGGAAATAAAAATGCTGATGGGGATGGTGGATGCTGCCACCAAAGCCACACGCATAGGCAGTAGGAGCATCACCACGATGACCACAGCCACGATGGCGATGACCAGTTCGTGGAGGAAGTTGAGCACACTGTCGTTCACCACCTTGCTCTGGTCGGTGATGCGGTAGATGCTCACGTCCTTGGGCAGGGTCTTCTGAAACTCCGCCATCTGTTCGTCTATCGCCTCGCCCATCTTCACGATGTTCTGTCCCTTCTTCATCTCCACACTCAGCAGGATGCACTTCTTGCCGTTGTTGGTAATCTTACTCTCGGCATCGGGATACTCGCGCTTCACGGTGGCTATGTCCTTCAGCCGGACGTTCACACCCAAGGGAGAAGAATAGACGATTTGCTGTTCGATGTCATAGACGTTGTTGAGCGACTTGCCCACATGGATGGGCATCGTATAGGTGGGAGTCTTGATTCTGCCGCCAGTAGTGGTAAAACCTTTCTGGAAGAGGGTTGCTGCCACCACTTGGTCGGAGAGACCGTACTTCGCCAGCCGGTCGTTGTCGAGCACCACGGAAATCTGTTCTTGCTGCATACCGCTCACCGTCATTCTGCCCACGCTCTTGATGGAGCGCAGCCGGTCTTGCAACTTGTCCATGTAGTCGTTCAGCTCCCGATAGGTCTTTTCCTCGCTCTCCATCGTGATGAGGAGGGAGGAGGTGTCGCCGAAATCATCCTGCACCACCACCGCCATCACGTTCTGCGGCAGTTCGCTCTTGAAGTTCTGCACGCCGTGCTTGAACTTCGACCAGAACTCGTCCTTGTTGTTCAGCTCGTCGTTGAGCTGCACCTGTATATATACGATGCCGTCGCGGCTCATGGAGTAGGTCTTCTCCTTCTTCACCTCCTTATAGGAGAAGATGTAGTTCTCCAGCGGCTTGGTCACCCGCTGTTCCATCTCCTCGGCGGTGTTGCCGGGAGCCACAGCCACCACGATGCCCTGGCGGATGGTGAAGTCGGGAAACTCGTTCTTGCGCATATTCGGCAGACTGTAGATGCCGAAGGCCATGAGGGCACACACCACCACGATGACAATCTGGCGGTAGTGCATCGCCCATTCCACTATATTCCGTTTCTTCTTCATTGCTACTTTGTCTTGATGGGTGTTCCCGTGCTTACTTTCTGTTGTCCTTCCACGATAATCCTGTCACCGGCCTTCAGTCCGCCCGTGATGCTCACGCCGTCGCTCCTGTATTCTCCGCAGACAACGGCGCGGCGCGCCGCCTTGCCGCCCTCGTCCACCCAAACGAAGTTGGAGTTGTCGTCGGCAAGCTGCACGAGACGGGCAGGGATAACGACGGCTGCGGCACGGTCATTTGCCTTTGAGGCGTCGCCCCTGTCGAGTGCCACCTGCGACACCATGCCCGGCAGGAGGGCGTTGTCCGTCCCCTCCACGCGTATCTTCACACTGTAGGATCGCGACATGGGGTCGGCTATGACACCTTTCTCCGTCACATATCCGTCGTACTGCCTACCGCCGAGGGCCTGCACCGCTATCCTCGCCCGCTGGCGGACACGGACGTTTGCCATCTCGCTCTCCGGCACAGAAATCTTCACGTTCATCACCTTCGTGGTGACAATCTTCACCACAGGCACGCCAGGCGCGGCGTTCTGTCCTGCCTCGGCATATTTCTCCGATACTACCCCGTCGAAGGGTGCATACAGCCGGCAGTCGGCAAGGCTCTTTCTGGCGATGTCTTCAGCGGCGATGGCCTGTTGCAGCTGGCTCTGCGCCTCCACCCACTTTATCTCAGACAGGCTTCCCTTGTCGTGCAGCTGCTTCATTCGTCCGTAAGCATCCTCGGCCTGAAGCCTTGTGGCGTGTGCCATGCTATAACCGTTCTTAGCCTGCGTGGGTTCTACCGTGGCGATGAGCTGTCCCTTGCCCACGCGGTCGCCCACCTTCACGTTGATTTGCATTATCGTGCCGCCGGCAGTGAAGCTCAGCTGTGCGCCGTTCTCTTCTTCCACTGTTCCCGAATAGGCGTAGCCCGACAGAGCCGCTGCCGTCTCCTGCCCCACGGTCATCTCCTTCACCGTCACCGTTTCTGCGGCGGCAGTTGCGTTCGGCTTGTCGCTGCAACCCACAACGACCGACGAGGCCATGACAATGGCTGCGATACCCTGCGCCATAGTCTTTTTCCCTGTGATTGATTTCTTCATACCTGTTTGTTTCATTGTTCTCTTTTTCTTGTTTCGGCTGCAAAGAAACCGCCTTGCAGCGTAATATTCAGACATTTCACGTCGCACAAAGTGTCTGATATTTCCACACGAAGAACAAATGAAGAAATATAAGACACAAAAAGGTGAAGGGTAACACACGGGATTTCGCCGTTTAGTGATACATTTGCAAACGAAAACGACAAATGTACCACGCCAAGTGAAGCCTGGCACTATCAGGACAAGAAAAAAATATGGAAACAGAGAACAATGCTATATTCAACAAAGGCGTAGAGGAAACGCATAAGACGCTGTTCTGCCCAAAAGGCGACGGCATCACGGAAGAGGAGTGCCGGTTGCGGCTGGAACAGCTCACCGACAAGGATATCGCCGTATTTGACGAGCTGGGAGACCTGCCGTCGAAGAATTTTCACTCGGAGGCATACGTCACCATACTATGTCTCGACGGAAAGGCTTCGTGTACGATAGAGGGCAGGGAATACCATGTGGCAAAGAACGACATGATAATGGCGCACCCCAACCAGATTATCCAGAACACTATGGTAAGCTGCGACTTCAAGTGCCGCGGACTGCTGATGTCGCCCGCATATTTTGAAAACATCTTTATCCTTGGCGGCAATATCTGGGAGGCGGGCCTTATCATCCGCGAACATCCGATGCTGCACCTCGACGAACGGGAAATGGAGAATTTCCTTACAGACCACGAGTTCTTGAAACACAAGCTGGCGCGCACCGAACTGCCCCACCACGAGCAAAGCCTCAAACTTCTGCTGCAGTCGCTCGTATTCGAGTTCTACGACAATATCTCGCCGATGCTGGACAAGCAACTGCCGCTTCGCAGATTTTCCTCCGCCGAAATCATTTTCAAGCGTTTCTTGAGTCTCGCCGCCGGCGAAGCTCCGCGACGGCACGATGTGGCATACTACGCCGACAAGCTCTGCATCACGCCCAAGTACCTCTCCTCCGTATGCAAGAAGCAGACCGGGCACACGGCATCCTATCTCATCAACCAAGCCACGGCAAACTACATCCACAACATGCTCACGTCATCCGACAAGAGTATCAAGGAGATAGCCGCCGAGGCAGGGTTCGACAACCTGTCGTTCTTCGGTAAATACGTGAAACGCGAGCTTGGCTCGTCGCCAAGGGACATCAGGGCGCAGGGATAGCCTGCCGCATGGCTACTTGCCCTGTGTACCCATCTTCTGCAAGATGGTCATCACCACTTTCATCAGCGGCTTCATCGTGGCGGTGTCCACATACTCGTCGCTGGTGTGTGCGCCTTTGATGTCGGGACCCAGCGCTATGGTCTTGAGCGAAGGTTTCTTCTGCAGGAAGTAGGCACATTCCAGACCGCCCTCGGCCTTGCGCTTGATTGTCTTGGGTTCAAGTTCCTTGTAGATGTTGTAGACATAACTCAGGAAAGGGTCGTCGTCGGGCGTGTCCCATGCCGGCAGTGTTATCTCGTTGTCTATCTTCATCCCCATTGCGGCGGCAAGAGCCGCGATGCTTGTTGCCTCGCTGCTTATCCAGTCGTTGCTGTAGGATCGCAGCAGGCTCGTGATTGTCAGGTTGCCTTTGTCGAGTGTCACTACGCCGATGTTGTTCGATTTCGTTACGAGGCCGTCAGTTCCCTCGCGTTCCACCACGCCTTGTGTACGCGCGGCGAAATACTTGTTTATGTCGTCAAGTATCTGCTCCGGGCAGGCATTGGCTGCGTCTACGGCGGATATATCAGCCACGGTGCATTCTTTGGTGAAGGATTCTTCGGCGTATTCAGCCTTGAAATCCGCAAGTATTTTCTCTATGGCTGTCTTGCATGCTTCGGCCTTGCCAGCATCCACAACAAACTGCATCTTGAGCTTATTGGCAATGGCATTTATGGCGGGACCGCAGTCTATACTCACGAGCTTGCCCCCGTTAGGGGTTACTACGTCCTTCACGACTTTTGCAAGGACGGTAGCTCCGCTAAGCCTGTGCTTGCCTATCATCAAACCGCTGTGTCCGCCGAGCAGTCCTGCCATTTCCAGCGTCACCGCCTTGCAACCAGCCGCAGCCTGGGTCACGGCGTAGGTTTTCTTCATGTCGTTGGCGTAGCCTCCCAAGCATCCCGTAGTAACTTTCGCATAGTCCTCGTCGTCGAAGCTGATGAGATAGTCTGCGTCAATCACCGCAGGCGACAGTGCCATCACGCCATACATGCCGCAGTCTTCGTTGGTGGTGAATATCAGGCGCAGCGGACCGTGCGCCACGTTGCTCTTGGCAACGGCCAAGGCCATGCCCACGCCGATGCCGTCGTCAGCGCCGAGGTTCAGTTTCCTGCCCTTCAGCTTGGTGCCGTCGTAGTATGGCTCACCCACCACCTGCCGGTAGTCGTAGGTCTCGCCAGGCTTGGAGTCGCACACCATGTCCTGGTGGGCCTGCAGGATAACCTTGGGCAGTGCTTCCATGTCTGCTGCATTGGCAGGCACGTCAATCCACACGTTGAGCGAGTCGTCCACCCCGTATTCCATGCCATGCTTCTTGGCCCATTCCATGAGATAGGCACTGCTCTTGGCGGAGTAGAAACTGCAGCGGGGGTTCTCGGCAAAGGCCAAAAACTCTTCAACCGCCGACTTGCCCAAGGCATCGCACACGTTGTCGGTGAGTTCTGTTACCGTTGTTGCGTCGTGACCGCCGTCGTAATTGTCGCTGGCGCACGACACGAACATCATGGAGGCTACTGTCAAAGCCCCCAAAAAACATTTGCTTTTGTATCTCATTGCTAAACTTTTAAGGCGTGTCCTATAAATCCCACGCTATATAAGATTTCTACTATTATGGTCTCGTCACAGCCCCCTCTCCGCCCAATCGCTGCGGTCGAGCTGGCGGTAGCCGATAGCCTCGGCAAGGTGTTCAGCCTCCACGCCGGCACTGCCAGCGAGGTCAGCAATGGTGCGCGCCACCTTGAGGATGCGGTTGTAAGCCCGCGCCGAGAGACTGAGCCTCTCCATCGCCGTGCGAAGCAGATTGACACCGTCCTCGCCGGGTTCGGCATACTGGTGTATCATGCGCTCCGTCATCTGGGCGTTGCAATGCACGCCGGGCACATCCTTGAAACGCTCGCTCTGGATGTTACGCGCCTTGACCACGCGCTGCCGTATGGCCTCGCTGGGTTCTCCGGGCTGCGCCCTGGATATGTCCTTAAAGGGTACGGGGGTTATCTCGCACTGTATGTCGATGCGGTCGAGCAAGGGGCCGCTGATTTTGTTCATGTAGCGCTGTATCTGTCCCGGCGTACACACGCAGTGGTGTGTAGGGTCATTGAAATAACCGCAGGGACAAGGGTTCATGCTTGCCACGAACATAAAGGAACAGGGATATTCAATGGTGTATTTGGCGCGCGAGATGGTTATCTTGCGGTCTTCGAGCGGCTGGCGCAGCACTTCGAGGGTGGCCTTGTTGAATTCCGGCAGTTCGTCGGCGAAGAGCACACCGTTGTGCGCCAACGATATTTCGCCGGGCTGCGGACTGAACCCTCCCCCCACGAGTGCCACCTGCGATATGGTGTGGTGGGGCGAGCGGAAGGGACGCTGCGAGATGAGCGACATGCCCTTGCCGAGCTTTCCAGCCACGGAGTGTATCTGGGTTGTCTCAAGACTTTCGGCGAGCGACAGCGGAGGCAGTATCGAGGGCAGGCGTTTCGCCATCATCGACTTGCCGCTTCCCGGCGGACCTATCATTATGAGGTTATGTCCGCCGGCAGCAGCCACCTCCATGGCGCGCTTCACGTTTTCCTGTCCACGCACATCGCTGAAATCCAACTCGAAATTCGCCTGCTGCTCGTAGAACTCCTTTCTTGTGTCAATGCGCATGGGCTCGAAACCGCCGGCGCCGTTGAGGAACGACACGACCTGCGACAGGTTCTCCATACCGTAGACATCGAGGTTGTTCACCACCGCCGCCTCGCGTATGTTCTGTTTCGGCACTATCAGCCCCTTGAATTTCTCCGCCCTTGCCCTTATGGCAATGGGCAGTGTGCCGCGCACGGGCTGCAGCTGTCCGTCGAGCCCGAGTTCGCCCACAAGCATATACTGCTGGAGCATGTCGGCATTCACCTTGTCCATCGAAGCGAGTATTCCCACGGCGAGGGGCAGGTCATAGCCGCTGCCCTCCTTGCGCAGGTCGGCGGGCGCCATGTTCACCGTCACGTCGGCAGTGGGGAATTTGTAGCCGTTGTTCTGCAGTGCCGCCACTATGCGGTCGTGGCTTTCCTTCACTGCGGCGTCGGCAAGCCCGGAGAGATGGAACATCACTCCGCGTGTCATGCTTATCTCCACGGTCACGGTGGTCACCTCGAGGCCGTTCACCGCTGCGCTGTAGGTCTTTACTATCATTATGAATGGGTTGTTCCTCCGTCAAGGCTGGCACGATGTCCACGCCATGATGCGTATTCCAATGTTTACCTTATGTATTTTTCCAGTTCGTCTGCCGTCACTCCGCGCGCCAGTATCTTGCCGTCGGGACTCACCAAGATGTTGTCGGGCACGGCATGCAGACCTAGTGTGCGCAGCAACGGACTGTCGAAGAGTTGTCCGTCGCACACGTTCGCCACGGTGTATCTCTGCACCTGGGCCGCCTTGTCGCATTCCCGAGGACTGGCATCGAGGCATATTCCCAATGCCACGACCTTGCCGCCCTGCCTGTCTACCATATCGTTGATGTGCCGCATGGCATTTTGGCTCTCGTTGCTCCACGACGCCCATGTCGCTATGACGGCATACTTGCCTTTTAGCGTGGCGGTCGTGACGGTTGCGCCGCTTGTTGTCCGTGCCGTGAAGTGCGGCAGCATGGCGCCCGTATTCGCCGTGAGCATCATATCCACGTGTCTCCGCAGCCGCACCACGTTGCCGTTCTTAGGTTGCTCCTTGTCGATGACGCTGAGCAGCCGGCGTGCCTTCTTCAGGTTTGCCACGTTGCCTGCCGTGGCGAAATACCTGCCCACGAGATAGGTCGCCACCGGCGACCCGGCGTTGTCGCGTATGTAGTGTTCGGCAAGTTTCTCTGCCTCGGGCGGCGAGGCGGAGGCGGTGGCAAGGCGGAAGTCGGTCATCAGCTCGTTATCGTCGGTGCCCGTCACTTCCATTTCCTTCAGATGGGAGGCGTCGGCCTTTATGTCCACTCCCTCGCCCGACTGCGCAAAGACCGGCTGCCGGGAGAAGTTGGGGAACACGAGCATCAGCGTTCCCTGCCGCGTGCATGGTATTTTCATGGCGAAACGCCCGCCGTTCACCTTTATCGTGTCGATGCCGTTAATCACGCCGTCAGGGCTGTAGACATATATATCCCCCTGGTTCATGTTGAGGAAGCGTCCTTCGATGGTGAAATAGCCGTCGGACGTGCCGCATGCCGCGAGCAACATTGTGGCGGCGGCAATAATTGTAACTATATGCTTCATGTCTAAAGAGCAGGAGAGGGTCTTGCCAATATTCTTATCGGCAGCCCTCTCCTGTTATGTTGTCATTAAAAATCCGGCCGAACCTTCAAGTCGCCTTTGCGGTGCGCCGTCACTTGCTCACGTTGAGAAATTCGAGGTCGCCGGCGGCATACTGCGCAAGGCTCGGGTCCTTCTGCAGCGCGCTCTTCAGGTATGTCGATGCAGCGCTGTTGTTGCCCTGGCGGGCATTGAGGATGGCGTTGAGGTAGTCCGTCATGCCATTCTTGTTCTTCACGTTGGCGAGGGTGTTCTGCGCCGCGGCGTAGTTCTTGTTAAGAATCTGCGCCAATGCCGCAGTGTTGTTGTTCTGCCCCTTGAGAGCCTCCTCGGCCTGGGCATACTTGCCGTTGGCGATGTTGAGTGCCCCCACGGCCTGGTTCAGGTTGTTTGCCCCGCTGGCCTTGGCGATGTAGTTCTGCGCCTCCGAGGTGTTGCCGTCGAGGAGAGCCAGAAGTCCCTTGTTGGCATTTGCCTCGGCAGAGTTGCCGCCTGCGGCGAGAGCCTTGTCGAGATATTTCTTTGCCTCGGCGTTGTTGCCCTTCGCAAATTCGAGAGCTGCCACATTGTTGTAGGCGCGGCTGTCGTTGGGATACAGCTCCGTCGTCTTCTTGTAGATGGCCTCCTTGGCGTCGGCGTCGGTCTCGAGGTTGGCGTTGTAGAGCAGCTCGTCCACGCTGAGCTTGCTGGCGTCATCCTTGTACTGCTGCTTTATCTGATCGTCGCTGCGTCCTATCGTCTCGTAGTTGATGGTGAGGCGTGAACGGCGCAGTTCGGGCAGGATGCCGTCGGCGAGTTCGCGGAAGCCTGCCGACATGTTGCGGATCTGCGTCTCGCGCTCCTGCGGGTCCTGATACATGGACAGCACGCGGAGTATCACGTCCTTGTCCTGCAGGTTCGACGCTGCCACGAGTTCCTTGAAGCCTTCCCAGTCCTGAGCCGTATAGCTTGCCGTCACGTCGGTGTTCACCTTGGTGCTCTTGAGGGTGTTCTTCACGTATTTCTCCGACACGTCCTGACGCTGGCTTGCGAGCTTGTCGTTGAATTTCACTCCGCCGTCGGGCGAGGCGTAAGCCTGCACGTCCACATTCTTTATGTTGAGCCCTTCCTTGTCGGCGTTGATTTTCTTGAGCATTTCCACGAACTCCTTCACCGAGTTGTTCTTCATCTCGCTCTTGCGCAGATTTGCCTGGTTGATGAGGAATTTCACGCGTGCCTCCTGCTTCTGCTCGTTCACGCGCTGGTAGGCGTCCTGAGCTATGCAGCCGCCGTCGCCGGCGAGGGTCTTCTTGTAGAGTTCCGACGTGGCCACCACGCCTGTCGCCACCTTCACTTCGGGCACATCAACCTTCTTGTTGCCGAGGTAGGCGTCGAACGTGAGGTAGAGGTCGCTCTTCTGCATCTCCGGCACGTAGTCGAAGCTTGTCTTCATAGTGTAGTTGCCCCCTGCCTTGTATTGTATCGTCTGGTTGTTGTCAGTCACCTTCTCTCCCTGGAATGTGGCGGACTGTCCCTTGGCGGCCTGCCCGTTGCCATATCGCAGCTCCGGAGTTACGGTCACAACAGCCTTCTTCTTCATGTATTTCTCTGGGAACTTGCCGTTGATTGTTGCGGGCACCTTTCCTGCTTCCGTCTCAAGAGGATTGGGAACGACTGTGAAATTGTCGGCTGACAAAGCTCCAAGCTTTGAACATGACGTCAGTGCCACTAACGCCGCTGCCGAAAGGAATAAGACTATTTTCTTTTGCATATTAAATAAAGGTTTTAAAAGAATTTCAGACAGGATGATGTTATTAGGAGCGCGGATTCGGAACGCGCGTTGATTGATTCGGCGGAGGCTTTATTGCAAGTTCTCCATAAAACGTGCCGCGAGCGGGACTCGAACCCGCACGACCATCACTGGCCAAGGGATTTTAAGTCCCTCGTGTCTACCAATTCCACCATTGCGGCATCATCAGAGGCGTGTTCCAATCCGTAAAAGTTACTCTTAGAACCAGCCTGGAGCGGAAAACGGGACTCGAACCCGCGACCCCAACCTTGGCAAGGTTGTGCTCTACCAACTGAGCTATTTCCGCAAAGAGTAGTGCAAATATACTGGTATTTGTCGGAACCCACAAACTTATTTGCAGATTTTAACCACTATTGCTCACTGGGCAGAGCCAAGAGATGCGTTTTCCATGATCCTCCACACCCAAATCAAAAATAAGACATTTGGAACACTTTTGCTTTTGTCCTGTTTTCAAGGAGCAGTGCTTTTCGGGGAGGAAACGATGGCTTTGCCCGGCTGAAGACATCGATATGCTCGCAAATGCCCTGGACTATTCACGCGAAAAAACCATAGCCAAACTCAAGGAGCACTACGACGGCTACCATTTCTCCAAGAAGTCGCCCGACGTGTTCAACCCCTACAGTCTGCTCAACTGTTTTGCCAAAAGAGAACTGGGTGCATACTGGTTCACCTCCGGCACACCGACGTACCTCATCAACATGATGCGCAAGTACGACACCCTGCCTACCGACATCTGCCGCGTCGAAGCCGACGACAGCGAGTTCGACGCTCCCACCGAGAACATGACCACCATCATGCCACTGCTCTACCAGAGCGGATACATCACCATCAAGGACTACAACCGGGACTACGACTACTACACCCTCGACGTGCCCAACAAGGAGGTAAAGGTAGGGCTGACAAAGGCGCTCATCCCCTCGTACGTCACCCGAAACACCCTCGCCACCACCAACACGGCGCGCCGCATAGCCCAGGCTCTCGACAAGCAGGACATGGACGGTGCCCTCCAACTGCTGCAGACGTTCCTCGGCACTGTACCCTACTGCAACGCCACGAACCACGAGGGACACTACCAGCAGATGCTCTTTATTGTCTTCTCCCTCCTCACCGACTACCTCGTAGACGTGGAGGTACACACCCCCAAAGGCAGAGTGGACATAGTGCTCCTCACCAATACCGACCTCTACCTCCTCGAACTGAAGCTAAACCAGTCAGCGCAGGCTGCCATGCAGCAAATCAACCTGAAGAACTACCGCCGGCGGTTCGCCCTCAGCGGAAAGCCCATAACAAAGGTGGGCATCAATTTCGACTCCACGCAGGGCAACATCACCGACTGGGTGATTGAAGCACAAGCAAAATAACGGTTACACGCAAAAAAAAAGGTGTCCAGCCTACGATGACAAACTATCATCTGGCAGGACACCTCTTTTGTATCTATATTGGCATTAATGTCGGAAAAACTTATTTTCGCAATGCAATATTGGCGTATGTATTCTTCTTATTCTGTATAGTTGATATAGTCAGTTTTGTCGCTGACGCGTTTTAACGTCATGATTAGATTTTCCTCAGAGCCGTTGTCGCGTGTAAATGAGAAGAAAGCTCTTGCCTTGCCGTCTTTGTCATACTCAAGCAACATTGCGCCGGGAATGCTTAGTGCACCATTTTCAACTGTGTAGCTCCTATATTCATGCCCGTCGAGATGCCAATCGTTCCTAGAGTCGCTATATTCAAGATAGCCGTATCTGCCATCCGGGAAGAATACCAGATAGTCTTTTAAGTCGCTTATGTCCTCTTTTTGGGGGACACTACTGGTACTTGATTCAATCAGTGTCTTTAGATTAGTGATTTGCCAAGTGCCAGTCAAGTCAGAATAGTTGAGGTAGGGTATTGTTTCCAATTGAGCAGGTGATGTGTTGCTCTCCGTACGCAGCACATCTGTACGCTTGCTTATACGTTTCATCGTGTCAGTGTACCGCTTGCTTCTGTTACTGTCTTCGAATCCATACTCCACAACTGCTGTGTTGTCTGTATATTCCAGCAAGTTGAAGTATGTGTAATCGCCTTCTTTGTAAACGAGTTTTCCGTCTATGATATCAATCTCCCCGTTGCCCTCTTCATTCCATACTTCACCGCTGTTTTCCATAAACGGAATGTATGCCCTTTGGTCGACGTTTCGTATTACGATACAGTTGAATTCAACTTCGGTGTCCTCGTCCCATTCTTTCACTATTGAGCCAGCTTCCGTGCGGCTTCCTTTGCTATGTGTGATTAACCATGTGCCCGTGAGGTCGGAAAGCTCAAGATTGTCCGCAGACGGTGTTGATGTCCGCTCAGTGAATGTGATGCTGTCAACATCTGCCGTTGATGTCTGGTATATCCGTACTCCGTTTTTCCACAATGATACTTGTTGGGCTGATGCGGTGTTGGCGGAGGCTGCCGTTATTACGATTGCCGCTAAGAAAGTTTGTATTTTATTCATAGTAAGTTGGGATTTAATTGTGTTGGGATTTAATTGTGATAGAACTTGTAATTTATTCCGCTGCCTGTTGTAATGACGTAGATGCCTTTAGGCAGTGCAGACAGTGTTATCGACACCCTGCCGTCTGTGTCTGCTGCGGTATGTAATGTCTCCATACCGCCTGTGGTGCAGATGGTCACGGTCTCGCCGGCAGAGAGTCCAGAAATGTCAATGGCATCGGCGGAGGTCTTTACGGTTATGGCGTTCTTTGAGACTTTTGTGGAAATGATGCCAGTCTCAACATTGTCAACCATCTCCATACGCAGAACATCTGCATATGGACAACTCACCCAAATTTTGTCTTCTGCATATAGGGTAAGCTCCTGTGGCGTTGTTTTTACCAAAGGCTTTTGCTTGAAACAAAAGCTCAGTTGCTGTCCGCTCTTCAGCAATATCTTCACTCCCGGCTCGCCAGCCAAACCGCATACGCAGTTGTTCAGCAATGCAAGTAGAGAGATGATAAAACCTTTTGTCTTCATCCTAAATTCCGCAGCACTATAATTTAACATTTCATGAGCATCCGGACAACAAAAAGTTGCCCGGAATTTTGTCATGTCAAAATTTTCACCTAATCTAGCGCTGTTTTTCAAACCAAGCAAAAATTATGAATGACATGGCAAAAATACGAATAAAATCCGAGAAACCCACTTCTTTTGGAGGAATATTTGCAATCATGGAGCAAGACAGGGCCAAGAGATGCGTTTTCCATGACCCTACCCGTCCAAATCAAAACATTTGGAACACTTTTCAAATATTGCAAGCAACACTTCAATTTATTCAAATCTCACCAAACTTGCCAGTTGCATGAAATAATCATTAGACCAGATTTGCAGTTCGCTTGGGTCTTTTACAAACGGCAGGACATCCGCTTTCACCTGATTGATATCCGAAGAAGAAAGCCTTTGCCTTAAATCATCAAGAAACCCTTCCTTGCTTTTCTCACATCCATTGAATTCTTTGATTCTTTCCCGAAGATGATTGAAATCCAAAGGTATCTTGTGCCGGACGTACCACTCAAAGTCATACCAGTCACGCCCCTTCACGCGATTCTTCCATGCACGGTACACAAGGGCATGCATCTTGCCTGCAAACAAGTCCGGGAGGGTGAAGCACCGGGTCATGAAGGAACGTGGTTCCAGCAACAGCTTTTGCTCGGTGGAAAATTCAAGAGGAGGATTGGTGTCCACCTCTATCTTGATTTTGACCGACCTTTCTGTCTGGAACGACACATCGTAGACATCAGTATTGTCTTTCAGAAAGGCGGACTCCACCTTCCCGAAGCTCTTCTTGTCCTTCTTCCTTATTTCCACACGACGGCCTATGGCAGCAAACTCATCAATGATTGGCTGGAAGTATTGCGTAAAGTCAAAGTGGTCGTCAGACTCCAACAAGGAAAAGTCCATGTCTTCGCTGAAACGCTGCAAACCGTGAAATATCCTTAGGCAGGTCCCCCCATAGAACGCTGCCTTATCGAAGAATCCGCCATGGTACAGGCCGGCAAGGATTACTTGCTGGTTTACCTCGAATGTCGCATTGCGTGTCGCCTGGTCCGTCGAGAGGTCGTATGCGGACAACATATTTTGGAATATGTCATTCATAATCGCTTAGGAGTTTTATAATTGTCTGGACTGACGTTGCCTTTTTCCCTACCTTTGCATATTCTTCCAGTATCGTCCTGTCGAAAGTCTGGAATTTCTCCATATCCAACCTGAGGTCATCCTCAAGGAACGTCAAAGCTTCTTTCTTAAAGCGCAAGTTTACACCAGACGTATTTGCGAGCAGGTCACACAACGCCTTTTCTGGTGTTGCCATGACATATACGACATTGCCTTCCTTGATTTGAGTGATGCCTATAGGATATGCTTCTCTGGAAATGTGCAGATAACGGAAATTCCCGACAGGAGTTCGAAAATCTCTGGCAGCCTTGAAGGTCATGGACTGCGTTGTATATACAGCCTCGGGGATAAGCCCGTAATATCTCAATGCTGTCTGCATGGAGACATAGGACGGGGCTAACAGATGGTTCGCTATCAATCCTGTGGAAAGCTTGATACTCGTTTCATCAGGATTTACAATGAACAGATTCCGCTTTAGACGAATGATTTCATTCGCCTTTTCCAGTGTGGCAATCTTAGTTCTTTTGCTCTTTAGGCCAGGATAAAGAGACAATATAGTTGAAGACGACACCGGAACATTACCCAATTCCATCAATACATTCTTCATATCGGGTGCAAAGATAGTAAAATTTTAAAAAGACAATCATGTCATATATGCTTTTCTTCCTAATTTTTCACTGTTTCGGCTGTAAATCCGAACATGATTTTCTACATGACAGGAAGACATGAGTAGTCAGCTTTGCCATAATAGCCTTTCGTTTGTTGGTGGAGAAAGAGTCGGATGATGTTACCTCTTCCGGGAATGTCGAAAAAACGACATTTGGAACATTTTTGATTTCCATGCAATTGGCAGAGCAGTGCTTTTCGCGGAGCAAAGCTATCGTTTCCTCCGGGCAAAGCTATCGTTTCCTCCCCGAAAAGCAATGCTTTATCCGGAGGAAACGACACGTCTATTTTTAGCAGGTTTTTATCTTGTTGATAACCAACGTTTTATAAGACCTATAGAATCCATGCCCATCCCCGCCCAAATATCCGACATCCCGGTTCTCTCAAAATGCGACATTTAGAACATTTTGCCAAGGATGTTTCTTTACAAATTTCAGGGGGAGGGAGCCAGCCCAGCCATACGGTCAAGCCCCTTGCCGCAAGGTTGGAGAAACTGTGCCTTGAAGCTCACGAACAGGTCTTTTAACCAAAGAACCGGGTACTTTACACATTATTTCATTTTTATAGAACACGTTTACGAATAAAATTTTATACTTTTGCAGCGACATGCCACAGAAGTTGATACAAAGTCAGGAACAGAAGGCGGTGCAGGTGCAGAAACTCACGCAGCAGCAGATGCTTGCCGTGAAATTGCTCGAAATGCCTATCACCGAACTGGAGCAGAACATTCAGGCGGAGATTGACGACAATCCCGCCATTGAAAGTTCCGGTCCGGAGGATGCTGCCGACTATCCCGGCGAAACCGCCGAGGACCGTTCCGGGGAGACTGCCGACGACAGCGACGACTACGGCGAAACGGAAAGGGAGGAAAGGGAGGACCGGGAGTCGGCACTCGACGACGCACTCTCGAACATCGGCATGGACGACCAGATGCCCGACGCGGCAAGTCCCTCGCCGTATGCCAGCGCCGATACGGCGGACTACGAGGAAATGGTGTACGGCGAACAGACATCGTTCTACGACAGTCTGAAAAGCCAGATGGTGGACGTAGACCTCGACGACACCGGGCGGCAGGTGATGGAATACATCATAGGGTCGCTCGACAGCGACGGACTGCTCCGCAAGTCGGCTGACAGCATCAGCGACGAGCTCGCCGTGTACCACAACATAGACTACAGCGAGAAGGATGTGGCGAAACTCATAAAGACGCTGCAGGGCTTCGACCCCGCAGGCATCGGAGCCGCCAGTCTGCAGGAGTGCCTGCTGCTGCAGATTGACCGCCGTCCGCCGTCGCGCGTGAAAGACCTCATGCACAAGGTCATCGCCAGCCATTTCGACGAGTTCATGAACAAGCACTGGGACAAGATACGGCGGCAGACGGCAATGAACGAAACGACGGCAGAAACGGTGCGCGCCGAACTGCTGAAGCTCAACCCTAAGCCCG
The DNA here is from genome assembly GCA_963629785.1 of Oscillibacter sp. MSJ-31. Taxonomy (GTDB): domain Bacteria; phylum Bacteroidota; class Bacteroidia; order Bacteroidales; family Bacteroidaceae; genus Prevotella. The sequence continues at coordinate 14,326 of CAVGJZ010000030.1, read as the reverse complement.
GCGCATCGCTCGGCGAGACGGAGAGCCGCAACATGCAGCAGATAACACCCGACTTCGTGGTGGACACCGACGACGACGGCACCGTGACGTTCAGCGTCAACGGCGGCAACATCCCCGAGCTGCACGTGTCGCCCTCGTTCACCGAACTCATCAAGGGATACCACGAGAACAAGGCGTCGATGACGAAGCGCGACAAGGAGGCCTTGCTCTACGCCAAGGAAAAGGTGGAGCGCGCCCAAGGCTACATCGACGCCATAAGGCAGAGGCGGCACACGCTCTACGCCACGATGAAGGCCATAACCGAGATACAGAGCAAGTTCTTTCAGGACGGTGACGAGAGCGACATCAAGCCGATGATTCTCGAGGACGTGGCACAGCGCACCGGCCTCGACAAATCGACAATATCCAGGGTGAGCAACATGAAGTACGCCCAGACCCGTTGGGGCGTGTTCAAGCTGCGCCATTTCTTCAGCGACAAGGTGAAGAAGGACAACGGGGAGGAGATGTCGACGCGCAGCATAAAGTCGGCCCTCAAGGAACTCGTGGCCGGCGAAGACAAGAAAAAACCGCTCAGCGACGATGCGCTGACAAAGGAGCTGCAGGGCAAGGGCTACCCCATCGCCCGGCGCACCATAGCCAAATACAGGGAACAACTGGGAATACCCGTGGCACGACTAAGAAGAAAATGAAGATAAGAAACATCATGATAATGGCAAAGGCAGTGAGCCTGCTCTCCTCGCCGTTCTACCTGCCCCTCATCGGACTGGCGGTGCTGTTCACCTTCAGCTACCTCAGCCTGCTGCCGCTGGCGTACAAGGCCACGGTACTGGCCATAGCCTACATCTTCACCGTGTTCATGCCCACAAACCTCATCAGGCTCTACAACAGATACCACGGCTGGGCACCCTTCGAACTCGGCACTAGGGAGAGACGCATGATACCCTACCTCGTGTCGATACTCTGCTATTTCATGTGCTACTACGTGATGACACTCTACCACATGCCCCACCTCATGGGAAGCATCGTGGTGGCAGCTCTCGCCATGCAGGTGACATGCTCCATAGTGAACCTGTGGTGGAAAATATCCGTCCACATGGCGGCGATAGGGTCCATGACAGGCGCACTGACAGCGTTCGCCGCCATATTCATGTTCAACCCCACATGGTGGCTGTGCGCCATAATACTCCTCGCGGGACTTATCGGCACCGCCAGGATGATCCTCCGCCAGCACACGCTGCCACAAATCTACGTGGGATTCCTGCTGGGAGTAGCCACGGGGTTCATCACCGTAATCATAGTGTGACGGCAGGGGGGAGCAACGCAGTTCATGGGGGAAAACGAAGCCATACCTTATATGATATAGAGGCTACACCTTATATTATATATAGGCGTAAGGCAATGACTATAGAAAGGAAACAACAAAACAAGAATACGACAATGAAACCATCAGTAAGCATCATAATGGGCAGCACGAGCGACCTGCCCGTAATGGAGAAAGCAATGAAGTTCCTCGACGACATGGAAGTGCCCTTCGAGGTGAACGCCCTGTCGGCACACCGCACGCCGGATGCCGTGGAGACATTCGCCAAGCAGGCCGCCGGACGCGGCGTGAAGGTAATCATCGCCGGAGCCGGTATGGCCGCCGCCCTGCCGGGAGTGATAGCCGCCTCGACCACGCTCCCCGTTATCGGAGTGCCCATCAAGGGCAGTGCCCTCGACGGTATGGACGCCATGCTGAGCATCATACAGATGCCGCCCGGAATACCCGTGGCTACGGTGGGCATCAACGGCGCGATGAACGCCGCCATACTCGCCGTGGAGATAATGGCTCTCGCCGACGCGGAGCTTGCAGGAAAGATGGCAGACTACAAGGCCGGACTCGGAGAGAAGATAGAGAAGGCCAACAAGGACTTGGCGGAGGTGAAATACAAGTTCAAGACGAACTGACCGCGCCCTGCCCCACCCTGCACGCAGCTCCAAGAAAAGAACAGAAGAACATGACCTACGAAATTGACCTATTCAACTACTCCCGCCGGCACACCCGTCAGGTGAACGTGGGAGCTACGCCGCTCGGCGGCGACAACCCCATAAGGGTGCAGTCGATGACAACGACACCGACCACCGACACCGGCGCGTGCGCAGCACAGGCCGAAAGGATTATCAACGCCGGGGGCGAATACGTGCGCCTCACCACACAGGGAGTGCGCGAGGCGGAGAACCTGAAGAACATCAACGCCAAGCTGCGCGCCGACGGATACATGACGCCGCTCGTGGCAGACGTGCATTTCAACCCCCACGTGGCGGACGTGGCGGCACTCTACGCCGAGAAGGTGAGGATAAACCCCGGCAACTACGTAGACCCGGCGCGCACGTTCAAGAAACTGGAATACACCGACGGGGAATATGCCGCCGAACTGGAGAAGATAGAAAAGCAGTTCGTGCCCTTTCTCAATATCTGCCGCGAGAACCACACGGCAGTGCGGATAGGAGTGAACCACGGGTCACTCTCCGACCGCATCATGTCGCGCTACGGAGACACGCCGGAGGGCATCGTGGAGAGCTGCATGGAATTTCTGCGCATCTGCAAGAGAGAGAAATTCAATGACGTGGTAATCTCCATCAAGGCAAGCAACACCGTGGTGATGGTGAGGTCGGTGAGACTTCTCGTGGACACCATGGCAAAGGAAGGCATGGACTATCCGCTGCACCTCGGCGTTACCGAAGCCGGAGACGGCGAGGACGGAAGGATAAAAAGTGCGGTGGGCATCGGGGCACTGCTCGCCGACGGCATCGGCGACACCATACGCGTGTCGCTCAGCGAGGAGCCGGAGGCTGAAATCCCCGTGGCAAGACACCTCGCCGACTATATGGCGAAACGCGCCGGACACTCCCTCGTGCCGGGCATCGCGGCGGAACAGTTCAACTGGGTGAACCCCGAGAGGCGCACCACGGACCATGTGGGAAATATCGGGGGCAACAACGTGCCGGTGGTGATAAGCAGCAGGATTGACTGCAACATGGATGGGGTCGACAACCCCGACATGAAGCCCGACTACATATACACAAGCCAGAAGATGCCTGCCAACGTGGACCCGAATCAGAAATACATCGTGGACTTCAACGTGTATGACACCTTCCGGGAGGTAATGAAGCGCATGGGACTCGAAGACAACCTGTTCCCCGTATTCCCCTTCCCGTTCATCCCGTTCCTGCAAAGCACGGAGGCGAAACTGAAATTCCTCATCATCCCCTACGGGTCGCCGAGCGAGGAATACATCGCCTGCCTGAAAGCCAACCCCGACGTGGTGCCCGTGTCGATAAGCCACAACGTGAACTGCCTGGGCGAGCAACGGGCTTTCGCCCACGAGCTGATGGCAGAGGGGATAAAGAACCCCATCGTGTTCTGCCAGCACTACAGGTTCGCCAAGGAGCAGAAAAGCGATTTCCAGATCGAGGCTGCCGCCGACATGAGCGCGCTGCTCTTCGACGGTCTCGCCGACGGCATCTGGCTGATGAACATGGGCACACTGCCGCATACGGACGTGGAGACGACAGCTTTCGCCATACTGCAGGCTGCACGCCTGAGAACGACAAAAACGGAATACATCAGTTGCCCGGGATGCGGCAGGACCCTGTATGACCTGCGTAAAACCATCGCGCGCATCAAGGAAGCCACAAGCCACATGAAGGGTCTCAAGATCGGCATCATGGGCTGCATAGTGAACGGCCCCGGCGAAATGGCGGATGCCGACTACGGATACGTGGGGGCTGGCAGGGGAAAGATTTCACTGTACCGCCGCAAGGAGTGTGTGGAAAAGAACATCCCCGAGGAGGAAGCGGTGGAGAAGCTGCTGGAACTTATCAACAGGGAAGAACAAAAGAAAAATTAAAAAGAACATGTCTCTTACAAATATAGTGAGCAAGGCCTTCACGTTAAGGCAAAAGGAAATAGAACGCTACGTCAACAACGCCGAGGAGCTGCAGATGCAAGCCCTGACATATCTCACGGATACGGCAGGCGACACGGAATACGGCAGGCAACACTCCTTCGATGCCGTAAGGTCGTATGAGGACTTCGCGGCCAAGGTGCCCGTGAATACATACGAGGAACTGAAGGCGGACATCGACAGGATGCGCCACGGAGAGAGCGACGTGCTGTGGCGGGGCAAGGTGAAATGGTACGCCAAGTCGTCGGGCACGACCAACGACAAGAGCAAGTTCATCCCCGTGAGCCGGGACGGCCTCAAGAACATACACTATGCCGGAGGGACCGACGCCGTGGTACTCTATCTGCGCAACAACCCCAAGAGCCGCATCTTCGACGGCAAAGGCCTCATCCTGGGCGGAAGCCACTCGCCGAACTACAACGTGGCGGGGTCGCTCGTGGGCGACCTCAGCGCGATTCTCATCGAGAACATCAACCCTCTGGCAAACCTCGTGAGAGTGCCCAAGAAATCCACCGCCCTGCTCGCCGACTTCGAGGAAAAGCGCGAGCGCATAGCGAGGGAGACGATAGGGAAAAACGTGACGAACATCAGCGGAGTGCCCTCGTGGATGCTCTCCGTGCTGACAAGGATAATGGAGATAACGGGCAAGACGCATCTCGAGGAGGTGTGGCCCAACCTGGAGGTGTTCTTCCACGGCGGCGTGGCTTTCACGCCTTACCGCAAGCAATACGAACAGCTCATCACCTCGCCCGGCATGCACTACATGGAAACATACAATGCCAGCGAGGGCTTCTTCGGACTGCAGGACGACCCTGCCGACAAGTCCATGTCGCTGATGATCGACTACGGGGTGTTCTATGAGTTCATCCCCATGGACGAGTTCGGCAACGACAACCCCACCGTGGTGCCGCTGTGGGGAGTGGAGAAGAACAGGAACTACGCCATGGTGATATCCACATCGTGCGGACTGTGGCGGTATGTCATCGGCGACACCGTGATGTTCACCTCCACCAACCCGTACAAGTTCGTCATCACCGGCAGGACAAAGCATTTCATCAACGCCTTCGGTGAGGAACTCATCGTGGACAACGCGGAGAAAGGTCTCGCCTACGCCTGCGAGCGGACGGGCGCCGAGGTGCTCGAATACACCGCCGCGCCGGTTTTCATGGACGGCAACGCCAAATGCCGCCACCAGTGGCTCATCGAGTTCTCGAAGGAGCCCGAGGACATCAGTCTCTTCACCGCCCTGCTCGACAAGAAGCTGCAAGAGATAAACAGCGACTACGAGGCGAAGAGATACAAGGACATCACACTGCAGCACCTGGAGATAGTGAAGGCAAGGACGGGGCTCTTCAACGACTGGCTAAAGGCCGGCGGCAAACTCGGCGGACAGCACAAGGTGCCGCGGCTCAGCAACAGCCGCAAGCATATCGACGAACTGCTGAAGATGAACTGACACGGGCGGCACAGAGGAACAGGACACACTTATGGCAAGAAAGCGTAGGACAATACACTGGATATGGAACTGGACAGCGGCGGCGATTGTCGTTGCCGTGCTCGCCTCGTGCGCAAAGATGGGGCAGCCCGACGGAGGATGGTACGACGAGACACCGCCGCGCGTAGTGGCGTGCTCGCCCGCCGACAAGGGCCTCAACGTGAAGTCGAAGAAGATAAGCATATATTTCAGCGAGTTCATACAGGTGGACAACCCCACCGAAAAGGTGGTCGTCTCGCCGCCGCAGATGGAAATGCCCGAGATAAAGGGCGCGGGAAAGAAAATCACCGTGGAACTGAAGGACTCCCTCAAGGAGAACACCACTTACACGGTGGATTTCTCCGACGCCATATCCGACAACAACGAGGGCAACCCGCTCGGCAACTTCACGTACAGCTTCTCCACAAGCGACCACATCGACACGCTGCAGGTGTCGGGCAACGTGGTGAACGCCGAGAACCTCGAACCGGTAAAGGGTATTCTCGTGGGACTGTACCGGCTCGACAACACGTTCTCCGTTGACGACACGTCGTGGAAACTCAGCGCCAAGGACGACAAGGGGAAGCTCATCGACCCGTTCCTGTCACAGCCCCTGCTCCGCGTGTCGCGCACCGACAGCCGCGGACACTTCGTCATACGGGGCATCGCACCGGGCAAATACCGCGTGGTGGCGGTGCAGGATGCCGACGGCAACTATTTCTACAACCAGAAGAGCGAAATGGTGGCTTTCAACCACGACGTGATCGACCCGAGGATGACAGACGCCACGAGGCAGGACACCGTGTGGCGCGACTCGCTGCACATCGACTCCATACACACCGTGGGATACACGCGCTTCATCCCCGACGACATAGTGCTCAGGGCGTTCACCGCGCCGCAGACCGACCGCTTCTTCCTGAAAGTCGAAAGGACTGACCCGAGACTCTTCTCGCTCTTCTTCAGCGGAGGCGACAGCAGGTTGCCCGAAGTGAAGGGTCTCAACTTCAACAGCGAGGGGGCGTTCACGGTGGAACACTCCGTGAAGAAAGACACCGTGAGCTACTGGCTGCGCGACACGGCTCTCATAAACAGGGACACGCTCGAGATACAGGTCACGTATATGGCGACCGACACTCTGGGCAACCTCGTGAGCAACACCGACACATTGAACGTGCTGGCGAAAGTGCCCTACGCAAAGCGGATGAAGGAAAAGGCAAAGCAATACGAGGAGTGGAAAAAGAAACAGGAAAAGGCGAAGAAGCGCGGCAGGCAATACGAAGAAACGATGCCGGCGGAATTGCTCGACCCCAAGTACAACGTAAAGTCGCAACCCGCCCCCGACGAGAACATCACCATCGAGATGCCTGCGCCGATAGCCGTTGCAGACACGTCGGGAATACACCTCTACGCCAAGCACGACACATTGTGGTACAAGGCAAGATGCCTGCTCAGGAAAGTGAAGGGCGCAAACCGCAGGTATGAGGTAATAGGGGAATGGAGACCCGGCGTGGAATACAGTTTCGAGGTGGACACCATGGCTTTCAGGGACATCTACGGAACGGTGAACGCTCCCTACAAACAGGGCTTCAAGGTGAAGGGCGAAGAGGAGTTCAGCACCATAGTAATGAACATCAACGGAATGGCGGACTCTGCCCTCGTGGTGCAGTTGCTCGACCACGCCGACAAGGTGGTGAAGACAACCTCCACGAAAACGGGCACCGCCGAATTCTTCTACGTCAAGCCCGGCACGTATTATATGAGGATGTTCATCGACAGCAACGGAAACAAGCTGTGGGACACGGGCGACTACGCCTCTGACCGACAGGCGGAAACGGTGTACTACTACCCCGAGGCGATAGAATGCAAGGCGAAATGGGACGTTACGCTAAGCTGGAACCCCAACGGCCGCGACGCTGCGCACCAAAAGCCCGACGCCATAACGAAACAGAAGCCTGACAAGGACAAGACTATAAAGAAACGGAACATCGAGAGGGCAAGGCAAATGGGCATACAATACGTGCCATAGCTCCCCCCTGCTCCGCAAACATAAAAACGCATCACATATCAACGGCGCAAAATGATGAAACTGAAGAAGATACTTTCGGCGATACTTCTCGCCGTCAGCTTGACGGCAAGCGCACAATGCGAATTCCGCAACACGGCTTTCAAGTCGGGGGAGTTCCTGTCGTATAACCTCTACTACAACTGGCAGTTCGTGTGGGTGAAAGCCGGCACGGCAAGCATGTACACAGTGGAGAGCAGCTACAAGGGAAAGCCCGCCTACCGCTCGAGCCTCACAACGAGGGGCAACAGCAAGGTGGACAATTTCTTCGTGCTCCGCGACACGCTGCTCTGCTATTCCTCCACTTCGCTCGAACCGCTCTATTACCGCAAGGGGGCGCGCGAAGGCAAACGGTACACCGTGGACGAGGCGTTCTACAGCTATCCGCACGGCAAGCCCTCAATCAGGCTGCACCGCCAGCAGAACGACGGGACGCATGACTGGAAGACAATCACGCCGCAAAGCTGTGTCTACGACATGATGAACATCTTCCTGAGGGCGCGCTCCTTCAGTTCCTCCAACTGGAAGAAGGGCCACGTGGTGAATTTCCCCATTGCCGACGGCGAGGGAACAAACCCGGCACGGCTGCGCTTCAACGGCACAACGAAGATAAAGGCCGACAACGGCATAAAGTACAGGTGCGCGGAACTCTCGTATCTGGAACTTGACGACAACAAGTGGAAGGAGATAGTGCGCTTCTACGTAACCGACGACATGAACCACATCCCCGTCAGACTCGACATGTTCCTCAAGTTCGGCAGTGCCAAAGCTTTCCTCACCAGCATGCGCGGCATGAGAAACCCTGTCACGTCGATAGTGAAATAAACGTATGCCTGCAGGACTGTCCTGTAAGTATTTATCCAAAAAATTGCCGCATTACTTTTTAAGTGGTAACTTTGCAGCCCCGTACCGCGGCTGCACGCCGCGGCGACAACAAAAACATAAAAAAAACAATTCAACAGATATGCCATACCTATTCACATCAGAATCAGTTTCTGAAGGACACCCGGACAAAGTTTCCGACCAGATATCAGACGCACTCCTCGACCAGTTCCTCGCCTACGACGAGAAAGCACACTGCGCCATCGAGACGTTCTGCACCACCGGACAGGTGGTCATCATGGGCGAGGTTAGCTCCAGCGAATACGTGGACCTGCAGACGATTGCCAGGCAGACGATAAACAAGATTGGATATACCAAGTCCGAATACAAATTCGACGGCGACTCCTGCGGAGTGCTCACCGCAATACACGAGCAGAGCGAAGACATCGACCGCGGGGTGAGCCGCGAGGAGGACATCAACCAGGGCGCAGGCGACCAGGGAATGATGTTCGGCTATGCCACCAACGAGACGGACAACTATATGCCCGTGTCTCTTGACCTTGCGCAACTGATCATGCGCACACTGGCCGACATACGCAAGGAGGGCAGGCAGATGACTTATCTCAGACCCGACTCAAAGAGCCAGGTGACGGTGGAATATTCCGACGACAACATACCGCAGCGCATCGACACCATCGTGGTATCAACCCAGCACGACGATTTCATAAAGAAAGACAACGGCGACGACGACGACGAGGCAATGCTCAAAAAGATACGCGAGGACGTGGTGAACATCCTCATACCGAGGGTGAAGGAGCAGCTCGACGGCAAAGTACTCGCACTCTTCAATGAAGACATTAAGTATTTCGTGAACCCCACGGGGAAATTCGTCATCGGCGGCCCACACGGCGACACGGGACTGACCGGCAGGAAAATAATCGTCGATACCTACGGCGGAAAGGGAGCCCACGGCGGCGGTGCCTTCTCCGGCAAAGACCCGAGCAAGGTGGACCGTTCGGCTGCCTACGCCGCGCGCCACATCGCCAAGAACATGGTGGCGGCAGGTGTGGCAGACGAGATGCTCGTGCAGGTGAGCTACGCCATCGGCGTGGCCGAGCCGGTGAGCATCTACGTGAACACCTACGGCAGAAGCCGCGTGAACATGACCGACGGCGAGATTGCCGAAAAGATAAAAAGCTCGTTTGACCTTCGCCCCAAAGCCATCGAGAGCCAGCTCAGGCTGCGCCAGCCGATGTATCTCGAGACGGCTGCCTACGGACACATGGGCAGAAAGCCGGTGGTGGTGAACAAGGTATTCAAGAGCCGCTACCACGAGACAAAGGAGATTCCCGTGGAGCTTTTCACATGGGAGAAACTCGACCTCGTGGAAAAAATCAGGGAACTTTTCGGCCTGTAAACGGGTACGTGCCGAAATTATCTTTCGACGGACTTTTTATCTATGCTACAGTCTGATTCAATAGAAACGCGGCATCAGGCCCCACACAGCATACCGCTGACGGAAGAGCATGAGGAGGAGCAGCAGCACACCTACAAGGTGTTGCAGAAGCTGCCCCCCGACGCCACGCCGGCGCAGCAGGACTCTGCCATTCATGCCATCTACAGCAGGAAGGACTACAAGGCTGAGCCTTCGCCCACCGACACCGCCAGCATGCTCAACCGCCGCAATGCCAACAAGCTGGAAGCGGTAGACCTGCCGCAGTATTACAAGCAGAATTTCTTCTCCACCGACTCGCTGTGGCACCCGGAACTCAACGGCGGGCGCTACGGCATCGCCGGCGACCCCGTGCCCTACACCATAAAGAGCGACAATGTCATCACTGCCCTGCTGCTCGGATGCTTCGTCCTGGCACTCGTGGCGTTTTCCAAGTCAAAGCGGTTCATTGCAAGACAGGCAAAGAGCTTCTTCCGCGTGCAGCGCGAGGGAACGACGGAGATTACCGAAACGACCAACGAATTCCGTTTCCAGTTCTTCCTGGCGGCACAGACGTGCCTGTCACTGTCGCTGGCGGCATTCTTCTATGCCCGGGAATACAACTCCGACACGTTCCTCCTCTCGTCGCAATACCAGCTGATAGCCCTCTTCTTCGGAGTGTTCGCGGCATATTTCAGCGTAAAGGCACTCCTGTACTCGTTCGTGAACTGGGTCTTCTTCAGCGGCAGGCAGAACGAGCGGTGGATGAAGTCATACCTCTTCATCACGTCGGTGGAAGGCGTGGTGATGTTCCCCATCGTAGTGTCGCAGGCATATTTCGGACTATCTGTAAAAGACACAATACTTTACATCGCGGCGACAGTGGTATTGGCCCGTTTACTGTCATTATACAAATGCTTTTCAATCTTTTTCCGGCAGAAAGGCGTTTATCTGCAAATAATTTTGTACTTTTGCGCCCTTGAAGCGATACCGCTGCTCGCTCTCTGCGGCGGACTGACGGTACTAATAAGTTATTTGAATATAAATTTTTAGGTCATAGATGATTAAGAAAATATTGATTTCCCAACCCAAACCAACAAGCGACAAGTCACCTTATTACAGTATCGCCGAAGACTTTGGAGTAGAGTTTGTATTCAGACCGTTCATTAAAGTCGAGGGACTGTCGTCGAAGGAATTCCGCCAGCAAAAGATAAGCATCACGAGCTTTACAGCAGTGGTATTCACTTCGCGCCACGCCATCGACAATTTCTTCAAGATAGCACAGGAGATGCGTTTCGAGATACCCGACACGATGAAGTATTTCTGCGTCACCGAAACGATATCCCTATACATACAGAAATACGTGCAGTACCGCAAGCGCAAGGTATTCTACGGCAGCACGGGAAAAATCGACGACCTCGTGCCGCTGATGGCAAAACACAAGAACGAGAAATACCTCGTGCCGCTGAGCGACGTACACGACGACAGCGTGAAGAAGATGCTCGACAGCAAGGGGCTGCAGCACTCGGAGTGCGTGATGTACCGCACGGTGTGCAACGACCTCACCGAAGAGGAGATAAAGAATTTCGACTACGACATGTGCGTGTTCTTCAGTCCGTCCGGCGTGGCAGCCTACAAAAAGGCGTTCCCCGAAGTGACCGGCACACCGATGAAGGCAGCCACCTTCGGTCCCGCCACATCGAAAGCCGCCCACGACGCGGGTCTCGACGTGCAGGTGGAAGCGCCGTCGCCCAAATACCCCTCCATGACAAGTGCGCTGCGCCGTTACCTCATCGACCAGGAAGAGGACTGACGCGGCAGAAAAGCTTTATCAGATGACCGCTGTAAGGAACACCCTTTGCAAGGAAGAGCGTCTCCACGGGCGCAACGCCATAGAGCAGCTCTTCAAGAAGGCGGGAAGCAAATCCATGGTTGCCTTCCCGCTGAGAGCGGTTTACGCCCTGACAAGACGTGACGGCGACGGAACATTGTCCGGGGAGGACAGCGCACGGGAGAAAGACAACGCCGTATGCGTAAAAATGCTGGCGAGCGTACCGAAAAGGCAGTTCAAGCGCGCCGTGAAGCGCAACCGGGTGAAACGGCAGATAAGGGAGGCCTTCCGCAAGAACAAGCACTCGATTATTGATGCCGTGGCAGGGATTGACGGCAATGCGGAGCTGTCGGTCGCCTTCATCTGGACTGACAACAGCCTCCATTCCTCCGCCGAGGTGGAAAACAAAGTGCAGCGGCTTCTTCTGAGGATTGAAGAGAAGCTGCGGCGCGACTGCAATTCCCACGACACGGAAAAGGACAATTCCGGCATCCAGCCCGCCGGGGAGGACGTAAACCCGAAACCATGAAAAATGTAGCGAGAACCATAGCGCGCATCGCCGTATGGCTGCTATGCCTCCCCATACTGTTTTACCAAAGGTGCATATCACCGTTCACTCCCCCGTCATGCCGCTTCACGCCCACCTGCTCGGAATACGCGCGGCAGGCTCTGGTGAAACACGGGCCGGTGAAGGGGCTGTACCTCGCCGCAAGGAGAATCCTCCGCTGCCACCCCTGGGGAGGCAGCGGTTACGACCCCGTGCCGTGACAAGTGCGCATGAAGGGGAACGGCAGGGAAGGCAACGGGAACGCAACAGGGAAAAGAAAGAAAACAAACATAACATAAGAAAGATATGAGAAAGAACTTTGTTGAAGAACTGAAATGGCGCGGCATGCTGGCACAGATAATGCCGGGCGCCGAGGAGCTGCTGCAAAAGGAAATGGTGACCGCATACCTGGGCACCGACCCCACCGCCGACTCCCTGCACATCGGACACCTCTGCGGTATCATGATGCTCCGCCACCTTCAGCGCTGCGGCCACAAGCCCATCATCCTGGTGGGCGGCGCCACGGGAATGATTGGCGACCCCTCCGGCAAAAGCCAGGAGCGCAACCTGCTCGACGACAAGACTCTGTATCACAACCAGGAGGCGATAAAGAAACAGGTGAGCAAGTTCCTCGACTTTGAAGGCACTGAGCCTAACAAGGCCGAAATGGTGAACAACTACGACTGGATGAAAGACTTCAAGTTCCTCGACTTCGCACGCGAGGTGGGCAAGCATATCACCGTGAACTATATGATGGCCAAGGAGAGCGTGCAGCAACGCCTCAACGGAACGGCGCGCGACGGACTGTCGTTTACCGAGTTCACCTACCAGCTGCTCCAGGGCTACGATTTCCTGTATCTCTACCAGCACTACAACTGCAAGATGCAGCTCGGCGGCAACGACCAGTGGGGCAACATGACCACAGGAACGGAACTCATCCGCCGCACCCTCGGCAACGACGTGGAGACATTCGCCCTCACCTGCCCGCTAATCACCAAGGCCGACGGCAAGAAGTTCGGCAAGACGGAGAGCGGCAACATCTGGCTCGACCCCAAGCGCACGTCACCGTACAAGTTCTACCAGTTCTGGCTCAACGTGAGCGACGACGACGCCGAACGCTACATCAAGATATTCACAAGCCTCGACAAGGAGACCATCGACGCCCTCGCCGAGGAGCACAAACAGGATCCGGGACGGCGCATACTTCAGAAGCGCCTCGCCGAGGAGACTACGGTGATGGTCCACTCCAAGGAGGCTCTCGACGCTGCCATCGAGGCATCGAACATCCTCTTCGGCAAATCCACCAAGGACTCGCTGCTGAAACTCGACGAGCAGACGTTCCTCGACATCTTCGAGGGCGTGCCGCAGTTTGAGATAAGCAAGGACGCACTCGGACAGCCGGCGGTTGAGATATTCACGCAGGCAGCTCCCGTTTTCGCCAGCAAGGGCGAGATGCGCAAGCTCGTGCAGGGCGGCGGCGTGTCGGTAAACAAGGAGAAACTCGCAGCCTTCGACCGCGAAATTACCGCCGAAGACCTCATCGACGGCAAATACCTGCTCGTGCAGCGCGGCAAGAAGAACTACTATCTGCTGACTGTAAGATAATCGACAAGCAATAAACCGTCAGACAAATTAGGTGGAATACAGAGAAAACGCATAACACAAACTGCGTGACAGAAAACCGCCGGCAAGATTTTGATTTCTTGCCGGCGGTTTTCTGTTTATGTCTTATAGCATCACTCTCACGAATAGCACCATCAAAGAAGACAAGAGGACAGCCCAGAGAGGGTCAAGGAGGGCATGGGAGGTTCAGAAAAGGAAGTTCATGAATCGCCTTGTGTTCGCTTCCTTTTGCTTCATCTCTTCCTGCATCCTTTGCATCGCCATCTTGAAGAAGAAATGGATGAGGTGCTCGTCGGTGGCTTCTGTTCGAATCATGCGCAGGGCAGATATGTATTCCTTTCGGGTATCGGAAGGGATGATGAGGAGGGGATGTCCCATACGCTGGAGAATATAGTTGCTGAGAATTCTTCCAGTCCTTCCGTTTCCGTCGCGAAAGGGGTGAAGATATTCGTAGAAACCATGAAAGCGGGCTGACAATATCATGGGATGTACGTTGGCTGCAACTATCGCCTTCTCCGTGGATTCCAAGAGCTTGGGCACTCTCGCCACCAATTCCTCATGGTCGCCAAAGACCGTATCTCCTGCCGC
>CAVGJZ010000029.1:0-35608 GCA_963629785.1 Oscillibacter sp. MSJ-31 | reverse complement strand
TTGGAAAATCGTCTGCGGAAGCTGGGGGATTCGAACCCCCGGTACGATAAACTCGTACGGCAGTTTAGCAAACTGCTGGTTTCAGCCACTCACCCAAACTTCCATTCGGTTTGTTCTGTAACCACAGGCATTTCGTTTAATGCGGTGCAAAGGTAGTGCTTATTTTCTATCCGCCAAAATTTTTATCGGTTTTTTTGCGTCTTTGCTCCTGTTTTTTTTAATATTTTACTTTACCGTGGATCTTGTTCCCTTTATTCCTTCCTTTTCCATATCATGGTTATTCTGCGCCGGATGGCAAATTGGTTTATTGCCGTGACTATTAACAGCAGGACTACACCCAGTGCGATGGACGTTGTCATGGAGCCGGATTCGATTTGCGGGAACAATGTTTCTATAACGTCCATATAATAATTTCTCACAAAGTAGAGCGCGCCCAAGGTGATTATCAGAACCGCAGTATTCAGGCTGAGTGTGAGGATTTGGTAGGGTAGGGCAACCATGTTCGGACTATAGCCTATGAGTAGCAGGTTCTCGAGTTTTGAGGAATTTTTCTGTACGAGAAGGTAGATGCTCAACATTAGTATGTAGAAGCTGAGCAGGCTTATTACCATTCCTACTGTCATTACCAACGTGACCGTCAGCTTGAGGAAATATGTGGTTTTCCCGGCCTGCAGCTTGTCGCTCTCCACTTCGTAGCCTTTGCTGTCGAGGTATTTCGTTATGTTGTCATCCGCAGGATTTCCCACTTCCATGATCACTCGTGTGGGTTCGGAGTTTTCTCCCGGCGCAAAGTTCTTGTTGCTCCAGTCCATGAAGCTTTGGGGGACAAGAATTGTGTTGAGCCTGTTGGAGAACCCTATGACTTTCCCCTTGAACTCACCGTTCTTGCCGTTCCCGTGTATGAAAATCTTAAAATCTATCATGCCCACAAGCCCGTCGTTTATCTTCGGCAGTGAGTGTGACTGCGCAAATCCGAAGTTATACATATTTATATATGTGCGTGGCAGTATCACCGGCACTTCGTGGCTTCCCTCCTGATATGACCAGTCGCGGAGGGGTACGTCCACGAAGGCGTCGGGAACGCTCTCGAAGAAAAGTTCCGAGCTGAGAATCGGTTGTCCGTTCACGCCCATATTCGCGTCGGCCTTGTATTCGGTGGACGTGAACTTTTCCGCTCTCTTCGTGAATTTCTGTTTTTTCAGGTCGTCAAGTTCAGATTGGCTGAAAGTGTTTGACCTGCCGGATATGGCGCTTGCCGTTCCCAATTTTTTGCTTACGATGAGGTAGTCGGCCTTCATGAAACTGTCTTGCGACGTGAAGACAGGCAGAACGTCGTTGTAGAACTGAAAACCGAGCAGGACGATGAACATTCCGAAGAGGTTTGCGAAGAAGAAGCCTATGAACTGTCCCGCGCTTATGTGCCGGCGCAGAAGTTTCCAAACTAAATTCATAATCTGTATGTCTTGTCGTAATTTAAAACCATGTGTTTGCCGATGCTTGTCACTATGATGCCGGCTCCCTGCCTTTTCGCCTCCGTTGTCATTATCTCTGCCATGATTGCGGAATTGCGGTCGTCAAGATGGCTTATAGGCTCGTCGGCGAGTATAAAGTCGAACGGCTGGACCAGTGCTCTTATCATTGCCACGCGCTGTTGCTGCCCGAACGACATCATGCCGGCCTTGCTTTCCATCTTGTCGGCAATGCCCAGCATCCCGAACCATTCCTCAATCTCTTTCCTCTCCTTGAATTTCGTAAGCTTGTTTTTTATTTCCACGTTCTCCCATGCTGTCAGTTCCGGGAACAGGCGCAATTCTTGGAACAGGTAGGCGAGGTGCTTTTGGCGCATCCCGACCCAATCCTTGACCTTAAACCCCGTCGTTGGCATGCCGTCAAACATTATGCTTCCTTCATAGTCGTTTCTGTAGCCGAGGATATAGCTGCAGAATGTACTCTTTCCTTTTCCGCTTTCCGCCTCAACGAGATAAAGCTTGTCTTTCTCAAATATGGCTTCCGTATTCCAAATGTCTGAAACGAGGCCGTTTTGTGTAGCGAAGACGTGCGGAACAACTTTGTCGAAAATGATTTTCTCCATTCCTGTTTCTCCCGAAAAACTATTTTGTGCTGTAAATGATATAGTTGAGTTTGCCGAACAACGGTTCGAGCAGTTTCGCAACGGCGGACAGGCTTTCGTTCCCGTTTGCCAGTTGGCTGGCGTTGAGCACGATGCAGAGACGTTGCCCCGGAATTTGTTTCCTCACCTCGTCGGGCAGCTGGCTTTCGGCTCGGCCGAGAATGTTGTCGGCGATGCTTTCTTCGGAACTTGCGTAGAACTCCCTTGAGCCGGACACGCCGAACCAGAACTGGTTGTCCTTGCTGCGGAATACATAGCGTTTTCTCCCGCAGTCGGAGATGCTGTTGCCCGGCTGGCAGGATTTTTTCCAGTAGTCCACATCCCGGAGGAAATCTTCGTCGGCGAGCTGTGCCGCCATGCTTATCTTGATTCCTGTTTCCGACAGTTCTTCTACCCCGATTGCCATTTCCCCGTTTACGCTCCGCAGGATGTTGTCCATGTCGATGGCGGTATTGGCGCCGGCCAAAAGCACTCCGAGGCTTTTGTTGTTGTGCATCATCGTTACGAAATCGTGCCCGTCTACATTCATGAAGATGGAGCATAGAGTCCGCCCGGGCATATTGCCGGTGTATTTGCCTGTGATTTTCCTGAATTTGCCCCTTGCCTCGCCAAGTGCCTTGTCAATGCTGCTGTCCAGCGAGAACGGTTCTCCGCTTATGTGCAGGCATCCGTTGTCTGTGGTTGTCAGCGAAGCCGCGATGCAGATTTGTGAGGCGTCGGCTTCTTTCGGTGCTCCGAGAGTGAACGGTGCCGCGAACTTCTCCGGCAGTGCGTCGCTTTGCGCCACTATTGCTATCGCAGAATTCATGGTGTCCACTTTTTCAAACAGAGGGGAGGACTTTATCCCCTCGTCTTCGTCCTGCTTCAGGTATTTCGAAAGCGTTCTCACGGCATCGGCTTGCTGGGCCGGCAGAACCGGGCCCATTATTACCGCAGCCTTGTTCGAGAAGCCTATTGCCCATGAGTTGTGTATCAGGGCGAATGAAAGGTCCCGCCTTTCCGTGACTTTACTGCACAACCCTTTTCCGGCGAGAGACTCCAGCCATTCCGTGAGTTCGTCTTTGCTGTCCACCTTGGTGCAGCATCCCATGTTGCCGTCGCCTGTTTCAAATATGTACAGTTTGCTTGCAAAATCTATTCCGCAGTTTTCTGAACCGTCAGCCTTGAAAATGGATTTCATTATTTCGCGGCCGTCTTTCCCGTTAGCATTGCCGAGTTCTCCGGCGTTGATTGCCATAAGTGCGTTGGCGTTGGCCGGTATGGCGTTCAGGTAGCTGTCGCCCGAACAAGAAGAATAAATGCAAATGCAGGCGGCTATGGCCAGCATTTGCAGTATGGCGTTCTTGATACGTTTCATATCCCGAAATTCTTAAAGTCCCTGTGTGTTATGTTCCGTTATTCTTTTCTGTTTGAAAGTTGCGCCGCCATAGCGGCGTAGAGAGCGGCGGTTTCAGTACGGAGTCTGCTCTTGCCAAGCGAAACGGGTATATATCCCTTTGAAACGGCGAGTTTCACCTCGTCTGTCGAAAAATCGCCCTCAGGTCCGATGAGCACCGTGATGTTTCCGTCCTTCCTTTCCTGCAGGCACGTGAACAAGTCCTTGCTTTCTATTTCTCCGTAGCAGTGTGCGATGAACTTTTGTCCCACTCGTTCCTGTTCTACAAAATCCTTGAATGCAGTGAACGGCGTGACCAGAGGCTTCCACGGCTTCCGGCTTTGTTTCATCGCCGAAACGACGATTTTGTCGAGCCTTTCAGGCCGCATGACTTTCCGCTCTGAGAATTTGCAGTTTAGGAAAGCCAGCTCGTCTATGCCTATCTCCGTGGCTTTCTCCACAAACCATTCCGTGCGGTCCATCATTTTCGTGGGTGCCATGGCGATGCAGATATGTCCTTTCCATGTCTTTTCCTGCGGCATTGCTTCCTTTATTTCATACAGGCAGTGCTTTGTCGTGGCGAGTGTCACTTCCGCTTTGTAGAAAGTTCCGTCGCCGTCTTGCAGGAACATCTCGTCACCGCTTTTCAGCCGCAACACTTTCAGGGCGTGCTGGGCTTCTTCGGCAGGCAGTTCATTGGCATTGGCCGCATCGGGCACATAGAAATATCTTGCCTCTTTCATAGAACATTTCCGTTTTTGTCGTTTTTCCTGTTTTTCAGTTCCTCGTGGAGTTTGGCAGCCATCTCGTAGTTTTCCTCGTCGATAGCTTTCTGCAGAGACTCCTCAAGCATCTTTTCCGTAATCGTGTTTACGGGTACGGAAACGCCGTTTTTAAGCGGCCGGTACGCTACGGATTGCTTGTTAAGCAGTTCGTCGTCAATGCAGATGGGCATCCTTGCCGCTTGGGCGAGCAGAATTCCGTCTGTTATGCGAATACGCACGTTCTTTTCGCCGGCGGTGTCGTGCAGGTACGCCATGTACTGCCCTTCAATCAGGTCGTCAATCAGCAGCTCGTAGTGGTCCAGACCATTCAGCTGCATCAGTCGGGCGGTTGCCTCCGGCAGCAGTATTCCGGTTATTTTGTGTTGCTGCATTCTCATTTTTATGGCGTTTGCGGCTTCAGTCAAGCAGACAACAGTAACCATGCGCGTTTTTTGTTCGTTTGCCAGCGAAATGATTGCGAATTCGGGACTGTTCGTAAATTCCGCAACTTCTTCCAAAAAGAGCCTTACCATATTTCTGTAGGATTTCTCGTGTATAAATGTTGTTCCAGATGTGCATCTGTTGCCGCACCGTTATTGTTTTTCCTCTTTGTGCTTGAATGTGAGGGCGAACGCGATGCCGACGGCCAGGGCGAAACCGGCGAAGATGAACCAGCACGTCTGCCAGTCGCCCATGAGATAGCCGTCTTCTGTCCAACTGCAGTAATGGTTCACTATTTCTCCGGCGATGAGAGTTCCTATTGTAGCACCGAGCCCGTTTGTCATCAGCATGAAGAGACCCTGCGCCGAAGCCTTGATGTCTTCGCTGCATTCCGCATTGACGAACAGTCCGCCCGACACGTTGAAGAAATCGAACGCCACGCCGTAGACGAGGCATGAAAGTATCAGCAGGATGACACCGGGGAACGCCGGACCGCCGAGACCGAAGAAGCCGAAGCGCAACACCCACGCAAACATCGCGATTAGCATCACGTTCTTTATCCCGTATCTCTTCATGAAGAAAGGAATGAGCAATATGCAGAACGCCTCCGCCACCTGTGATATGGATATCAGGAGCGTGGCATTGTTGGCTGCGAACGTGTCGGCAAGTGCCGGGTCGGCCTTGAACTGTGTGATGAACGGTGTGGCATATCCGTTGGTTACCTGCAGCGACATGCCGAGAAGGCCGGAGAAGATGAAGAACAGCGCCATTTTTCTTGTCTTGAACAATTTGAATGCGTCCAGACCGAGGAGTTCGGCGAACGACTTGCCGTTTGTGTCTTCTTTTTTCCTGACCAGCTTGCACTGCGGCAACATGAAATAGCAATAAAGGAACAGCACGAAACTCATCACGGCAGAAACGAGGAACTGCATGTGGGTGTACTGGAACTTGTTGGCGTTGTCCGCCAGCGTCATCGTTATAGAACCGTTGTCCAGAGCGGCGCAGTTCACGAACCACATGGTGATGATGAATCCCACAGTGCCGAGCACGCGGATAGGCGGAAAGTCCTTCACCGTGTCCATGCCCTTGTCCTGCAGGATTTTGAAGGCTACGGTATTCGAGAGTGCGAGGGTCGGCATATAGAAAGCCACGCTTGCCGTGTATATCGCAATGAATGTCGTCTTGTCCGGTGTGGACTGGCTCGCTCCGATCATGCACAGCGCAGCCATTCCCGCTCCTGCCGCCAGATGGCACAGCCCGAGCAGCCTTTGCGGCTGTACCCATTTGTCTGCCACGATGCCGATGAGCGTGGGCATAAAGATTGATACAATCCCCTGTATGGCGTAGAACCACGATATTTCTGTTCCCATTCCTGCCTTGCCGAGATAGTTGCCCATTGAAGTCAGGTAAGCTCCCCAAACGGCGAACTCGAGGAAGTTCATCACAGACAAGCGTATTTTCATATTCATTGTATTACATTTTGATGTTAATAGATTTACGTATGTCATGCAAAGTTAGCGTAAAAAAACAAATGCCCAAAAGAATTGAATGAAAAAAGACGCCCCCGTCAGTCTGTCCGGGTTCGTCTTTCTTTGGTATACCGTTAAAACGGTTTGTTTAGCTCCCTTTGTCAGAATTCGCTTGTAAAGTGGAACTTTATGTGCTTGAAGTCTTGTTGTGCCATTGACAGTACGTAGCCGGAGTCGGCAAGGAAGACGTCGCGTCCGTCCTTGTCTTTTGCCATGTACTGGTATTTGCGCTTCTTGAAGTTTTCGAGCTCGGCGGGGTCGTCGCTTTCTATCCAGCACGCTTTGTAAAGGTGTACCGGTTCCCAGCGGCATTTGGCGTTGTATTCGTTCTCGAGCCTGTATTGTATTACCTCAAACTGCAGCTGTCCCACGGTGCCGATGATTTTCCTTCCGTTGAACTGGTTTACGAACATTTGCGCCACTCCTTCGTCCATGAGCTGGTCTATGCCTTTGTTCAGCTGCTTGCTCTTCATCGGGTCGTCGTTCTCGATGTATTTGAACATTTCCGGGGAGAAGGACGGAAGTCCTTTGAAATGCAGTTTCTCGCCGTCGGTAAGCGTGTCGCCGATTTTGAAGATGCCGTTGTCGGGCAGTCCGACGATATCGCCGGGGTATGCCTCCTCAATGGTACTCTTGCGCTGTGCCATGAACTGTGTCGGGGAGGAGAAGCGTACGGTCTTTCCCTGCCTTACGTGCAGATACGGCTTGTTGCGCTCGAACTTTCCGCTGCACACCTTGCAGAATGCGATACACGAACGGTGGTTGGGGTCGATATTTGCCGTTATCTTGAATATGAAACCTGTGAACTTCGGTTCTTCAGGTTTCACCGTGCGTTCTTCGGCAAGTGTCGGGCCGGGGCTCGGGGCTATTTCCACGAAGCAGTTGAGCAGTTCCTGGACACCGAAATTGTTGAGGGCAGAACCGAAGAACACCGGCGCCACGCGTGCTTCGCGGTATTCGTCCACGTTGAATTCCGGATAGACACCCTCCACGAGTTCCAGGTCTTCGCGCAGCTTTTTAGCGTCGTCGCCGATACGCCTGTCGAGTTCCTCGCTGTTTATGTCCACCTCCACTTTTTCTGTCACTCTCTGCTTGTCGGGAGTGAACAGGTCGAGTTTGTTCTCGTAGATGTTGTAAACGCCCTTGAACTTGGTGCCCTGGTTGATGGGCCATGACAGCGGTCTTACTTTAATCTCGAGTTCCTCTTCCAGCTCGTCGAGCAAGTCGAAGGGGTCGCGTCCCTCGCGGTCCATTTTGTTGATGAAGATAATCACGGGGGTGTTCCTCATGCGGCATACGCTCATCAGCTTGCGCGTCTGCGCCTCCACGCCTTTCGCCCCGTCCACCACG
Organism: Oscillibacter sp. MSJ-31; assembly: GCA_963629785.1. GTDB lineage: Bacteria > Bacteroidota > Bacteroidia > Bacteroidales > Bacteroidaceae > Prevotella. The sequence goes on along the minus strand of CAVGJZ010000029.1, from coordinate 28,018 downwards.
ATGATGGCGGAGTCCACGGCCGTGAGTGTGCGGTAGGTGTCTTCGGCGAAGTCCTGGTGTCCCGGAGTGTCGAGGATGTTCACTTTGTACCCCTCGTAGTCGAACTCCATGACGGACGTGGAAACCGAGATTCCGCGCTGCTTCTCGATGTCCATCCAGTCTGAGGTTGCCGTTTTCCGTATCTTGTTGCTCTTTACGGCTCCCGCCACCTGTATCTGTCCTCCAAAGAGCAGGAATTTTTCCGTAAGCGTTGTCTTTCCCGCATCGGGGTGGGAGATTATGGCGAAGGTTCTTCTTCTCTCTATTTCGTTAGCCATTTATATTCTTCAGTTACTCTTTTTGTTTCCGTTGATGTTAGCCATGCATTCCTCGAGGCTGTCTGCCCAGTATGGTATCCTTATTCCGAATGTTTCCTTAATCTTCGTCTTGTCGAGCACGCTGTAGGCCGGCCGCTTCACGGGGCTTGGGAATTCGTCGCTGTGGCAGGGCTGTATGTCGCATCCCGTATTGTTCGCCAGTTTCGCTATTTTCACCGTGAAGTCATACCAGCTGCACACTCCCTCATTGGAGAAATGGTATACGCCGGAATTCCCCTCATACAGCCTGTTTCCTATTATATGGCATATCGCGCGGGCGAGGTCGAGGGCGTAGGTCGGTGTTCCGCACTGGTCGAAAACAACCTTGAGCTGAGGCTTCGTGGCGGTCAGGTTAATCATTGTCTTGACGAAATTCTTTCCGTATTCGGAGTAGAGCCATGCCGTGCGTATGATGATGTGGTTTGCGCCTGTTGCCTTGATTTTCTCTTCCCCGTGCAGTTTCGTCAGTCCGTAGACGCCGGTCGGCGTGCCTTTCTGGTCTTCCTTGCACGGTGTGTTGTAGGGGTCTCCGCCGAACACGTAGTCCGTGCTCACGTGTATCAGCAAACCGCCTGCCTCCTTCATGGCGACGGCCAGGTTTTCGGGTGCGGTGGCGTTGAGGGTCTCCACAATGTCTCCTGCCGTTTCGGCTGCGTCCACGTTGGTCCATGCCGCGCAGTTTACTATACATTTTATGTCGTTTTCCCTTACCGTCCGCCGTATGTCGTCGAGCGATGTTATGTCGAGGCGTGTGTATCCCTCGCACACGTCGGTGAAGATGAAATTGTCTTTGCTGTCTCTGGCCATTATTTGCATCTCGTTTCCGAGTTGTCCGCCGGCTCCGGTTACTAGTATATTCATAATTCGAGTTCTCCTTTTTTGTCCTTGAGATAATAGTCGTTGAGCATTCCTATGAATGTTGTTATTTCCTTTATCGCGTGCTCCGTGTCCGGCGACACGGGCTTCTTCTGCAGCCTGAGCATCATCACGCCGTACAGTGCGTTGAAGCATGTCTCAATCTCGCTTTCCTGCTTGTCCGCCCCGCGCTTGCGGAGTTCCACTATAAACGGCAGGACCCTGTAGTATTCGCTGTTGTAGAACGGGTGCTTCGGGCTTGCCAGCAGTTCGCCGTTGAGCTCGTTCAGCTGCTGCACCACGATTTTGTTTATCTGCAGGTGTCCTTTCTCCCGGCACCCCTCAGAGTTCATCATCCTGACAAGGTTTCCGTACCAGTCGGCCATTTCTTCCTTCTGCTCGTCGTCGTAGTCGAACTTGTCTATGTATTCGCGGCGTATTCTTGCCAGAGAGCACCCGTACGCCCGTATGATGTCTTCCACCTGCCACATGTAGAGCAGGTATTCGGCGATGTTCTTTTTTCTCAGTTCTTGTGAAATGTACATTGTGAGTGGTTTGTTTGTTGAGTGGCAATGGGTGTCTTCCGCTACCATCTAGGGCTTGTAGCCCGGCAGGGTATAGAGGTTGAACACCGTGCCGATAAGCACGATTATGGACATGGTGATGACGATGCTGCCCACGATTTTGTTGATGAGCTGTATTCCGTTGGTATTGAATACGGCCCGTATCTTGTCCACGAGCCACGTGAGGCCGTACCACCACAGCAACGCCCCTGTAATAATCCCGATGTAGCCCACGCTCATGGCTACGGGCTGGTTGGGGATGACGAAGGCGAACTGTGCGAAGAGACCCATCATGAGCATGATGATGAGCGGGTTGGAAAAGGTGACGAGGAATGCCGTCACCCCGTTGTGTACCAGCGAACCTTTGCCCCGCCTGCCGCTGACGTGTACTTTCTTCACGGGGTTGCTCCGGAAGGAGTATATTCCGAAGACAAGCAGTATGACGCTCGCGCTGATCTGCAGTACATAGCGGTAGTGGGCGTTGCTTATAAAGTCCATTACGAACGACATTCCCAGTCCGGTAATGAGTGCGTATATGAAATCGCTCAGGCAGGCCCCTACGCCTGTGACGAAACCGTACCAGCGGCCTTTGTTGAGCGTGCGCTGTACGCACAGCACTCCTACGGGCCCCATCGGCGCCGACACGAGAATGCCGATCAGCACCCCCTTGCAGAGCAAGTCCAGAATATTTATGTGAAATTCGAATGACATAATGCGTGCAAAGTTCTGCAATTTTCACGAAAGATACAAATTTTGCGTATGAAAGTTTCTCCCGTGTGTCTCATAACTAATAAGGTGGCGTTTTTCAGCTTTCGTTTCCGGTTAGGGCGTCGATGGGGTTTGCCACAATCTTCCCTGCCGTATAGCCCGAGCGTCTCGCGGCTTCGGCGAACTGTTCCCTGTAGTGGTAAGCCACGCTGCCCACTGCCCCCACCGCAAGGTCATTGCGTCCGTATCGGCGGATGTTGCGGCTGAAGAAATCGGTGAAATTGCCCACCACGAGTGCCTCAATCTCTTTGCAGTCCAAATGTGCGTGGATGAACGGCGAAATCGAGGCAAGATACCTGTTTGCCATGGGTTCGCGGTAGACTTTCCTGATGATTGTGTCCATGTCCTGCCTGGTGGCGCCAAGGAATTCGTCTTTGATGGCCTCGGGTATGCTTCCTTTGAAGATTCCGTTGATGAAGAGTTTGCCGAGCACCGCACCGCTTCCCTCGTCGCCCAGGATGTAGCCCAGCGGCGGTGTGTTCATCACGATGCCCTTTCCGTCATACAGGCATGAGTTCGCCCCGGTGCCGAGAATGCAGGCGATGCCCTCGCTGCTGCCGCATACGGCGTGCGCCGCCGCAAGAAGGTCGCTTCCCACGGAGATGTCGGCGCAGGGCGGAAAATGCTTCGCCAGTGCCGTATGCACTGTGGCGGCGTTCGCACCGCGGCATCCTGCCCCGTAGAATCTCACGCTCGATATTTCCTTGAACGGGACACCCGCTTCGCACATCTTTGCAGTCAGTTGCGGCAGGAGTTCCTTCCCTAAGATGTCGTTTATTTGCCCGCCAGTCTGGTGTACGGGGTTTATGCCCTGTGTGGAGCATTTGCACAATGTCCCGCCCCCGCAGGTCACGGACCAGTCCGTCTTTGTGCTGCCGGCGTCGGCTATAATCCGTATTCTCGATTCTGTATTTCCCATTTTCTGTTTGACTGTAATTTTTGCGGCAAAAGTAAAGATAATAAATGATAAAGTAGTAATTTTGCACAATCTTATACGGAATAAATCAGGAAAAATGAAAAAAATACTCTTTATAATCAGCTTGCTGGCGTTGCTTGTGGCTACACCGGCAGGAGCCGTGTTGAAGGAGAAGGACCTTGACAACACGTTGTCAGTGCTCCGCAATGAACTTACAAGGTTTCATCAGGAGCAGAAGCGCAACCAGCTGCTGTTCAAGAACGGCAGCGACAGGGTCCGCAAGAACCTTTTCGCCATTCTCTCCAAGAGCAACCAGAACGCCTTGATGCTGTATTCGCAGAAGCCGGACTATGTGTTCGACCTCGCCTACGCCTGCCATGAAGCCACGGAGCAGTTCCAGAGTTTCCGCCAGAGCTCGCTTCCGTTCCGTTCCTATATCTCGCAGATAAACACCGAGGTGGCGCGCTATGACAGCCTGGTGAATTCCCTGCAGCAGATGCCTGTGATGACATTGAGCCCCAAGGCGAGGATTGACCGCAATGTATGCCTCACCCTTGCCGTGAACATCCGCAACAACATGGAGGAGAACAAGGCGATGCTCCAGGACTACATCCGCTACTACGACATGACGGAGAAGCACCTGAAGAGCCTCAACGACTACGCCAACAGCCGGTACGGAGAGATACAGAACAGTATCTTCAGCAACGGGGACGACAACTACCTGAGCATCCTGGGCAATCTGAGCTCGCGCATCAGCAAGACGGCGGAGACGATGAACGGCAAGTACCACACGTCGAAGAAGCTCCACTCACAGTGGGACGCGCGCATGATGGTGGGCCTGTTCGTCACTATCCTTTTCTATGGTATTCTGGCGGTTGTGCTCAACCTGCTCGCCATCCGCTTTCTCATGCCGATGAAATTCCGCACGGAGCAGTTCATGCTCAAGCGGCCGTGCATCATCATGGCAACCACCACGATTACGTTCGCCGTGATTATCGGAATCGTGCGCGGCACCGTAAACCAGAATTTCATCTCGATGGCGAGCAACCTGCTCGTGGAATATGCGTGGCTTCTCGGAGTCATCCTTATCTCGCTTCTGCTGCGCGTCGACGGGCGGCAGATAAAGAGCGCGTTCCGTATCTATTCGCCGCTCATCGCTGTCGGCTTCATTGTCATTGCCTTCCGGATTGTCCTCGTGCCCAACGATTTGGTAAATCTCATCTTCCCGGCGATACTCACGCTCGCCACACTGTGGCAGTGGAGCGTCATAGGCCGCCACAACGAGAAGATACCACACTCCGACATGTTCTACACCTATCTCTCGCTCGCCGTGTTCATAGTGAGCCTTGTCACCTCGTGGGTCGGCTACACGCTTTTCAGCGTACAGCTTCTCATCTGGTGGATTATGCAGCTCACCAGCATCCTTACCATCAGTTGCGTGGCGGAATGGCTCGGCAAGTATGCCGCGGGCTTCCATCTTGAAGACAAGCCGATAAACAAGACGTGGGCGTATTACCTGCTGCTCAAGGCCGGTCTGCCGCTTATGTGTATCGGCTCCGTGCTTATATCCCTTTACTGGGCGGCGGACGTGTTTAACATGAGCGAGATGATGGGGCATCTGCTCTCGAAGCGTTTCATCGACGTGAGCAACTTCAGCGTGAGTATCCAGTCTCTCATAATCGTCTTGGGCTTGTGGTTCGTGTTTAATTACATCTGTTCCACGGCGATTGCGTTTATGCAGCTGCACTTCAATGCCAAGGACTCCCGCACTGCCGCCAGCAGGAACGTGATGGGAAAGAATGTCATCCAGCTGCTGGTGTGGGGAGTATGGCTCCTCATCAGCCTGGCTATTCTCAATGTGAGCAATACGTGGCTCGTCGTTGTGTCCGGCGGTTTGTCCACTGGCGTCGGTTTTGCATCGAAAGACATACTTGAGAACATCTACTACGGCATTTCCCTCATGGCGGGCCGTATCAACATAGGTGACTGGATTGAGTGTGACGGCACCCGCGGAAAGGTCAGCAGCATCAGCTATACAAGCACCATGATAGAGGCGACCGACGGCTCTGTCATAGCTTTCCAGAACTCGCAGCTTTTCACGAAGAACTACAAGAACCTCACCCGGAACCACGGTTATGAATTGTCTGTCGTCAAGTTCGGCGTGGGCTACGGCACTGACGTGGCGTTTCTCCGCCGTGTGGTGATTGACGCCGTGAAGAAGCTGAAACTGCAGTTTGTCGACGAGGAGAAGCCGTTCAGCGTGCTGTTCACGGAGTTTGGCGACAACAGCATAAACTTCAAGTTCGTCTGCTGGGTGGACGTGACGAAGCAGGTGGCGACGGAGAGCCAGATAACCGAATGTATCTACAACACGCTCAACGAAAACAACATAGAGATGCCGTTCCCCAAGCGCGATGTCTATATCAAGGAAACGGTCTGACAGTTGAAAGAGAAAACATACACAGAAAAAAATGTCCCGCCGAGGCTTGTGCTGCGGCGGGACATTCTTTTTCAGTGCTTGTGTATTGGCGGAAAAGCCGGCTCAGCTCCTGTTTTTCGCTATGGCGCTGGCTCCGAGTATCGCTGCCACGGAACCGTCGAGGCTGCTTGTCAGGAATTTCGCCTTGCCGCGGAACACTCTCATCACGTTCTTGTCGTAGCTTTCCTTGAGAGGCTTCATCAGCAAGTCGCCCGCCTTTGTCAATCCGCCAAAGAATACGAACGCTTCGGGAGAGCAGAAGGCTGCGAAGTCGGCGCATGCCTCACCGAGCATCTTCCCCGTGAACTCATACACGCGGCAGGCTATCCTGTCGCCCTTGGCGGCAGCCACCGACACGTCATACGACGTTATGTCGGCGGGACTGATGCCGCGCAGAAGCGAAGGCTCGTCGCTTTCCGTCAGCATTTCCCTTGCTGTCTCGGCCACTCCCGTTGCGGAACAATAGGCCTCGAGGCATCCGCGCCGTCCGCAACCGCAGGGTCGCCCGTCCACGCGCTTCATTATCACGTGTCCCAATTCTCCGGCAAGCCCGTCCGACCCGTATATGATCTGTCCGTTGGCCACTATTCCCGACCCGACGCCCGTGCCGAGAGTGATCATTATGAAATTCTTCATTCCCCGTGCCGTGCCGTATGCCATTTCCCCCAGTGCGGCGGCGTTGGCGTCGTTGGTGATATACACCGGCATGTGGAGCTTGTCGCTGAACATCTTTGCCAGCGGCACGGTGCAGTCGTGTGCCCACGCTATGTTGGATGCTTTTTCCATCGTTCCTGTGTAATAGTTGGAGTTCGGCGCTCCGATGCCCATGCTCGCTATTTTTTCCGTTCCGCCCGTTTCTTCCGCTATTTTCATGATTGCGTCCACTGCGGCGTCCACGAAATCCCCGGCCGTTGAGTAGTCCTTTGTCTTGATTGACGTCTGTGCGAGTATGTTTCCGCCCGCGTCCACTATTCCAAATACGGCGTTTGTTCCGCCCAGGTCAAGTCCGATGGTGTACGGCTTGTCGATGATATGTGTTTCCATCTGAAAAGTATGATTATGTTTTTTGAATTTGAATTTCCGTCCAAAGGTAATCCAAATGCTGTGTATCTCAAAATCTTCCGCAGCGTTTTTCCCGGTCTTTCCCGTAAAGGATAATATATGTCAATCCGCGGAAACGCCAAAGGTGGATTCCGTAAGTGTCAAGGATAATTTCGCGCGGTTCAATGAAAATTCTGCAAGTTCCAAAGATAAAATCATAAAGTCCGGTGTGATTTTCCAAATGTTTCTTCCGTTGTCGGAGCGGGGAATGCGCACCGGTCAAAAGTGTTCCAAATTTCCTATTTTTAGATTTTCCATATTTCGGACATTATTTTCTGATTTTTTGTCATTCGGGAGTTTTCGCAAGTTTTGCAAGTTTTGCAATGATGTGCAAAAATTACCAAAATTATTACTATTATTGATTATCAATAAGTTATCTTTTTTGCATATATTTTGCACATCATTGCAAAACTTGCAAAACTTGCGAAAACTTTTCTTTACATTTTCATTTTCCTTTCTGAAAATGTCCTATATGTCCACTCCGGCATCCTGTGTGTAACCGATTCCTCGCCACTTCCCAGGGCTTCCTTTCCGTCCGGGCAGAGTTTATTTATCCTATCTTCGAGTTTACTCATCGTCTTCGTTGTTTTTATTGATGATTTCTATCATTTTGGTTAAGTCGGGCAAAGCCTTGCGTAATTTCTCCGGCATATTGTGTATTCTCGAAATCGGTCGTCAGTGACGACCATTTTAGGATGTAAGGCTTCCAAAACTCGGTTTTCATATACCTTCGAGTCTCAGGCACACGAGGACCACTTTGGTTTTGAAGTGCGTATTTTTTCTTGAAAACCAGTGCAATAACGCTTTTTTACCCCTACACCGTACGATATTCCCCCCGTGGACGAAAGGCTGTGTGTTACTTTTGCGGCATGAAATGCAGTAACGCACTGCAAATTTTCTTTTTAACTATCAATTACTAACTATTATCATAATGAGAAAAGGAAAAGTCTTTATGACGGCGGCGATGACCGTCGTGACAACGTCAGCCTTCGCACAAGCCGACTATCCGTGGATGGACACGGGGAAAAGTTTCAGGGAGCGTGCGGAATTGCTCTGCAAGGAGCTTACCCTGAGGGAGAAGGTAGACCAGCTGGGCAACAACGTCAGCGAACCTATAAAGCGTGACGGAAAGGTGATACTCCCGTCCTACCAGTACTGGAACGAGGCACTCCACGGGGTTGCCCGCTCCGGCGCAGCGACGAGCTTCCCGGAGTCAAAGGGAATGTCGGCCACGTGGGATGCGGCACTCGTCAGGGCGTGTGCCGAGGCGATAAGCGACGAAGCCAGGATATACCACGAAAACACCGGGAAGGGACTTAACTACTGGTCGCCCACAATAAACATGTCGCGCGACCCGAGATGGGGACGCGACGAGGAGAACTACGGCGAAGACCCGTTGCTCGCCGGTCGCCTTGCCGTGGAGTTCATAAAGGGATTCCAGGGCGAGATAACTCCCCTCACACCTTATTATAAACTGGTGGCGTGCGCCAAGCATTTTGCTGCCAACAACTATGAGCAGGGACGACAGTCCACCACCTCGTTCGTAAGCGAGAAGAATATGCGCGAATATTATCTCCCGGCTTTTGAAATGAGCGTGAGGGAGGGCGGAGTGAAGAGCCTTATGGCGGCCTACAATGCCTTTTCCACCGACTTGTCGGAACGCGACGCCAACAACAAGGGCGCCGGCGATTCGCACGGCGGTCTGCCCTGTTGCGCCAACAAGATGCTTCTTACCGACATCCTGCGCAAGGAATGGGGCTTCAACGGCTATGTCACGTCAGACTGTGCCGGACTCTCGTGTGTCCACCGCGCGGTGAAGCACAAGTATTTTGGCGACTATACCGCAGGCACAATAGCCGACGGAACAGATTTCGCCACCATCCATTCGCCTTATGCCGCCGCCACTGAAGAGGAACAGATAATGGAGGCCCGCACCGCCACAATAGCCCTGCAGGCGGGAACAGATACAAACTGCGAGTTCATGAACCGTTCGTCCGTGCTTCAGCGTGCTGCCGTAAACGCCGCCGACGCCTCTTTCCGCGCCAAGGAAGCGGCAGCGCCCAACGGCATGAAATACATCGGCCTGACAGAGGCCGACATTGACACCGCTGTGGTGCGCGTGCTCGAGACGCGTTTCGCCCTCGGCGAGTTCGACGGATACAAATATCCCGTGGACAACACCCTCGAGAGCGAGGCGAACCAACAACTTGCACTCAAGGCGGCGCAGGAGAGCATCACGCTGCTCAAGAATGAAGCGCCGGAGGGCGCCGCCGCGCCACTGCTGCCGATTACGGCCGACAAGACGGTGGCTCTCATCGGACCCTACGCCGACGCCATCATGCTGGGCGACTATAGCGGTACGCCGACATATACGACAACGCCGTTCGAGGCATTCTCAAAGAAACTCGATTTCCATCTGCAGACAGTGCGCACGGGCAAGACACCTGCCGTGCCGTTCGACGAGGCCGTGGTGAGCAAGCGCGGGGCATCGAGCAACGACAAGGGTGGGGGAGTGCTCGAGAATACCGCCCCGGGCGATGTGTTCCTGTATAGGGACGTGAATTTCGGGGAACTCGGATGCACGAATTTCGAGATGCAGTGCGGGGCAAAGAACACAGGAGTCGGCTCCGTGAGCTTCTCACTCGACAGCAAGGATGCCGCACCGTTCCTCACGGTGGACAACCAGAACACGGGGTCTTGGAGCAAATATGCCACCATTACCGCCACGGTAGACCCTGCCGTGCTTAAAGGCAAACACGACCTGTACGTCACGTTCAGCGGTTCGCAGAACTATGTGGGAAACTACAAATACTTTAATTTCTGGAACCCGTCGGAAGTGCTGATACCTTCGGAAGAGACGCAGGGGCCGCTGTATCTTTGCACGACATCGTCGTCCGTAAACGACAATGCCTCGCAGGAGATGATAGACCGCGCGGTGGCAGTGGCCAAGCGTGCCGACGTCGTGGTGTTCCTCGGCGGCACTAACTTTGAGAAACCTGCCGACCACGCCACCGGCACGGAGAGCCACGACCGCTGGCAGCTCACTCTGCCCGGCAATCAGGAGGAGGTGCTGAAAGCAGTGTATGCAGCCAACAAAAACACGGTGCTGGTGCTCGAGAGCGGTTCGTCGCTCGACATAACGTGGGCCAAGCAAAACATTCCGGCTGTCATGGAGGCATGGTACGGAGGACAAGCACAGGGACAGGCGATTTGCGATGCCGTGTACGGCGATATAAATCCCTCGGGCAAACTCACTTCCACATGGTACAACAGCATCAGCGAATTGCCGCAGGAAGACGCTTCGGCGCAGAATGCTTCTTCGTTCAAGCGCAAGGGGATGATGGAATACAACATAGACGAATGGGGATATACCTATATGTATTACGGCAAGGGCGAAAAGAATCCTTGTCAGGCAGATAAACCAATGTTCCCCTTCGGCTACGGCCTCTCCTATACCACGTTCGAATATGGCGACATGTCACTGTCTGCAACTTCTCTTGCCAAAGACGGAAGAGTTACCGTTACGGCTAACGTGAAGAACACGGGTTCGCGCGACGGAGCGGAAGTCGTGCAGCTGTACGCCAACTTTAATGGCGACACCCACTACGGCAAGAACGGCAACCTGCGCCACAAGCTGGTGGGCTTTGCGCGGGTGGAGCTGAAAGCCGGGGAGACAAAGCAAGTGACGATGCCCGTGGACTACCGACTGCTCAGCTATTTCGACGAGACAACACATCAGTACAAGGTGGCGGGCGGAACGGTGACGCTAGAACTCGCCGCATCAAGCGAAGACATACGCATGACGAAGGATGTGAACGTGGAAGGAGGAGTGGCCGGGGAAACCTACATTTCCAACAACTCGTCGTCGATAGAAAAAGTGGACAACCCGTCGCAGCTGGCGGTGGGCGACCGCATCTTCACGGTGATGGGGGCGTATCTCTGCCAGGCGAAAGACTATGACCGTCTGCCGTCGGGAATATACGTGGTGAACGGACGGAAATACATCAAGAAATAATCCCGTTGCTGTATAGGCGTAACGGTGCGCCAGGACTGTCCTTTTCCGCAGTCTTGGCGCACTTTGCGTATGCAGGTGACGTTGCGTCCAAACAAGCAATTCGGACGGTTGCGGAAAAACTTATTTCCCAAAACTTTCGCTTGTGCCCGATATTTGTTATTTTTGCATAGCCGTTGTACGGCACCATGACAATTAGAAAATGAAATGATACTATGCAAAGATACAATATTCTGAAAATTATCATTCTGCTGCTTTTTGCACCGTTCCCCGCTCCTGCCCAGCCGATATGCAAGGTGAGAACCTTCGGCACGGAGAACGGACTGCCCGCAAGCGTGGTGAGCGGAATGACACAGAGCACCGACAATCTGGTGTGGATAACGACGTGGAACGGGTTGTCGTGCTACGACGGCTACCGCTTCACCACGTTCCGCAACATACCCGGCCACGACACGCAGCTGACCACAAACCATCTCGTCAGCGTGATGCCGGCGGCGGACGGCAACCTGTGGACCACGGCGTATTCGGACGACGTGTATCTCTTTGATACCCACAAATGCCAGTACGTGAACGTGTCGGCGCTGATTGCAAAAAAATCCCGCAGCAAGTTCAGTCTGCGGAAGATATATCCCCTCGCCAACGGCAATACATGGGTGGTGGGGAAATACAACGACCACTACCGCATGGCAAAGGGCGGAATAGACAACGCCGGCGAAATGAAACAGTTCCGCCTTCCGGGTACGCTCAACAAGGTGTTGCTCGACAAGTACGGCAACGAGTGGCTGCTCTGCGACCAGGGGGCGTTCGTGTACCGTGCAGGCGGCACACCGCGCATGATGACAAGTGGCTGGGTGGATTTCGTGCAGGAAACGGGCGGGATGCTGTGGCTCGTGACCAAAGGCGGACAGGTGATGAAAATGAAGAACGGAGGACACCCGGCGGGCGTGAGGCTTTCGTCGAAAGTGGAGAAGGTGAACGAGGTTAAACCGCTGCCCGGAGGAAGACTGGCTCTTGCTACAAACCGCGGACTGCTCGTATATAACACGAAGACGGGAGAGGACAGGCTGCTCTCCGTGGCGTGGCCAAACAATCCCTTGCCCTCGGTGGATATAATGTATATGGATTCGCGCCAGCGGTTGTGGTGCTTCAACGATGGGCCGGGAGTGACGGTAGTGGATGCAGGACTTGCCGTGACGCATTTTGCCGTGACGCCAGCCGGCAGCACTTTCACGGTGGCAGACAAGCCTATCTTTCATGAGGACTCCCGCCACACGGTGTGGCTCGCGCCGAAAAACGGGGCTTTCTCCTATTTCGACGAGGCGAAGAAAACACTTGTTCCCCAACCGCTCACAGGTATGGGACTTGCCGGCCAGCTGATGCCAAGAGTCAAAAAGGGCTTTTCCGACCGCCAGGGCAACCTGTGGCTAATCTATCCGCACAACCTGTCGCTCGTGAGCTTCAGCTACTCCAATATCCGGCATCTTGACCTCGGGGTGAAACGCGACACGCGCTCTGTGCTTCAGGACAGTGAGGGGAACGTTATCCTCGGAACAGTGGATGGCGACATCGCCAAGTTCTCGCCGGAGGGCAAGCTGCTCGGCTACTTGTCGCCTTCGGGACAGTGGCAGGCTTCAAAGACAACGTTCGCCTATCATGTCTATTCGCTGTACGAGGACAAGAAACACCGCCTGTGGATAGGCACAAAGGGCAGGGGGCTGTATTGCGTGGCCAACGGAAAAGTCACCCATTTCGGCAACAACGAGAATGACACCTATACGCTGAACAGCGACGAAATCTACGACATAAAGGAAGATACACAAGGCCGTCTCCTTGTGGCAACATTCCTTGGCGGACTGAATATATCCGAAACAAGCATTTATTCGGGAGAAGACATCGCCGATATGAGGTTTCTCAACTGCAAGAACCGGCTCAAGGGCTATGTGGGCGACGTGTTCAACAAGGTAAGGCGCATAGAGGTGTTGCCGGGAGGGACAGTCCTCTTGTCAACCACCCAAGGGCTGCTGACTTATCAAGACAAATACACGTATCCTGACCGTATCCGCTTCTATGTGTCGCGCCACACGCGGAACGCCAAGTCGCTCTATACAAGTGAGGTGATGCAGACACAGATTGTGCCGGGAGGAAAAGTCTACGTGGCTACGCTCGGCGGCGGACTGCAGTGTGCGGATGTGAAAAAACTGCTTCAGGACGATATCGAATTCGACGCGGTGGACGAGGGCGACGGAAATCCGAACACCCAGCTCTACAGTAACGGGACGATACAGAGCATGGTGGCCGACGGCAGCGGAAACCTCTGGGTGATGGGCGAGAGCAGGCTTGCGTGTATCAGCAACAGCGGAATCAAGGAATTCGGGGCAGACGAGATAGGGGGAGTGAACATCAGCGAGGGACGATCTTCCTTCTCCGTTGCGACGGGGCGCATTGTCGTGCCTACCGAGGGAGGAGCTATAGCTTTCCTGCCGCAGCGCATGGACAGAAGCAGCTATGCGCCGAATATAGTGTTCACGTCAATAAGGTATATGGACCATGACAACGAAATGCCTATACTCAACACGCCCAGACTGGAAGTGGACGTGAACCACAGGTCGTTCTCGCTTTTCTTTTCGGCACTCGACTATGGCTCGCATTCTTCGGTGTCGCCGCTGACAGAAAACTGCGGAATACGCTATGCCTATAAAGTGGACGACGGCGAATGGACTTACGTGCATCCGGGCAGCAACAATGTCTCGTTCAATAATTTTCCTGCCGGAACACATATCGTCAGTGTGCGCAGCACCAATGGCGACGGCGTGTGGATGAAGAACGAGCGGCAGCTGGAAATTTACGCGGAACCTACCTTTGCCGAAAGTTGGTGGGGGCGAACCTTGATATGGCTCTTAGTAATCGCCGCCGTGTCCTTGGCGGTGAAAGCTTACATGAAGCGCCGCACCAAGGAAATCGCCGAGGAGGCTGCCGAGAAGGCAGATGCAGGGAAAGTGCGCTATATGCTGCGGAAGCCGGAAATAGTGGACCAGGACAAGGTTTTCATGGACAAGCTTCTCACATTCATTGAAGAGCATATCTCCGACGTGGACCTCAAGGTTGATGATATGGCATTGGCGTTGGGTATGGGGCGCAGCACATTCTACGCAAGACTGAAGCAGATTGCCGACATGTCACCTAACGATTTCCTGCGCCATGTGCGCATGAAACGAGCCGAAGACCTTATAGCAGAGAGCAGTATGACGTTTTCGGAAATCGCATACGCCGTCGGCTTTGCCGATCCCAAGTATTTTGGCAAGTGTTTCAAGAAGCACTCAGGCAAGTCCCCGTCTGAATACCGGAAAGAATTGGGTGAGGGATAAGTGTGTTTGACCGAAATGTAACCCTGTTGTAACACATTCTTAACATGAGGCGGATAACTTTGCAGGCATGATAATGGCGGCTCTTGAAGCTGTCCGCCGAAAAAGAATGTATTATGACAATTACGAAAAAGAGTGGAATCGTGGCATCCGTATTGTGTGCTGCCGTTATGCCGGCAATGGCGCAGACCGGAGGTGACAATGAGGAAAAAGTGAATTATATCCCGGAGGTTCACGGTACAGTGAGGGGCAAGTACGAATTCCAGACCGAGGAGGGCGCAGGACGTTTTGAGGTGAGGAATGCGCGTCTGAGTGTTTCGGGCAACGTGGCACGCAGCGTGGAGTATAAGGCAGAGATTGACCTTTGCGACGAGGGACAGATAAAGATGCTCGACGCGTACACACGTGTGAAACCCACTTCGGGACTGAGCCTGACGCTCGGACAGATGCGGGTGCCGTTTACGATTGATGCCCACCGTTCCCCGCACCAGCAGTATTTCGCCAACCGCTCCTTTATCGCCAAGCAGGTGGGCAATGTCCGCGATGTGGGATTTATGGCGGGTTACAACTTCGGCGGAACTGTTCCTGTCGTTATTGAGGCGGGATTGTTCAACGGTTCAGGGCTGACGAACCAGAAGAATTACTGGACCAAGAAGCTGAATTTCTCAGCCAAGGCACAAGTGTTTATTCCGCAGGGATTCAACGTTACGCTCAGCGTTCAGAAAATAAGTCCTGAGCAGAACGTAATCATGATGTATGACGGCGGCGCATACTGGCACAGGTACGGGTGGCACGTTGAGGCTGAGTATCTCTACAAGCATTATTCACACAATATGTTCAGCGATGTCCACTCTTTCAACGGCTTCGTGAACTATGATTTCAATTTGAAGAACAAAAGGTCGCTGATAAGGAAAATATCGCCGCTTGTGCGCTACGACTTCATGAGCGACCACAGCGACGGCACACTCGGCGATGACGGAAAGATGAAGCTGACCGACCACAAGCGTTCGCGCTTGACGTATGGCTTGACGTTCAGTCTGGCAAAACCGTTTGTTTCGGACATCAGACTCAATTTCGAGGATTATTTCTATGGCGGCGGCATCGCCAAGGAGTCGGAGAGGGACAAAATCGTGCTTGAGGTAATGACAAGATTCTGAACCGGCAGTTCTCCCTACCGTTCCAGCTCCTCTTTGATAAACCTGCCGGTGAAGCCCTTGCCGCTTTCTGCCACTTCTTCCGGCGTGCCGGAGGCAGTGACCTGTCCGCCGCCGCGGCCGCCCTCCGGCCCCATGTCTATTATATGGTCGGCGAGTTTTATCACGTCCAGGTTGTGTTCTATTATCAACACGGTGTTGCCCCTGTCCACAAGTTTTTGGAGCACGTCCATCAGTATGCGTATATCCTCGAAATGCAGTCCGGTTGTCGGCTCGTCGAGGATATACATTGTTTTGCCGGTGTCGCGCTTGCTTAGTTCGGTGGCGAGTTTCATGCGCTGGCATTCGCCGCCCGACAGCGTGGTGGACGGTTGTCCCAATTTTATGTATCCCAGTCCGACTTCCTGAATGGTCTTTATCTTGCGCAGTATGTCGGGTACGTTCTCAAAAAACTCCACGGCCTGGTTCACCGTCATGTCAAGGACGTCGGCTATGCTCTTTCCCTTGAATCTCACCTCGAGAGTCTCGCGGTTGTAGCGTTTGCCGTGGCATACCTCGCAGGGCACCATCACGTCGGGAAGAAAGTTCATCTCGATGTTCTTGTATCCGTTTCCTCCGCATGCCTCGCATCGTCCGCCTTTCACGTTGAACGAGAAACGTCCCGGTTTGTAGCCGCGGATTTTCGCTTCCGGCAGGTTTACGTAGAGCGATCGGATGTCGCTGAACACGCCTGTGTATGTCGCAGGGTTTGAACGCGGCGTCCTGCCTATCGGTGACTGGTCCACGTTTACCACCTTGTCGAGAAATTCCATTCCCTCCACACTTTTGCATGGCATGGGTTCTCTGAGCGACCTGAAGAAATGCCGGCTCAGTATCGGCTGCAGGGTTTCGCCCACGAGGGTTGACTTGCCACTTCCGCTCACTCCTGTCACCACGGTGAGCGTGCCAAGCGGGAATTCCACGTCAATATTCTTCAGGTTGTTGCCGCTCGCTCCCCGTATCCACAGACTCTTGCCGTTGCCTTTGCGGCGTTTGGCAGGTGTTTCAATCTTTTTCGTTCCGTTCAGGTAGTCGCTTGTCATTGTGCTTTTGGACAGCATTTCCTGTGGGGTGCCCTGGAATACCACGTTGCCCCCTTTGCGACCCGCGCCGGGACCTATGTCCACGATATAGTCGGCTTGTGCCATCATGTCGCGGTCGTGTTCCACCACTATCACGGTGTTGCCCATGTCGCGCAGCTGGTGCAGGGATTTGATGAGCCGTTCGTTGTCGCGCTGGTGTAGCCCGATGCTCGGCTCGTCGAGGATATACAGCACGTTTACCAGCTGTGACCCGATTTGCGTGGCGAGTCTTATGCGCTGGCTTTCTCCGCCCGAGAGCGAAGCCGACTGGCGGTCGAGCGACAGGTAGTCGAGTCCCACGTCGAGAATGAATTTCACTCTCGCCCGTATTTCCTTTAGGATTTCCTCGGCTATGCGCCTTTGCTTGTTGTCCATGTGGCTCTCCGCCTCGTCAAGCCATTTGTAGAGTTCGCCGATGTCGAGCCGTGCCGCCTCTGAAATATTCTTGTCCCAGATTCTGTAGGACAACGATTCCTTGTTCAGCCTCCCTCCGCGGCATTCCGGGCATTCTCTGGCACTCATGAACAATGCTGCCCATTTCTGGACTTCCTTGCTGTCGTCTGCGTCTATGGCGGAGCGTATGTATTTCACGAGACCGCCGTACTCCACGAACAGGTCATTTGTGGTGTGTGCCGTCTCTTTGCTTATTTTCACTTTTCCCACCGTGCCGTGGAGGATATTGTCGAGAGTAGCTGCGGGAATGTCTTTTATCGGTGTTTTGAGGCTGTATCCGTCTTCCTCGAGTATGGCGGCGATTTGCCAGAAAATCATCTGGTTCTTGTATTTCCCCAGCGGCAGTATTCCGCCGTTGTGTATCGACAGCGTATTGTCGGGTATGATTTTGTCGGTGTCCACTTCGTCCACCTTGCCAAGCCCCTTGCATCTGGGGCAGGCTCCTTCGGGGGAGTTGAACGAGAATTTGTTGGGGGCGGGGTCGCCGTAGGCAATGCCGGTTGTGGGGCACATGAGGCGTTTGCTGTAGTATTTGGCCTCGCCGGTGTCTTTGTCGAGAATCATTATCAGTCCGTTGCCTTGCCTCATTGCCGTCTCCACACTCTTGCGCAGCCGTTCGCTGTCTTTGTCGCGTACAAGCAGTTTGTCCACTACAACTTCTATGTTGTGGTTCTTGTAGCGGTCAAGTTTCATCCCGCTTGTTATTTCCGTTATCTCCCCGTCGACGCGCACGTTCAGGTAGCCCTTTTTCTGCATACTCTCGAAGAGCTCGCGGTAGTGGCCTTTCCTGTTTCTCACCAGTGGGGCGAGGATTAGCGTCTTTTTGCCGGAATATGCGGTGAGAATCATTCTTATCACCTCCTCTTCGGTGTATTTCACCATTTTCTCGCCTGTGGCATAGCTGTAGGCTATTCCGGCGCGTGCATAGAGGAGTCTCAGGAAATCGTATATCTCCGTTGTCGTGCCGACGGTGGAGCGCGGGTTCTTGTTTGTCGTCTTTTGCTCGATGCTGATTACGGGGCTGAGACCGGTGATTTTGTCCACGTCGGGGCGTTCCATCCCGCCGAGGAAATTGCGTGCGTAGGCAGAGAATGTTTCGATGTATCTGCGCTGCCCCTCGGCGAATATGGTGTCAAAGGCGAGCGACGACTTGCCGGAACCGCTCAGGCCGGTAATGACGGTGAGCTTGTTTCTCGGTATCTCCACGTCGATGTTTTTCAGGTTGTGTACTCTCGCACCCCAAACGTTTATTTTTCCGTCTTCGCGTTTCATTCAGTTCCTCCGTTGCTTGTAGATTCGGTGTAACCCCTGAGCAGGTTCACGTCGCGTTTTATTTCGTAAGTCTTTCCGTCTGCCCCCTTTGCCTTTACAAGCACGAAGTAAACGCCTTGTGCCACGTCCTTTCCTTTGTATTTTCCGTCCCAGCCTTCGGCAGGGTTTGTCCATTCAAAGAGTTTCTGCCCCCACCGGTTAAAGATGTAGGCGTGGAATTCCACTATCGACTGGTAGCCGTCTTTCGCCTTGTATATATCGTTGATGCCGTCGCCGTTGGGCGAGAAGGCGTTGGGCATTTCCAGTTTGCTTTCGCTGATTGTTACGCGCAGCGGTGACACCTCGTTCCAGTATTCCTGCCCGTATTGGATTACGTCGTTCCCTTTCGTGAAGGTGGCGTACACCACAATGCTGTGGCTTCCGGCACTGGTGAATGTGTATTCGGTGTCTTCTTCATATCTCGTGATGTAAGGTGAACTTTCCCCTTCCTTGGTGAAACGCCATTCGTATGTGGCCGAGTAGTCGCCAACGTTGCTGGGATTTGCCTTGAAGCGTCCCGTGAGCGGTGCCTGCCCCGACATGTCGCTGCTTTCCGTTTCCTCGCCGTCAACGCTCGTGTAGGTTGCCGTGGGATTTATGGTGGGAGTTTCGTCATCGGTGCCGGCGTATGCCAGCATGGTGATGAAGAGCATCGAGAGAATGATTGTTTTCCTGTAAACCGTCATTTGAAAAATCGTTTTTATCTGTCTGCAAAGTTAGCAATTTTTCTCAAATGACTTGTGGAATTTCTTTTTTTTGCTTCGTATTTGGGGCACGTGGATGCGTTGCGCAAAAGAAAAGATGCGGTGCGTTCCGTTTTTCTTCTATTTGTCTTACCTTTGCATGGCATTAAACGTACAAGGAATGAAGATTACGAAAAACAGATATCTCGCGGCTTTCGTCGCAGTGGTGGCAGCACTTGCCGTTGTGCGTTGCGCCAATCCCAAAGTTGCTTTGCACGGAAAACAAAAGGCCACTGCGGCAGACAGCTTGGCGACACTCCAGCTCGCCGACAGTCTGCCTTCGCCTGCACCGGAAAAGAATGCTTCTGCCGGAACGCGCTTTTTTGACGCTTCCGGCAATATTGTGAAAAACAGGATATTCAGCGTTCCGAATTTTGGCGATGCTTTTCCGGACAGCAACAATGTGCAGTTGGAGGCCGCCATGCGCTACGGGGTCAAACCGGTGCTGAACCGCGACGATGCCGAGCGCCGCAAAAAGGAACTTGTGTATATCGGGGCGAGCCCGTATTATACCGTGGACAAACTGAAAAGCAGCATTCCGTATCTTGTGCCGAGAGCCGCCGTACTGCTGGGAGACATGGGCAGGATCTTTTTCGACAGTCTCCAGATGAAAGGTGTGCCGCTTCACCGCATCATTGTCACCAGTGTGCTGCGCACCCAGGAGGATGTGGACAAACTCCGCTCCCGCAACGGCAATGCCACTGCCAATTCATGCCATCTCTACGGCACGACCTTCGACGTTTGCTACAACCGCTATACCACGGTCAGTGACCCGGATGGCAAACTCCGTCGCACCGTGAGGAATGACACGCTAAAGTGGGTGCTCAGCGAAGTGCTTCGCGACATGCGCCAAAACAACCGCTGCTATATCAAGTATGAGGTAAAGCAGGGTTGTTTCCATATTACTGTACGGTGAACGGACAATCCGGTCCCGGCGGATTGTCCGTATTCCTTGGGGATGTTTCCCTTTACTTTCTCTCTAAAGCGACAACGTTTTCCACGTGCGGCGTGTGGGGGAACATATCCACCGGCTGCACTGCGGTAACCTTATATTTTGCGTCGAGCAACTGCAAGTCGCGCGCTTGTGTCGCGGGATTGCAGCTTACGTAGACGATGCGCTTTGGTTCGGCGCGCAGGATGGTGTCCACTACATCCTGGTGCATTCCTGCACGCGGAGGGTCTGTTATTATTACATCGGGTTTGCCGTGAGCGGCAATGAACTCGTCGTTGAGGATGTCCTTCATGTCGCCGGCGTAGAACACAGTGTTGTCGATACCGTTGATGCGCGAGTTTACTTTGGCGTCTTCGATGGCTTCGGGCACATATTCTATTCCTACCACCTTACGGGCTTTGCCCGCAACGAAATTGGCTATGGTTCCCGTACCTGTGTACAAGTCATACACTGTCTCGTCGCCGGTGAGTCCTGCAAAGTTGCGGGCTACGGAATAAAGGTGGTAGGCCTGTTCCGTGTTTGTCTGGTAAAAGCTCTTTGGACCAACCTTGAATTTCAGTCCCTCCATCGTTTCGAAAATGTGGTCGTTGCCTTTATATACGCTTATTTCCAAATCACCGAACGTGTCGTTGCATTTCTGGTTGTCCACATAAAGGAGCGACGTGATCTGCGGGAAACTGTCGGCAAGATGTTTCATTAAAGCCATTGCGCGGTTCTCGTCGCCTTCCTCGTCGTAGTGGAACTGCACAAGAACCATCCATTCGCCGGTATTGGAATTCCGCACCATAACGTCGCGCAGCAATCCCACCTGCTGGCGGATGTCGAAGAATGTCATTCCGCTGTTTATGGCATAGTCGCGGATGGAGTTGCGTATTTCGTTCTGCAGGTTGTCCATGAGGTGGCATTTCTCTATCGGCAGAATCTTGTCGAAGGCTCCGGTGATGTGGAAGCCGATGGCGCGCATCTCGCCTGCCGGCTCTCCCGTGGAAATCTCCTCCCTTGTCATCCACCGTTTGTTGGAACATCCGAACTCAAGCTTGTTGCGGTATTCGCGCGTCTTTACCGAACCGAGGATGGGGGAGAATTCCGGCAACTCCACTTTCCCGATTCTCGTGAGTTGCTGGAACACTTGCTGCTGTTTCATTTCGAGTTGCTTCTCGTATGGCAGTGTCTGCCATTTGCATCCGCCGCAGATGCCGAAATGCCGGCAAAACGCCTCTTCGCGCGTTTCGCTTTTCTTTATGAAGCGTATGACTTCCGCCTCGCAGTAGCTGTGTTTCTTCTTCTTGACCTGCAGGTCTACGATGTCGCCCGGCACGCAGAACGGTACGAATACAACCATATCGTTCACTCTTGCCAGAGCCTTGCCTTCGGCCGCACAATCCGTGATTGTGACATTCTCCAGTATTGGTAGCGGTTTTTTCTTCCTTGCCATAATGTTTTTGTTATTCATTGCAAAGTTACAACAAATGGCAGCTATCAGCAAAAAAAATGTCCGTTTACGTGAAAAATAGCACGGTTGCCGGCGCATGGCGGATACAGAAGTGGATCTTTTCGCTAACTTTGCAGTATTCATTAGGAACAAAAGGATTTTTTACGGATGAAAGAATACCAAACTTACATTTTCGATTTGGACGGGACGCTCCTGAATACTCTCGATGATTTGGCGGCGAGCACGAATTTCGCCCTCCGCAGCGTGGGGCTGCCGGAACATACGGTAGACGACATCAGGCGGTTCGTGGGGAACGGAGTGAGGAAACTGATGGAGCGCGCTATTGACGGGGGGGACAACAATCCTGTTTTCAATGAGGCTTTTGCCATTTTCAAGCAGCATTACATGGAACACGGCCTTGACACGACCCGTCCTTATGACGGCGTGACCGACGTGCTGGTGAAACTGAAGGCCAATGGGAAGAATATTGCCGTGGTGAGCAATAAGTTCTACGACGCCACCAAGGAACTTGTGGCGCATTTCTTCGGACAATACATTGAGGTGGCTATCGGTGAGCGCGAGAATATCCGCAAGAAACCTTCTCCCGACACCGTGCTGGAGGCTCTGCGTATGCTTGGCGCAGGAAAGGAGGGGGCTGTGTATGTGGGCGACAGCGATGTGGATTACAACACGGCCAGGAATGTGGGCATACCGTGTATAAGTGTGTTGTGGGGATTTCGCGACGAGGCGTTCCTGCGGTCTGTCGGTGCTGACACTTTTATCAGCAGTCCCTACGAACTTGTTGATTTCTCCTCCCCAAGAATTTAAGCATCCTCCTGGTTATCACATTGCGGCTTAGCTTGTTGAAAAGGGTGTATTTGCCGGAATAGGCGCGGTCCGGCAGGGGAAACAGTTCTGCTTCCTCAAGCTTTTCGATTCTTGCTGCGAGCTGGCGGGAAGATCTCGTCAGGCGGATGATGTTTATGATGTGGTTCATCGTGAGCTGTCCGCAACGGCGTTCCATGGCCAGGCGTTCGTCATGGGGCATGGTGAGGGTGAGGTCGTGAAGACGGCAGACTACGGCGAACTCGTCGTCGAGCAGCTTGGCGACGGCTTTCTTGTCGCGGCGGTCTGTCTTGGAGGTTTTCCTGCCTCCTGTGAAATAAGCCACGGCAGACGTGCTGTAAACCTTTTCTGCGCGGAGAAAGAGCAGGGTGGAGAATTCGTCATCCGCCGCCTTGTTGTTGGTGTCGAACTTCAGTCCGATAAGTAGTTTCCGTGCGAAGGCGTATCCCCATGGAGCGGCGCTCATGAAATTGTGTTTCATGTACTCGGTCCCGATTGCAGGCTTTTCCCCTTCGTAGTCGTTCCTGCCGTTTTCTGTATTGCCGGAATTGAAGATGATGATGTCCGGATCTTTGTATCTGGCTATGTCAAGGCAGTGGCCGTATGATGCGGACAGCAACTTGTCGCCGCCGCGCATAAATTGTATGTATCTGCCCTTGGCGACGAGTAGTCCCGTGTTTCTTGCTGCGCCCAGTCCGCTCTTTGGCTGCCTTACGTACACGATATGGTCGGCGTAATCCATCATGTCGGTGAGCAGGCATTTGTCAGACCCGTCGTCAATTACGATGATTTCGCGCTCGTCCTCACGTAGCGAAAGCTTGAGGACACTGTCTATACAATCCTTTATCTGCCCGGCAGACAAGTCGCGGCACGTTATAATGAAGCTGAAAAGCAGCCCGTCCGAAAAATCATTGTTACCCATGCTGCAAATGTACGCAAAAATATCAAACATCTCGTCGTTCGGCACAATAAACAGGGCAAATCAACGTTTGATGGTAAATAATATGAAAAATAACGACAACAACAGTTACAGGCATACGCTCAAGTACGCAAGTCTTTTTGGCGGCGTGCAGGGGCTGAACGTGTTGATAGGTGTGGCGCGCAACAAGTTTGCCGCACTTATCCTCGGACCTGCCGGTATGGGGCTTGCCGCACTCTGCAATTCCGCCGTTACGCTTATTTCTACCATGTCATCCATGGGAATGTCGATGAGTGGAGTAAAGGGCGTTTCCGAAGCCTATGGAGACGACGGCAGCGATGCGGTAAAACTTGCGCTGAGGGTGAAACTGGTACGTTCCTTGTGTCTTGTCCTTGCTTTGGTGGGAGCGGCTCTTTGTATAGTCCTGAGCCCGGTCCTGAGCCGGATGATTTTCAATGGCGGCGGGCATGTGTGGGAGGTTGTGGCTCTTGCGCCGGTAGTGGGCATGACAACGGTGATGACCGGTGAACTCGCCGTGATGAAGGGTGCGCGGATGCTGGGGGATATTGCAAGGTTGTCGGTAATCAATGTGGTGGCGGCGGTAATAGTGTCCGTGCCGTTGTTCTGGTTCTATGGCATGGATGGCATAATACCGTCCATGTTGTTGCTGGCCTTTTCGCAAATGTCCGTCACGTTGTGGTATTCCGGCAAGCGGTTTCCGTGGCGCGTGTCATTGAGTGGCTCGTTCCTCCGTCGCGGAAAGGACATTGTGAGGCTGGGGGTGGCATTCGTAATGGCTGGCGTGATGGGAACAGGGGCGGATTTCCTTGTACGCCAGTTTCTCAACGGGCGGGGCGCACTCGATGCCGTCGGGCTGTTCAATGCCGGGTATATGCTTACGGTGGTATATGGCGGACTGGTCTTTTCGGCGATGGAAACGGACTATTTCCCCCGTCTCTCCGCGATAAAGGATGGCTGCAGGACTGAACTTGCCGATGTGGTGAACAAGCAGATTGAGGTTTCGTTGATTCTTGTTTCGCCGATGCTTGTCGTGTTTGTCTTTTTCCTGCCGGTGATAGTCCCTCTGTTGTTCAGCGGCAAGTTTGCGTCGGCCGTGCCCATGGCGCAGGTCACCGTACTCGCCATGTTTTTGCGGGCGTTGAGGCTTCCGATGTCATACATCCCCCTGGCGAAGAGCGATTCCCGGTCTTATCTGTTCCTTGAAGGCGGCTATTCGGTCGTGGCAGGTGTTCTGATATGTCTCATGTATTCATCCCACGGACTTGTAGGCACCGGCTATGCTCTTGTCATGGCTGCGGTGTATGATTTTTTTGCTCTCACCGTCTATACATATTATAAATACGGTTTCAGATTGTCAAAAGGGGTTCTCGGGCTCACATCCGTAATGTTGCCGCTGGGGATAGCGGCGTATGCCTCGTCGCAGATGCTTGCCGGAATGGCCTATTGGGGGGCAGGCACAGGTCTGATAGCAGCAACAGCAGCGGTGTCACTTTCTGTACTGCATCGCAAAACGCATCTTGTGTCAGCCTTGAAGAGAAAGCTGTTGGGGTGAGTTCTGTGAATTGCTTTTTCAACCGGACAAAGACAATCTGTAGACCTGACTTGAAAATGGAATGTAAGTCTTTATTGCTCACTCGACTTGGCAAAATGGATAGCCGGTGGCCTCATTTCGTGGATATGGGTCAAGAATTGGGCTGAAAAATTGTAACATTACGCCATTTTTATTATATTTGCATAAGAAATATGCTTCACCTCAGCAGGACATTCTTGTTTACTTGGTGTTCAGCTATGGGTTTACAAGGTCTTTACGGAAAGAAAAAATCTAACCAAATACACGTAATATTTATTAAACTATGAGCGAAAAAAGAGTTTATACCTTCGGAAACGGAAAGGCCGAAGGTAAGGCAGACATGAGAAACTTGCTCGGAGGCAAAGGAGCCAACTTGGCAGAGATGAACCTTATTGGAGTGCCGGTGCCTCCAGGATTCACAATCACTACAGACGTATGTAACGAATATTTTGAAAAGGGAAAGGAAGATGTCGTGAATCTTTTGAAGAACGACGTCATAGCTTCTGTACACCATATTGAGGGATTGATGAACAGCAAGTTCGGAGATGTTGAAAATCCTCTTCTCGTGAGTGTCCGTTCGGGAGCGAGAGCTTCAATGCCCGGAATGATGGATACCATTTTGAACCTTGGCCTTAACGACGAGGTGGTAAAGGGATTGGCGCGAAAGACAGGCAACGAGCGTTTCGCGTATGACAGTTATCGCCGTTTCGTGCAGATGTACGGTGATGTGGTTCTTGGAATGAAGCCTGTGAACAAGGAGGACATAGACCCGTTCGAGGCAATCATACAGAAAGTAAAGGCACAGCGCGGCATATCTCTCGACAATGAGATGAACGTGGATGAGCTCAAACAGCTTGTTGAACTTTTCAAGGCTGCCATAAAGGAACAGACGGGCAAGGATTTCCCGGCAGACCCAATGGAGCAGCTTTGGGGCGCAATATGCGCTGTATTCGACAGCTGGATGAACGAGCGCGCAATTCTTTACAGAAAGATGGAGGGAATCCCCGCAGAGTGGGGCACCGCAGTGTCCGTAATGGCTATGGTATTCGGAAATATGGGTGAGACATCCGCCACAGGCGTATGCTTCAGCCGTGATGCCGCTACAGGAGAAAATGTGTTCAATGGTGAGTACCTTGTAAATGCCCAGGGTGAGGACGTGGTGGCCGGTATCCGTACTCCGCAGCAGATTACCAAACTCGGTTCGCAGCGTTGGGCGGCACAGCAGCAGATACCTGAAGAGGAACGTGCGTCAAAATACCCCTCGATGGAGGAGGCTATGCCGGAAATCTTCGCACAGCTGAATGCTTTGCAGGAAAAACTCGAGCATCATTATCATGACATGCAGGATATGGAGTTCACCGTGCAGGAAGGCAAACTGTGGTTCTTGCAGACACGCAACGGAAAGCGTACAGGTACTGCGATGGTGAAGATTGCCATGGACCTGCTTCGTGAGGGCGAGATAGACGAGAAAACCGCCCTTGAGCGTTGTGAGCCGAACAAGCTGGACGAACTCCTTCATCCGATATTCGACAAGGAAGCCCAGAAGAAGGCAAAGGTGCTGACACGCGGTCTCCCGGCATCCCCCGGTGCGGCATGTGGGCAGATTGTATTCTTTGCCGACGATGCGGAGAAATGGCATGATGCCGGTCATCGTGTGGTAATGGTCCGTATAGAGACAAGTCCTGAAGACCTCGCAGGTATGGCGGCAGCCGAGGGTATCGTGACGGCACGTGGCGGCATGACATCTCATGCGGCCGTCGTGGCGCGCGGTATGGGAAAGTGCTGCGTATCCGGAGCCGGCGCGCTGAACATCGACTACAAGGCAAGGACAGTGGAGATTGACGGCGTTACGTTGAAGGAAGGCGACTACATCTCCCTGAACGGTTCTACAGGCGAGGTCTATTTCGGCGAGGTCAAGACAAAGCCGGCTGAGGTGACAGGCGATTTCGCTGCATTGATGGACCTCTGCAACAAGTACACTAAACTGGTGGTGCGTACCAATGCCGATACTCCACACGATGCAGAGGTGGCACGCAAGTTTGGTGCAGTCGGTATAGGCCTTTGCCGTACGGAGCACATGTTCTTCGAGAATGAGAAGATTAAGGCTATGCGTGAGATGATTCTTTCTGACACCGTAGAGGGGCGAAAGAAGGCGCTTGAGAAACTTCTGCCTTATCAGCAGAAAGACTTCTATGGCATTTTGAAAGCAATGGACGGGTGTCCTGTAAATATCCGTCTGCTCGACCCGCCACTGCACGAGTTCGTGCCACACGACCTTGCCGGCCAGGAGATTATGGCGAAAGAGATGGGAGTTACGGTACAGGAAATCAAGCACCGTGTAGACAGCTTGAGCGAACACAACCCGATGCTCGGCCATCGCGGCTGTCGTCTTGGAAACACTTATCCTGAAATAACCGAGATGCAGACAAAGGCTATTCTCGGTGCCGCTATTCAGCTCAAGAAAGAGGGATTCGACCCTAAACCGGAAATTATGGTTCCGTTGATTGGTATCGTGAACGAGTTTGACATGCAGGAGACCGTCATCCGTTCTACTGCCAAGGCTCTCTTTGAAGAAGAGGGGGTAGAGGTGGCATACCGTGTAGGTACGATGATAGAGATACCCCGTGCTGCTCTTACGGCAGGATATATCGCTGAGAAAGCAGAATATTTCAGCTTCGGTACAAACGACTTGACCCAGATGACGTTCGGTTATAGCCGTGACGACATTGCAAGTTTCTTGCCTGTATATCTTGACAAGAAAATTCTTAAAGTAGACCCGTTCCAGGTTCTTGACCAGAATGGTGTCGGCCAGCTGATAGAGATGGCAGTTGAGAATGGCCGCAAGACGCGTCCAGAGCTTACGTGCGGTATTTGCGGCGAGCATGGTGGTGAGCCGTCGTCGGTTAAGTTCTGCCATAAAGTAGGTCTTAACTACGTTAGCTGTTCACCATTTAGGGTGCCGATCGCGCGTCTCGCAGCGGCGCAGGCAGCAGTGGAGGAATAACGCGATAAGCCCTCGTAACCAACGAGTTAGGCGGTAAGTCTCTGACAATAAAGAGGCTTGCCGCCTAAGTTATTTTTAGG
>CAVGJZ010000028.1:0-36701 GCA_963629785.1 Oscillibacter sp. MSJ-31 | reverse complement strand
TAATGGTTAGGATACAAGATTCTCAATCTTGGCATAGGGGTTCGATTCCCCTATCCACTACAAAGAACCTCCTCAACAGGCGGTTCTTTTTTGTTTTAGACCATTTGGCCAATCAGACAAAAGCAGCAGACATTCCCGTCCACACCAGCATGCGAGAAACGCACAAATTCGTTTCGTCCTTCTGACAATTTATATTACCTTTGCAGCGAAAACGAAACAAACAAAAAAAAACCGGAACAACTTTGACAGAAAAGCATATCGTATTGGAGGACATCGATCCCGTTGTCTTTTACGGACCAGGAAACGCCAACCTGCAGATGGTGCGGTCACTGTACCCAAAGCTCAGGATTATTGCCCGCGGCAACGTGATAAAAGTCTTAGGCGACGAGGAATTGATGGGCGCCTTCGAGAAAACGACAGAAAAACTGAGGAGACATGTCCTAAAGTACAATTCCATAACGGAAAAAGACATACTGGACATCATAAAGGGAAACGTTTCCACGCAGGACAACACAAAAGACGCCATCGTCTACAACATATCCGGCAAACCCATCAAGAGCCGCAGCGAAAACCAACAACGGCTCGTGGACGCCTACGAAAAAGACGACATGGTATTTGCAGTGGGACCGGCAGGAACGGGAAAGACCTACCTCAGCATAGCCCTGGCCGTGAAGGCATTGAAAGACAAGGAGGTTAGAAAAATCATCCTAAGCCGGCCCGCAGTAGAAGCAGGCGAAAAGCTAGGATTTCTGCCCGGGGACATGAAAGACAAGATCGAGCCGTACCTACAGCCTCTCTACGACGCCCTCGAAGACATGATACCTTCAGCCAAGCTCCATGAACTGATGGAGAAGGATGTAATACAGATAGCCCCTCTCGCCTTTATGAGGGGACGGACGCTCAACGACGCGGCAGTAATACTCGACGAAGCGCAGAACACCACATCGGCACAACTCAGAATGTTCCTGACCAGAATGGGATGGAACACAAAGATGATAATCACCGGCGACCTAACGCAGGTAGACCTGCCGAAGGGAACAAAAAGCGGCCTCCGCGAAGCCCTAAGCATACTCAAAGGCATTGACGGAATATCCATAGTAAACCTCACTCAGGGAGACATAGTAAGACACAGACTTGTCACAAAAATAGTAAAGGCATACGAAGCCTCCGACAAAGAGCCGGAAAAAGAATACACAGAGAAAAAATAAAGCGGTTTTTAGTTAGCAGTGTTGCCCGTTAAATATAAAATAACTACATTTGCAGGCAATTATTACTGCACGCAGCATCCTGCGGCCCGGCCACCCGCCGCCTACAGGATGCAACGAAATTAAAAAAGCGACATTTTATCTGACTTTTTAATATTTAACAAAGTAATGAAAGCATTAACAAGCACAGACTTCCACTTTGAGGGACAGAAGAGTGTGTATCACGGAAAGGTACGCGATGTTTACGACATCAACGACGACATCATTGTCATGGTCGCCACAGACAGGATTTCGGCGTTCGACGTGGTGTTGCCCAAGGGTATCCCGTTCAAAGGACAGGTGTTGAACCAAATCGCGGCAAAGTTCCTTGACCACACAACAGACATCTGCCCCAACTGGAAACTGGCGACTCCGGACCCGATGGTGACAGTAGGACTGAAATGCGAAGGATTCCGTGTGGAAATGATTATCCGATCAATCCTCACCGGCTCGGCCTGGCGCGAATATCAGAAAGGATGCAGGGAACTGTGCGGAGTGAAACTGCCCGACGGCATGAGAGAGAACGAGCGTTTCCCGGAGCCAATCATAACCCCGACTACAAAGGCGGACGAAGGACACGACATGAACATCTCCAAGGAAGAAATCATCGCCCAAGGCATTGTGAGCCGTGAGGACTACAAGGTGATGGAGGACTATACCCGCAAGATTTTCGCACGCGGCCAGGAGATTGCAGCCAAGCAAGGCCTGATACTGGTAGACACGAAATACGAATTCGGCAAACGCGACGGCAAAGTGTATCTCATTGACGAAATCCACACGCCGGACTCAAGCCGCTATTTCTATGCAGACGGCTACGAGGAAAAATTGGCGAAAGGCGAACCCCAAAAGCAGCTGTCGAAGGAATTCGTGCGCCAGTGGCTCATAGAGCACAACTTCATGAACGAACCCGGACAGGTAATGCCCGAGATAACCGACGAGTATGCAGAAAGCGTGAGCGACCGCTACATCGAACTTTACGAGCACATCACAGGCGAGAAATTCGACAAAGCCGCAGACAACGCAGACCTTGCAGAAAGAATTGAAAAGAACGTGGCCAACTGGCTTGCCACATACAAGAAGTAGCAATACAAAAGAATTCAAGACAGACAGCAGACCACAATTAACCCATGGTCGGCGGGCTGCCTTGAATTCTTGTTTTTAAGCGATCAAGGACGACCAATGTACGGGCAAGAAAAGATAACACCATACAACAAGAGAGAAGAAAAAGGCATACAGGTGGAACACATGTTCGACGCTGTGGCCCACTCATACGACTTGCTCAACCATCGCCTGTCATTCTGGATAGACAAATATTGGCGCAACTACGTCATAAAGAAACTTTCATCGGCAAAAGCCGAAAGGATACTTGACGTGGCCACAGGAACCGGCGACCTCGCCATACTGGAAGCGGAAAAACTCCGTCCGCAGTCGGTTACGGGAATAGACATCTCAGAAGGAATGATGTCCATCGCCAAAAGAAAGACAGAAGAAAGGAAGCTCCAAGACACAATAACATTCAAAAAGGAAGACTGTCTGAAACTTTCCTTTCCCGACGGCAGCTTCGATGCCGTAACGGCAGCTTTCGGCATACGGAATTTCCAGAATCTGGAAACAGGACTAAAGGAAATGTACCGTGTGCTGACCCCCGACGGCAAGTTGTGCGTAATAGAACTCACACGTCCCGTGCATTTCCCAATCAAGCAGCTTTTCACGCTTTACACCCACACCGTCCTGCCGATATACGGAAGGATAATATCAAGGGACAAGAGCGCATACAAATACCTTACCGCCACAATCGAAGCCTTTCCGCAAGGCGAAACGATGGTCGGCATACTAAGAGACATCGGTTTTTCACAAGCTTGTTTCAAGCGGCTCACGTTTGGAATATGCACATGTTACATCGCTACAAAATAAAGACAACCAAAATGGACAAGTACGGAATAATCGGCCATCCGCTGGGACACTCTTTCTCGAGGAATTTCTTCAACGAAAAGTTCCAAAACGAAAATATCGACGCAGAGTACATCAACTTTGAAATACCACGCATCGACAGTCTTCCGGAGGTGCTTGCCACCAACCCTGAACTCCGCGGACTGAACGTCACAATACCCTACAAAGAGAAAGTGCTGAGCTTTCTCGACTACATCAGCGTGGAAGCAAGGGCCATCGGGGCGGTGAACGTGATTTGCGTGGAACACAAGAACAACGACACAACGCTGAAAGGCTACAATAGCGACGTAATCGGATTTACAAAGAGCGTAGAGCCTCTGCTGGAGAAATACCACAAGAAGGCACTGGTGCTGGGAACCGGCGGAGCGTCGAAAGCCGTGGACTATGGCTTGAAGTCGCTCGGATTGGAAACTGTGCTCGTGAGCCGTTTCGAGCGCCCGGGCACCATCCAATACAAAAACATAACGCCCGAGGTAATAAAGGAATACAACGTAATAGTAAACTGCACCCCATGCGGCATGTACCCCCACTATAACGAATGCCCGGAACTGCCATACGAAGCACTCGACAGCCATAACCTCCTGTATGACCTTATATACAATCCCGACGAGACGTTGTTCCTGAAGAAAGGGCGGGCACAAGGGGCAAAAACAAAGAACGGCATTGAAATGCTGCTGCTGCAGGCATTTGCAAGTTGGGACTTTTGGAACGGAAAAGAACAAATGTAGAATAAATACATAATTATATAATGGACAAGTCTAACAGATATATGATGCGTGGCGTAAGTGCCGCAAAAGAGGATGTTCACAACGCCATAAAAAATATAGACAAAGGCGTTTTCCCACAGGCGTTCTGCAAAATAATACCCGACGTGCTTGGCGGAGACCCGGAATATTGCAATATAATGCACGCCGACGGAGCCGGGACAAAGTCATCGCTCGCCTATATGTACTGGAAGGAAACAGGAGACCTCTCGGTATGGAAGGGCATTGCCCAAGACGCCATAGTGATGAATACTGACGACCTGCTTTGCGTGGGCGCCGTGGACAACATTCTCGTGTCCAGCACCATTGGCAGAAACAAGATGCTTGTGCCAGGAGAGGTAATATCCGCCATAATCAACGGCACAGACGAACTCCTTGCGCAAATGCGCGAAATGGGCATAGGAATCTGGCCTACAGGTGGTGAAACGGCCGACGTGGGCGACCTCGTACGTACAATCATCGTAGACTCAACGGTAACATGCCGCATGAAACGGAGCGACGTAATCAACAACGCCAACATATGCCCCGGTGACGTCATCGTGGGATTGGCGTCATTCGGACAGGCGACATACGAGACGGAATACAATGGCGGCATGGGCAGCAACGGACTGACAAGTGCCCGCCACGACGTATTCGCGAAATACCTCGCCGAGAAATATCCGGAAAGCTTCGACCACGCAGTGCCCGAAGAACTTGTGTACAGCGGTGGGAAAAAGCTCAGCGACGAGGTGGAAGGAAGTCCCGTGAACGCAGGAAAGCTAGTGCTGTCGCCAACGCGCACATACGCCCCTGTAATAAAGAAAATCCTCGACGAGATGCGTCCTGAAATTCATGGAATGGTGCATTGCACTGGAGGTGCGCAGACAAAAGTCCTGCATTTCGTCAACGAGAACTGCCGTGTCATAAAAGACAACATGTTCCCCGTTCCGCCATTGTTCAAAGCAATACAGGAACAGAGCGGCACTGACTGGAAGGAAATGTATAAGGTTTTCAATATGGGACACCGCATGGAAATATACGTCAGTGCAGAAAATGCGCAGAAAATCATAGACATAAGCAAGAGCTTCAATATCGACGCCCGGATAATAGGACGCATTGAAGAAGGGCAGCGCAGCCTGACGATAAAATCTGAATACGGAACATTCGAATACTAGGAATATTTCAGAAATTCCCATTGCGGATTTTTTGGGAATATGCCACTAATCATCACATTATAAAAATGCCGGACAACAACAGCATATTGGAAAAGCTCAACGGTCTTGAAAGCAGATACGAAGAGGTTGCAACACTCATCACCGACCCCGACGTTATCGCCGACCAGCAGCGCTACGTGAAACTTACAAAGGAATACAAAGACCTGGGCGACATCATGGATGCCCGCAAAAGATACATAAACTGCCTGAACTCCATAAAGGAAGCCAAGGACATTCTCGCCAACGAGACAGACCCTGACTTGAAGGAGATGGCAAAAACGGAACTGCAGGAAAACGAGGAGAAACAGCCGAAGATAGAGGAAGAGATAAAAATCGCCCTCGTGCCCAAAGATCCGGAGGATGCCAAAAACGTACAGATGGAAATCCGCGCGGGAGCAGGCGGCGACGAGGCGGCACTCTTCGCAGGCGACCTCTTCGCGATGTACAAAAGATTCTGCGAGTCGAAAGGATGGAACATCTCGGTGACCAGCGTCAGCGAGGGAGCAGTAGGCGGTTACAAGGAAATAGATTTCGCCGTGAGCGGCGACAGTGTGTACGGGGTTCTGAAATACGAGTCTGGCGTACACCGTGTACAACGTGTACCGGCAACTGAAACCCAGGGAAGGATGCACACCTCGGCTGCAACAGTAGCCGTTTTGCCCGAAGCGGACAAGTTTGAGGTGAACATCAACGAAGGAGACATCAAATGGGACACGTTCCGAAGCAGCGGTGCCGGCGGACAGAACGTGAACAAGGTAGAATCCGGCGTGAGATTGCGCTACCCGTGGAAGAACCCGAACACGGGCGAAGTGGAGGAAATCCTAATCGAGTGTACGGAAACACGCGACCAGCCGAAAAACAAGGAGCGGGCACTGTCACGTTTGCGCACATTCATCTACGACCGCGAGCACCAGAAATATATCGACGACATTGCCAACCGCCGCAAAACGCTGGTGTCTACAGGCGACAGATCCGCGAAAATACGCACATACAATTTCCCGCAGGGCCGCGTTACTGACCACCGTATCGGCTACACCACACACGACCTCAATGGTTTTTTGGGCGGCGACATACAGGACATGATTGACGCGCTGACCGTGGCGGAGAATGCAGAAAGAATGAAGGAAAACGAACTTTAACCCACAATAGACAAAATGAACAGGCAAGAACTTACACGTCAGATATTCAAGAAAAAATCATTCCTGTGTGTTGGTCTCGACACCGACATAAAGAAAATTCCGAGTCACCTTCTGACCGAGGAAGATCCAGTATTCAGCTTCAACAAAGCCATCATCGACGCCACGGCTAAATATTGCGTGGCTTACAAGCCCAACCTCGCATTTTATGAGAGTATGGGCGTAAAGGGACTTATTTCCTTCGAAAAGACAATAAGCTATCTCAAAGGGGCATGTCCTGAGCATTTCATCATCGCCGATGCCAAGCGCGGCGACATAGGCAACACGTCGAGCATGTATGCCCGTACGTTCTTTGAAGAGTACGACCTGGATTCGCTTACCGTCGCCCCATATATGGGCGAGGACAGCGTGAAACCGTTTCTGGAATATGACGGTAAATGGGTGATACTTCTTGCACTGACAAGCAACAAGGGTTCGCAGGATTTCCAGCTCACGGAAGACAGTAACGGAGAAAGACTATTCGAGAAAGTGTTGCGTGCATCCCAGAAATGGGGCAACGAGGAGAACATGATGTATGTTGTGGGAGCTACCCAAGGCAAGATGTTCGGCGACATACGCCTCATCGTGCCAAACCATTTCCTCCTTGTACCCGGTGTCGGTGCGCAAGGAGGCAGCCTTCAGGAGGTGTGCAAATACGGAATGAACAAAGACTGCGGACTTCTTGTGAACAGTAGCCGCGGCATTATCTACGCCGGCGACGGAGAGAACTTTGCAGAAATCGCAGCGCAAAAAGCCAAGGAATTGCAAATGCAAATGGCAGAAGAACTACAAAAGCTGGGCTAAACGAGTTTTTCCATAACAACACTCAGGCTTTCCAGACCATTCATATTGTCCAACAATTTATATTGAACAGTATATAGTCTGGAAAGCCTGAGTTTTTTACCGTCATTCTATTATCCCCGCATCAAGCCACAAACGTGAAAGTTCCTTGCAGTCTGCCATTGCGGTTTCCATGTCCACCTCATACTCTTTTACAAGCAGGCCAGCCATGTCATCAACGGAAAACTCACCGTCGCCAAGTCCATTCCAGAGATAGGCCGAAGTTTCGTTCATACTGATGATGTTGCTGAAATCTATATTTTCTATACCCTCAGCCACCATAATTTGTTCGCCGCATACACAACGCAAGTTGAATCCTTTTTTCTTTCTCATAACTTCTGATATTACGGCGACAAAAATACAAAGAAAATACGTAACCGTAAAGGATATTACCCCCAAACTCGCCTTGCGATTTGCTGAACGAGGTCCACTTTAGCCCACTGCTGCTCCTCGGTAAGCCTGTTTCCTATCTCGCAAGAAGCAAAGCCGCACTGCGGACTGAGGTAAAGTCTGTCGAGAGGAACATATTTCTCCGCCTCACGGATACGCGCAATAACGGCATCCGCATCTTCCAACACGGGCGACTTGGTGGTTATAAGTCCGAGAACTACATTCTTGTCGGCCGAGACATACTTCAGCGGTTCGAAACCGCCAGACCGTGCGTCGTCATATTCAAGATAAAAACTGTCCACGTTTTCCTTAGCGAAGAGATAAGGCGCCACCGGGTCATATGCGCCCTTGCTGGCGTAACACGAATGATAGTTGCCACGGCATACATGAGTGTTTACCGTAAGTCCGTCAGGCTTGCCGTCAATGGCAAGATTGTTCACTTTAAGATACTGAAGAGCCTCATGTTCAAGGGTAAATCCCTTTCCGAGCATCAGCTTCCAGTAGTCGTCGTCAACAATCATACCCCATGTGCAGTCGTCGAGTTGCACAGTACGGCAACCGGCATCGTAAATTTCCTTGAAGAAAGTGCGATAAGCTTCTGCTATGTCGCGGATAAGGTCTTCGGTGTTGGGGTAGAACTTACGGGTATTCTCGGTGTTCTTACCACGGAAAAGTTCTGCAAGGAACTGCGCCGGAGCAGGCACTGTCTGTTTAGCCTTCACGCCGTCCTCCTCAAACTGCTTTACAAATTTGAAATCATCAACAAAAGGATGGTTCTCACCGGTTATCTTTCCTGTCAGCCTTATAGACCCCTTGGTGGTTTCCTCCCCATGAAACTGGTATCCGTGTTCCAGCTCAATATGCTCCACACCGTTAAATCCCCACATAAAGTCAAGATGCCAGTAGCTGCGGCGAAATTCCCCGTCGGTTATAAAATGCAGCCCGTGAGCCTTCTGCTTCTTTACCAAGCCCCCGATAAGCCTGTCTTCAACTTCCCTCAGCTCACTTCCTGTTATTTCGCCTGCGGTATATTTTGCCCTGGCCTGTTTCAACTCTTCGGGACGCAGGAAACTGCCAACCACATCTGCTCTGTAAATTTTGCTCATATTTCTTTTCCTTTCTTTATTAAGGTGGTAATTTATAGAACCGACCTTACGTTTATTACTAATTTTTTAACGGTAGAATGCTACATATATGTAGCGTTGCCGATACCGTTTTCCTGCAATTGCGCTGCAAAGATATTGAGAATAAAAGTACAAACCAAACATTCTTTGAATTACAGGAAATTATGCTATATTTGCAGAAGATTAAGCTATTTTGAAGAATAATATTCTAACAAACAACAAATAAAACAAATAAACCATGACATTACAGGAAAGACTTGACGAAACTGACATGAAGATATTGAAGCTGCTGCAGCAGAACTCCCGCCTCACGGTAAAGGAGCTTGCAGCCAAAGTAAACCTGTCACCCACCCCAGTGTTTGAACGACAGAAGCGCCTGGAGCGTGAGGGATACATACAACGCTACTCTGCTGTAGTGGACTACAAAAAGTTAGGCAACCACGTGATTGTACTTTGCAACATACGGCTAAAGCAACACACACACGATTTGATACAACAGTTTATGGATACGGTGCAAAACATCGACCAAATCACAGAATGTTACAACACCACAGGCGACTACGACTTTCAGATAAAGGTTTATGCGCGAGACATGGAAGCCTACCAGGATTTCATGCTCAACACGTTAGGCAATATTGACTGCATAGGAAGCCTGCACAGCATCATCGTAATCGGAGCGATAAAAGATTCGCATTGCATACCTGTAGTGAAACAAGCGGAGCAATAGCCGGAAACGATATGGAGAAAAAAACACGGTCAACCTACAAAAAGTATTCTGTAAGCAGCCAGCAAATAGCGTCGGACCGGGAACAACGCCATCCAGAAAAAGGAATAAAGCCGCCATTTCAGACCGCAGGTCTTATCGAGAGTGTTGCTACCCTTGCGGTAGAAGCCAACAGCTTCTCCCTTGACATCGTGAAGCTTACACTGCTCAGTATTCAAGTTGCCGTCACCCCTCAACACGACATCGTCACCGGTTATCCTTACAATACGGTGAAGAACGAAATTCCCCTGCCCCACTTCAGCCAGAACCGGTGCCCCGACCTTGGGAAAACGAGCTTTCACGAGCAACGCCTTGTCCCTGCCGTCTTCCAGAAAGGGGCGCATGCTATAGCCGTGCAACGGCAAAGTGACCGAATGCCCCTCATCAAGCAGTTTCACGATTGCAGGTATCAGTTGGGCATTGGGAAAAAGTTTTTCCTTAATGTGCCCCTTGTCATTCTTCATAAGAAAATATTTGAAAAATATCAGACGCTCTTCGCTATGGCGGCATGACACACTAAGGCCGACTCACGATTTGGCAGACAATGCAGTGTGTAAACAGGTGTTGCCTCAACTACCCGTGTCACGGTGTCGCAAATGGCGTTGTATATACCACTGTCCCATTTCATTGAGGAGCAAGCGGCGAGCAACGTTGCGAAGGCATGGACAGGGGGCATGGATTCTACCCTGTTTTCCATATCGCGGCTTATTTTCGTCAAAGCTCCCAACGGAGCCTTCACATTGCGGTAACAGGGAGTCTTGCCGCTCCATGGAGAGCCGTAAATGAAAGCCTCCCCGTCTATTATCCTCAGAACGGGGTTATCATCATTCATCAAGTCACATCCCGGTATATATTTCAACCAATTGCTCACTTGAGTACTTTTTCCAGTGCCGCTCTTTGCCGTGAAAGCGTAGCCGTAGCCATTGTGTCTGACAAGCGAGGCATGAATTAGCAATGTTTGTCTGAAGCATGCAGCAAAGGCGAAAACCAATATCAAAGCATTATTGAGCCCGTACTGACGCATATCGAAATTCCCATTAAGAGCACACTTACAATCCGTGAATGTCTTGTTGGCACGCAACAAACAGCAGCTCCTGCCTGAAATGTCTTTTATAATGTATTGATAACTTCCGTCCGGGAACCTGTCTACAATGGTGTCGCCGTTACCTGTATCGAAACTGCCAACTCTTTCGCGGTTCTCGGAGCGGGGTTTCAGCGTGTCGTCTACCATTAGCCGAAAAAGGAAATCCCCGTCCTCTCCCCTTCCGCTGACGAGGAATGGCGAGAACGAAGGGATAAGTTCCGGACCATTGGTATTGTCTCCTGCGAAACAGACTTCAAAAGTCAAGTCTGCCACACGATAAAACATGGTTATTGGTGACGGCATACTATTCCGCTGTTGAGACACGAGTGTACTGAAAATCACCCTCGGCAATGTCTTTCACTATGATATTGTATTTCTTCACGTATTTCTGACGAAGTGCCTGATAGGTCTTTTCCAGTTTTTTGCGGTTTTTCGAATTAAAAGTGGCACACGTGCGGTGCGCGTCTCCTTTGTCCTGAAAATACCCTTTTAACTGGAGCGAATATTCCTGTTTGTCAGAAATCTGGTTAGTCTTCCCAACCGTGGATACGGAGTCCACACTTTGTATGGGGGTAAAATAAGCGACAGAGTCATTAAACGACGTTGCCACGCCGAAAAGATACATTCTTTTTACCTTCTTTTCCTTTGCTGTTGCCGTGGCGGCGAAACACACTGCGGCGAAAAGCGCCACTGCAACCAGTGATTTGTATAGTTTCATCTTATCCTATTTTTCGTTTCTAATCTTAGCTCCCCAAAAAAGATTTGAGCATCTTGTTCTGTGTACTGTGTCTGAGGCGACGTATTGCCTTCTCCTTTATCTGCCTCACCCTCTCACGCGTAAGACCGTATTCGGCACCGATTTCTTCCAAAGTTTTCTCTGGCTGGTCTATCCCGAAAAACGCCTCAATGACTTTACGCTCCCTCTCGTTGAGCGTGAGCAAGGCCCGCTTTATCTCATCCCTTAACGATTCGAGTACAAGCGTATTGTCCGGATCTGGAGAATCTCCGTTCGGCATCACATCAATAAGGCTTCCGTCTTCTCCATCATTGAACGGAGCATCCATCGACACATGCCTGCCGTTGGTTTTGAGAGCCTCAGCTATTTTATATTCAGGCAAATCAACCCTCTCAGCCAATTCATCCAGACTGGCACGCCTCTCGTTCTCCTGTTCAAACTTGTTAAGAGCTTTGTTCACCTTGTTCATCGACCCTACCTGATTGAGCGGAAGCCTTACGATGCGGCTCTGCTCAGCAATAGCCTGAAGGATACTTTGCCGTATCCACCACACTGCGTAGGATATAAACTTAAAGCCTCTTGTCTCATCAAATTTCTCGGCTGCTTTTATCAGCCCCACATTCCCCTCATTGATAAGGTCGGGCAGACTAAGCCCTTGGTTCTGGTACTGTTTCGCCACAGAGACAACAAATCTCAAATTCGCCCTTGTCAGTCTTTCCAGTGCCTTGCGGTCCCCCTTTCTGATACGCTGTGCGAGTTCAACCTCTTCGTCGGCACTGAGTAATTCCTCGTGACCTATTTCCTGAAGGTACTTGTCAAGCGACTGGCTCTCGCGGTTTGTTATGGATTTTGTGATTTTCAGTTGTCTCATAGAATATAAAGTTTAAGCGTTTTCCCGTCTGCCACAACGGCATACTATACCAATTGCAAATCTACAGAAAATTATTCTTTCTCGCAATTAAAAAACGCACAAATTGACAAAAACGGAGAATTTAAGTTTTATTCAATGTTAGTCGTAAACTTTTTCACCGCAAAACAATCAAATCCTTTGATTGACGAAAAAGACCGCAAATCAGTCAGGTTTTAAATCTGCAACTGGTTTGCGGCCCTTCATAACGGCGCATTATTTTCTACGCCTTAGTCATACGTCCTATCAAGACAAGCTACCTTTACTGTTTGTCGAGCATCACTGCAAAGTAAGCTTTCTTGCCTGTCGGTGACACGCCCTTGAGGATGAGTACCGGGTCCTTGCTTGTGGACGCTTCCTTCACGGCTTTCTGCAAGTCGTTGAGTGTCTTCATCGGCGTGTCATTTGCCTGCTGTATGATGAAGCCCTTGTAAACGGCTGCATCTTTGAGGGCACCGCTGTTTACTTTCGTCACCACAAGTCCATAAGCGATGTTCATGTCTTTCTTCTCCTGCTCGGTGACAGGACGGAATGTTCCGCCTAACACATCGAGGTCGGCATCTTTCACTATACCTGTGTTGCCCTGCTCGTTCTTGAGCGTGAGAGAAACGGTTTTCTTCGCTTTCTTACGCAGATAGGCCACTGTCACCTTGTCGCCCGGACGCTTATTGACAAGGTATTCCTGCAGCTCGCTGTTCTTCGTGACTTTCTTTCCGTCGATAGCCGTTATCACGTCGCCTTCCTGTAGT
This sequence comes from Oscillibacter sp. MSJ-31, assembly GCA_963629785.1. Lineage (GTDB taxonomy): Bacteria > Bacteroidota > Bacteroidia > Bacteroidales > Bacteroidaceae > Prevotella. The sequence goes on along the minus strand of CAVGJZ010000028.1, from coordinate 23,782 downwards.
CCGGCCTCGGCAGCCGAACTGCCGTCTTCCACCTTCTTTATGTAGATACCTTCCATTGTGCCGAGGTCTACGTCTTTACCCTGCTCCTTCTGCTGGTCGAAATAATTGTTCACGTTAATGCCCAAAATACCGAGAAGTCCGCGCTGCACGATACCATATTTCTTGAGGTCGTCCACCACCTTATTCATTATAGTAGTCGGTATCGCAAAGCCATAACCGCTATAACTGCCAGTCTGAGAATAAAGCATTGCGTTAATACCTACAAGTTCGCCACGCGTGTTGACAAGCGCACCACCCGAGTTTCCGGCGTTGATAGCCGCATCGGTTTGGATAAACGACTCTATACCGTTGGCACCCAACGAACGGGCTTTTGCGCTAACGATACCGGCGGTCACCGTGGAGTTGAGATTGAAGGGGTTTCCGACAGCAAGCACCCATTCGCCAACTTTAAGCTTGTCGCTGTCACCGATTGGCAGCGCAGGAAGATTGCTGGCACTGATTTTTATAAGCGCAAGGTCTGTCGTCTTATCCGTTCCGATTATTCGTGCGGAGTATTCCTTGTTGTCGTTTAGCGTAACGGTGAGTTCGTCAGCCCCTTCCACTACATGATTGTTTGTAACGATGTAACCGTCGGTGGAGATTATGACACCAGAACCTGCACCCTCTTTCTTTGGAGTCTGCACTTTGCGCTTTTGCGTTCCGCCGTTGCCATTGTTCGGGTTTCCGAAGAAGCCAAAGGGATCGAAGAAATCCCCAAAGGGGTCCGACTGCACATCAACAGTCTGTATTTTACTGTTCTGTAGGAATTTGATGTGGACCACTGAGGGCAAAGCCTTCTCTGCGGCGTATGTGAGGTCTACCGCTTGATTGGGCACGGCGGCCATTACTGCCGATGAGGTGAGCGGCGCTGCGGCAGCAAGTGTTAGTGCCGCTACTGTCATTGCCATTCGATTAGAAATTCTTTTCATGTCTAATATCTTTATGTTTGTATTCTATATTCTACCCCGCAGACGATACCTGCGTCCCGGTGTGCGAGACGACACCACATACGGTGTATCGCCTTTGTTTTCGGGGTGCAAATATAGGCGCAAAGTATGTTAAACTGGTATTTTCACGTCTAAATTTCTTCTCTTTTAACACTCGGTCGGGAGGCATTAACGGCTCTTAGCTTGTGTGCCACTTTTTTTTGCTTTTGTTTAACCACTCCCTACTCCACTTTACTCACCCCAAGCCACACGCTCTTCATTTCTCACTCATAAGGAAGTCCTTGAAAGCATTGAAATCAGCCGGCATCTCCACGCTTTTCTTTTGTCCTTTCATAAAAGCGGCGAGCCGTTCTGGTATTTCCACCGTGGCATGGATTGCAGTCTCCACCGTATCCTTGAATTTTGCGGGGTGTGCAGTCTCAAGGAACACACCAGCCTCACCAGCATGCAAGCCCTGGGCGAGAGCCTGATAACCGCAGGCCCCATGCGGATCAAGGATATAACGATTTCGGCTGTAGCATTCCTCCATGGCCTGACGAATTTGACTGTCTGTGAAGGTCGCTCCGCTTATTTCGCCGCGAATGCGCTCTACCTCTCCCCCGAACATATCCCTTATACGTGCGAAATTACTAGGGTTGCCCACATCCATAGCATTGGCAATAGTCTGCACACTCGGCATCGGCTTGTATTCGCCTGTCATCAGATAATTATAGAACACATCATTGGCGTTGTTCGCCGCAATGAAACGTTTAACGGGAAGTCCCATGCGCTGAGCGAACAGTCCTGCGGTAATATTTCCAAAATTTCCACTTGGCACACACACCACAAGCTGACCGGCCTTCCCCAAGGCCTTCATTCTGGCATAGGCGTTGAAATAATAGAATGACTGCGGCAGGAAGCGCGCCACGTTTATGGAGTTGGCTGAGGTAAGCTTCATGCGGGCGTTGAGAGACTGATCCGTGAAGGCTTGCTTCACGAGTGACTGACAGTCGTCGAACACTCCGTCCACCTCTATGGCGGTGATATTCCTGCCAAGCGTAGTAAACTGGCTCTCTTGTATTTTACTCACCTTTCCCTTAGGATATAACACATAGACATGTATTCCTTCCACACCAAGGAAACCATTTGCAACGGCAGACCCGGTATCGCCGCTTGTCGCCACGAGCACGTTCACGGTGTCATCGCCGTCCCTACGTATAAAATATTGCAGGAGCCGCGCCATGAAACGTCCGCCAACATCCTTAAAAGCAAGTGTCGGCCCATGGAAGAGTTCAAGGCTATAGATATTGTCGGTCACGGGCACCACAGGACAATCAAACTGCAATGTATCGTCCACTATCTTGTCAAGCGAATCCTTATCCACGTCTTCACCGAAGAAAGAAGCTGCCACCACTTTAGCAATCTCGTTGAATGTCAGATCCTGAAGGTTGTCAAGGAAATCTTGCGGCAACCGGTTTATACACTGCGGCATATAAAGTCCGCCGTCGGGTGCCAGTCCTTTCACAACCGCTTCCTGTAGCGATGCCATCGGGGCACGCTGGTTTGTGCTGTAATATCTCATATTGTTTTCGTTTTTTTTAAGGCGCATTCAATAAATTCCGCGCCCTGATATTTCTAAAATATGTGGATTGTAACCGTCTGCCGTCAGCAATTCATGAAATTCTCCATGAACTGCTGAAGTCGAAGTAATCCAAAACCGCCATTGACACAACTTTGCTCGTCGTAAACCTGCACGTTATCCGGCTGTATCCCGGGATAATAGACGAGGAACGGCACTGGTTCCTTGACGTGCGTACGTATCTCCACAGGCGTGGGATGGTCTGGCATGACAGCTATACACACCGGGTCTTGCCATGTTTTGAGCTCGTTGTAAATAGGTTCTACCAACCGGTGGTCAAGATTTTCTATAGTCCTAAGTTTCAGTTGGAGGTCACCGTCGTGACCTGCCTCATCACTTGCCTCCACGTGAAGAAACACGAAGTCGTCGGTACGCAATGCGTCTATTGCCGCTTGCGCCTTTCCTTCGTAGTTGGTATCGGCAAGTCCTGTGGCTCCGGGAACGACAATGTTGCGCAGCCCTGCATAGTGCCCTATGCCCCTTATGAGATCCACGGCCGATATGACGGCCCCGCTTTTAACTTGCGGATACATCTCCTGGATGGTAGACATAGAAGGACGGTAACCTCCCCCCCAGGGCCAAATGGAATTTGCCGTGTCTTCCCCACGTTCCGCCCGTTCAATGTTAAAAGGATGTGATGCAAGGAGTTGTTGCGATTTTTGTATAAGTCCATTAAGAAGCCGTGCAGTCTCCGCAGGGGTCATTCTCTTGCGCTTGCTTCCATCGGCGTCAATATAGTATGCGTCAGGAGCATCAGGATTGTAGACGTAGTTTTCTTCCGGCTTCACAAGTAGCGGTTGCCACTCTTCATTTGGATGGTCATGCGGAGGTGCGCAGTCTACGTGTTTGTTCCCGCCTTTTATGACAAGCAGATGACGGTATTGTATTCCCGTGATGAAACGTACATCATCGTTGCCGAGTTTTTCATCCAGATACTTGACCAGCATATCGCCTTGCTGCGTGGTGATGTGTCCACCGTGGTGGTTTTTTATCTTGCCCTCGGCGAGGGTGATGATATTGCAGCGCACGGCAAAATCCCCTGGTCTCAAATCATAACCTATGCTTGCCGCCTCAAGCGGCCCCCGTCCTTCATAGACTTTGTTTTGGTCGTAACCCAGAATGGAACTGTTGGCGACCTCGCTCCCCGGATGGAAACCATCCGGCACTGTCACGAGACGTCCGCAACGGCCTTTGCGGGCAAGCATATCCATGTATGGTGTGTCGGCATATTGCAGCGGTGTCTTACCGCCAATGCGTTCTATAGCGTGGTCCGCCATACCGTCGCCCAGGATTATCAGATGTTTCATAATCTTTTCGTTTTTATGAGATGTCTGAGATACATCCTACCTATTATATGTTTGCTATTGACATTATATTGGCAAATACGCCGGCTGCGGTGACTCCTGCCCCTGCCCCGTATCCCTGTATCTGCATTGGATACTCGCGGTAACGCTCCGTTGTGAGCAACACGATGTTGTTTGACCCTTCAAGCATATAGAAAGGATGGTGCGGCCCCACAGCCTGCAGCGAGACGCTTGTCTTTCCATGGTCCATAGTGGCAACGAAACGCCAACGCTTGTTCTCTCGTTCAAGAACTTGTCTTTTTTCTTCAAAGCCTGCATCAAGCGAAGGAAGTCTTTTCCAGAAATCATCAATTGTGCCGCTGAAGAATTCCGAAGGAATGAAGAGGTTCTTTTCCACGTCATCCTGCTCTACAGGATAACCTGCTTCACGGGTAAGTATGACAAGTTTACGTATCACATCCTTGCCGCTAAGGTCTATGCGCGGATCCGGTTCGCTATAGCCTTGCTCTTTAGCCCGGCGCACAGTTTCGGAGAACGGGACTTGTGCAGATATTTCATTGAATATGAAATTGAGCGTTCCGCTCAGCACCGCTTCAATCTTGAGAATCTTGTCTCCGGAGTTGCACAGGTCTTTTATGGTGCCGAGTATGGGAAGTCCGGCTCCAACGTTTGTCTCGTAGAGGAATTTCACTCCACGCTGCAGCGCAGTGTCCTTTAACTTACGGTAGCTGGCGTAATCTCCAGAGGCGGCAACTTTGTTCGCGGCAACGACAGAGATATTGTGGTCGAGAAAATCTTGGTAGAGTGCCGACACTTCGCTGCTTGCGGTGCAGTCTACGAATACGCTGTTGAATATGTTCATGCCTATTATTTCCTCCTTCAGACGCGTCGTGTCGCTGGGTTCCGAGGCCTGCAGCAGTGTACGGTAGTTTTCAAGGTCTATGCCCTCTCTGGAGAAAATACCGTTGCGACTGGACGCGATGCCGACAACGTTGAGTTTCAGGCGTTGCTTTTGCATCAGTTCATCATACTGCGACTTTATCTGCTCTATGAGGTTTCCTCCCACAGTGCCCACTCCGCAGATGAAGAGATTCAGTACTTTATATTCGCTGAGGAAGAAAGAGTCGTGGAGCACGTTAAGCGCTTTTCTGATGAATTTCTCGTGTACGACGAACGAGATATTTGTCTCGGACGCTCCCTGGGCGCACGCAATAACACTGATTCCGCTGCGTCCCAGAGTACCGAAGAGTTTTCCGGCGATACCCGGGGTATGCTTCATGTTCTCACCCACAATGGCGATAGTCGCCAAACCGCTCTCGGCATGCATCGGATACATGGCACCGGTCTTTATCTCCTTGGCGAATTCCATGTTAAGAACCTTGACGGCATCCGGGGCATCCACATCCTGTACTCCGATAGAAGTCGAGTTTTCGGATGAAGCCTGCGACACCATGAACACCGATATTCCGTTTTCGGCCAATGCTGTGAAGATACGGCGATTAACTCCTATCACTCCCACCATCGAAAGACCGGTAACTGTAATGAGCGTAGTACCTTTGATACTGGAAATTCCCTTGATAGGTTTGGTATCCCCATTGGCTGTGCTTTTTATGGTAGTTCCCGGATTCTGAGGATTGAAGGTGTTTTTCACCTTTATCGGTATATTTTTCACGCACACCGGGTATATCGTCGGCGGATAGACAACCTTCGCCCCGAAGTTGCATAGCTCCATTGCTTCCACGTAGCTCAGTTCGCTGATAGTGTAGGCTGAAGGTATAACCTTGGGATCGGCGGTCATAAACCCGTCAACGTCTGTCCATATCTCAAGGACTTGGGCATCGAGTGCCGCAGCAATAATCGAGGCAGTATAGTCACTGCCTCCGCGCCCGAGATTGGTTATCTCGCCAGTGTCCCGGTCGGTGCTTATAAATCCCGGCACCACAGCAATCTTGTTCCTGCCTCTGAAAGTTTCCGAAACGAGGCGCGCGGTGAGTTCGCTGTCAAGGATATTTCTCCCGTGTTTATACACGGTTTTTATGAAGTCACGCGAATTGTAGCGTTTGGCATCGTTGATGAGCGCAGCTACGATATGGCTGCTGAGCCGTTCGCCGTAGCTCACGATAGCCGCCATGATTTTGGGACTCAGGTCATGTATAAGGTACACACCATAGTATATGGAGCGCAATTCTTCAAGAAGATTATCCACAACCCTTGTGAGACTGTTGCGCTTTTCGCTGTCGTCGATAACGGCGTCAATCATGTCATGGTGACGCTTGGCCATAGCGTCGAATTCAATCTTGTAGTTTTTGTCGCCGTCTACTGCCAACTTGGCTGTCGCGATAAGCTTGTCGGTTATGCCGCCAAGGGCACTGACTACAACTACCGTTTCCTTGTCCTGGCTTTCTACGATTCGCTTGAGGCTGAGGATACTCTCAACAGACCCCACCGAGGTTCCTCCAAATTTCAATACCTTCATATATTTCGGATTATGGTTGTTTTAGGATTACGGACACTCCGCATTCATCGGCAATTCCGGACTATAAATGTTTCTTTTTATAACCGCCGACGGATTACGGTTTACCGGTTTTTGTTCCATTTCCATTTTTACAGCCGTCGTATATTTTCATAACATTTGTTTATTATGAATTGCAAAAATAATAGTTTTTGTGTACCTACACAACAAATGGGACAACAAAAAGTCAATAAATCTTTGCCATTATGAAATATTGGTGTAGCTTTGCATAGGAAAATCACGACATTCGTCATCCAACGAAGCTGATTGTTTTTTTAATTCTAATATATAATAAGGTATGAAAGCCATAAAGACATTAAAGGCACCCGCTGCCATCGGACCTTACAGCCAAGCCATTGAAATTAACGGTTTTGTATTCGCCTCCGGGCAGATTCCGCTTGACCCTTCCACAGGGGAATTCGTGGAGGGCGGCATCAAGGAGCAGACCAGACAAGCTCTTACTAACGCCCGTGAGATTTTGCGTGAGGCCGGGACAGACATGAACCGTGTAATAAAGACCTCGGTAATGCTTGCGGACATAAAGTATTTCGGAGAGATGAACGAGGTTTATGCGGAATTCTTCAGCGAGCCTTTCCCTGCACGTTCGGCTTTTGCCGTGAAGGATCTGCCAAAGGGGGCGTTGGTTGAGGTGGAGTGTATTGCCGCCAAATAATTCCGGACGGATGAAGGATTCTGTAATCATCGTCAGCGGCGGCATGGACAGCGTGACGCTGCTTTACGATTTTAAGGACAGCATAGCGCTTGGCATATCTTTTGACTACGGGAGCAACCACAACGCAAGGGAGATACCTTATGCCAAGCTGCACTGCGAACGCTTGGGCATACGTCATATCACTATCCCCCTTGATTTCATGAGCCGATATTTTAAAAGTAGTTTGCTGGAGGGTTCAGAAGCCATTCCAGAGGGTCACTACGAAGACGAGAACATGAAGTCTACCGTTGTGCCGTTCCGCAACGGCATTATGCTCGCCATCGCCGCAGGCATCGCCGAGAGCGAAGGACTGCAGAAGGTACTCATAGCCAACCACGGTGGCGACCACGCCATTTACCCTGACTGCCGCCCCGAATTCATCTCGGCGTTCAGCAAAGCAACCAGTGCCGGGTCGTACAATGGCGTAACGGTATCAGCTCCTTACACCAACGTGTCGAAAACCGACATCGCTCTGCGGGGAAAAGCTTTGGGCATCGACTACTCGGAAACATGGTCTTGCTACAAGGGTGGCGAGCGGCACTGCGGCAAATGCGGAACCTGCGTGGAGCGAAAGGAAGCTATCGCCGGCGCCGGCATTGCGGACCCCACGACCTACGAATAGACAATATTCCCGGTAACGATGTTATCTATAAAGGCCGGACAGGATGAATTGAAAAAACGTTCATGTTGTCCGGCCTTGTCTACATTGGGGGGCAGACCGCACACAACAAACTACTTGATTGGCAATGAATTACGCAAAGACCATTGTCTGAATTGTAAAAAAAATAATTGCCTCCATTGTCCCAAGATGCGTACATTGCCGGAAAATTGTCTCTACTGTCTCTATTGTCGTAAAAAAAACAGTGCGGCACTTGTTGTATGTCCTTTGTGCAATGTCTGAAAAGTGTTCCAAATGTCGCATTTTGCCGATGTGGGACTTGACTGGATTTTAACTTGATCGCACTGTTCTTTTAGGGTAAATGCAAAATATTGATAATCAACGCAATAGACACATCTTAAAAACAGATACCCCAAAACCTCGGCGAAAACGATAGCTTTTCGGGGAGCAAAGCTATCGTTTCCTCCGGGCAAAGCTATCGTTTCCTCCCCGAAAAGCACTGCTCCTTAAAATCAGACCCCAAAACAAAGTGTTCCAAATGTCTTATTTGTAAAACATTTTGCAAGTATATCCTAAACGCCTATACCTAAGGTATTATTTATGTCCGCACCGCCATACAAAACCACACACCTGCCAAAAAGTTTTCGCTTTGTTAAAGAATTTCCCTTGCACATAAAGCATGAGCGAATTAACTCATAGAAAACTTCAGCAGCCATCATGTTTTGAAGTTGTCTGAACCATGACCGCTCACAATCTGAAACATAAAATACGGGAACATCAGCCCGAAAAATGTTCTTTTTATCACCTTTCCTTTACTAAATCACGCTTTATTTGCACACTCACCGAATATTTGTGTAACTTTTCTTTGCAGAAATATTTGATATGAGTATTTTTGCACACGAAACATACAAATGAGCAAAAAAAATCATAAGTATATGCAAGCGGTAAACAACTTCAGCCAAATAACGAGCCATCTGGGCTCATTGAAAAAACGAAAAACAGTTGCATTGGCATGCCCCGACGACTCCCACACGGAATATGTGATAAACCGTGCGCTGGAGGAAGGCATAGCCGACTTCCTTCTCGTCACGGGCGGCAAGAAAGCTCCCTTCGTAGAAAGCTTCAAGGAAAAATACCCGGAACGCGTCACCATTATCAGTACCGGCGACCCGGACGGGGCAGCGCGCGAGGCAGTACGGTTGGTAAGGGAGGGCAACGCCGATGTCCTCATGAAGGGCACACTCAACACCGACAACCTGCTGCGAGCAGTGCTCGACAAGGAATGCGGTCTGCTGGAAAAGGGAAATGTGCTGACCCACGTGACCGTGGCGCAAATACCATCCTACCCCAAGCTTCTCGTCTTTTCTGACGCCGCCGTCATACCGCGCCCTACACAAGAGCAGTTTGATGCGGTAACGGGCTACGTCATCGGAGTCTGCCGAAACCTCGGCGTGGAATGTCCGCACGTTGCGCTGATACACTGCACAGAAAAAGTCAATCCCAAATTCCCACACACGCTCAGCTACGAATATCTGAAGGAGAAAGCCAAGAGCGGAGCATGGGGAAATGCCGTAATTGACGGTCCGATGGACGTGAAAACGGCGTGCGACAGCCACAGCGGAGAGATAAAGGGCATCCTGTCACCCGTAGCGGGGAAAGCCGATGCCCTGATTTTCCCGAACATAGAGGCCGGCAACGTTTTCTACAAGACAATCACACTGTTTGCCGGTGCACAAACGGCAGGTATGCTTTCTGGGACGAAAGCCCCGGTAGTGGTAGCGTCAAGAGCAGACAGCGGAGAGTCAAAATTCTACAGTCTCGCCACGGCGTGCATGGCTATTGACTAAGACCTGTGCCCCCAACTCCAAACTCCAAAATCCTCACCCCCCAACTCCAAACTCCAAACTCACAAAAATGAAGATTTTAGCCATCAACCCCGGTTCCACATCAACCAAACTCTCAATCTACGAAGACGAAAATCCGGTATGGAACGGCGGAGCACACCTGCCACTCAACGAACTCGCAAAGTTCCACCGCATAATAGACCAGTATGAATACCGCCGCGATTTTATCATCCGGCGTCTGGAGGAAGAGCACATTGAGCTGAAATTCGATGCCGTTATCGGACGCGGCGGACTCCTTTGCCCTCTCAAGGGCGGAGTATATAGGGTGAACGACAGGATGAAGCAAGACCTTCTCAGCGCACACAACGAACATGCCTGCAACCTCGGAGCTTTGATTGCCGACGAGATAGCCCGCAAATGCGGATGCCCTGCATTTATCGCCGACCCAGTGGTGGTGAACGAGCTGGAAACACGCGCCAGGATAAGCGGCATACCGGGCATTGAGCGCCAGTCTATATTCCACGCCCTCAACCACAAGGCGGTGGCAAGACAATATGCGGCTTCTGTAGGGAAGAAATACAAAGACATGAATCTCATCGTGGCACATCTCGGAGGGGGAATATCTATCGGCGCACACCAACTGGGGAAAGTGATTGACGTGAACAACGCCCTGAACGGCGACGGCCCGTTTTCTACCGAGCGAGCCGGCACGATTCCTGCCGAAGCCCTCGCAGAACTGTGTTTCAGCGGTAAATATGACTTGCGCCAAATAAAGAAGATGATACACGGGCAAGGCGGTTTGGTGGCATATCTCGGCACCAACGACATGATAACAATCGCAAGTATGGCGGAAAAAGGCGAAGAGCCCTACAGGACTCTCCTAGACGCCATGCTCTACACCATAGCCAAACAGATAGGTTCCATGCACGTGGCTCTGCAAGGCCAGACGGAAGCCATTATCCTCACAGGCGGCATAGCCCACAGCAAATATTGCACTGACACCATTATCAAGCAAACAAGTTATCTCGCTCCCGTAGCCGTTATCCCAGGAGAGAACGAGATGAAATCGCTCGCCTTCAATGCTTTGGGAGCACTGCGCGGAGAACTTCCCGTTCAGGAATACACTGGAGAATCATGCGTCGAGGAACTTGACCTGAAAATCGAGAGATAGCTTTCTCCAAACAAACATTGCATCCCGGATTTCCATGGCAATACCAAAGAGCGTAGGCTCACAATTTGCCAAAGGAAACCCGGGATGTCTTGTTTATTATTCGTAAACGTCTTCAATACTAAACCGGTCTACGCCGTCATCGTCGGCGGCACACGAATTGAATCCTTCGGGAATATCGAATTTCTCCTCAGGGTCATATCCCAGCGACTTGTCTGCGAACACCTTTTTCATATAGTATGCCCATATCGGCAAAGCCATAGTAGCACCCTGTCCCATACGCATAGAGTCGAAATGAATGTCGCGGTCTTCGCCTCCCACCCAGCATCCGCTGACAAGTGACGGCGTAAATCCCATGAACCATGCGTCGGCATTGCGGTTCGTAGTACCTGTCTTTCCGCCCATCTGGCAATCGAGGCCGAACTTATAACGGATTCTGCCACCCGTGCCCTGGTCTATCACCGCCATCAGCATATCAAGCATTTTGTAGGCACTCTCCTCACTTATCACCTCGTTCACACGCGGCTGGAAATCAGCTACAACATTACCGTCGGCATCCTCTATTTTTGACACGAACATCGGCGCGGTGTGAATGCCGTTGTTGGCAAACGTGGAATATGCGCTCACCATCTCTGCCACAGTAGCCTCATTGGGTCCCAGACACAGAACTATAGACGGATAGATGCCGCTGGTGTTGATACCAAAATCGCGCAGCGTACTCAGGAAGTCCTGCGGATTGACACGGCTCATCAAGTCGGCAGAAATCCAGTTGTTCGACATCGAGAGTGCCCATTTCAATGTGACCATCTGTCCCATACGCGCCCGCGAACTGTTGCGCGGAGCCCAAGACCCGTAGCGGCGCGGAGCGTTAAGCACCTTGTCGCAGGGCGAAAGTCCGTTCGACATCGAGAGGGCGTAGAGGAACGGCTTTATCGTGGACCCCACCTGCCGGCGGCCGCGCGTCACCATATCGTATTTGAAATGGTTGAAATCCACGCCGCCCACATAAGCCTTCACCGCTCCGTTTTTGGGATCCATACTCATGAAACCGGCACGCAGGAACGATTTCACGTAGCGTATCGAATCCATTGGCGACATCACCGTGTCAATGTCTCCGTGGTAAGTAAACACTGTCATCTCCACCGGCTGACGGAACGCCGCGCGTATCTCCTCCTCCGATGCTCCGCCTGATTTCATCACCCGGTAACGGTCACTCTGCCTCATTGAGCGGTCGAGGATTGCCTTCACCTCACCAGGCTTGAGAGCCGTAGTGAAAGGAGCATTCTGTTTGGAACGGTTCTCGCGCGAGAACTCCGGCTGCAAATATCCGCCTACATGGTGCCGCACGGCCTCCTCCGCATAGCGCTGCATCCGGGAATCTATTGTGGTGAAAATCTTAAGTCCGTCAGTGTACACGTTGTACGCATCCCCGTTTTTCTTGCGGTTTTTGTTGCACCACCCATACAGGGGGTCTGTCTCCCAGGCCAGCGAATCAACCGAATACTGCACCATATTCCATGAGGGATATTTCGCCCGTTCCGGTTTGGCCGCCATCATATACTGACGGAGGAATTCGCGGAAATACGTGGCGATACCGTCCTTATGGTCATAGCGGTGGAAATTGAGGGTCAGCTCCTCGCCCGTGTTCGCCTCATATTCACTTTCGGAAATATAACCGGCCTTCAGCATCTGCCCGAGCACCACATTGCGCCGCTCGCGGCAACGTTCCGGGTATCTCACGGGGTTAAAGTACGACGGGTTCTTGCACAATCCCACCAGCGTGGCAGCCTCACACAAGGACAAGTCACCGGGGTTCTTGCCGAAATACACACCGGCGGCATTCTTTATGCCCACGGCATTATGCAGGAAATCAAAATAGTTGAGATACATCGTTATTATCTCTTCCTTCGTGTAATATTTCTCAAGTTTGATGGCTATCACCCACTCTATGGGCTTCTGCAGGAGGCGCTCAGACGCACTTTCCGCCGTGTTTGAGTAGAGCTGCTTGGCAAGCTGCTGCGTGATGGTGGAGCCGCCGCCCGCACTCACCTGCCCGAACAAGCCACGCTTTACCACGGCACGCGCCAGGGCTATGAAATCAATACCGGAATGTTCATAGAAGCGCTCGTCCTCGGTAGCCACCAAAGCCTTTACCAAATAGGGCGAAAGACTGTCGTAGCTCACGTGGATGCGGTTCTCGCGGTTCATGTTGTACGTACCCAGCAGCTTCCCGTCGGAGGAATACACCTGCGAGGCATAACGGCTGATAGGATTATGCAAGTCTTCCACATCGGGCATATACCCTATCCATCCGTTCCATATTGCCACGAAACACGCCGCAGCACCGGCAACGACAAGGGCGAGAAAGGCCCAAAGCAAACGTATAACAGTTTTTCTCATAGTTTTGCAAGTAAAAAACGACATGACTACCTGCGCTCCACGCATGCAGCAAGTCTTTTCCTCGTTCAGGGAAATCCTTGCAAAGATAACGCTTGTCGTTCAGAGAATAAAATTATTTCCACCTTTTTTATATATCGCACATACAAAGCCAACTTTTCCTTCTGCCGCCGAAGGAAAATGAAAAAATATTCTTACCTTCGCAGATGTCAAACCAAAAAAAACAAAACAACGGTATATGGAAAAACATGATTTTGTAACGATTGCCGACTTGTCAAAAGAAAAGATACTCTATTTGATTCAGATGGCAAAGGAGTTCGAAATGCATCCCAATCGCGAGATTCTCAAAGGAAAAGTTGTGGCGACACTCTTCTTTGAACCCTCGACAAGAACGCGGCTCAGTTTTGAGACTGCCGCCAACAGGCTCGGCGCCAAAGTCATCGGCTTCTCTGACGCCAAGGTGACAAGCGCCACGAAAGGGGAAACCCTCAAGGACACAATACTTATGGTGTCCAACTACGCCGACGTCATCGCCATGCGCCACCACATCGAGGGTGCGGCGCAATACGCCTCCGAAATAGCCCCCGTGCCCATCATCAACGCAGGAGACGGGGCACACCAGCATCCCTCGCAGTGCATGCTCGACTTATATTCCATATACAAGACGCAGGGCACACTCGAAAACCTTAACATCTATCTCGTGGGCGACCTGAAATACGGACGCACCGTACACTCGCTCATCATGGCGATGAGACACTTCAACCCCACGTTCCATTTCATTGCACCGCAGGAACTTGCCATGCCTGAAGAATACAAATTGTATTGCCGACAGCATGGCATAAATTTTGTCGAACACACCGATTTCAATGAAGACATAATTGCCGGGGCGGACATTCTCTATATGACGCGTGTGCAGAAGGAACGCTTCTCCGACCTCATGGAATACGAACGCGTGAAAAACGTTTATATCCTCAGGAACAGCATGCTTGCCAAGGCACGTCCCGACATGAAGATTCTCCATCCACTGCCAAGAGTGAACGAGATTGCCTACGACGTGGACGAAAACCCACACGCATACTACATTCAGCAGGCACAAAACGGGCTCTACGCCAGGGAAGCAATAATTTGTGACGTGCTCGGGTACACACTCGACGACGTGAGAAACGACAATACCGTCATCGGCTGAAAACACAACAGAAAAGACCCTAAAAACTGTTTTTTTTGAGAACACGCACAAAAGAAAGAAAGGAAACAAAAAAATGAGCAAGAAAGAAAGACTCGTCGCCGCCATAGAAAAAGGTACGGTAATAGACCACATACCGGCAGAAAAAGCATACGCCGTGGCAAACCTGCTGGGACTGCAGACTCTTGAAGAGCCGGTCACCATAGGATACAACTATCCATCCAAAAAACTCGGAAGGAAAGGCATAATAAAAATTGAAAACAAGTTTTTCTCCGATGAGGAAATATCACGCCTCTCGGTTGTTGCCCCCAATGTCGTGCTCAACGTCATACGCGACTACGGGGTGGTGGAGAAGAAAACCGTCACCGCACCCGACGATTTGCGTGGCATCGTGAAATGCAACAACCCCAAGTGCATCACCAACAACGAACCGATGGATACCGTGTTCCATTTCATCGACAAGGCAAACGGTATCATCAAATGCCACTACTGCGACAAGGAACAGGATATCAACAAAGTGAAACTCGTGTAAGGATGCCCTGCAACACCCGGAAAAAAATGTGACAACATACGTTAAACCCACCTTATCAAATTACAAGATGAAAAAAGACCAGGAGATTTTCGACCTCATCCAGAGAGAGCACGAACGACAGCTCAAGGGTATGGAACTCATCGCATCCGAGAATTTCGTGAGCGACCAGGTAATGCAGGCCATGGGGTCATGCCTCACCAACAAATATGCCGAAGGATACCCCGGCAAGCGGTACTACGGAGGATGCGAAGTGGTGGACGAAGTGGAAACAATCGCCATCGAAAGAGTGAAAAAACTCTTCGGGGCGGAATACGCCAATGTGCAGCCCCACTCCGGCGCCCAGGCCAACGCCGCCGTGCTCCTCACCGTACTCTCGCCAGGCGACACGTTCATGGGTCTCAACCTCGCCCACGGCGGACACCTCTCGCACGGCTCGGCTGTAAATACCTCTGGAATACTCTACAAGCCCGTGGGATACAACCTGGACAAAGAGACGGGAAGAGTGGACTACGACGAGATGGAACGACTTGCCATCGAGCACAAGCCAAAACTCATCATCGGCGGCGGTTCGGCCTACAGCCGTGAATGGGACTACAAACGAATGCGCGACATTGCCGACAAGGTTGGAGCTATTCTCATGATTGACATGGCACACCCTGCCGGCCTCATCGCCGCCGGACTTCTCGACAATCCAGTGAAATACGCCCACATCGTGACGTCTACGACACACAAGACGCTGCGCGGCCCCCGCGGAGGCATTATCCTCATGGGAAAGGACTTTGAGAACCCATGGGGAAAGACGACACCAAAGGGACAGGTGAAGATGATGAGCCAGCTGCTCAACAGTGCCGTGTTCCCCGGAGAGCAGGGCGGACCATTGGAGCATGTCATAGCCGCCAAGGCTGTGGCATTCGGCGAGGCGCTGCAACCGGAGTTCAAGGAATGGGCAATGCAGGTGAAGAAAAACGCAGCAAAGCTAGCCGAGGAACTCGTCAAGAGGGGTTTTGCCATCGTGAGCGGCGGCACCGACAACCACAGTATGCTGGTAGACCTGCGTCCCAAATACCCTGACTTGACAGGCAAGGTGGCTGAAAAAGCGCTCGTGGCTGCCGACATCACGGTGAACAAGAACATGGTACCGTTCGACACTCGTAGTGCTTTCCAGACTTCAGGCATACGTCTCGGCACTCCTGCCATCACCACACGAGGAGCCAAGGAAGACCTCATGGTTCTCATTGCCGAACTTATTGAGAAAGTGCTCGACAACCCTGAGAACGAAGAAGTGATTGCACAGGTGCGCCGGCAGGTGAACGACACGATGAAAGACTATCCTTTGTTCGCCTATTGATATAGGGTAAACGGCAGAGTGACACGTTTCACAAATGCCGGATTATAAAGCAGAATTCCCGGACGGTTTCCACAATTTGGACTCCGTCCGGGAAATTTGCTTATTGTGGGAATTCACAAAAGCCACATTATCATACGTCAAAGAGATTGCGCCGCGGCATCTTGTCACCGTATTTCCGCCGCAACGTTTCAAAGAAGCGCATCGTGTCGTTTGAGAAGCCGTGTCCTTTCCATGTGCTTGTATTGGTGATGAGAATCCAGCACTCGCCGTCGGGATAGCGCAACACAAGGGCACTTGTGCCGGAGAGCGACCCAGTGCGAATCCATGGCTTTCCCTTGGCTGTGTAATTCCATCCGATTGAAAAGTCATAGCCGGGCATCTCACGCGTCATAAACTCCACCGTCTCCTTGCCGAGTATGTCGGGGATTCCGGGCAACAAGTCCACCGAAGCCACGAAACGCGACAGTTCTGCCGCCGACGCACACCACGCCCCAGCTCCGGCAAGGCGCGGGATGTCGTTCTCGCCGTAGCATTTCTCGACAAGCCTCCCGCTGTTATTGTATTCATACACTGGTTCAGCCCCCTTGTGCATATAGTATTTCACCTCGTTCTCTCGCCTGTCGGCATAATAGTTTCCGGCGATATGAAAGTCGTAGCATCCGGCAGGTTCAAACACTTCGCTACGCATATATTCCTCATACGCCATCCCCGTCTTCTTTTCAATAATCTTCGAGAGAAGCATATATCCCACATTGGAATATCGTTTTGCCGTGCCCGGAGTGAAACCAAGCCTGCGGCGAAGGAGTATTCGTAGCAGCGTATTGTGGTCGGGAGCCGCGCTGAGGTGGTTTTGCATCATTATGTAGCGGGTAGAAAACATGGGGTCTCCCGCTCCTGTGGTAAACCCGCCCTTGTGTCTTAACAGGTGCTCCACGGTGATGTCGAAATAGCGCGGGTCTCTTATCACGTTGGTAAACGCCGTGTCAGACAGGATGCCGCCGCTTCCGAACACGCGGTCCGACAGTTTCAGCCTCCCCTCCTCCACCAATTTCATTATCCCCACGGCGGTGAGCAGTTTCGAAACCGAAGCGATGCGCATCACGTTGCCCGGCTGCATCTCCATGCCGTGCTCCTTGTCAGCCCAGCCGAAGCCCTTGCAGTAGAGCAGCGAGTCGTTGCGCGAAACGGCAATCTGCGCCCCTATGAGTTCCCACCGCTCGAAATACCTCCTTATGTCCTTTTCCATGTCGGCGAGTGCCGGGTCGTCTGACATTTGGTTCGTCAGTGTGTCGTTAAGATGCGTCCGGGACACCTCGTCCTCTTTATCTTCTATCTCCCCCTTGCACGAACCGCAACCCTTTATCGCCAGAAATACGATGAGGCACACGATGAGTACAAGGCAGAAAACCCTTTTCTTCCGTAATCTTCTTGCCATAAACTCTTTTGGTGAGTTCAATAAATTGTCTTTGTATGATTGTTCTTCCAGTGCTCCATTCTTGGCAGGGGCACAGCAAGCAACAGCCCGGGTCTATCCTATAACCCGCAAATGAGCGAATTTCATGAGCAGCTGCTTCACGCCCACGTTCTTGAACTCCACCGTGGCCTTGCTGTTCTCGCCCTCTCCTTCGAGCCTCAACACCTTGCCGATGCCGAAACGAGAGTGTTCCACCGTTGTCCCTACTGCTATGCCGCCTGTCGGGGATGCAGCAGACGCCACGGTCCTGTTGCCGGCGGCATTTGCCTGTCGCCGTTGCTGCGGAGCCTCAGCTGGTTTTCCTATGCCGAGCACCTCCTTGTAGTCGCCCTTGCGGAAATGATAGCTGTCGTCCACGTGGCGTGCCTGCCGCGGCTTGGGGTCTGCCATAAACTGCGTCGCCACGGGCTTGGAGTTCTGATACCTGTCGCCATACCCGCCGAACGGCCGTCCGAAGCTGTTGCCGTTGCCAAAAGCATTGCCGCGACTGTCAGAACGGTAAGACCCGTCCGTGAAGTCGCTCACCTCAAGCAACTGCGGGGCAATGTCGCGAATAAAGCGGCTTGGCGTGTCAAATTCCATCTTGCCGTAACGGTAACGGTTGCGCGCACAGGTCAGCGTGCAGTTTTTCTCAGCCCTCGTTATTGCCACATACAAAAGGCGGCGCTCCTCCTCAAGTTCCCGCTTGGAGCTGCACGACATGGGACTCGGAAAGATGTTCTCCTCCAGTCCCACTATGAACACGTTGGGGAATTCCAGTCCCTTGGCGCTGTGTATCGTCATGAGGTTCACCTTGTCGTTATCTTCCTCATCCCCGCTCTCAAGGTCGGTAAGCAGCGACACCTCCTGAAGGAAATCTTCGAGGTGCGTCCTTCCTGAAAGTTCCGCGTCTTCAGTGCGTCCCTGCACAAAGTCCTGCATTCCGTTGAGAAACTCCTCAAGGTTCTCCTGCCGCGACACGCTCTCCGGCTCTTTGTCGGCATAAAGGTCGGCGGCGACACCACTCTGCTTTATGATGTCGTAACCTAGTCTGTAGGCATCGTCGTCGGCAGACCTCTCCCGAAACGAAGAAATCATGCCGCAGAATTTCTCCAGTTTTGCAATTACCGCCTTGCTCGTGCCAAGTCCGCTTTTTGCAGACGAGGCTATAACCTCCCACGGGCTCATCCCTCTTTCGCTCGCCATGGCGAAGATTTTGCCCTGCGTGGTGTTCCCTATGCCGCGTGCAGGATAGTTGATAATGCGCCGCAGGGCTTCCTCGTCATGGGGGTTCACCACAAGCCGGAAATAGGCTATCACGTCTTTTATCTCCTTGCGCTGATAAAAGCTCAGTCCACCGTATATCTTGTAAGGTATGTTAGCCTTGCGCAACGCTTCCTCGAAGGAGCGGCTCTGGGCATTGGTTCGGTAAAGGATAGCGAAATCACTGTAGTCCAAGCCGTTATCTTGCTTCATTCGACTTATATCCTTGCCCACGATAACGGCTTCCTCCTTGTCGCTGTATGCCATTTTCAGCTTTATCTTGTCCCCTTCGCTATTGCGGCTGTAAACATCCTTGCGTATCTGCCGCTCGTTGTGGCTTATGAGACTGTTGGCCGCCTCTACGATGCGCTGGGTGCTGCGGTAGTTCTGTTCCAGCTTGAACACCCGTGTGCCGGCGAAAGCTGTGTCGAAGGCCAACATATTGTCGATGTTGGCGCCGCGGAAGGCGTAGATGCTCTGCGCATCGTCGCCCACGGCACATACGCGCCGGTGAACGGAGGAGAGCTGGCTCACTATCTTCTGCTGCACGGCGTTGGTATCCTGATACTCGTCCACGAGTATATACTCGAAGCGCGAGGCATAGGTCTGCAGCACATCGGGGCAATTTCTGAACAGCTCATGGACATTGACAAGCAAATCATCGAAATCCATGGCGTTCGCCCTGCGGCATCGGTCGCAATATGCGGTATAGAGCTTGCCCATGTCGGGCATGTGGGTCTCATAGTCGCGCGCCTGCAGATTACTGTCGGCGGCATAGTCTTCAGGCAGAATGAGATGGTTCTTTGCCATACTTATCCTCGACGCCACGACTGATGCCTTATATACTTTGTCGTTCAGCCCGAATTCTTTTACCAACGCCTTCACCAAACTCTTCGAGTCGTTGTCATCGTAAATGGTGAAATTGGAATCGTAGCCTATATGGTGCGCTTCGGCACGGAGTATCCGCGAGAAAATGCTATGGAATGTTCCCATATAGATACTGCGCGCCTGGTCGCCGCCCACTATCCCGTTTATCCTCTCCTTCATCTCGTTTGCCGCCTTGTTGGTGAACGTGAGGGCCAGGATGTTCCACGGTTTCACGCCACACATGAGGAGATACGCCACCTTATAGGTGAGCACACGCGTCTTGCCCGACCCGGCTCCCGCTATTACCAGCGACGGGCCGTCGCAATATTCCACGGCAGCCCGCTGACTGTCGTTGAGGTCTCCGAGGAGGTTGTCTAATTTATTGTTGTCCATTAAACTGTGCGTTCTTTATTTCTTGTAGTTACGATACACTCCGCCCGACGACGTTTCCGGCCTGAAATCCTCGCCCTCGCGCGGGAATGAGGGTATAAACCTCATCTGTTCCTCTATCTGCGACCGCCGCTTCAGCATATACGCACTGGGGGCGCTGGAGCTGAATTTCAACGGATTGGGCAGTGTGGCGGCTATAAGGGCGCACTGGCTACGCGACAGATCTGAGGCGGAAACGGCAAAGTTGTCGGCGGCAACAGCGTCCACGCCGTATATGCCGTCGCCCATCTCTATCGAGTTGAGATACACCTCCATGATGCGCTGCTTGCTCCACATCAGTTCGATAAGCACCGTGAAATATGCCTCGAAGCCTTTCCTTACCCACGACCTGCCCGGCCACAGGAATACATTCTTGGCCGTCTGCTGACTGATGGTACTCGCCCCGTGGGTCTTCTTGCCCTTCAGGTTGTGCATCGCCGCTTTCTCTATCGCCTGATAGTCGAAGCCGTGGTGAAGCAGGAACCGCTGGTCCTCGCTTGCCATTACGGCAACGGGCATGTGGGGGGAAATCTCCCTCATCGGCACCCAATGGTGACGCATCTTTATAGACTTGCCTTCACCCGCCTGCTGAAAGCAGCGTATGAACATGAGCGGTGTGAAATACACGGGTACAAAACGATACATCACAGTAACAAGAATGGTGGAGCCGAAAAAGGCCACCACCACCCATTTCAATATTCTCGTTACAATATTGAACTTTGCCATTTCCTATTTTTTTCAGTGACGGTCAAAGCCGCGCACCTTAAAGATTATCAGTTGAGCGTTCCCTGCTGGGCTTCTTTCACCATCTGCTCGCTGGCGTAGAGATAAATTTCCACACGGCGGTTCTGCTGCATGCCTGCCGCCGTGGTGTTGTCAGCCACCGGCTCGGAGCTGCCTTTGCCCACCACATTCTTGAACTGGCTTGACGACACGCCGCACGACTTGAGGTAATCAGCCACCGCCTGCGCCCTCTGCTGCGAGAGCTGCTGGTTCTTCTGCACGCTCTCCTCTGCCGTGGCGTTTTTCCATCCCTGATTGTCGGTATGCCCGTAAGCGTCAATAGAACATGACGAATATTTCTTCATCAGCGAGGCAAGGTTGTCAAGGTTCGTCTTGCTTGCGGAACTAAGCTCCGAGGAACTTGTCTTGAAGAGCAGTCCCGAGTCGAAAGTTATCTTCACCGCCTTCAGTCCGTTCACGTCGGTAACCTCCTCCACTTTGGCATTGTTCAGTTCTGCCTCCGCCTCAGCCTTCACCTTGTCCATGTGCTTGCCGATAAGCGCACCGGCTCCCGTGCCTACCGCAGTACCGATGGCAGCACCAACCGCAGTGTTGCCCGCTATCTTACCGATTATTGCACCGAGCACGGCACCGCCGCCGGCTCCTATCAAGGCACCGTTTCCCGTATTGTTTCCACAGCTCACTACAGCTGCCGCACACAAGCCCAAAGTGGCTATTTTCATCTTGTTCATCATCGTCTTTGATTTTAGTAATGTTATTCTTTGTCCATTCCGTTTTTACGGTAGCTGCAAAGTTAATGTTTTTACATTTTTCCGCAAAACAAAACATCAACATTTTAAACGGATACCTCTCGCTTAGGTTCAGGTGTTCTACAAACTAATTCAGTAAATTTGCACTTGATACTTGACTCTGCCTCGGCTTAGGTTAGAAAGTCATTTTTGCCGTGTAATTTATTCTTATTCTCAGATATAATCATTAACTTTGCCGCGTCATTCCAATTTCCGTCCCGTTTTTTTATTGACTGCGGCATTGTGGCGGACGGAAATTTCGGAACGAAAACTCCTTGAATGTGGTTATGCCATCCCAAGGGACTGATTTTAATGATAACGTTGAATCAACAGTGCCGCAGATTCTAAATGTAAATGAACATTAAGCATTTCCCCCCCCCGATTACCCAATTGGCTGAGTTTGTCATTGGATAGAAACAAGTTCATTTGTTTCTTTTTCTATTCGGTATTCCTACTGTTCTTCCTGTCTCCCGACTCTTACCTTTACGACGTATATTTCAGCATCGACAGCCCATGCTTCTTCACCTGCGGCAAGGCATGGATGAACGGTATGGTGCCCTACGTAGACTTCGCCGACAGCAAGGGTCCGTTGCTTTGGCTGATTTACGGTATAGGGTATCTGCTTAATTCAAATTCTTACGTGGGCGTGTTTTGGGTGAGTTGTGTGTTCTACGCCGTATCGTTCACGTTCGCCTATAAGTTGAGCCGTCTTTACCTGAACAGCAGAGCTTCGTCTATAGCTGTAGCGATACTGCCATTATTCCTTTTTTATTACAAGCTTCATTACGATGTGCGTGCAGAGGATTTCTGTATAACCTTTGTCTTCGTTTCGCTCTATTGTCTTTGCCGTGTGCTTAAAGGAGTAGATAAAAAGCAATTATATAGATACGCTTTTGGGGTAGGAGTCTCAATGTCCTGTTGTCTGCTTATCAAATGGAACTATTTCTTTATGCTCGGCGGCATCGCTCTCGTTGTGCTTTTCATTTCAATGCACATGAAGACTTTTTCAGGCCTGTGGGGCGGACTTGCCGGCATAGCAGTGCCCATGATTCCCTTTTTGATATATTTTCTAATACAAGGAAATTTTGACGCTTTCGTTTCTGAATATTTCTTGAAAACAACCTCGACAGTCAGTCTTGGTTTCGATTTCTATTCGAAGAACTATATTTCTATATTGTCTTATACGAGAAGAATACACTTCCTTATTCTGTTAGGTGTGGCATTTTTCTGTTTCCGCCATAAATCATCTTGGTGGCTCATTTTCCCGTTATTTGTGTTTTATGCACTTTTATTTTTCGGCGTTTGGCTACACTATCATAAAATAGTTATTCCATTCTCCATATTTTTGTTGATTTCCATTTTGGAATACTTGCAACAAAGAAACATCATCACGCATACCGTGACAGTGTGTTTGGTCATCGCCGGTGTGCTGGGCTCGACCGCCAAGAACATCCATTACGACCGTTTGTACAGCGGCCCTCTCTTTGATTGTAACAATGCCGTTCGCCAAGCCTACTATGACGTGTCACAGCTTATGGCAACGATTAAAAAGCCCAAAGTGATGTTCTATACGGGAGATACGGGTGTCGGTGTTCTTGC
This sequence comes from Oscillibacter sp. MSJ-31, assembly GCA_963629785.1. GTDB lineage: Bacteria > Bacteroidota > Bacteroidia > Bacteroidales > Bacteroidaceae > Prevotella. The sequence goes on along the minus strand of CAVGJZ010000028.1, from coordinate 416 downwards.
CGACGCAATGCCTGCTTGCAAAAATTGGATTGAGCAGTTTGGCGCTACAACAGACATGCTTGAAGAAAGGGAACATGCCCTACGTGAAAGGAAGCCTGATTTTGTGATTGTATTTTCTTCTATTCCAAATAAAAGGCAGATACGTCAGGAACTTGACAGCCTTGACTATGTTTGTTACGGTGGCATCGAAGATGCTAATTTTATCGGCGGCGGTATGATTGCCTACTGCAAAAAAGAGCTTTACCGCAAGCTTCCTCCCGTGAAGCTACGCACCATCGACTTGCTGCTCAAGCGAGACATTCTGAGTGGCAACAGCGAAGGAAAATAACACCATTTGATCAACCCGTAAAAAGAACATACAGTTTATGGAAAACAGACTTGCTATAGTAGTGCCGTGCTACAAAGAAGAGGCGGTG
>CAVGJZ010000027.1:0-36931 GCA_963629785.1 Oscillibacter sp. MSJ-31 | reverse complement strand
GAAGTTAAGCCCGCTTGCGCCGATGGTACTGCAATGCAATGCGGGAGAGTAGGTAACCGCCTTTTTTCACACAGTCCCCCGGAAGGAACAGCCTTCCGGGGGACTGTTTTAGGTTGAGGGGACTCCTCGGACAACTCGGACTGCTCTGACCTCTCAGAGTTGTCCGAGCCGTCCAAGAAGTCTGATTAGAGATGTCCGAACCGTCCGAGAAGTCCGAGTTGTCCCAACAGTCCGAGCCGTCCGAGTAGTCCCCCATCACTAACTCTTTCCATTATTTCTCCCCTTTGTCTGCAAAATATCCTTTCTCTTTTCTTTATTCTATATTTATTTCATACCTTTGCTATATAAATGTTAATTTGAAATATGGCTTTGCATAATGACTTGGGACGATGGGGCGAGAGTCTTGCAGTAAGAACTCTTGAAGCGAAGGGCTACACCGTCATTGAACGCGACTGGCGAGACGGTCACAAGGACTTGGACGTCGTTGCAGTTTATGACGGCTGGCTGGTCATCGTTGAGGTCAAGACAAGGCGTAACGATGATTTCCTGTCACCCGAACTGGCAGTAGACAGAAAGAAAATCAAGAACATAACACTTGCCGCCAACAGGTATGTCAAGTCCAATTGCATAGACCTGCCCGTCAGGTTCGATATCATTGCCATTACGGGAACTGATGAGAACAATTGCCGTGTGGAGCATATAGAGGATGCCTTCATGCCTTATTATTTCAGATGATAGTTCCAAGGGGGTTCTGAAAATTCCACTGTCAGTGATGAGAATTATGTGTAGCTTGCAAGAGCCCGATAAACTCGTCTTTGGATTAGATGGATAACTCGTCTTTGGATCAGATGAATAACTTGCCTTTGGATTAGATAAATTAACTCGTCTTTGGATTGGATGGAAAGAATAAAAATACTTGAACTTGATACCGTAGACTCCACCAACAGCTTTTTGCATGAGTATGCCGGTGAGGAGGGGGAACTGATGACAGTGGCTGTCTGTGACTTTCAGACCGCAGGTCGTGGCAATGGCTCAAACACTTGGGAGAGTGAACAGGGAAAGAACCTTACGTTCAGCGTGAAGGTGCACCCCGTGAATATACCAGCCAACCGTCAGTTTGCGCTGCTCGAGGCGATGGCGCTTGCCGTTAGAGGTGTCCTTGCCAAGGAAGTGGAAACGGTACGCAGCTGGGCTATGCTTGAGGACTACGATTTCATGTTCGGCAGGTCTGTGGCGAGCGGTACCGACTGCCGGGGCTTTACCGTGAAATGGCCCAATGACATTTACTGGGATGACCGTAAGATTTCGGGTACGCTCTCTGAATGTGTCGTGGGCTGCAGCGGTGTCAGAAGCTGCATTATAGGTACGGGAATCAACATCAATCAGACACGGTTCTTGAGCGATGCGCCGAATCCTGTGTCGCTGGCGCAGATAATGCGCCGGAATATGTCGCGTGAAACCGTTTTAAACGCCGTGCTGGACAGTTTCGCGGAGTATCTGGATAAGTTGTACGGTGGCGGCTTGGATGCCGTCCACAGCGAATATAAGAGCGTGCTTTATCGCAGGACGGGTTCTTACTCCTATTCCGATGCCGGCGGCGATTTCTATGCAAGGATAGAAGACGTGGCGGAGAATGGCCGTCTGCTGCTGCGCAGGGATGACGGCAGTCTCTCGGAATATGATTTCAAGGAAGTGAAGTTTAACATTGCGCGCGGCTTGTAGCGGCGCGCCTTAAAATACAATATCAATTATGGCAAAATACAAGAGAATACTGCTGAAGCTAAGCGGTGAGAGTCTTATGGGCAAGCAGAACTACGGCATTGACGTGGACCGTCTCAATGACTATGCGCGGCAGATCAAGGAGGTTCACGACATGGGAGTGCAGATTGGCATCGTGATTGGCGGCGGAAACATCTTCCGTGGACTTAGCGGTGCCGGCAAGGGCTTCGACCGCGTGAAAGGCGACCAGATGGGTATGTGTGCCACAGTCATCAACTCCCTTGCCCTTAGTTCCGCCCTCGAGGCTGTCGGCGTGAAGGTGAAGGTGCTCACCGCCATCCGTATGGAGCCTATCGGCGAGTTCTACAGCAAGTGGAAGGCTATCGAAGCCATGGAGGCCGGATATGTGTGCGTGTTCTCCGCCGGGACGGGCTGTCCGTATTTCACTACCGATACCGGCTCTTCGCTGAGGGGTATCGAGATAGAGGCGGACGTTATGTTGAAGGGAACGCGCGTGGACGGTATCTATACCGCAGACCCGGAGAAGGACTCCACTGCGACGAAATTCAGCGAGATTACGTATGACGAGATTTATACCCGCGGACTGAAGGTGATGGACCTTACTGCCACCACGATGTGCAAGGAGAACAACCTGCCCATCTATGTGTTCAATATGGACGTGGTGGGAAATCTCAAAAAAGTGATGGACGGCGAACAGATAGGCACGCTGGTGCATAACTGACTTATGGCGTGTCTATAGGATTGCAGGGGAAATACTGATTCTATATTATATATGAAGTTTCCTTTGGGTACGCCCGAAGGAAACTACTTGAATGATTCGGGGAGCACCAGTCTTGGCACTCCCCGTTTCGATTTTCACAGTTCCTCGAAGTCTACGTATTCCCCTTCTTCCTTGGTGAATATCTTGCGGTTTATCTCGTATTCCGACCTTCGGTCTTCCACCACGTCGCCCGAAGGTGTTGTCGTGGTGCGTTGTCTGCTGCCGCTGTCGTAACTGCTGCCGTTGTTGTTGCCGTAGGCACTCGAATTCCGCGCGCCGCCGAAATTGCGGAACTGTTTTGTTGCCTCGCGCACCTTGCGGTACACGGTGTATAACCTCCATGCCGCCACTCCCACGGAGTAGAGCAGAAAGAACAGCAGTACGGATAGTATAAAACTCATTGTCGTTTCTTCTTTTTTGATTGTTGATATTCACGTGGACCTCATGGCGTATGCCGGATGCCGCAAGCCTGTCTTGCTGCGTTTCCCTTTGCCCGTCTGTGATGCCAACGGCAAAGATAGTGCCATTCTTTGTTCCGCCACTTTGTGAAACGGCGTGTCAGTCTTCGGAAACCTTTGTCGGCGTGTTTTTCCGCGCTGTCATGTTGTTGAATACCGACAGTATGACATAAAGAGCTATTATGACGGCGAATGCCGAGAGCTTGAAGATGGCAAGCAGAGGTATGCAGATGATGAGGAACGTGTACTTTATCTCGTTGCCCTTCCATCCCCAGTGCTTGAATTTAAGGGCGAACATGGGCAGTTCCGCCACCTGTATATAGCTGCTCAGCAACACCATGCACATCACGATGAATACGTTGTACGGCGACTCTTCGATAATGTCCGCCGCCCCCACGATGAGCGACCCCCAGAACAGGGCGTTGGCAGGTGTCGGCAGACCGATGAACGACGTGGTCTGTCTTGTGTCGAGGTTGAACTTGGCAAGTCTGAGTGCTGCGAAAGCTGCCATGATATATGCGAAATACGGCAATATGCCGCGCAGGGGTTCTATGGCCTGCGGATAGTCCATCACGCTCAGTTCGGCGAACACCATTGTCGCCGGCGCCACGCCGAATGTCACGTCGTCGGCGAGGGAGTCCAGTTCCTTGCCTATGGGCGACGACACGCCGAGCAGCCTTGCGCTCATGCCGTCGAAGAAGTCGAACACCGCTCCCGCGACAATCCACAGCAGTGCCATTTCCGGGCGGTTGGTGTAGGCGAACGATGTGGCGATGCAACCGGAAATAAGGTTGCAGCAGGTAATGGTGTTGGGAATATTTCTTGTGATGAAGTTTGCCATTGGTTATGATGCTTTTGTTGTTTCGTTATATGAAGGCGGCGCTCCCCGCACTGTTCCGAGCGGAGCAAGACAAAAGCCCCGAAGACATATTCCGTGTAGGCATGTTTTCGGGGCGGTGATTATTTAAGCTTTGCTATGACTGTCCTGTTTCCTGTGGTGCATTGTCCCATATCGACGCATATCTCCGTGCCGAGCGGCAGGTAGACGTCCACTCGGGAACCGAACTTGATGAATCCCAAGTGCTCGTCGATGTAGCAGTCTTCGTCCGCTTTGGCGTATGTCACGATGCGCCGTGCCACGGCTCCGGCGATTTGCCGGCACAGTATTCCTGTGCCGTCCTCCGTTTCTATCATCACGTCGGCGTGTTCGTTCTCCTCGCTGGCCTTCGGCAGCCATGCCTTGTGGAAATTGCCGTTGAAATGGCGTACGAATTTTACTTTGCCGTCCACGGGGAACCAGTTGGCGTGGACGTTGAACAGGCTCATGAAGATGCTCACCATTATTCGCTTGTCGTGGAAATACTCGGTTTCCTCCACTTCCTCCACCACGACAATCCTGCCGTCGGCCGGGGCCACCACCACCTTTGCGGTGTCGCCCTCGAAGAAACGCTTGGGGCAGCGGAAGAAGTTCACCACGATGGCGTAAACCGTGCCGAATACCGCGACGAAGATCCAAAAAGGTACCTTGCTGTCGACGGAAAGCCAAAGCACTGCAGCCACGGCGGCTATAAACGCCAGTCCGTAGAGCAGGGTGTCAGTACCCTCGCGGTGTATTCTAACGTTCTTAAGTTTCTTTATTTTTTTACCCATAGTATTAATCGTCTGTTAGACCGCTTTAAAAGCGTGCCTGCAAAGTTACCGCTTTTCTTCCGTTTTCACAAATAATGCCCTCATTCTTTTGCCGTTTCGACTATAAAGCGTAACTTTGAGCCACCTTTTTTGTGGCTTCGGCCATAGCGTAACCCCAAAAAACTAATAATCGTAACATCAAAAGGCTATAAGTCAGCATGCAAGACTTCATACATCTTCACGTACATACTTACTACAGCATCCTCGACGGGCAGTCAAGCATCCAGAAGCTGGTTGACAAGGCCGTGGCGAACGGGATGAAGGGAATGGCGATTACCGACCACGGCGACATGTTCGGAGTGAAAGAGCTGTTCAACTACTGCAACAAAATCAACGGCAAGCTGCGTGACGAGGGCAAGCCCGAGTTCAAGCCTATTTTCGGTTGCGAGATGTATGTGGCGAGGAGAAGCAAGGCCGACCGTTCCGACCCCAAGGTGGACAAGAGCGGTTACCACCTTATCGTGCTGGCGAAAAACTACCAGGGATACAAGAACCTCATAAAACTCGTGTCGAGGGCATGGGTGGACGGCTTCTACATGAGGCCGAGGACAGACCGTCAGGACCTCGAGACCTATCACGAGGGACTTATAGTATGCTCCGCGTGTATAGCAGGCGAGGTGCCGGCGAAAATCCTGAAGGACGACATCGCCGGGGCGCGTGAGGCTATCGAGTGGTACCAACGGGTGTTTGGCGACGACTACTATCTCGAGCTGCAGCGCCACGAGGTGAAAGACCCCAACCAGCGCGCCAACCGCGAGACATTCCCACTGCAGCAGAAAGCCAACCGGGTGATAATCCAGCTCGCCAGGGAATACGGCATAAAGCTCGTGTGTACCAACGACGCGCATTTCGTGGACAAGGACAACGCCGAGGCGCACGACCACCTGCTGTGCCTTGCCACGGGAAAAGACCTCGACGACCCTAACCGTATGCTCTATTCCAAACAGGAGTGGTTCAAGACGAGGGAGGAGATGAACGAAGTCTTCGCCGATGTGCCCGAGGCTCTGTCAAACACCGTGGAGATACTCGACAAGGTGGAGACATACAGCATCGACCACGCCCCCATCATGCCCTTCTTCCCCATCCCCGCGGAGTTCGGCACCGAGGAGGACACGCGGCGCAACTACACCCCCGAACAGATTTACACGGAGTTCACCACCGACGAGAACGGCGAGAACCCCCTGCCCAAGGAAGAGGCAGACAAGAAGATAAAGAAACTCGGCGGCATAGACAAGATATACAGGATAAAGTTCGAGGCCGACTATCTGGCGAAACTCGCCTACGACGGGGCGAAGGAACGCTACGGCGACCCTCTGTCGCCCGAGGTGGCGGAGCGCGTCAAGTTCGAGCTGCATATCATGAAAACGATGGGTTTCCCGGGATACTTCCTCATCGTGCAGGACTTCATCAACTCGGCGCGCGACGAACTGGGCGTCATGGTGGGTCCGGGACGTGGGTCCGCCGCAGGTTCGGTGGTGGCGTACTGTCTTGGCATCACCAAGATCGACCCGATGAAATACGACCTCCTTTTCGAGCGTTTCCTCAACCCCGACCGTATCTCGCTCCCCGATATCGACACCGACTTCGACGACGACGGGCGCGGCAAGGTGCTCGAATGGGTGGAGGACAAATACGGGCATGACAAAGTGGCGCACATCATAACCTACGGCACCATGGCGACGAAGAACGCCCTCAAGGACGTGGCGCGCGTGGAAAAAGTGCCGCTCTCCGTGGTGAACCACCTGTGCAAGCAGATTCCCGACAAGCTCCCCGACGGGCTCAAGATGAACCTCCCCAACGCCATCAAGTGCGTGCCGGAACTGCGCGAGGCGGAGGCGTCGCCCGACGAGCGGCTGCGCAACACCATATCCTATGCCAAGATGCTCGAGGGCACGGTGCGAGGCACCGGTATCCACGCCTGCGGCACCATCATCTGCCGCGACGCCATCAGCGACTGGGTGCCCGTGTCCACCGCCGAAGACAAGGCCGACCCGGGGCACAAGCTCCTCTGCACGCAGTACGACGGCCACGTGATTGAGGAGACGGGACTCATCAAGATGGACTTCCTCGGACTGAAAACCCTCTCCATCCTGAAAGAGGCGGTGGAGAACGTGCGCCTGCATACTGGAGAGACGGTAGACCTCGACACCATACCCATTGATGATGCCGAAACGTACAGGCTCTACAGCGAGGGACGCACCATCGGAACGTTCCAGTTTGAGTCCGCCGGAATGCAGAAATACCTCCGCGAGCTCCATCCCACCACCTTTGAGGACATCATCGCCATGAACGCCCTCTACCGTCCGGGTCCTATGGACTACATCCCCTCCTTCATCGCCCGCAAGAACGGCAAGGAGGAGATAAAGTACGATATCCCCTGCATGGAGAAATACCTCAAGGACACCTACGGCATCACCGTCTACCAGGAGCAGGTGATGCTCCTCTCCCGCCAGCTTGCCAATTTCACCCGCGGACAGAGCGACGCCCTGCGCAAGGCGATGGGAAAGAAGAAAAAGGCAATCGTAGACCAGATGAAGCCGATGTTCATCGAGGGTGGAAAGAAAAACGGCCACGACCCGAAGGTGCTCGAGAAAATATGGGCGGACTGGGAGAAATTCGCCAGCTACGCCTTCAACAAGTCCCACGCCACGTGCTACTCGTGGGTGGCTTACCAGACGGCCTATCTCAAGGCTCACTATCCGGCGGAGTATATGGCCGCCAACATGAGCCGCAACCTCGCCAACATCAACGAAATAACGAAGCTCATGGACGAGTGCAAGTCGATGGGCATAGAGACCCTCGGGCCGGACGTGAACGAAAGCCGCAACAAGTTCAGCGTGAACCACGACGGTGCCATACGTTTCGGCCTCGCCGCCATAAAGGGAATGGGAACGGCTGCCGCGGAGTCGCTCATCAGCGAGCGCGAGAAGAACGGGCCGTACAAGGACATCTTCGACCTCGTGCAGCGTGTGAACCTCAGTGCCTGCAACCGCAAGTGCTTCGAGAGCATGGCGCTGAGCGGCGGCTTCGACAGTTTCGGCATACGCCGCGAGAACTACTTCGGGAAAAACGACAAGGGCGACATGTTCCTCGACACGCTGCTGCGCTATGGACAGGCATACCAGGCGGCGATGAACGAGGCGCAGAACTCCCTCTTCGGCGGTTTCGACTCCGTGGAGATAGCCACGCCGAAAGTGCCCGAAGGCGAGCAGTGGAGCGACATAGAACGACTGAACAAGGAGCGCGACCTTGTGGGCATCTACCTTTCGGCGCATCCTCTCGACCAGTATTCCGTTGTGCTCAACCACCTGTGCAACACGCATTGCCCGGAAATATCCGACAAGGAGGAACTGATGAAGAAGGGCGACATCACGCTGGGCGGCATTGTCACTGCCGTGAGGGACTCTTTCACGAAGAAAGGTTCTCCCTGCGGCTTCGTCACCATCGAGGATTTCTCCGGTTCCGGCGAACTGGCTCTCTTCGGCGAGACGTGGGGCAGGTGGAAAGGCATGCTGTCCGTCGGAGCGTCGGTATTCATCCAGGCCAAGATTACGCAGAAATATGCCGGAAGCTCGTTCTACGATTTCAGCGTGGGCGACATACAGTTCATGGAGAGGGTGAAGGACCAGCGTATCGAAAAGATTACCATTGCCATCGACCCTCAGAAGATAACCGAGGTGATGGTTTCCGACCTGTTCGAGAAAATCAGTTCCTCGGAGGGCAAGACACAGGTCTATATACAGCTCAACAGCGTGGAAGACCGCCGCAACGTGACGATGCGTTCCAAGTTGCCCGGTGTGGACGTGTCGAGAGACCTGCTGATGTATATCGACAACTGCGAAGCTCTTTCATACAGGATAAACTGATTGTCACTATAAAGTGTGGCATACCTGTCACTCCCGGCGAATGGCACGGTATTTGCCGTGTTGTCATAAACGGCTTGCGTGTTGTCATGAACGGAACGCCGTATGGTTATAATATAAGCAGATTATTAACAAACAAAACGAGAATAAAGAAATGGAAGTTACAATTACCGCTGAGAACTTTGAGAGTCTGAAGAATGGCGACAAGCCTTTAGTAGTGGATTTCTGGGCCACATGGTGTGGTCCGTGCCGTGCCATCGCCCCTTACATCGAGGAGCTTGCCAAGGAGTACGACGGCAAGATAGTAGTTGGGAAGTGCGACGTTGAGGAGAACGACGACATCGTGATGGAGTTCGGTGTGCGCAACATCCCCACTATCCTGTTCTTCAAGAACGGCGAGGTGGTAGACCGCCTTGTCGGTGGACAGTCGAAGTCGGCTATTCAGAAGAAATTCGAGGCGTTGCTGTAAGATGCGGCGATAACGGACGCATTAAAAATCCCCGACAGAGAATGTTCTTTCACGGAAACATTGTTCTGTCGGGGATTTTGTTTTCGGCGGCGAATAGGTTGTTCTTCTGTATGTTGCAACTGCGCCTTTATCTCTTGCCTTTACCTTTTGCGCTTGAAAAAGTCCTGCATCAGGCTGCGGCATTCCTCTTCGAGCACGCCTTCGGTGACAGTCGCCTTTGGGTGCATCACGTTGGGTGCGAAACGGCGGAACCCCCTCTTTTCGTCGGGTGCGCCATACACCACGCGCGGTATCTGCGCCCAGCCGATAGCTCCGGCGCACATCGGACACGGCTCCACGGTGACGTAGAGAGTGCAGCCGGTGAGGTATTTGCCGCCGAGGGCGTTGGCTGCCGCCGTTATCGCCTGCATCTCGGCGTGGGCTGTCACGTCGGTTAGCGTCTCTGTCAGGTTATGCGCCCGCGAGATAACCTGTCCGCGGCACACCACCACTGCGCCGACGGGAATCTCTCCCTCGTCGTAGGCGGCCTTCGCCTCGGCGAGAGCCTTGCGCATGAAAAGCTCGTCCTGCTTCGGGTCAATAGCTGACGCTTCTTGTGCCATCTTCGTTCTCCTTTATTTCCACCTTTACTGTATTCTCGGGCAACAGTTCTTCTATCAGCTCCGGCCATTCCACGAAGCATACGCCGCCGCCATAGAAATAGTCCTCGTATCCCATGTCATACACTTCGTCGAGTTTCTTTATGCGGTAGAAGTCGAAATGGTAGATGGGGTAGTCCACTTCGGCAGACGAATACTCGTTTACGATGGCGAAGGTGGGCGATGTCACGGTGTCTTCCACGCCGAGTTCCTCGCACACAGCCTTGATGAACGTTGTCTTGCCGGCACCCATCTTGCCGTAGAAGGCGAAGACTTTCCCGGCACTCAGGTCTTTTGTGAATTCTCTCGCCGCCTCGTTGATGGCGGCGAGAGTGGGGATTGTTATTTGTTTTGTCATTGGATTATGGTTTTTGGGGTGACTACTCGGACTACTCGGACGGCTCGGACTACTCGGACTTCTCAGACTTCTCTGAGTGGTCTGAGTTGTCTGAGAAGTCCGAGTTGTCCAGAGATTCTGAGCAGCCCGGGGATTCCGGGCTGTCTGGTATTACCTTCTTTTTCTTCTCATTGTTATCAGCGGGATGAGCATTTCTTCCATGGAGATGCCGCCGTGCTGGAACGTGTCCTTGTAGTATGACACGTAATAGTTGTAATTGTTGGGGTAAGCGAAGAATGTGTCGCCGGTGGCAAAGACATACGATGTGCTGAGGTTGGGCGAGGGAAGCTGCGCCTTCTGCGGGTCCTTTATCGTGAACACGTCCTTGGCGTTGTAGTTAAGGTTCTTACCCAGCTTGTAGCGCAGGTTGGTGTTGGTGTTGCGGTCGCCCACAATCTTCACCGGTCTCGATGCCCTTATGCTGCCGTGGTCGGTGGTCAGTACCACTGTGTAGTCGCTCTCGGCAAGACGCCGGAACAGTTCCGAAAGAACAGTGTGCCGGAACCAGCTTAGCGTGATGCTCCTGTATGCCGCCTCGTTGTTGGCGAGTTCCCTCACCATCTTCGACTCGGTGCGCGCATGACTCAGCATGTCGATGAAGTTAATCACCACCACGTTGAGGTCGTTCTCCTCAAGCTGCGCGAATTGCTGCATTAGCTTTGCCGCCCCCGTGGAGTCGTTCACCTTGTTGTAGGCGAATTTCGTCGTGCCGCGCCGATACCTGTCGAGCTGCGTCTGTATGAGCGGCGCTTCGTTGAGGTTCTTCCCCTCCTCCTCGTCCTCGTCCACCCACAGGTCAGGGAACATGGACGCTATCTGGTTAGGCATCAGTCCGCTGAATATGGCGTTGCGTGCATATTGTGTGGCGGTGGGCAGAATGCTCATATACAGGTTCTCCTCGATGTCGAACAGGTCGCCTATGTCCTTGGCTATCGTTTTCCACTGGTCGTATCTGAAATTGTCCACCACGATGAGGAACACCTTCTCCTTGTTGTCGAGGAGAGGGAATATTTTCCGGCTGAAGATATTGTTGCTCATCAGCGGACGGTCGGGCGACTGCGCCTGTTTTGCGTCCACCCAGTCCATGTAGTTGTTGCGTATGAATTTGGCGAAAGCGCTGTTAGCCTCGCTTTTCTGCATCATGAGCATCTCGGTCATGTTGCTCTCGGCGCTGCTGAGTTCCAGTTCCCAGTGTACGATGATTTTATACACCTCCATCCAGTCCTCGGCGTTCCGGCAACAGTCTATTTTGGCGGAAATGTCCATGAAACTCTGCTGGTATCCGCTTTGCGTCACCTCGGTAACGATTTCCTTGCGGTGGATGTTCTTTTTCAGTGTCAGCAGAATCTGGCTTGGGTTCACGGGCTTTATCAGGTAGTCGGCTATTTTCGAGCCGATGGCCTGTTCCATGATGTTCTCCTCCTCGCTCTTTGTCACCATCACCACGGGAGTTGCCGGCAGGATTTCCTTAATCTGCTGCAGAGTCTCCAGTCCGCTGATGCCCGGCATCATCTCGTCGAGAAGCACAAGGTCGAAATTGTGTTTCCTGCATTCGTCGATGGCGTCGGTACCGTTGCTCACGGTGATGACCTGATAACCTTTCTTTTCCAGAAATATGATGTGGGCGTGAAGAAGCTCTATCTCGTCATCAACCCACAGTAGTAATCCGTTGATCATGATGGTATTGTTTTTATTGGACGGCTCGGACTTCTCGGAGTTCTCGGACAACTCGGACGGCTCGGACTTCTCGGACAACTCCTCACTCCTCACTCCTCACTCAACACTCCCTAAAATCCTTCAAGCTCGTAGTAGTCGTCTTCGAGGTTCACGTTCTGTTGTTTGGTGGTGTTGCCTTGAGGCTGCACACTGTAGTTGGTGTCGTCGGGATCGTCGTTGAAATGGATGCCGGGGGAGGGGCGGTTTTTGGGGGACTTCTCGGACGGCTCGGACAACTCGGACTTCTTGGACTTCTCGGACTTCTTGGACAACTCGGACTTTTCTGACTTTTGGGGAGCAACTGTGCTGTTGTCCTCAGTCGGCACAAACGTGTTGTTCTCGGTCGGGGCAGCGGTGTTGTTGTCCTCTGTCGGCACAAACGTGTTGTTCTCGGTCGGGGCAGCGGTGTTGTTGTCCTCGGCGGGCACAAACGTGTTGTTCTCGGTTGGGGCAACGGGGGTGTTGTCCTCGGCGGGCACAAACGTGTTGTCCTGGGTTGGGGCAGCGGTGTTGCTGTCCGTCGGTATGCCGATTTCCATGAAAGTGTCGTCGTCGATTACGCCGCCGTTTATGAGCTTGTCCTCAGACTCCTTCTCCTGCTCGGGCACTTTCTCGTATTCTATCGTTTCCGGCTCGGTGAGCAGTCTCACCGTACTTATGCGGAGAGGTATGAAATGCTTCTCGTAGAACTTGTCGTAGTCGTCGTAGCTGTATTGCGTGCCGAGGAGTTCCCGGTTGGCGTCGCTGATGATGATGTGGCGGCATTTGCGCGTGAGTAGCTGGATGTTCTTGTTGGAGTACAGCTGACGGGCGTACTGCAATGCCTCGTCGTAGTTTCTGAATCCGCTTACAATCATTCGCTTCAGCCCTTCTATCTCTTCCGTCGTTATGGCGAAATTCCTCACGATGAAATTGGAGAAATTAAACTTGGCGAGTTCGTAGAGCAGCTGGTTCTCGTTTTCGAGCGAGTCGGCGTGGTAAGCCATGATGAACGAGAAATCCGTGTTTCTCTCCGCCGTGAACTTGCGTGCCTTTATAGAGTCGCTGTCGCTCATTACTACAGTGCGTCTTGCCCAGATGTCGCTGATGTCGAACTTGCCGCCGTGCAGTTTCCTGCCCGCTTTCACACCGTTGATAATCATTCCGGCGAGGTTGCTCACGGTGCTTTTGGGGTATTTGTCCACCACGGTCTGCATATCCTCCACGCATCCCTTCACGTCGCCCGAGTTGAGGCTCGCCATACCGTTGAAGAATATGAACTTGTCGCGGTTTGCGCCCAGCGGGAACCGTTTCTCCGAAATCTCCGCGTTACGCTTCACCTCGCTCAGGCGGTCAGCCTTGAAAGCATCGTATGTAGAGGCATATAGCGAGTCCTCCAGATGCACGCCGTAGCGCGCGTTGCGCTCAAAGTCGGGGTCGGAGAGCAGTGTCGTCCATTCGCTGTCGGGGAAATCCCTTTTCAGCTTTTCGAGATACGACTGCGCCACCGCCTTCTGTCCCATCCTGTTGTAGAGCAGGAACAGGTGGTAGTAGGCATTGTCCATGCCCGTGTATTCGGGGTAGTCGTCGGCGAGCCTTCTCAGTTCCTTCTCGCTCAGGGGCAGGTTGTCGAGCTTGTCCTTGAAGATAACCCCGGCGTTGTACAGTCCGTCCATTATAATCTTGTTGCTCTCCGCCACCTGCTCCTCGGTGAACGGAATCTGCGCCATGTAGTATTCCCTCTTGTGCGGGTCGTTCTGTGCGCTGTCGGTAAGATGCTTTATGGAGTCCTCCACGGCAGCGGCGTTGGCGAGCGAGTCGCGCATTTCGTCGGTCATCTCCTCCACGCCGGCAGTCTGCGCCACCACGGTCTTGTTCACGCGCTGCCAGTCGTCCACGTTCTCGCGCTTGCCCCACAGTTTCTGGAACTGCGCCTTGCCCTGGCTTACCGTCATCGGGTTGTAGAAATACCAAGTGGCGTTCTTCTGGTCCGTAGTTGAAGTGTTCTGCGTGTTCCTGTTCAGCGTGTTGCCTGTGTTGGCACTGTTCTCTGCGACTTTCTTCTGCGCCTCCGCTTCCGCCTGGGCGTCGCGTTCCGCCTTCTCTTTCTTCTTGAGAGCGTCTATAACCCTGTCGATGGCAGCGTTGCGGTCTTTCTCCGGCATTTTGGCGAGAGCCTGCAGAGAGTCCTGGAGATGCACGGCATCGGTGTGCGGCACCAGTTCGTCAAGTATTTTCGACCTCTCCGAGAGCTGTTTGTAGTCCTTCCTGTCCTTGTCGAGCAGTCCGATGGCTTCGCCGTAACACCTCTGTGCGTTTTTGAAATCCTCCCTTGTCCAATAAATGTCGCCGAGGGTGAGCAGCAGCACACCCTTCTCGATACCGTTTCTTGTAGACTTGGCGTTGCCCTTCTCGTAAGCTTCGATAGCCTTCAAGGTGTCCTTCTGCGTCATGTAAATGTTGCCCATGGCATAGTACACCTGGTCGAGATAATCCTTGTTGTTCTCGTTGCGCGCCATACGCTTCAGCTTGCCCACCATCTGCTTCCATTTTCCGCCCGCCATAACCTCTGTCATGGCGATGCGGGCATTGAATTCCAGTTCGTAAGGCGGGTTCTGCCGTACCACTTTCCGGTAAGCGTTGTAAGCCTCCTGGGCATTGCCGAGCTGTTCCTGCAGCTGTCCCATGATATACCATTCCCTCGCCCTTTGCTTGCGCCTTCCCTCATGGCGGATTACCTTGCGCAGATACGGCACGGCTTCGGCATACCTTCCGGCTTTGATATAGTAGTCGGCATAGGCGTAGTCCCAGTCCTTCACCGCCCTCCACGAGAGCGAGTCGCGCTTTATTTTCGTTATCACGTCCTCCGCGTCGTAGAGCCAGTCCTGCTCCGTGTAGCATCTGGCGAGCCACGCCCTCGCCTTGCCGTAGATGGCCGGCTGCGTGGCGTAGAGGCGGCTCATGTATGAGAACGTTGATGCCGCTTCCTCGAATTTGCCCTGCATGAACTGCGACCTGCCCATGAGCAGCCACGCCTTCCAGATGAAGGGGTTGTATTCCTTTCTGTTCAGCCATTCGATGTCCTTTGCGGTTTTCTTCCTCGACTTGTTCCATTCCGGGCGTTTCCTTATGCCGTGGAGTTTGATGGCCTTTTGGCATTTCTCTATGGCGCGGTCGAAATTGCCCTTGCCGAGTTCGCGGCTGGCCTTGTTGCCCACGGTGTAGAGAGGCAGTATTTCGGTGAAGTTGTCCTTGTTGCCGTTTTCCTTTTCGAGCGATGCGTCGATATATGCCAGAGACCCGTTATAGTAAGTATTGTACCTGGCATTGAAAGCGTGCCACCACCGGCTGGCCGACGTGTTTTTCTGCGTCGAGCATCCGATGAGAGCCATTGCCGTTACGAAAGCCACAACGGCGGCTATATGTCTTGTCATTGCTTTTCTCACGATACTATAACTCGCAAATGCCGTTTTTATTGTGCTGCGCCGTCACTCTTCCGTGATGCCGAAGCCCGCCGCGCGCAGGTCGTCCCAGAAAGAAGGGTAAGATTTCGTCACCACTCCGGGGTTGTTTATCCTTATGCTCCCCCGTGTCATTGCCAGCGGCGCGAATGCCATTGCCATGCGGTGGTCCTCGTAAGTGTCGATTGACGGGTCGTCGTCGGGGGTGCAGCGTTCGCCGTTCCATATCAGCTCCGTCCCGTCGCCTTCGCCGATTACGAAACCGAGCTTGCGCATTTCCCTCTTGAGAGCCTCGATGCGGTCCGTCTCCTTGATGCGCAGTGTGGCGAGGCCGGTGAAACGGAACGGAATGCCCATCGCTGCGCACGTCACCACGAAAGTCTGTGCAAGGTCCGGCTGGTTGATGAAATTATAGTCGAGGCGCGCCGAGTGCATGTGCGTGTGTTTCAGGGCGACGGAAGTCTGTTCGTTTCTGTTCCTGTTGCCGAACACCGTGCGTATGCCGAGCATGCTGAACAGGTATTTAGCCACGGAATCCCCCTGCAGCGACCCGTCCATCAACCCCTTCAGTTCCACCTGCGGATTATCCTCCCGGCACAGTGCGGCAATCTCATACCAGTACGACGCCGCGCTCCAGTCGCTCTCTATGAAATATCGGGCAGACTTGTACGGCTTGTTCTTCACCTCTATCGTGTCCGTGCCGGTCCAGTCGGCTTCCGCCCCGAAATCCCTCATCGTACACAGCGTGAGGTCGATGTAAGGGCGCGAGATAATGTCGCCGCGCATCTTCAGCGTCAGTCCGTTGCGCAGTGTCGGACCAATCATCAGCAGTGCCGAGATAAATTGCGAACTCATGTCGCCCTGCACCTCAAGAAATCCCCCCTCCAGCTGCTTGCCCGTTATCCGCAACGGCGGAAAACCCGCCTCGCCGGCGTATTCTATTTCAGCGCCGAGCCTGCGCAGGGCATCCACGAGAATACTTATGGGGCGGTGCTTCATGCGTTCCGTTCCCGTTATCAGCCGTGTGCCGGGAGTCACCGCGAGAAACGCCGTCATGAAGCGCATGGCGGTGCCCGCCGCCTTGATGTCGATGGTGTCGGGCATGTTCCACAGGGCGTTCACAATGACCTCGGTGTCGTCGCAGTTGGAGAGATGTTCGGGCAGAATCTCCCCTCCCGACAGGGCGTAGATGACGAGAGCCCTGTTGCTTATGCTTTTCGATGCCGGCAGGTCTATTGATGCGTTCAGATGTTGTGGGGCGGTGATGGTGTATGTCATTCCGGTCGGGGCTTTAATCGGCGCAGTAGGGGGATGCGCTATATATATTATATAATGTGTAATACCTTTTGTATATAAACACGCTCCGCCAGACGGATGCCGGACGGAGCGCGCATTGCAATACTCCTATTTGGAACTGTTGCTGAAGTTCAGACAAGCGTCCTGCAACCTTGTCTGGTAGTCGTCAGCTGCGGTGTCCTCGGGATAAACCGCCTTGTTGTCGATCCACACGGGATTGCCCTTGCTGTCGGTGGATTCTGAAATGCCGTATTCAAAGACGTTGAACTCCGTGATGTTGTTCTGCCATGCGCCCACGGTGTTCTGCAGGAAATACACCTTCAGACTGTGCGTCGATCCGCCGTAGGTGAGGTTGAGAGTCACGGGCTGCACCTCGCTGAAATAGTAGCCTACGGTGTTGTTCCTGTAGACGTAAGGCTCGTACGTTCCGTTGATGTCCACGAATACTTCCTTGGCAGCCTCCTTGATGTCCTCGTGCCCTTCGAGCTGCTTTACGAGCAGGACCGCCGGCACGTCGTACATGGTGAACGACATGTTGGAGTTGAACCTCACGCTGAACCCCTGGATAGAGTCCTTCTTCATCTTGGTCTGCAACAGGTCGGTGGTCTTGTCGAAGTAGTAGAGCTTTCCGGCGTAGCTGCCCTGCATCATCAGCGCGTAGCTCTTTTTCTGTTCGTCGGTGAGAGAACCGTCGTCCGACGATCCGCTGCCGAGACATGATGTCAGTGACATTGCCGTCAGTGCCGCCATGAAGAGAGCGGCAAGGAGATTTTTCATTCTTCCCATTTTTCTTTTTCCTTTTGAAATTAAGTTATGTTGTTTGTCGATTGTCCGGCGGCACTTCTTCGCAGTCCCGCCATTAACAAAACAAGCTCCGGCGCGTTATATTGCACGCCGGACCGTCCTGCCTAATAAGCGACGTTGATTTTTCCTTTCACGATGCACGCCTGCGTATATCCCATGGCCTTGATGCCCTTGAGCATCTGTGCCGCCTCGCTGTAGGAACGGAAATTTCCCACGCGGCATATCCATCTTGGCGAATAGAAATGCACGTAGATAGGTTGGTCGGGGTATTTCATCTTTATGGCGTTGCCCACTTTGTTCGCCTTCTCCCTGTCCGCCCTTGTGTTGCCGCCGGAGAAAGCCTGTATGCGGTAGCCCGTTGTCTTGTAGCTGTTGCGCATCACCTTCTTGCTGGTGTCCACCTCCTGCGGCTCCGCCGTTTCCTGCTCCGCCGCCTTGTTCTTGTGCTTGTCGGTGGAGTCGGGCTTGTGCGCAGGTGTGCTGCTGTGCTGGTCGTGCCGCGCCGTTGTGTCGTCCTGCTTTGAGGGGACCGGCTTTGCCGGCACCGTTGTGTTTTGCTGCGGAGCAGACTGTTGCGCCTGTTGCTGCGCCTGCTGCGAGCTTTTCAGTTTGGCGTTGTTCACCAGATTGTCGATTTCGGCACTTTGCTTCACTGTCACCGTGCCCTCGCCCTGGACCTCCTTCTGAAGGCCGTTGAGGAAAGACTGTGCGCCGGCGTGCAGACCGAAAGCTGCCGCAATGACTAACGTAGTGATGAACTTCTTCATGTTCTTTCGTTTAGATGTTAAAGTCTTTGCCGCGCCGTCGTGCGCGGCAAAGACCGTGATGTTATGCTGTCCTGTGCGGACGGTTTTTCCGCATTATCTTGCGTCGATGATGCCCTTGAAATCAGCCGCCTTGAGCGACGCGCCGCCGATGAGGCCGCCGTCGATGTCGGGCTTGGCGAAGAGTTCCGGGGCGTTGCTTGCCTTGCAGCTGCCGCCGTAGAGGATAGACGTTTCGTCAGCCACCTCCTTGCCGTATTTGTCGGCAATCACGCTGCGGATATAGGCGTGGATTTCCTCAGCCTGGTCAGCGGTGGCAGTCTTGCCGGTGCCGATGGCCCAGATAGGCTCGTAAGCCACGATGATGTTCTTGAATTCCTCGGCCGTGAGGTTGAACACGCTGCCTTCCAGCTCCGCCTTCACCACCTCGTTCTGCTTGTTGGCCTCGCGCTCCTCCAGGCTCTCGCCGATGCAGAAGATCACCTTGAGGCCGTTCTTCAGTGCGAGCAGCACCTTCTCCTTGAGGATTTCGGGAGTCTCGCCGTAGTAGCCGCGCCTCTCTGAGTGTCCGAGGATGACATACTGTGCCCCGGTGCTCTTTACCATTTCGGCAGACACCTCTCCGGTGTAGGCGCCCTTCTCCTTGTCGGCGCAGTTCTCAGCACCCAGTCCGATGACGCTCTGGTCGAGGAAAGCGGCGATACTTGCCAGATGGATGAAAGGCGTGCATATTACCACGCCGCAGTTAGGCTTCTCCGCAGTGAGAGTGTCGTTGAGTTCTTTTGCCAGTGCGATGCCTTCTTGCAGGTTCATGTTCATTTTCCAGTTGCCTGCTACAATTTTCTTTCTCATTTATGTTAATAGTTAATTACGATGATTTTTCCTTATCCATTTTGTCCATGCCCACAGCCTGTCCGCCAGGGTGAGCAGGAGGAGCGGCACGAAGAAGCATGCTGCGGAGTAGACAATCTTCTCCGCCAGAGTGGTCTGCGGCAGGTGCCCCTCGGGAATCTTGTCGAGCTCCGGCGTGTTCTCGTTGAGGTCGGGCAGTTTGTTGTGGCTCCATTTCTGAATCACCACGCCGTCGTGTATCAGCAGCAGTCCCGGGTTGCTGCGTATGATGGTCTTCAGTGTCGTCTCGTCGGCGAAGAGGAATTTGTATTCCGCCCCCGTAAGGTCGCTCCACCTCCTTATCGCCTTTTTGTTGCTCGCCGTGAGTGCGGCGAAGCGGTAGCGGTGTTCCCTGGCGTAGTCGTAAATCTGGTTTATGATGCCGAAATTGGTGTCGTCGGCGTTCTCCAGATGCGGCGACACGAGCAGGAAGGTATATCCCGGGTAGCTTATCATGTCGTCGGTCATGTCGTCGCCCGTTTCAAGGTTCTCCATGCAGAAGTCGTGGATCGGCGGCACGTAGCCCTTGCTTACCATCACCGTCTTGCTGTCCACGAAAGTCCATGTGGAGTCGGGGTAGTCGTCGAGGGTGAATTCCTTTGTCACGCCGTTTTTCTTCAGCGTGAAGGTGGTCTCGAACTTGGGCTGTTCTGCCCCCTGCGGTATCTCCATGCCCTCGCGCAGGTTCGCCCCCACGTGGTAGGGGCGGAAATCCACCACGGGCAACGTGTAAAGGCAGTATATGCTTGTGGCGAGGGCGAATATCACGGTGTAGTTGATGGCAATCCACTGTCCGCTCCTGCCGATGAACCTCACCATCTTCAGCGGAGCCGCCGCCACTGCCGCCGCTGCCGCCAGCAGCACGATGTTCTTTATGAGCGTGGCGGTGTTCGACAATACCAGTGCGTCGCCGAAGCATCCGCAGTCCTTCACCGGGTCGGCAATCGCCGTCCACAGCGCAACGACGGTCATCGCGGCCATAAGCGCCAGCGTGGCCTTCGACACGATGCGCCGCCTGATGGCGAAGAGCATGAATATGCCGAGCGAGAACTCCAGCGTGGCGAGCGCCACCGACGCCCCCAGCGTGACGAAGTCCGGCACGAACTGCGCCAGTCCCGCGGCGGCGAGGTAGTCGTGAATCTTGTATTGCGTGCCGATGGGGTCGATGGCCTTCACGTAGCCGGAGAACACGAACGTGGCCGCAAGTACGAAGCGGCAGACGTTTACGGCAATTCTCTTTGCTGTTTCCCTTGTCATATCTCCCGCCGACCTTATTTCCCGCCGCAAGTGAGCTTTATCACTCCGAACACGGCGTAGTTTATTATGTCCATGTAGTTGGCGTCGATGCCCTCCGATACGAGCACCCCGCCGTTGAGGTTTTCTATCTCCTTGACGCGCTCTATTTTGGTGAGGATGAAGTCGGTGTAGCTGCTCACCCTCATCATGCGCCACGCCTCGTTGTAGTCGTGGTTCTTGCGCGTCATGAGCTGCAGGGCCTCCTTCTGGTATTTGTCGTAGAGCTGCAGGGCCTCGTCGTTGGTCATGTCCACCTCGTCGGCAAAGCCACGCTCGAGCTGTATCAGTCCCACGATGCCGTAGTTGATGAGCGCTACGAATTCCGAGCGCGTGTCGTCCTCCACCATCGCCACGCCCTTCACCTCGATGCTCCTTATGCGCCTCGCCTTGATGAGCAGCTGGTCGGTGAGCGACGAGGGGCGCAGCATTCTCCACGATGCGTTGTAGTCGTGGAGTTTCTTTTCAAAGAGCGACCTGCATTCCTGCATCACGCTCTTGAACTGTTCCTCTGTATTTTGCTTTTCCTTTGTCATGGTGATATTGTCCACCTTTTTATAATGTGGGCGCAAAGTTACGCATTAATATTGACATTAGGGTGTGGCGAGTGTTAATTTTTGGCATTTCGCCTTTGGCGTATCACCTTCACCGTGGCGCATTGTGCCTCGAAACGTGCCCGCAGCGAATCGAGTTTCAGGCGTTTCATGGTGAGCGTGTTCAGCTGGTCAGCCGTTGCCGTTCCGCCCTTTCTGCTGTTGTCGGCGGCGGTTTGCAGCCTGTTTATTTCCGCTTCCAGCGACTGTATCGTGCGGTCGGTTTTCTCGATGTCGGCCTGCGCCATTTTCTCCGACGCGTCCTGGAAGAGTTTCAGAGCCTCCTTGCGTTCCTCTATTGCCTTGGGGTGGTTGTGGCGCAGGGAGTCGATGAGCGCGAGAGTGCGAGGATAGTTGCCCTTGGCATATTCCGCCTGCGCCTCGTTGAGCGTCTGCCTTGCTTCCGCCTTGTCCTTGTCCGTGCAAGAGGCGGCGAGAATGGTTGCTGCTGCCAGTATCGTCAGCGTTTTCATAGCTTTCATAGTGGGGTGGGGTTTCGTAATCATTAAAAAAAAGTTTGTCGCTACAAAGTTAGCGGTTTTATCCTTGGGGGATTTGTTTTTATTTTTCTTCTTAACAAAATGTAACACTTAAATGTTAAATCTTTAACTTGAAAACCGCATGAGAATCCCCTCGTCGTGTTTGCGCCGTCCTTTTTCCGAAAATGACGCGATTAAGCGGAAAATCCGTAAAGTTCAATGTTTCAGGAATTTGACTGGACTTTACGCCGGAAACGCCTAGTCTGCTTTTGGCAAAGCTATCGTTCGCCAGGAGCAAAGCTATCGTTTGCTCCCGGCAAAGTGTATTTTCGTTAAGAGAAAAACGGACTTTTTCTGCGTTCTGAAAGTGTGTTTTGTAAAATATTACGATGAAAACCGCCAGTAACCCGGTGGTTCTTTTCTGGAAGCTGCATTGTTTTTCTCTGATTTTGACGTTTTCGTGTAAGGAATAAAGAAAAGTGGTTGTTAAAATCTGTTGTATTATATGTTAAACGATGTAAACTCAAAAAGGCTTGCCGCAAGAACTTTTTGACCTCAAAAATTACCCCCCCCCGTGCCATCTTTTGACATATTTTAAATAAAGAAGAAAAATGTTGCGAAACTGAAAAAACATTTATAAATTTGCAACCGCAATTGATACAAGATGGGTATCATCCCTTGTTTTGGATAACAGTCATAAAACCATAATTCACGAAAAGGATATGAAAAAAATCGCGTTGATAACAGGTATAACAGGTCAGGACGGTTCTTTCCTGGCAGAGTTTCTTCTCGAAAAGGGCTATGAGGTACACGGCACCATACGCCGTTCGTCGGTGGACTACCGCGAGCGCATCGCCCACCTTGAGGGCACGCCGCATTTTCACCTCCACTATGCCGACCTGGGCGATTCGATGAGCATGATACAGGTGGTGAACAAGGTTCGCCCCTCCGAGATATACAACCTCGCGGCGCAGAGCCACGTGCAGGTGAGCTTCGACTCGCCGGAGTTCACCGCCGACGTGGA
The DNA here is from genome assembly GCA_963629785.1 of Oscillibacter sp. MSJ-31. Classification (GTDB taxonomy): domain Bacteria; phylum Bacteroidota; class Bacteroidia; order Bacteroidales; family Bacteroidaceae; genus Prevotella. The sequence goes on along the minus strand of CAVGJZ010000027.1, from coordinate 14,617 downwards.
CGCCACGGGAGTGCTCCGCGTGCTCGAGGCAGTGCGCCAGTGCGGACTGGCGGACACCTGCCGCATTTACCAGGCATCCACCTCTGAGCTTTACGGCAAGGTGGAGGAAGTGCCGCAGAACGAGAAAACGCCGTTCCACCCCTACAGCCCCTACGCAGTGGCAAAGCTCTACGGCTACTGGATAGTGAAGGAATACCGCGAGGCATACAACATGTTCTGCTGCTCGGGCATCCTTTTCAACCACGAGAGCGAGCGGCGCGGCGAGACCTTCGTGACGCGCAAGATAACCCTCGCCGCCGCGCGCATCAAGCAGGGCAAGCAGGAGAAACTGTATCTGGGCAACCTGTCGTCGCTCCGCGACTGGGGCTACGCCCGCGACTACGTGGAGTGCATGTGGCTCATCCTGCAGCACGACAAACCCGAGGATTTCGTCATCGCCACCGGCGAGCAGCACTCCGTGCGCGAGTTCTGCTATCTGGCCTTCAAGGCAGTGGGCATAGAGCTGGAATTCAAGGGCGAGGGCGCCGACGAGAAGGGATACGACAAGGCTACGGGCAAGGTGCTCGTGGAGGTGTCGAAGGACTTCTACCGCCCCACCGACGTGGTGAACCTCTGGGGAGACCCCTCAAAGGCGAAGGCGGAACTGGGATGGAACCCCGCCAAGACATCGCTCGAGCAGCTCGTAAAGATAATGGTGGACAACGATATGGCCAAGGTGGCAGCCGAACGCGCCACGGAGCACGTGAAGACAAACCTCGCCGAATACCTCGAGAAGGGTATCGTGAAATAATCGCCGGCGGAATACTCTGAGACAACATCCGTTGGCGGCAATTTACAGAGGAGCCACCTTTTTAAAACACTGATATGTTAAGCAAAGACAGCAAGATATACATCGCCGGACACCGCGGACTCGTGGGTTCGGCGATATGGAACAACCTGAAACAGAGAGGATACAACAACCTTGTGGGGCGCACCCACCACGAACTCGACCTTACCGACCAGCGCGCCGTGGAGAAATTCTTCGACGAGGAACGCCCCGACGCCGTGGTGCTCGCCGCGGCATTCGTGGGAGGCATCATGGCAAACTCGCTCTACCGCGCCGACTTCATCATGCAGAACATGAAGATGCAGTGCAACGTGATTGGCAACGCCTACTCCCACGGCGTGAAGAAACTCCTCTTCCTCGGCAGCACCTGCATATATCCCAAGGACGCGCCGCAGCCCATGCGCGAGGACGCACTGCTCACCTCGCCGCTCGAATACACCAACGAGGAATACGCCATCGCCAAGATTGCCGGTCTCAAGATGTGTGAGAGCTACAACCTGCAGTACGGCACCAACTACATCGCCGTGATGCCCACCAACCTCTACGGCCCGAACGACAATTTCCATCTGGAGAACAGTCACGTGATGCCGGCCATGATGCGCAAGACTTACCTTGCCAAACTCATCCACGACGGCAACTGGGCGGCGATAGAGAGGGATATGGACAAACGACCCGTGAACCCCGACGACAAACTGCGCCGCATAGTGGGCGAGGGCAACGTGGACGGCAGGAGTTCGCACGACCGCATTCTCAAGACTCTCGAATACTACGGCGTCAGCGACAACAAGGTGGTGCTGTGGGGCACGGGAAGTCCGCTCCGCGAGTTCCTGTGGAGCGAGGACATGGCTGACGCCAGCGTACACGTGCTGCTCAACGTGGATTTCAAGGACATCATAGGCATAGAGAAATACAGTTCCGTGTTCTACGGGGCTAAGGCCGACGGCGCCGTGGACCGCAACAACAGCGAGGGCAGGGGAGGGGCTATCCCCTCGCTCGGCGAGATACGCAACTGCCACATCAACGTGGGCACGGGCAAGGAACTCACCATCAAGGCGCTCTCCGCACTCGTGGCTAAGGCCGTGGACTTCGAGGGGGTAATCGAGTTTGACGCCTCCAAACCCGACGGCACGCCGCGCAAGCTCATCGACGTGGCTAAGCTCCACTCCCTTGGCTGGACCCACAAGGTGGAGATTGAAGACGGCGTGGAGAAACTCTACCGCTGGTACCGCGACAGCATCGGCGGATGATTGCCGCCGGCAACGGCCGGCGGAATGTTTTATAAAGTGAGGGTTGCGAGACCCGCCATGAAAAATTTGAATTGACTTAACACGCCTCTAATGAGCAAGATAATAGACAATATGCACCGCAATGTGCTGTGGGTGGCTGCCACGCTCGCCGGTGATTTCGCCATAGCCATGCTGACATACCTGTTCTTCACGAAATGTCTGCTTGGCAGGGAATGGAACGACACGCAGCTGCACACCTCCACACTCGTGGCGGTGATCTATGCGGCATGTATTATAAAGGGTGGCGTGATACTCTACAGGCGTAGCGTGAAGCGTTTCCAGATTGTGCTCCTCGTGCTGAAAAACGTGCTGCTCTTCGCCGTCATAACGGTGCCGCTGCTGCGCATAGGGCGGTTCGACGGCATGGACCACAGGCTGATACCGCTGTTTCTCACCATGCTTGTCGTGGCGGTGTCGCTGTACCGCCTCGGGGTGAAGGCGACGATGAACTTCTACCGCCGCCATACCAGGCACATCAACCGCGTGGTATTCGTGGGCAGCGCATACAACAACGCCGCGCTCTACCGCGAGATGCTCTCAATCTCGTCGCTGGGCTACAAGGTGATGGGCTATTTCGACGATGCGCCGAACGACAAGTTCCCCGAGGAATGCCCATATCTCGGCACTCCCGCCGAGGTGAACGCCTATCTGGAGAAATGGGGCAACATCCACGAGATGTTCTGCTGTCTGCCGTCTTCGAGGGCGGAGGAGATATTGCCGATAATAAAGTATTGCGAGAAGCATTTCATACACTTCTACAGCGTGCCAAACGTGAGCAACTACCTCTACCACCGGGTGTATTTCAACATGCTCGGCACGGTGCCCTACCTCAGCCTCATGCGCGAGCCGCTCTCGCATCCCGAGAACAGGCTCCTCAAGAGGGCTTTCGACATCTGTGTGTCGGCACTGTTCCTCTGCACCGTGTTCCCCTTCATCTACATTGTGGTGGCTACGGTGACGAAGATTACCATGCCCGGACCCGTGTTCTTCCGCCAGAAGCGCAACGGCATCAACGGCAAGGAGTTCTACTGCTACAAGTTCCGCAGCATGAAGGTGAACGACGAGGCGGACAAACTGCAGGCCACCAGGGACGACCCGCGCAAGACGAAGTGGGGCGACATAATGCGCAAGACGAACATCGACGAACTGCCGCAGTTCTGGAACGTCCTGAAGGGCGACATGAGCATCGTGGGGCCGCGGCCCCACATGCTCAAGCACACCGAGGAATACTCCAAGCTCATCGACAAGTACATGGTACGCCATTTCGTGAAACCCGGCATCACGGGCTGGAGCCAGGTAACGGGCTTCCGCGGCGAGACGCGGCAGCTCTCGCAGATGGAAGGCAGGGTGGAAGGCGACATCTGGTATATAGAGCACTGGTCGTTCGGACTTGACCTCTATATCATCTACCGCACCGTGGCGAATATGCTGCAAGGCGAAAAAGCGGCTTACTAATCCCGTTTCTCATTTTATATTCGTACCTTTGCAAGGCTAAAAATATCCATGCGCCGCTCCAGTAAAAGGGGCGGCGCAATACAAGTTATAACGAACACGCTATTACCAAGGTATGAGAATGCTCTCCGACGCCGAACTGGCGCAAATCCTCGACAAGGAAATATTCCGTAAAATCTCCGAAGCTGCCGACTCCCTCTCCCTCGAATGTTACGTGGTGGGGGGATACGTGCGCGACCTCTTCCTCGAACGCCCCTCCAACGACATCGACGTGGTGGTGGTGGGCAGCGGCATCGCCGTGGCCGACGCACTGAGGAAATCGCTCGGCAAGAAGGCGCATATCTCGGTGTTCCGCAATTTCGGAACGGCGCAGGTGAAATACAAGGATATCGAGGTGGAGTTCGTGGGGGCGCGCAAGGAGAGCTACAACCGCGGCTCGCGCAAGCCAATCGTGGAGGACGGCACGCTCGAGGACGACCAGAACCGCCGCGACTTCACCATCAACGCCCTCGCCGTGTGTCTCAACAAGGACCGCTTCGGCGAACTCGTGGACCCCTTCGACGGCATCTATGACATGGAGGACGGCATAATTTGCACGCCCCTCGATCCCGACGTCACTTTCTCCGACGACCCGCTGCGCATGATGCGCTGCATACGCTTCGCCACGCAGCTCAATTTCTACATTGAGGAGGAAACCTTCGACGCGCTCCAGCGAAACGCCGAGCGCATAAAGATTATCAGCGGAGAGCGCATCGAGGAGGAACTCAACAAGATAATGATGACGCGCACGCCGAGCAAGGGCTTCGTGGACCTGCAGCGTTGCGGACTGCTCGAGATTATACTGCCCGAGCTTAGCTGCATGGACACCGTGGAGACGCGCAACGGCAGGGCGCACAAAAACAATTTCTACCACACGCTGGAGGTGCTCGACAACGTGGCGCGCCGCAGCGACAACCTGTGGCTGCGCTGGGCTGCGCTCATGCACGACATAGGCAAGCCGCGCAGCAAACGCTGGGACGCTGCGGCAGGATGGACTTTCCACAACCACAACTTCCTCGGCGCAAAGATGGTGCCGGGGATCTTCCGCCGCATGAAGCTGCCGATGGACTCCAAGATGAAATACGTGCAGAAACTCGTGGACTTGCACATGCGCCCCATCGCCATTGCCGACGAGGTGGTGACCGACAGTGCCGTGCGCCGTCTCATCAACGATGCCGGCGACGACATCGACGACCTCATGACGCTCTGCGAGGCTGACATCACGAGCAAGAACGAGGTGAGGAAAAAGCGTTTCCTGGAGAATTTCCGTATGGTGAGGGAGAAGCTCGCCGACCTGAAGGAGAAGGATTACAAGCGGCTGTTGCAGCCGGTGGTCGACGGCAACGAGATAATGGAGATGTTCCACCTCAAGCCCTCTCGCGAGGTGGGCACGCTGAAGCAGACGCTAAAGAGCGCGGTGCTCGACAACAAGGTGCCCAACGAGCGCGAGCCGCTCATGCGTCTCCTCATCGAGAAAGCCCGCCAGATGGGTCTCGATGTGCCTACGGACACCAAATGATTTGCGGCGGAAATGCAACCAACAAATAAAGCGGCGGCGAAGGTTCATGCTTCGCCGCCGCTTTATTTCAGTTTCTTTGTCTCCTGCGTTTGTCTTGCCGCCGGTAGGTGGAAGACAAAGTCGTTGCGGGCGTCAGTCGTCGCCCCACTTGTCCTTGTTTGAGCTGCCCCACAGGCCGCTGAATTCTTGCTTCGTCTGGCTCTGCTCGACAACTTGGAACTGGTCAATCTGTTTGCCCTCGCTCACGCTGCCCTCGAAGACGCTGCCCGTCTTGAGGCCTGTGTCGCAGAGGTCTTCTGTCACTACCACGCTCAGCGTGGGAACTATATATTGCTTCTTCATTGTCATTTTTCTCTTTCAGGTTGCTTGTATTGCCGTTCGCCGTTCTCTTGTCAGCGCACTACAATCTTCTTTCCGTTGATGATATACATGCCCTTGGGCAGGTTGCCGGCAGAGGTACCGTTGCGCAGTTTCTGTCCGTTCATGTTATACACGCCGTCGATGCCGCGCTTGTATGATGTCTGGTCCGATGAGGTGTGTATGTCGTCCACGCCCGTGGTGCTGTCTTCTATGCCGTCGATAAGGACCGACATCTTTGCGCCGTCGCTGGAGCTGCTCTTTTCCGTGAACTCAAACCAGCATCGGAATGCCTTCAAGCCGTAGCTGTATTCCTCGTTGTTGCTATCCTTGCCGTTCGGCACCTGCAGCAGCTTGCCCTTATACATGAAGTAGTCGCCGTTGAGGTTGTCGCGTCCCGAGATGATGCCGTTGTCGTCGTAGGTCTTCGCCATCGTTCCCTTGCACACCATTTCCCCCTGGTCGCCGCTGCCGGAGGTTGTGGTGGTAGACACCCATGTGCCGTCCGTTACATCCACGTGGCTCTTCAGCTTGTCGCGGTCGAGCGACACCATCGTTATCACGTTGTGGTTGGCGGCGATGGTCTTTGTCAGGGCTTTCGTCTCTTCGGTAGACGACTTGTAGTCGGTGTCAAGCCATGAAGAATTGTCGTCGCCTGTGGAGGTGTAGAATTTCTCTGCCGTATATGCCGGCGAGATATTGTCGGTCACCGGCGGGTAGATGATATACGGCGTGAACGCCTCGAGCATCGTCTCGTCGTCGTCGGTAGGTTCCACGGTGGCAAACTGTATGCTGCTTGATGTCAGCGAGGTGAGTTTCGCCAGTTTCACTTCGTCGCCGAAGGTGCGCTTCATCTGTCCCCACGTGAGGTCGCACGGCAGGATGAGCGTGTTCCACATGTAGGCGTTGAGCTTGCGGTTGAGGTGGAGCACCGAGTTGGTGTATTCGTCGGTAGCCTCGGTGATGTATTTCAGGTCTGTCGACTCCTCGTCGAGGATAAGCTCCGGGTTACGGCGCGGTCCGGCATAGTAGAGCTTGAAATTGTCCACTGCCGTCAGCTCGTCGGCAGCAACCGTTGATAAGGCACTGCCGCTGTCGTCGGTGGGAGTGCCTGCCACGTAGACACCCACCCGTATGGTGACGGGATTGTCGGATGATATCTCATTGCCGTCGGCAGCCTTGTCAAGACACAGCTGCACCTGGTTCTCGTATTCCCCGTTGAAGAACGCCACGCCGATGCCGGCGCCGTCATTCTTGGCTGCGAGTGTCGTGGCGTCGTCCTGACTTATCACGTTGAGAGCCGTCGCGCTCTGGTTGTCCGTTGTCTCGCTGCTGCTACCAAGCACCACGGCGTAGAGATATGCCAACGGCTTGCCGTTGGCGGAGATGTTCTCCGTGCTGTTGGAGGTGCTGAAGCCGTTGCAGCGCAGCAGAAACCATCCGGACTTGTGTACCTTCACGTCCTGATATAACTGGAAATTGCGCACACCCTTGGTGTAGCAGTAGAAATATTTGCCGTAGTTCTGCTGGTGACTTTCGTTATAGCCACTCGTCCAGCTGGTTCCTGTCACGGCGTCGTATTTCTTGTACATCGTCTCGTCGCCGAAGAATATGTTGTCCTTTACCGTGCTTGCCGCATCGCCCCCTACAGTCCATTTGCTCGCATTCGTGTCGTTTACCCTGAAATCCGGGGCTGACATGAGGAACGACGCATCGACTACCGCCTTCATCGTGGCAGGACTGGCGTTGAACAGCTCGTAGTAGTCTGCCTTGGAGATGATGATCCACTCCTGGTTGCTGTAGTTCGCGTTTGACGTGTTGTATTTGCTGCTTTCGTAGTTGCAGTACATGGTTTCATTGTCAGGGTAGGCCGTGAGGTATCCCGTTGTGCCTATCTTCACAAAGTATGACTTGTGCGTTGCGGTGTAATTGTTGGATTTCTCAAAGGTGATGTTACTTCCGCTCTGGTCCATGTATATTCCGCCGTGGTCTGTGATATATGTCCCGGTTCCCGAGCCGCTCACGGCGTTCTTCAGCTTGTATGTGCCTTCATTATTCGTGCTCTCGAAATAGATGGCGTGCGGCGAGGTGTTGAGCGACGCGTGCGTGCCCCAATAACCGCCGGGGTAGAGGAATTTCTTCGCGCCGACGTTATAGAAACAGAATATCTTGGACGCGTCAGTCTCGCTAAGTCCGTTGGTGGTACAGATGTCCGCCGACGGGTCTTCTCCTGCCAAATCGTCGATGCTGCTTGCAGATGCCGTCGTTGTTGTTGTCGTCGTTGTTGTAGTGGATGTGTCGTCGGCTGTCGCCACGCCTGCAAAGCCGAATGCCAACAGCGTTGCCGTCAGCACCGCCTTGCCTCTCACGGTGTAGAGAGGGAATAGGGTTTTCTTTATTTCCATGTTACCTTTTTAAACCTTTAGCTAATACCTGTATGTTATTCAAACTCTGTGTTGTTGTCGCAAGCCTTTGTATCTTGTGCGTATCAAATCCTTTAGTCTGCGTGCAAAGTTATCCAAACAATTCCGCTTCGGCCGTAATGCGATTGTTAAAACATATATATGTTAATAACATTTAAGGGGGGGGTAATAAATTTAACAGATATTTAGCAAATGCCTATTCCCTAAGGTGTGATATACAGAATCCTATCAATATACTTTTTTGGAGGCGCGCTCGCGGCTCTTCAGCGAGATGTCTTGCAAAGCCCGCCCCAATTCGTCCTTCTGTGCAAGAAACAGGATGTCGTCGTCGAGCTGTAGGGCGTAAAGCACGCGGAGGTAGATGCCTATCGCCACGGTGGGGACGCCCTTTTCTATCCTTGCCACCGTCAGCGGCGAACAGGTGGCGCGTTCCGCAACCTGTGCCACACTGAGGTTGCGCCGCAGGCGCGCAAGTTTGATTTGCTCGCCCACGGTTTGCATCGCGCGTTCCAGCTTTCTGGGCAGCTTGTTGCCCATGGTCGTTTTACTCATATATATGCTCAACTCATCATTGCGTATGCAAATGTACGACAATTTCTTTATTTTATGATAGGTTGAGGCTGGAAGCTTATAGCGTGCCGCCTATAATTTCCCGTCCTCCTTCAAGTACCACTTGGAGTATTCCACATAGTGCTTGGCGAAGCTCTCCGCCTGGTCGGGACGCGTCTTCTTGATGAACTTGGCAGGTACGCCGCCCCATATCTCGTGGTCGCCCACCTTGGTGCCGCCCAATACGAGCGCTCCGGCGGCGACGACTGCGCCGTGGCCTATCTCGGCATTGTCGAGCACGGTGGACCCCATGCCGATGAGAGCACCGCTGCGCACGGTGCAGGCATGGACCGTGGCGTTGTGGCCTATCGTCACGTCGTCCTCGATGACGGTGGGGCCGGTGGTGTTGGTCACGTGGATGCACGCCCCGTCCTGCACGTTCACGCGGTTGCCCATCGTGATGGGGGCCACGTCGCCGCGCACCACGGCATTGAACCACACGGAGCATTCGTCGCCCATCGTCACCTCGCCCACTATCGCTGCGTTCTCACTGAAATAGCAGTCCTTGCCCCAGTGGGGTGTCAGACCGTTGATTGATTTTACAATTGCCATTGTTGTTTCCTTTTTCTTGGTTCGTTGTTGTTTTATTGGGGAAATTATAAATCCACCATGCATATATAATAAGGTGGAAATTACAGCCCCCGCCATATACATAAAAAAGGTGGCGGCAGAACGCTCTGCCGCCACCCGTATGTATTCTATGCCGATACTGCGCAATTACAGGTTCGGGTTCATCTTTGTCCACTCGGCAACCGGCGGAACGATGCCCAGCTCCACAATCTCGTCGCGCATCTTGCAGAGGTGCTCGTATGACTTCTTCAGCGAAGCGAGTTCCTCCTCAGTGCCCTGCGGCTCAACGAAATGAACGCCGGTCTTGTCGATAGTGGTGGGCATGGCCATCATAACGTTCTTGAAACCGAGCTTGTCGCAGTTCACGTAGCAGCCTGCAGGCAGGGTGAACTCCTTGCCGCCCATGGCAGCCTCGATCATCTTAACGGCGTTGTAGGCCGGGCTCTGGAACGAGCTGCGGCCGCGCAGCTTGATGATGTTGGAACCGCCCTGCACGGTGTGGTGCTTGATCTCCTCCCAACGCTCTGCCGACAGGCCCATCTCGGAGAGGGGCTTGCCGTCTACCTTCACCTGCGAAGCGAAGACTGCCATCTGCTCGCCGTGGCCGCCGTAGGTGTGGGCTCCTGTCACCTTGTCCTGCTGAACGCCGAACTCCAGGGCGAGTGCCTGCTGCAGACGGGTGGAGTCGAGGGCTGCGAGTGATGTGAGCTGGCTCGGCTTCAGACCGGAGTGGATGAGAGCCGTGAGGGCCGTAACGTCGGCAGGGTTGAAGATAACAACCACGTGCTCCACGTCGGGGCAGTATTTCTTGATGTTGTCGCCGAACTCTGCGGCAATCTTGCAGTTGCCCTTCAGGAGGTCTTCGCGTGTCATGCCGTCCTTGCGGGGGGCACCGCCGGAAGAGATGATATACTTGGCGCCGGTGAAAGCCTCTTCGGGATTTACCGTGTAGGTGACGTTAGCTCCCGGGAAGGCGCACTGCTGTATCTCGTCGAACACACCGTGGACACCCGGCTCGTAGATGTCGTAAAGACATACGTTGGGGGTCAGACCGAGCATAAGAACGCTCTGCACCATGTTTGAACCAATCATACCGCCGGCACCGACGATTACAAGTTTCTCGTTTGTCAAAAATTCCATAGTTAAACTCTTTATTGTTTTTTCTTTGTCTTATCTTGTTACTTGCTACTTGGATTTTCCTTACTTTGAATTTTCCACCGCAAAGTTAGCAAAAAAAACTTGATACGCGATGCCGCGGCAAACAGATTATTTGTTATTAAATTTAAAAAGTCATACCTTTGTAACGTGGATTTTGCAAAAGAACGGGTTGGGAAATCGTTGAGGCTTCTTCAGGGGCTGGATTTTGCAAGGCACATCTTATGAATACAGGAATCCATACAAAAAATATAAGGTTATGGCAGAGAACATAGAAGAAAGACTTGAAAGGCTGCGCCGTGTGATGCGCAGGGAAAAGATAGACGCCTTCATCTTTCCGAGCACCGACCCCCACAACGGGGAGTACGTGCCGGAACACTGGGAGGGCAGGAAGTGGATTAGTGGCTTCAACGGCAGTGCCGGTGTGGCGGTGGTGACAATGGACCGCGCCGCACTGTGGACGGACTCGCGCTATTTCCTCGCGGCGGAGCAGCAGCTTGCCGGCACGGAGTTCCTGCTCATGAAGGAGCGCATCGAGGGAACGCCTACCATTGCCGAATGGCTCGGCGTGGTGCTCGCCAGTATCGACGGTGCCACGGTGGGACTCGACGGCTATGTGAACTCCGCAGGCGAGGTGGAACTGCTGCAGGAGGAACTGCGGCGGCAGGGCGGCATCTCACTGCGCACCAATTTCGACCCGCTGCAGGAAATATGGGACGGCCGTCCGCCGATTCCCACGGGAAAGGTTACGGTGCATCCCATGGAATATGCCGGGGAGACGGCGCAGAGCAAGCTCGGGCGCATACGCAAGGAGTTGAGGACTGTTGGCGCCGGCGGAATGCTGGTGTCGGCACTCGATGACATTGCATGGATTCTCAACATGAGGGGAAGCGACGTACATTGCAACCCGGTGTTCGTGGCGTATCTCCTCATTGATGGCGACGACACCTTATTATATATTAATAATGAGAAACTCGATGCCCGTGCTTCGGAATATCTCGGGAGCGTGGGCGTGAAGGTGGACGACTACCGCAACGCCGCCCGTGGTCTGGCGCACTGCCGGGCGTACAGTCTGCTGCTCGACCCCACGGAGACAAACTATGAAATGTTCCGTGCTGCAGGATGCGCGAAGAAAATCCGCAGGCCGTCGCCAGTGGCGCTGATGAAGAGCGTGAAGAACGAGGCGGAGATACAGGGTTTCCGCAACGCGATGCTGCGCGACGGCGTGGCGATGGTGAAATTTCTGAAATGGCTGCGCCCCGCAGTGGAGGCCGGCTGCGAGACGGAGATGTCGGTAGACCGCAAGCTCACTGCGCTGAGGAGCGAACAGCCGTTGTTCCGCGGCATTTCCTTCGACACCATTGCCGCCTACCAGCAGCACGGGGCGATAGTGCATTACGAGGCTGACGAGGAGAGCGACGCAGGACTGAAACCCGAAGGATTCCTGCTGCTCGACAGCGGTGCGCAGTATCTTGACGGCACGACGGACATCACGCGTACCATTCCTCTCGGGCCGGTAACCGAAGAGCAGCGTCATGTCTACACCCTGGTGCTGAAGGGGCACATACAGATAGAACTCTGCAAGTTCCCTTATGCCGCAAGCGGTACGCAGCTCGATATCCTCGCGCGGCAGGCGATGTGGCGCGAAGGCATGAACTTCCTCCACGGCACGGGGCATGGAGTGGGGAGCTACCTTAATGTTCATGAAGGTCCGCACCAGATAAGAATGGAATGGAAACCTGCACCGCTGCGCCCGGGAATGACAGTGACCGACGAGCCGGGACTGTACCTCGCAGGCAAATTCGGCGTGCGTATAGAGAACACTCTTATCGTCAAGGATTATATGCAGACGGAGTTTGGCAGATTCCTGCAGTTCGAGCCTCTCACACTGTGTCCCATCGACCTCGATTGTGCCGACATCTCAATGCTCGCCGAAGAAGAGAAACAGTGGATTAACGGTTATCACCGCCTCGTGCGCGAGAAACTTTCGCCGTTCCTCGACGAAGACGAAAAGGCGTGGCTCGAAGAGCAGACACGTGAGGTGTAAAGCATGGCTGCGAGAATAAAATTTTACGATTTGCAGGCTCAAAGTTTGCAGGATAATGAAAATTGCAGTAACTTTGCAGCCGCTTGACAGAATGTTTTGCCGCAAGTCGGCATAATGTTCTAGGAGACAGGAAAATATAAGTATAACCAAATAATAAAACTTAAGAAAAAATGATTATTGTACCAGTTAAGGAAGGCGAGAACATCGAAAGAGCCTTGAAGAAATTCAAGAGAAAATTTGAGAAAACAGGTGTGGTGAAGGAACTCCGCGCACGTCAGCAGTTCGACAAGCCATCTGTACTCAAGAGGCTCAAGATGGAACGCGCCATCTACGTTCAGAAGCTGAGAGACGCAGAGGAATAATCCCCGAAGCGCAGCACAGAGTTTCTAACAGCAATACTAAAACCATTCTTTTGTAACAGGAGGTGTACTTAGGTAAATAATCAAAAGAATATCACGGCACAAGCCTTCGGGCCAAAGCCAAACAAGGATGATACTTCAATGCAATTTTCGGCATCGGGGTATCATCCTTTTTTTTTTTTTTTTTTGAGGGCAGCTCAGACATCTCAGACTTCTCAGGCGCCTCGGAGTAGTCTGAGTTGTCCGAGTTGTCCTATAAGTCCGAGTAGTCTGAGCTGTCCGATAAGTCCGAGACCTTCCCCCCCCCCCCATTTCGTCAAAATCAAGAAAAATCTCCCTCCAAAATTTTGCCGTTTACCAAAAAGTGACTATTTTCGTAGGCGAGAACTGATACAGTCATTATGTTAAACCGGTTTGTTGAATATCTGCGCTACGAGCGCAACTACTCCGCAAAGACAATATCCGCGTATGTCGGTGACTTGGAGAAATTCCGGGAGTATTACCTCGCCGAAGACTCGTCGCTGACGTGGAATACCGTAAGCAGCGATGTGATACGCGGCTGGATGGAGGAAATGATGGACCGTGGAAACAGTGCCGCATCGGTAAACAGGAGGCTCAGTTCCGTGAGGTCGCTATATAAATTCGCCCTCGCACATGGACTGGCGGAAAAAGACCCGGCGAGGGCGGTGGTGGGGCCGAAGAAAGAAAAGAGGCTTCCGAAATTCGTCAAGGACAATGATGTCCAGCAACTCCTCGAACCTGAGATGTGGAATATGGACGATTTCGATGACGTGAGAGACCGCATGATGCTCCTCGTGTTCTACGAGACGGGGATGAGGCGTCAGGAACTCGTCACGCTCGACGACGAGGCCGTGGATTTCGTGAACTGTCAGCTGAAGGTGACGGGAAAGCGCGACAAACAACGGCTTATACCTTTCGGCGAAGAACTGAAAACGGAGTTGGAGAGCTATATCGGAAAGAGAAACAATAGCGTGGTGAAACACGACGGCGCACTCTTCGTAAACAACAAGGGCTTCCGTCTCGACGGTGCGGCCGTGAGATACAGGGTGAGGAAGCAGCTTGGCCGCGTGTGCTCCCAAAAACACCGTTCGCCACACGTGTTGCGTCACACCTTCGCCACGACGATGCTCAATCACGGGGCAGGACTGGAAAGCGTGCAGAAGCTGCTCGGTCACGAAAGCGTGGCGACGACGGAGATCTACACACACACCACATTCGAGAAACTGAAAGAGATATACAAGTCCGCCCATCCGCGGCGGTGACCTTTATTAAATATAAAAATAGGAGAAAATTACTATGGAAATTAAGATCAAGTCTATCCACTTCGACGCTACGGAGCAGTTGAAGGCGTTCATCGAGAAGAAAGTAGAAAAGCTGGCCAAGACCTACGAGGATATACAGAATACCGAAGTGCAGCTCAAGGTCGTTAAGCCCGCAACGGCGATGAACAAGGAGGCAAGCCTCAGTGTGGCAGTGCCCGGGAACAAGTTTTACGTGGAGAAAACCTGCGATACCTTTGAGGAGGCAATCGACCAATGCGTGGACTCCATGAAGGTGCAACTTACCAAATTCAAGGAAAAAACAAGGTAATTTGAAAAAAAAAGCCGAAAAGTTTTGGAGGTTTCAAAATAATCCGTACCTTTGCAGCCGTGTTCAAGACACATCCTCTGAGACAGCGCCAATGCGGCTGCAAGGTCTTGCCTCTTTAGCTCAGTTGGCCAGAGCACGTGATTTGTAATCTCGGGGTCGTTGGTTCGAATCCGACAAGAGGCTCAAGAAGTAAGGATAAGGGTGGTTACCAGAGTGGCCAAATGGGGCAGACTGTAAATCTGCTGGCTATGCCTTCGGTGGTTCGAATCCATCACCACCCACTCGATTTGCGGAAATAGCTCAGTTGATAGAGCACTAGCCTTCCAAGCTGGGGGTCGCGGGTTTGAGCCCCGTCTTCCGCTCA
>CAVGJZ010000026.1:0-37231 GCA_963629785.1 Oscillibacter sp. MSJ-31 | reverse complement strand
CCAAGTGGCATTGACCGTACGGGACATTGCAACGATGGAACGAGAACTTGCGCCCTTGCAGGGCATATCCGACAACTATCCCAAATACTTGCTGACCATGGACAACGACCCCGTAGTCTGGCACGAGGGCATCAAGCAGCAATATGTGCTCGACTGGCTGCTGGAGGGGTAAATTCAAAGATTTTTGCGGGCTTTCAAAAGTGTTCCAAATGTCGCATTTTCCAAGATTGGCAGACAGGGAATAGGGCATGGAAAATCCACGTTTGTCAAAACAACCCGTAACACCCTGACAAACAACAAGATATACTATACACCAAAATAGGAGTATGCGTTTGCCCGGAGCAAAGCAGTGCTTTTCGGGGAGGAAACGATAGCTTTGCCCTGGGGAAAGCAATGCTTTGCTCCCCGAAAAGCACTGCTTTCTGAAATGGCTGAAAAACAAAAGTGTTCCAAATGTCGTATTTTGGGGGTTGCGGACACCCTGTTGAAAACGACAAGTCACGACAGCTTCTATTCCTTGCCGAGGGCGTCGCTGAGTGCCTGCGAGAGCTGGTCGGGACAGCTTGTCTTCTTGAAGCCGCAGGTGACGCCCTTCAGCTTCTCTATAACGGTGTCGGCCGGCATGCCCTCCACGAGTTTGCCTATTCCGCTGAGGTTGCCGTTGCAACCGCCGATGAACGACACGCTGTGGATCGTGTCGTCATCGTTAAGCTCTATCTGTATCGTGCGGCAGCAAGTGCCCTTCGTGTCGTATGTTATCTGTTTCATAATGCTTTCATAATGCCTTGTGTTTCCTTTCAGGCGTGTTCTGTAAATTGCCTTTCAAAATATTCTATCACGTTGTCCCCGTAGACATCCCTCCTGACGAGCCTTGTTGCGGCAGGCAGCGACGGGGCTTCCGTGCCGCCGGCCACGGAGCGGCACGACGTTTCCCTGCGTATCTCGTCCCACATGCCGGACTGTATGAAACTCCGCAGCGTCGCCGCCCCACCCTCCACGATGAGCGACTGTCTGCCTGCCTCATACAGTTTCTGGGCTATTTGCCTCGGCACGTCGCCGCCGAAGTCGATACCCGGAAAACACGGTCTGTTGCGGTCTATCACCAGCCTCAACGGGTCGCGCCCGGCCCAGAGCCTCACGTTGAGCCTCGGGTTGTCCCTCTCGGCTGTGACCCTCCCCACAAGGATGGCGTCGTATTCGGCACGCAACTTGTGGGAGAGCATCTGCGTGAAGGGCGTGGAAATCATCGTTGGCCTGAAGCCGTCGTCGATAAAGCCGTTGGCGGTCTGACACCATTTCAGCAGTATGTACGGCCGCTTGCGCGTGTGGAAGGTGAAGAAACGCTTGTTCAGTTCCCAGCACTCGTCCTCCAGCACGCCCACCGTCACGTCAATCCCGGCATCCCTAAGTTTACGGATGCCGTTGCCATGCACCTTAGCGAAAGGATCCACGCATCCCACGACAACCCTCCTCACGCCCTTCCTTATAATAAGGTCGGCGCAGGGCGGCGTCTTGCCGTAGTGGGAGCACGGCTCGAGGCTCACGTATAGCGTGGCCTCCCTGAGCAGCGGCTCGTCCACGGCCCTTACCGAGGCGAAGGCGTTCACCTCGGCGTGTCCCTCTCCGCAGCGCACGTGGTATCCCTCGCCGATGATCCTGCCGCGGTGGGTTATCACCGCGCCGACCATCGGGTTGGGCTTGGCGTTCTGCATGGCGCCGCGCGCCAGCTGCAGACACCTCCGCATGAAAATCTCGTCTTCGGTCATTTCCTTATGGTGTTTATATGACGGGAAAAACATCCTCCTGTTCCGCTCGCCGCGTCAGCACACAGGGCTGCCGGGCTTCACCTCGCGGTCGATGCGCGTCACGCTGAGGCTGCCGTCGAAATTCTCCGCGCTCAATATCATGCCCTGGCTATCTATGCCCATGAGCTTGCGCGGGGCGAAGTTGGCGATGAAGCACACCTGCTTGCCCACCAGTTCCCCGGGGTTGTAGAATTTGGCGATGCCGCTCACGATGGTACGGTCGGTGCCGGACCCGTCGTCGATGGTGAACTTGAGCAGCTTGTTGGCCTTCTTCACCTTTTCGCAGTTCTTTATCGTGCCCACGCGGATGTCGAGCTTCTCGAAGTCCTCGTAGCTCACGGTGGGCTTCACGTCCTTGGCCTTGTAAGCCGCGGCCGCGTTCGCCTTCTTTATCTCCTCCAGCCTGTCAAGCTGTTGCTGTATCGTCTCGTCCTCGATTTTCTCGAAGAGCAGCTCCGGCTCGGCAAGCTGGTGTCCGGGCTGGAGCAGGTCGGTAGCACCGAGCTGGTTCCAGTCGAAGGCGCCGATATTTATCATCCCGCGCAGCTTTGCGCTGCTGAACGGCAGGAACGGCTCGAAGGCTATGGCGAGGTTCGCTACGATCTGCAGCGAGATATAGAGAATCGTCTCCACCCTCTTCGGGTCTGTCTTCCACACCTTCCACGGTTCGCAGTCGGCAATGTACTTGTTGCCGATGCGCGCCAGGTTCATGGCCTCCTTCTGCGCGTCGCGGAACTTGAACACGTTGAGCAGTTCCTCCACCTTTCCCTTCACGTCCTTGAACTCCTCGAGCGTCTGTCGGTCGTATTCGGTCAGTTCGCCGCACTCCGGCACCACGCCGTTCCAGTATTTCTTGGTGAGCTGCAGCGCGCGGTTCACGAAATTGCCGTACACGCCCACCAGCTCGCTGTTGTTGCGCTCCTGGAAGTCCTTCCACGTGAAGTTGTTGTCCTTCGTCTCCGGCGCGTTCGCCGTGAGCACATACCTCAGCACGTCCTGTTTTCCGGGGAAATCCACGAGATATTCGTGAAGCCATATCGCCCAGTTCCTCGACGTGGAGATCTTGTCGTTCTCAAGGTTGAGAAATTCGTTTGCCGGCACGTTGTCGGGCAGGATATATCCGCCGTGCGCCTTGAGCATGGTGGGGAACACAATGCAGTGGAACACGATGTTGTCCTTTCCGATGAAATGTATGAGCCGCGACTCGGGGTCCTGCCACCATTTCTGCCACGAGCCCCATTTCGCGGGCTGCGCGTCGCAAAGCTCCTTGGTGTTGGAGATGTAGCCGATGGGCGCGTCGAACCATACGTAGAGTACTTTCCCCTCCGCGCCCTCTATCGGCACGGGGATGCCCCATTCCAGGTCGCGCGTCATGGCGCGCGGCTGCAGGTCCATGTCGAGCCACGACTTGCACTGTCCGTAGACGTTGGGCCGCCATTCCTTGTGCCCCTCCAGGATCCACTCCTTGAGCCAGTCCTGCCATTTGTTGAGCGGCAGGTACCAGTTCTTGGTGGCCTTCTTCACGAGACCGTGTCCGGGGTTGTTCTTGTTCGTGGGGTTGATGAGCTCCTCGGGCGAGAGGGTGGCGCCGCATTTCTCGCACTGGTCGCCGTAAGCCCCCTCCGCCCCGCACCTGGGGCAAGTGCCCACGATGTTGCGGTCGGTGAGGAACTCGCCCGTCACCTCGTCGCAGAACTGCTCCTCGGTCTTCTCGACGAGTTCGCCCTTGTCGTAGAGCGTGCGGAAATATTCCGACGCGAACTCGTGGTGTATGCCGGACGTCGTGCGGCTGTAGATGTCGAACGAGATACCGAAATCCTCGAACGACTTCTTTATCATGCTGTGGTAGCGGTCCACCACCTGCTGTGTGGTGATGCCCTCCTTCCGGGCGCGGATGGTCACGGGCACACCGTGCTCGTCGCTTCCGCCGATAAACATCACCTCCTGTTTCTTGAGCCTCAGGTAGCGCACGTAAATGTCTGCCGGAACGTATACCCCGGCAAGGTGGCCGATGTGTACGCCGCCATTGGCGTAGGGCAGGGCCGCCGTAACGGTGGTGCGCTTGAAATTCTTTTCTTCCATTTATATTGTGATTTTATGTTTTTGCCAAAAGCTATTTCCATGCAAAGTTACTGTTTTTTTCTCATGTGTGTATTAAATATGTGAGTAAGTTTGTCCGTAAGCCCTTTAAGCGGTAAATTTGCAGGAGCTACGGCGCGCGGCAGCGCCGCGGCAAGGAAGAAACGCAGACTATGACATACAGGGACATCTGGCGGCGCATCGCCGCCGCATACGGGGATGGCGAGGCAAGGGCCGTGGCAAGGGTCCTGCTCGAAGACGGCTACGGAATGTCTTACGCCGACATCATCTCGGGCGCAGCCGAAAGACTCGGCGGCGAGGACGCCGCGAGGCTGGAGGCCGACGTGAGAAGACTGGAAAAGGGAGAACCCGTGCAGTATGTCACGGGGAGGGCAGACTTTATGGGAAGGACATTCCGCGTGGGTCCCGGCGTGCTCGTGCCGCGCCCCGAGACGGAACAGCTTTGCGCCCTCGTGGCAGAAGCCCTGCCGCACGACGGAAAGGAAAAGCACATCCTCGACATCGGCACGGGCAGCGGCTGCATCGCCGCGACACTGGCGCTGGAAGTGGAAGGCGCCCACGTGACGGCATGGGACATCTCCGCCGACGCACTGGAGACAGCGCGCAGCAACGCCGCAAGGCTCGGGGCAGAGGTGGACTTCCGGCAGCAGGACGCGCTCTGTCCGCCCGACGACAACCGCGTCTGGGATGCGGTGGTGAGCAATCCGCCATACGTGTGCCGGGAGGAGCGTTCGGGGATGGACAGCAACGTGCTCGACTACGAGCCGGCCCTGGCACTCTTCGTGCCGGACGACGACCCGCTGGTATTCTACCGCAGCATAGCGCGCTATGCCGCGCGCAGCCTGAAACCCAGCGGACTACTCGCCTTTGAGATAAACAGGAGGTTTGCCGCCGAAACGGAACAGATGCTCCGCGCGGAGGGATTTGGGGATGTGCATACGGTGAAGGACATGTTCGGTAACTACAGAAACACTATATGCAGAAGATAAAGGGGGAAATGACAGAGCAAGAGGCTCTGAAACGTCTTGAGGCACTCTGCGCCAGGTCGGAACGGTGTACCTTCGACGTGCGCCGCAAGATGGCGCAGTGGGGACTCGGGGATGAAGAGTGCGAAAGGGTTGTGGCGGAACTCGTGAAAAACCGCTACGTGGACGACGGGCGCTACGCACGCGCCTTTGCCGCCGACAAGATAAAATACAACAAATGGGGGAAAAACAAGGTGGACCAGGCTCTCCGCCTGAAGCGCATCGGCGAGGACGCGAGGCGCGCGGCTCTCGAGGAGTTTGACGACGGTGAACTCACCGCCGCCCTCCGCCCTATGCTCGAGGCAAAGATGCACAGCGTGAAGGCCAGGAACGACTACGAGTTGTTCTGCAAGCTACTGCGCTTCGCCCTGGGCAGAGGGTTCGGGATGGAGGATGCCCGCCGTTGTCTGGAGGACATCCTCGGCAGTGTGGAGGAGTGACAATCAGGGCTCTCCCAGGTACCTCACGATATTCTTCACCTTATACGGCGTGAATATACGCGACTTCGCCGGTTTGCCGTTCTCCAGCAGCAGCTCCGACAGTTCGGGCGAGGTGTAAATCCACATGAGCAGCCTCTTGTAGGCCGACTGCGGCTTCAGCTCCGGACTGTAGAGCTTTGCCAGTTCGGTGCGGCCGTATGCGCGCACCCTGAATCCTTCGTTGTTGTTTTTCATGATAAAATTATTATTTGGATATTATTATATGTGCCGCATGAAACCTGCGGCCTTTTCTTCTTTACGTCGCGACTTTTATTTCTCTGCGCAAAGGTAACGTCTGTTGCCCGCGGATGCAAGACTTTGGCCGAAGGTTTAAGTTTTTATGTCTTTTCACCCCTGTCAATACGGGCGGCGATGCACATATCCTGCACATTTAACCAAAACCCCGCAAATTTCGCCTCAATCCGTTTCCTCGGTTTCCGCAGTTTCGTCCTTGTCTCTGTTTTCGCGCCGCATGATATTCCGCGGATGGTGTTCAAGTATCTCCTGCCGCAGTGTGTGCATGTCGATATGCGTGTAGAGCTGCGTGGTGGCTATGCTCTCGTGCCCCAGCATCTCCTGTATCGCCCTGAGATTCGCCCCGCCCTCGAGCAGCGACGTGGCGAAGGAGTGGCGCAGCGTGTGGGGGCTGATGGTCTTCCGTATGCCGGCCTCCTGTGCGAGAGCCTTCACTATATTGAATATCATGATGCGCGAGAGATGCGCGCCGCGGCGGTTAAGGAACACGAAGTCTTCTTCCCCCGGCTTTATCTCCATCAGGTTGCGGTCGGCGAACCAGTAGCGCAGCTCCCTGACGGCACTGTCGGATATGGGCACGAGACGCTCCTTCTTGCCCTTGCCCGTCACGCGGATGAATTTCTCGTCGAGGAAGAGGTCTGACATGTGCAGGGTGACGAGTTCCGTCACGCGCAACCCGCAGCTGAAGAGCACCTCCACGATTGTCCTGTTGCGCTGCCCCTCCCATTTCCCCAAATCTGCCGCCGCCTCCATCATGTCCACCTCCTTCACGGAGAGCACCTCGGGCAGATGCTCGCCTATCTTGGGCCATTCGAGCAGTTCGGTGGGGTCGTCGTCGATATAGCCGTCTACAAGCAGGAACTTGTAGAACGACCTCACGCCGCTGAGTATCCTGCCCAGCGAGCGCGGCGATACGCCGAGGTCTGACACCGCGGCGGCGAAATGCTGCAGGTCTTCGAGCCTGACGGCAGTGAGCGCCACGCCCTCGCAGCGCGCGAAGTCGGCGAGCTTCTGCAGGTCGTCGGTGTACGCCTTGAGGGTGTTGGGCGAGTAGTTGCGCGCCAGCTTTAGGTATCTCAGATATTGTTTCACTGTGTCCGCGTCGGTGGCGGAAGCCTTGCTGTTGTCGGTTTTCATCGGAAATGTTGCCTGTTCGACTGATATTTTGTACTTTTGCGCTGCGCCCTTTTGCCGCCAAGGCGAAAGAGGGCGCGGCAATGCAAAGTTAGTCAAAAACCATTACAAGGGCAAAGTTATGAAGATACAAATAGTGAACGGACCCAACCTGAACCTCTTGGGCAGGCGGGAGCCGGGGATATACGGCAGCAGCTCCTTCGAGGACTATCTGCCAAAGCTCAGGGCGAGGTATCCCGGCATGGAGATAGAGTATTTCCAGAGCAACTCTGAGGGCGCGCTCATCGACAAGATACAGGAAGTGGGGTTCTGCTGCGACGGCATAGTGCTCAACGCCGGGGCATACACCCACACCAGCGTGGCGCTCCACGACTGCATCCGCGCCGTCAGCGCACCCGTCATCGAAGTGCATATATCCAATGTCCACCAGCGCGAGGATTTCCGCCACCATTCCTTTATCTCCGCCGCGTGCCGCGGCGTCGTGTGCGGCTTCGGGCTGGATTCCTACCGCCTGGCGGTGGAGGCGATTATCGGCGGACAGGAAAACGACAAGTGACTTAGGGTATGACAAACTACAGGAAAAGCCTCGCCGCGCAGTCGCCGCAGCCCAAGACGGCAACCGCCACGACCGACGGCGCAATAGAACAATACGTGGCGGGCCACAGCGACCCCGAGGGCGACTATCTGTACCGCCTCTACCGCGCCACAAACATCCACCTGCTCCACGGGCGCATGGCGAGCGGACACCTGCAGGGGCGCGTGCTCAAGATGCTGGTGAGAATGGTGCGCCCGCGCAACGTGCTCGAGATAGGCACCTTCAGCGGCTACAGCGCCATCTGCCTGGCCGAGGGACTGCCGCCCGGCGGCAAGGTATATACCTTTGAAATCAACGACGAGCTGGAGGATTTCACACGGCCGTGGATAGAGAACTCGCCCGTGGCGGACAGGATTGAGTTTATAATCGGCGACGCCGTGAAGGAAGCGCCGCGCCTGGGCATCGAGTTCGACATGGCATTCATCGACGGCGACAAGCGCACATACATGGAGAGCTACGAAACGGTTCTCCGCCTGCTCCGCCCCGGCGGCTTCATCCTTGCCGACAACACGCTGTGGGACGGTCATGTGGTGGACAGTGCCTACGCCGGCGACCGCCAGACGCAGGGCATCGAGGCGTTCAACGATTTCGTGGCTGCCGACCCGAGGGTGGAAAAGGTCATCCTGCCGCTGCGCGACGGACTGACGCTCATCCACAAAATCCGGTGACGGCGACAAAACGGCGAGTGGAAATTATAGAACGCCTCGCCGAAGGAAACAAAGTGGCGAAGAAAGTTTGCCAATCGGAAAAAAACAATTACCTTTGCACGCGATTTAGAGTTACACAGGGTTATCGCCCGCAAATTGTGCTTGTCCTATGGTGTAATGGTAGCACTACAGTTTTTGGTTCTGTCAGTGGTGGTTCGAGTCCGCCTGGGACAACACGGAAAACGGCTGTCGGAGAAATCCGCAGCCGTTTTCTTTTAGTATCCTACATTCATATCACATTATACATATATCACTGTCCGCCAAGCCTTCCGAAGAACTCTATAATCTCGTCCCAAGTCTTGAAGGTGTCAGAGCCGAGAGGTATTGACGTGCCCATGAAATCCGCAGCCTCACATTCCGCCGCTGGAGCGATGAGGTAGTCGCCGTAGAGAAGGTTCTTCTGGTTGGTGAATACCACACGCTGCCATGCCGGCACGTTCACCGTGTCGTTAATCCATTCGCGCGCCTGCGCCGTGTAGCCGTCGTCGTAGGCAGGCGACGGGACCACGACATACATGGCATAGTCTTCAAGCAACTTGTTGAAACCCTTCATCGCACTGGGTTTCTGCTTTCCCTGCGCGTCGCGCAGGGCGTCGATGCTCACATAGACCACGGGGCGTTCCCTGCCCTCCTGCCTGTCGTCAATCCATCTCACCACCGGCACAACGGCATGTATGAGCGACTTGTCGATGAGCCTGTGCTCGCCGTGGAAACTTATCGCCTGGGGATAATGTCCGCGGAACACGCCCCACGTTTCGGCGGCCACCGCCGTATCGGCGTCACCGAACAATCCGTAGACACGCCGTCTCTCACTGTCGTCCACCGCCGAGAAGCACTGCCGCGTGATTTCCTTGTATTCCTCCACAAGGCTTTTGGTGACGATAAAGTCCTGCACACCGTCCTGCCGCGGGTTCTGAAAAGTCTGCTTGCCCAGCATCCCGTGTTTCATCATGGTGTCGCCCATGAGGAACGCCGGGTTCACAAGAATACGGTCGTAGCCGTAAAGCATCTCCGCATACATGCCGCCCATCGACGTTCCGATGACAAGGTCGGGCTGCTGCTCCCGGCACACGTTGCGGAGCAGTTCCATAGCCTCCTGCGGATGCAGCGGCAGGTCATACGCCAGCACGTCGGCGGAAGGCAGCATCTCGCGGATGCGCGCCACGGTGCCCGACTGCGCCGACGACATGAAGCCGTGGACGTAGAGCACCTTCTTGCCCTTCATCAGCGAAGGGTATTGCAATACGTATTTGTTTTCCTTTTCCATCTTTCTCCTTTCCCGGTTTTCTTGTTTCCACGGGGGATTTCTGCGCCCTCCCGTCAGTTGTTCACCGACAGCACGCCGAAAGGCCCCGTCGTGGCTGCACGGTAGCGTATCATACCCTTGCCCTTGTCGCCGGAAATAAGCAGTCCGCCGTTGTTCATGTCATACACCCTTTTGCATGACTTGCAGGTCGCATGGCCGTCGGTGCCGAGCGAAAGGGCATAGCGCGGCAGTCCAGTATTCGAGTAGCACGTGGGGCACTGGTTGTCGTAGGCATGGAACGTGGCGTCGAGGTTGCCGAAGCCCACTATGATGCCGTTGTACACACCTATCGTCCAACCGGCGTTCTGGTCTATGGCGTTGAGCAGACTGTATGTGGCGTCTCCGCCCTGGTTGGATTCAAACTTGAACCTCGTAGTGCCCTCCTTGGATATGCGGCAGAACACGCCGGGCGACTCCGCCGTCATGGCGCTTGCCAGCGTCATGTTGTTCACGTTGAGGTTGTTTATCACAAGGTGGCAGGCGTAGTTGCTGTACTCCGAGTCAGCGCATCCGCCCAACACCACCGCGGCGCACACTGCGCCGCAAAACGACAATACCCTGCGGATTCTCATGTCAGATCTCCCCCAAAAGTTTCTTTTCAGCATCCATCATCCTGTCGAAACGGAAACCGGCTATGGTGTTCTCCATCATATCCCTTATCTCCTTGTTGCACAGGTTTCCCATGCTTCCGGCGTGGGTATGGCGGATATTCTTGTCGGGCACGAAGCTGCCCGCCTCTATCTCGAGCCCCACCTTCTTGTAGGCGTCGCGGAAAGGCATCCCCGACGCGGCGAGCCTGTTCACCTCCTCCACGGAGAAGATGAGGTCGTACATGGGATTGTCGAGGATATGCTCGTTCACCTCTATCTTGTTTATGATGTACGCCGCCATCTGCAGACAGTCCTGCAACTCGCCGAAAGCCGGCAGGAACACCTCCTTTATAATCTGCAGGTCGCGGAAATAGCCGCACGGCAGATTGTTCATTATCATCGTTATCTGCTGCGGCAGGGCCTGTATCTTGTTGCATTTCGCCCTTATCAGCTCAAACACGTCGGGGTTCTTCTTGTGGGGCATGATGCTGCTGCCCGTGGTACACTCCTTGGGGAGCTTCACGAAGGAGAAGTTCTGGCTGTTGAACAGGCAGGCGTCGAATGCCATCTTTGCCACCGTTCCAGCCACCGACGCCATGGCGAACGCCACGTTGCGCTCCATCTTTCCGCGTCCCATCTGCGCGTAGACCACGTTGTAGTCCATGGAGTCGAAGCCCAGCAGGCGTGTCGTCATCTCACGGTCGAGCGGGAATGAACTGCCGTAGCCTGCCGCCGAACCGAGCGGGTTGCGGTTTGTCATGCGGTATGCCGCCTGGACGAAGAGCATGTCGTCGGCAAGGCTTTCCGCATAAGCGCCGAACCACAGTCCGAAGGAGCTTGGCATGGCTATCTGCAGGTGCGTGTAGCCCGGCATGAGCACGTTCCTGTACTGCTCGCTCTTCTGCAGGAGTTCGTCGAAAAGCGTCTTCACGCTGTCCACAATGTCCTTGATGTCGTGCCGGCAGCGCAGTTTCAGGTCCACGAGCACCTGGTCGTTCCTCGACCTTCCGCTGTGTATCTTCTTGCCCATGTCGCCGAGCTTCCTTGTAAGCATCAGCTCCACCTGCGAGTGGACATCCTCCACGCCGTCCTCGATGACGAAACGGCCGTCCTCGCAAATGGCGTAGATGTTCTTCAGCTCCCCGAGCAGCAGCTTCAGCTCGTCGCTCTTGAGCAGTCCGATAGACTCGAGCATGGTGATGTGAGCCATAGAGCCGAGCACGTCGTACTTGGCGAGATAGAGGTCCATCTCGCGGTCGCGCCCGACGGTGAAGCGTTCAATCTCCTTGTTTACCTCGAAGTTTTTTTCCCAAAGTTTGTTCATGTAGTGAGAATGCAAAAGGTGTTATTCGTAAGGTATGATGGCCAGCGTGTCGGCGATTTTCTCGAGTCCCTCCTTGAGAGGCTTCGACACCATTGTCTTGATGAACGGATTGAGGTCCGCCTTGATGGTGAGTTTCATCTTGCAGGCCCCGTCACCCTCGGGCACCACCTGAATCCACAGGTTCGCCGCCACGGGAGAGTTCTCGGTGGCGAACTTGATGCACTTGGGTTCCTCGCGCTCCACAATCCTCATCGACACGCTCCCCATAGGGGCAGTGATGGTGAGGCTGTCGGAGTCGAACGAGAGGTCTTTCACCTTGTCTGCAGGTATCTTGTCCCTCACCCTCTCGAGATTGCTCAGGTCGCTGAGCATGGCGTACACGGCCTCCTGCCTGTACGGTATGTGCTTAATTCCGCTTTCGAACTTGCTCATCACTTCATCCAGTTAGCCGGGTCTTTGCGCCACTCGTGGAGCAAGTCCACGCTTTCGGGCTTGATGTAACCAGTCTCGAGAGCCTCGGCCACCACGTGGTCGTAGTCGGTGAGCGTGACGAGTTTCACTCCTGCCTTGTCGAAGGCATCCTTAGCCACGCCGAAGCCGTAGGTGTATGAAGCCACCATGCCGACCACCTCGCAGCAGTTCTTACGGATAGCCTCAACGGCTTTCAGCGACGAACCTCCGGTAGAGATAAGGTCTTCTATCACCACCACCTTCATGCCGGGCTTCAGTTCTCCCTCGATGAGATTCTCAAGCCCGTGGTCTTTTGGCTTGCTCCTCACATAGACGAAGGGAAGGTTAAGCTCGTCGGCCACCAGCGCGCCCTGTGCTATTGCCCCTGTCGCCACTCCCGCCACGGCCTCGGCCTCGGGGAAATGCTCGAGCACCGCGTGTACGAGTTCCAGTTTCACGTAGTTGCGCAGCTCCGGATACGACAGTGTCTTGCGGTTGTCGCAGTAGAACGGCGACTTCCAGCCCGAAGCCCATGTGAAGGGGTTTTCCGGCTGCAACTTGATGGCCTTTACTTTAAGAAGTTTTGATGCGAATACTTTTTTCTGGGAATCCATTGTCTTGTCTTTTATGTGTTCTGTCTTTACTTTACTCTGAGAAAAGCACCTGTATGACGGTCTGTCCCACCGCCCTGAGGATATTGGGGTCGATGTTGTCCATCGTGTCGTTCACGGTGTGCCATGTAGGCCCGAAGGAGCTCTGCTGGCAGTTGGGATAGTAGGCTATGATATCCACGGTGGGGATACGCGCGACTTTGTTCACGGGGATGTGGTCGTCGGTGACATACCCGCCCGGCTCGTTGGGGAAAAGGGAACCGTAGCCAGCCACGTTCGCCGCACTCCATACCTTGTCCACGATGGGCTGCGCAAATTCTTTCGACATGCCTTCCTGATAGAAGCGCGCGCCTGCTCCTCCCACCATATCGACGAGTATGCCGAAACGCGCCTCATACCCGGCCTTGTGGGGATGGGCCGCCCAATACTGTGCGCCGAGAGCCCATGAGTCTCCCGAGTCCTCGATGTCGCTCCACCGCGGCGTGCCCCAGTCTTCGGCATCGAAGCAGACGAAGTCCACCCCCACCTTGAGCGAGTCAGCCTGTTGCAGCTGGCGTGCTATTTCGAGTATCACCGCCACTCCGCTCGCCGCGTCGTTGGCAGCCATGACAGGCTTGTGCCAGTTGGCGCTGTCGGGGTCGTTGTCGGCCCACGGCCGGCTGTCCCAATGGGCACACACCAGTATGCGCGTGGTCAGCTCCGGCTTGTAGCTGGCTATAATGTTGTTGCATTTCAGCACCGTGCCGTCGTAGCCTTTCAGGTCGGTCTTCTGTTCCGTCACCGCACATCCGTACTGGCGGAACTTGCCGACAATCCACTGCGCGCACTTGTCGTGCGCCTCGCTGTTCATCGTCCTCGGCCCGAACTCGCACTGTTTCTCGCAGAAGAGATACGCCGAGTCGGCGTTGAACTCCGGTCCGACAGCCACCTGTGCGGTGTCCGTGTCGGCTTTTTTCACACTTTTGCACGATGTCACTGCCGTTGCCGTGACAAGGGCGAGGGCAGCAAGGATTGTATTTCTCGTTTTCATTGTTTTGATTGTCCGCACTCACGGTGCAGCTCGTTTTTTTGTTTTTTTGTCGCGCCTTCAGGAGGCGTCTTACCTTTTCATTTTTTCATTGCCTGCACGGCAGTCATCACGCGAAGCCAGTTTCCTCCCCATATCTTCTCTATGTCGGCAAGGGAGTATCTGCGCCGCAGCAGCTGGATGGTGAAATTAATGAGTTCCGAGGAATCGGCGATGCCGCACACTCCCCCGTCGCCGTCGAAGTCGGTGCCTATTCCCACATGGTCGATACCCATGATGTCCACGGCATGGTCGAGATGCGCCATGGCGTCGAGGATGCTCGCCTCCTGCTCGTCGTTGCGCAGGAAACCGTTGTAGAGAGTGATTTGCTGCACGCCGCCGTTTTGCGCAAGGGTTCTCATCTGGTCATCGGTAAGGTTGCGCTCCACATCGCATATCGCCCTGCAGTTGCTGTGGCTGCACACCACCGGCGCACTGCTTATCTCTATAGCGTCGTAGAAGCTCTTCTCCCCGGCGTGGCTCAGGTCTACCATCACCCCCTGGCGGTTCATCTCCCCGATAACGTCGGCGCCGAACTGGCTCACGCCGTTGTGTGTAGCCCCGGATCGGCGCGCACTGTCGCAGATGTCGTTGTCGCCGTTGTGGCACAACGTGATATACACCACTCCGCGGCGCGCGAAATGTTCCACGTTGGCTATATCGTGGTTCAGCGCCAGTCCGTTCTCTATTGCTATCATCACCGACTTGCGTCCTGACCGCATATCTGCGTAGAGGTCTGCCGGTTTGCGGGCTATCGACACATACTTGCGGTTCTTCTCCACCATGTCTTCTATCTTGTCGAAGATAAGGTCAGCGTAGCCGGCCGGCGTTTCCGAAGGGAAGGGCGCCACCTCGCTGAAGGGCTGTCCCGGCTGCGGCTGCGGCAGATATGCCGCCATGGTCACCGCCTGCTGCCGTCCGTCGGTCATCTTGTGCAGGTCTACAAGTATTCTGCTGTCGCGCCAGTCGAAGCGTATCCCTTCGGGGAAGAACATCGGCGTGTCGCAGTGGGAGTCGATTGTCACGACACTTGCGTGTATGCGCTTGGCGCGGTTGTATTCTTCCGCCCTCTCCACGAGCCAGCGGAAGAGCGGCAACCCCTCTTCGCCGAGACATTCGGGATGCCACTGCACTCCAAGTATCGACTTGTGCTCACTGCTCTCCATTGCCTCTATCACGCCGTCGGGGGCGCAGGCCGACATGTTGAAACGCCTGCCGCAGCTGTCCACCGCCTGATGATGGAAGGAGTTCACATATATTTTTTCCTTTTTATATATGTCGAAGAGCACGGTGTCCGGCTCTATCCTCACGCTGTGGGTGGGTTCACTGCGACGGTCTGCGTCCTGGCTGTGCTTGATGCGTCCGGCTGTCTTGTATTCGGCGTTGTCGGTGCCGGCAGTATTGATATCCTGACGTATCTTGCCGCCGAGCGCAGCGGCGAGCGTCTGTATTCCGCGGCAGATGCCAAGCGTGGGTATCTGGCGGTTGTATGCCAGCGCCGCAACGAGCAGTTCGGCGAGGTCGCGGCGGGAATTAATGCAATGCAGTGCCTCCACCGGTTCTTCGCCGCACCATAGCGGATTGACGTCAGCCCCTCCGGAGAGAATCAGTCCGTCGATACTGTCGAGCGTGTTCACCACGGTGTCAGCGTCGGCCACAGGCGGTATCACCACGGGCACGCCGCCCGCCTTCACCACAGCCTCGTAGTAAGGTTCGGCGAGTGCCGTACCCCCGTCGGCAAAATTGCCGGTTATGCCTATCAGCGGTTTCCTGTCCGCCTCGGGATATCGCTTGAAAATGCCGTTCAGGCGTGACTGGAAATCAAATGGTTCCAATGTCTGCATATCCTTGTCAAGTATGTTCTGAAAACACCTTACTGTCGCCTTTTGCAAAGGCTTGTATGAAAATCCGAAATTGCCGCGACACTTACTCAGCGTCCTCGGCCTTCTCTTTCGAGCCGATGGGTATCTCCCTCTTTATGCTCTGCTCCAAAGAGATAAGCGTCTCGGTAGCCACCACGCCGGGTATCTCCTGCAGCTGATTGTTGAGCAAGTCCATGAGCTGGCCGTTGTCCTTGGCATAGAGCTTCACGAGCATCGTATATGGCCCGGTGGTGAAATGACACTCCACGATTTCGGGAATGTGTTCAAGTTGCTCCACCACGGTCTTGTACATGCTGCCCTTTTCGAGCGTTATACCAACATACGTGCAGGTGGAGAAGCCCAAGCTCTTGGGGTCCACATCATATTTGCTTCCCGTAATCACACCGTCTTCGGTAAGATGCTGCACGCGCTGGTGGATTGCCGCACGCGACACGTTGCACTCCGCAGCCACGTCCTTGAACGGCATACGGGCGTTTTTTGACAAGATACTGAGTATCTTCTTGTCAAGTCTGTCTATCTTTTCCATTTCTCTATCTTTGTTTTTATGTTCTTAATTGCAAAAAGCAACTGCCGCTTGGTGTCAACAGACAAGTTGCCGATAAATCAGAGCAAAATTAGTCGTTTTTTATCGGGCGCACAACATTTTGATGTTAAAAAATAATAGCACATGGCATTTTGGCACCGCAACGCTTTCACAACGAAGAGGCAAGAAACGGGTGTGTCAATGCCCAATCATGTCGTCAATTTGATCTAAGGACAGGCCCGTGTACAATGCCACCTTATCGGGACTTAGCCCGTCGGCAATCATGGAACGCGCAGAATCGAGGAGCTTCTTGAGATTGGCTTCGCGCTCTTGGGCAATACCTTCTTTCATACCCTCAGCCTTACCTTCCTTTATGCCTTCAGCACGACCCTCAGCACGACCCTCAGCACGACCCTCAGCACGACCCTCGGCTCTCCCCTGAGCTCTTCCCTCGGCACGACCCTCGGCAAGTCCTTCACGCTTGGCATTTCCAATCACGTCGTTTTGTATCATCACGGCGTTGATGTGCTCGTCATAAGCGTAGCGTTCAGCCTTGCTCATGGCGTAGTACTGCAGTTTTTCCTTTGCTTCCTTAAGCCCCGGGGCCTTCGGAGCATCGCTGATGAAGCCCTCCTTGAGATAACGCATCCATTCCTCCATGGGCGACACCGCCACTTTGTCGAAATTATTCACGCGTATTAAATAATAGGTGGGGAATACGTCCTCGGGAGCCTTGCGCACGATGGTGTCTCGCTCCTTGGTGGTGATTTTAAGCTCATCGTTGGTGTGAAGCCCAACGAAATGATTCTGCCCCTTGTAGATATAGTCGTCACCTTTCCCCAAGTCGAAATAGAGAATACTGATGGAATACACCTTCTTCACCTCCTCGTAGGAATTGCCAAGACTTATGTGTTCGGTTATCGCCTTTGCCACGCCGTAGAGAATGCGCTCGAGATAGAACACCTCCCTAGTGTTCTGCACCTCCACGATGATTATCTCCCCCTTGCTGTTTTTGGCTTTGATATCAACGCGGTTAAACTTGTCGTCTTCCCGCTGCTGGTTGCCCTCGCTCTCGAGAATGTCCACAATCTGCACCTTCTCGCCGAGGAACACGGTGAGAAAACCCTCCAACACACCAAAGTTGGCTTTCTGCCGCAGCAGACGCTTTATCGCCCAGTCAAAGCGTATGTATCTGTCCGTTATACCCATATCGTTAGACTTATTAATTTTATGCAAATATAGTGATTTCCCTCGTAAGTATGTATTCCGGGGATATTTTTTCTTCGTTCCCGTATTATCCAAGACCAAGACAAGTCCCCATTTCCTTACATCTTGACGCTAATTCAGCACATGGGACTATCAATATTTGCGTTTCGGCACACGAAATGTGAAACTTTTTTTGCATTTATTTGCGGAAACGAAAAGGAAAAACTACTTTTGCACCCAGAGAATATACGTATTACAAAATTTGCTCAAAACTCATGAGAAATATTAAATCATTCAGTTTGCGCAAGGTGAGCAAGGGATTGCTTGTCTTGACAATGTTCCTTTTTGCAGCGGCGCAGAACATCAGCGCGCAGCTGCCGTCGTACAAGCTAAAGACAACAGACGGAAAGACTATCGACACGGCAACTCTTTCCAACGACGGAAAGCCTTTCATCATCGATTTCTTCGCCACATGGTGCAAACCGTGCAACCGCGAGCTTAGCGCCATCAGCGAGGTGTATGAGGACTGGCAGGCGGAAACCGGAGTGAAGCTCTTCGCCGTATCCATCGACAAGGCGCAGAACGCCAATAAGGTGAAGCCTCTCGTAGACCAGAACGGATGGCCGTACGAGGTGCTGCTCGACGTCAATTCCGACTTCCGCAAATCGTTCGGCGGCGAGATGATTCCCTTCGTCGTTATCTGCGACGGCAACGGCAAGATTGTCTACAAGCACAACGGATACACCGAGGGCGCAGAGCAGGAGATCATCGCAAAGGTGAAGGAACTGACAAGCAAATAACCGCAGCCTTTCAAGGCGGGTCGTATAAGATTCCGCCGCAAGAAAAAACAACGAAAAGTTATTTATGAAACCAAGATTATTCTTCTCGCTTGCCGCCGCAATCGCCGCAACGGGAGTGATGGCGCAGGAAACCAATGACGACGACAAGTTCACCGTCAGCGGAAGCATACAGAGCGACATCATCATACCGCAGGAAGACGAAGCGATAGGCACGGAGAAATACAACGAGTGGGGACTCACCAACACTTATGCCGACATCGCCGGCCGCAGCAAGCACCTCGATGCCGGACTGCGTTTCGAGTTCACCCGCTTTCCGCTTCCAGGCTACGCCTCCGCTCCCGAAGAGGGCTTCAAGGGCTACGGCGTGCCCAATTTCTATCTCAAGGCACATTTCGACAAATGGGATCTCACGCTCGGCACGTTCTATGAGCAGTTCGGTTCCGGCTTCATCCTCCGCACCTACGAGGAGCGAAGCCTCGGTATCGACAACTCCCTGCTCGGCGGCCGCCTCGTGTTGCGCCCAGTGAAGGGCGTGCAGATAAAGGCTCTCTCGGGCAAGCAGCGCCACTACTGGAAATGGAACGACGCATGGATAAGCGGCGGCGACCTGGAGCTGAGCTTCGACCAGTGGTTCAAGTCGATGCGCGAGCACAACACCTACCTCACGCTCGGTGCGTCGTGGGTGAACAAATACCAGTCTACGGAGGACGAGAACATCATGGCCGACGCCACCCACAAGCTCAACCTGCCCAGCAACGTGAATGCCTTCGACGTGAGGGCAAACCTGCAGGCGGGCGATTTCAGCGTGCTGGCAGAATATGCGTGGAAGACCGACGACCCGTCGTACGACCGCCTCTACCCCTACATCTACCGCAAAGGAACGGTGGCGATGCTCTCTGCGTCGTACTCCCGCAGCGGCCTCAGCGTATTGCTCCAGGCCAAGCGCAGCGACAACATGACGTTCCGCAGCGACCGCAACGTGCAGGGCATATCGTCGTATATCAACAACCTCCCGGCGTTCACGCAGGAGCAGACATACGCCCTTGCGGCACTCTACCCCTATGCCACACAGGCCAACGGCGAGTGGGCGTATCAGGCGGAGCTGGGATACAGGTTCAAGAAAAACACGTTCCTCGGCGGCAAATACGGCACCAACGTGAAGGTGAACTTCTCCCACGTGCATGCCATCGACCGCAACGACCATACCAACGGCGGCAGCTCGGTGGGCACCGACGGCTACGGGTCGGCGTTCTGGAAATGGGGCAACGCCATGTACTACCAGGACTTGGACATACACATCGACAAGAAATTCTCACGTTCCTTCACCCTCAACCTCATGTATATGAACCAGTTCTACAACAAGTCCGTTGTGGAGGGCGAAGGCGGAATGGTACACTCCGACATCGTGGTGGCGGATGCCAAATACCGCTTCAACAACAAGCTCACACTGCGCGGCGAAGCGCAGTACCTCAGCACCAAGGACGATGAGGGCGACTGGGTGTTCGGACTTCTCGAGCTTTCCGTACTGCCCCACTGGATGTTCACCGTGTCCGACATGTATAACTGCGGCGTGAGCAAGCTGCACTACTACCAGGGCCTCGTAACCTTCAACACGGGCGCACACCGCCTGCAGATAGGCTACGGCCGCACACGCGCCGGATACAACTGCTCGGGAGGTGTGTGCCGCATGGTACCGGCGAGCAAGGGCTTTACACTGTCGTACAACTATAATTTCTAACTGACGAAGATGAAATCCATTAAGAATATATATGGTTCTGTCGCAGGCAAGCTCCTGTGCGGCATGACGACGACGGCCGCCGCGCTGTCGCTGGCGGCCTGCACCGAAATCGGCAAGGACGAGAGGCTCATCTACGTGGAGCCGGCGGAGGTGAAGAAGCACGTGCTCATCGAGGACTTCACGGGCCAGCGCTGCGTGAACTGCCCCAATGCGACGGACAAGATAAAGGAGCTGCAGGAGACATACGGTGAGGAGAACATCATCGCCGTGGGTCTTTACGGCGGCGACTTCGGCTACACCACCATCGCCGAGGGACACAAGCCGCTCTCGCTCACTACCGCCGACGGCAATTCCTACTACACCACATGGGGAGTGAAGGCGCAGCCCAGCGGAATGATAGACCGCTACGGCGGCCAGGTGCTGAGCAACATCAATTTCTGGACAGCCTACGTGAAGGCTCTGGTTGCCGCCGAACCGACCGTGGCGATAATCCCCACCACGTCATACAATGCCTCTACTCGCAGCCTCAAGGTGGACGTGGAGGTAGCGGGGCGACAGACGCTCAGCGATGCCAAGCTGCAGGTGTGGCTCGTGGAGGACGGTATCGTGGACATGCAGTATATGCCGAACGGTTCGGTGAACAACGAGTACGTGCATAACCACGTGTTCCGCGCCACGGTGAGCGCAGTGAACGGCGACGACATCAACGTGGTGGAGAAGGGCGACGTGAAGAAGTCTTACACCGTAACGCTCGACAACGCATGGAAGCCGGAAAACATGTCGGTTGTGGCTTTCGTCTTCACAAAGGACGGAGTGCAGCAGACGGAAAAGGTGGCTGTGACTAAATAAAAAAAGGATAACAATAAAAGCAAGAAGATTATGAAGATAATGACATTGTTGGCATCCGCCGTACTGGCGATGACCGCAACGAGCGCAATGGCGCAGACCGACCTCGAGACATTCAGGTTCGTGGACAAGGACGGCAACGTAGTGACAGACGGTTCTACCATCACCGTGAACGAAGCGGAGGTTAAAGGTGGACGACTACAGATAAGTACAGGACTCTTCGTGGAGAACACAACCGACGAGGAGCAGGCCGTAGGGCTTGGTTTCTCCATTGACCATATAGACAATGGACAGTCTGAGTGTTGTTTCCCAGCTAATTGTGTGTCAGGAATAAATCAGGTAGGAATTTATTCTACAACACCAGGGGGGATATCAGCCAAGACCAAAGCGGATTTCCTTACGGAGTGGTTTCCTGCGAGCTACGGAACTTGCACTATGACCTTCAACCTTTTGGTAAACAAGATTGGGACGACAACTATTATCATAGGACCATATGAGGATGAAGTGAAAACCTACGACGAGTTCAAGGCTTATGGTCCGAAGGTAACAGTGAACTTTGTCTACGCCGACCCCACGGGCATCGACGGCGTTGTGGACAATGCCGGAGCAAAGGTAGTGTCGCGCTACAACGCAGCCGGTATGCAGGTAAACTCCGAGGTGAAGGGTCTGAACATAGAAAAGCTCTCAAACGGAAAGACAATAAAACGCATAGTAAAATAATCAAAAGTTTCAAGGTATGAAGAAAACATTACTTTCTATGGTTGCGCTCGCCCTTTCATTGGGCATGAATGCGCAGCTCATTATGCCATTCAACGGCAGCGTGGAGCGCAACGCCTCGCAGTCTGCCACAAAGACGAATGGCATCCTCAAATCCGCTCCCAAGAAATCAAATCTCCCTGACAACCAGCGTTATGTCGGTAGCTATTTCAGCGAAGACTGGTCTGAGACAGGTTCCGGTCTTCCAAGCTTTGTAGGCTCAAACAAAGTTGCCCAGGAAATGACGACATCGGACATTCTCGAAAAATACGTAGGAATGAAAATCGTGGGTATGCGTTTCGCTATAGCCTACAAAAACGATGCTAACCGAGCTTTCGTTTCAGCACTTATCAACAATAAGTTGAGCGACGTGTTGTCGAAAGCGGTAGAATCTCCTGCTGTAGGTTGGAACACGGTAATCTTTGACGAGCCATACACCATCAAGGACGGCGATGACCTCGTTGTGGGTTTTGACTACGTTCAGAAGAACACAAATAACGGCTACTATTACTCAGACGAGTGTTATCCGCTGTCAATTGTGGAAAACGATTTGTTCACCGAGGCTCCGCTATTGATATACGGCACATACAATAACCAAACAGGATGGTGGAGCTTGGGGAGCGGAAACCTTAGCGTTCAGCTCATCGTTGAGGGAGCCCACAATGCGTACGACGTTTCTCCGTTCGCTTATGAAAAGGTGGACAGCTTGGTCGGAAAGAAGCCTGCCCTCACCGTAGATTTCCTCAACATGAGTAAAGAGGCAGTGAACAACATCACCTACACATACACCATCGACGGTGTTGTTGGTCCTGAGCAGACTATAGCTCTCGACGAGCCAGTTTCCGGCAACGGTTATGGACAGTTTGTCGCCACGCTTCCAGAGTTTGCGAAGGAAGGTATCTACGACGTTGACGTGGAAGTTGAGAAGATTAACGGCAACGACAACGCATCGAGTGCAGCCACATCGAGAGGCAACGTCGGCATCTATACAGTGGCTTATCCCAAGAATGTTCTCGTTGAAGAGTTTACTACCGAGCAATGCCCCAACTGCCCTCGCGTGGCAGGCTTCCTGAAGACAGCCCTCAGCACAGCAGACCTGACCCGCGTGTACCCTGTTTGCCACCACG
Organism: Oscillibacter sp. MSJ-31; assembly: GCA_963629785.1. Taxonomy (GTDB): domain Bacteria; phylum Bacteroidota; class Bacteroidia; order Bacteroidales; family Bacteroidaceae; genus Prevotella. The sequence continues at coordinate 14,905 of CAVGJZ010000026.1, read as the reverse complement.
CCGGCTATGGCACGGACTGGCTCACCAAGACATGGGACAGCGATATGTTAAGCCTCATGTATGGAGGTTCCGCTGGCAATGCCTACGCTCCTGCAATGACCTTCAACCGCGACTACAAGCTCATGAAGGGCGGCTATGACCGTAGAGGCGTTATGATCCTTCCAACCAGCGCAGACTTGATTACGGCTTATTTCAATGCTATTACGTCTACAGTATCCGACGTGAAGCTTACTATGACCGCCACAAAGCTTTCTGACAACAGCCACGCCACGGTTATCGTGGAGGGCGAGTGCAACGAAGCTTTCAGCGAGAAAGAGAAGGCAGACACGAAGATTACTTTCTATCTGACAGAAGACCAAGTAAGGGCGAAGAGCCAGGCTGGAGCCAGCGGCATATACTATCACGAGCATGTTATCCGCGCCAACAACAGCACTTGGGGCGAGGCCATCACATGGGACGGAAACAAGTTTACCGCAACATTCGACGTGGACATCAATTCCGGATGGAGTGCTGACAACATGAAGTTCGTGGCTGCCGTAAGCAATTATGACAGTTCTTATGATGAGAGCGGATACTACAAGAACCTTAAAGTCATCAACGTTACGGGCATGAACTACAACGATGCCACAACGGGCATCAACGGCGTTTTCGACGCTCAGGAGAATGTTGAGACGGTCCGCTACTCTCTCGACGGCGTTCGTCTCTCTGCTCCGCAGAAGGGTCTGAACATCGTGAAGATGGCTAACGGAAAGACTATGAAGGTTGTGGTGAAGTAATCACACAATCCCTCTCTATAAAAATCCCCGGACGAAATAACTCGTTCGGGGATTTTTGTTTCCTGAGGGATTGTTGGGGACTACTCGGACGGCTCGGACTAATCAGACGGCTCAGAGTGATCCAAGGAACTCGGAGTGATCCGAATTGTCTGAGCAGTCCGAGTTGTCCAACAACTCCTCACTCCACACTCCTCTCCCCTCACTCAATTTCCCTCTTCGTACGCTTTCGCCATTGATGCAGCGATGATGTCCTCGGCGGTTTCCTCGCGGGGAGTTGCCTTGATGTCGGAGAGGTCGAGGGCGTCGATTTCAGCCTCAACGGCTGAGGGCTTCTTGATTTCGCCGTCAGCAACCTTACGCTTGGCACTGCCGTCAGAGACTGCGGCCTTGCGCTTGGCATTCCTTTCGGCGTTGTTTTCAGGGGCCTTTGTTTCCTCCTGCTTCTGCGGAATAATGAAATCCTGCTTCTGTTCGGTGTCGGGCACTGTGAGCACCGGTTCCTCCTCCATCTTGGTGCGGTTGCCCTTGGCGGCGAACACGGCGTCGATAAACTGCGGCTTGCGCTTGAGCTGCTGCAGCGTCAGTTTGCTGGCCTGCTGCTGGCTCTCCTTCTTGGAATAGCCCTCACCGACGCCACCTTCGAGACCCTCCACGAGCACCTGGTATTTGAACACGGGACTGTTCTTGCCCTCCTTGCCCTGCATCAGGAGCTTGAACTCCAGCTTCACCTTGTTTTTCTGACACCACTCGATGAGCTTGCTCTTGAAGTTAATCTCCTTGTAAGCCACCTTGTCGATATTGATAATCTGTGCCAGTATGCGCTTCTCCATGAAGCGCATGCAAGCCTCGTAGCCGCGGTCGAGGTACATCGCCCCGACGAGCGCCTCAAACGCATTCCCTCCCATATAGCTGTTGTGGGAGGGAGTGTGTTTCCCGGATTTTATCAGTTGGGTGATGCCCATCTCGGTGGCGAGCCTGTTGAGCGTGTCGCGCTGCACAATCTTGCTGCGCGTGCTGGTGAGGAAACCCTCGCGCTTGCCTTCGAAATGGCGGTAGACGATGTCGCCCACGATAGCGTCGAGGATGGCGTCGCCGAGAAATTCGAGACGCTCGTTGTTGAGCGGACGGCCCTTCTCATTGCGACGCGTCACGCTCTTATGCATCAGGGCGAGCTTGTAATAGTGTATGCGGTGTGGATAGAAGCCGAAGATACCGTAAAGAGCCGCATAAAGCTCCTTTTCCTTGCGGAAGGGGAGCCTTATGCGGTCAATGAAATTACTTATCATCATACTTCTTGAAGATAACGCAGGCGTTGTGTCCGCCGAAGCCGAACGTGTTGCTGAGCGCAGCGCGGACGGTGCGCTTCTGGGCTTTGTTGAACGTGAAATTCAGGTTGTAGTCGATGTTCTCGTCCTTGTCGTCCTCCTCGTGGTTGATTGTAGGCGGCACGATGTCGTTTTTCACCGACAGCACAGACACCATAGCCTCCACGGCACCGGCAGCACCGAGCAGGTGTCCCGTCATGGACTTCGTGGAGCTGATGTTGAGCTTGTAGGCGTGTTCGCCGAAGAGCTGCTGTATAGCCTTCACCTCGGAGATGTCGCCCACGGGCGTTGAAGTGCCGTGTACGTTGATGTAGTCGATATCCGCAGGTGTCATGCCGGCGTCCTCGAGTGCGTTCTTCATCACGAGGGCTGCACCCAGTCCCTCCGGGTGTGAAGCCGTGATATGGTAAGCGTCGGCACTCATGCCCTCGCCAGCCATCTCAGCATAGATCTTCGCCCCGCGCGCCTTGGCGTGCTCCAGTTCCTCAAGAATGAGACATCCTGCACCCTCGCCCATGATGAAGCCGTCGCGGCTTGCGCTGAACGGGCGCGAAGCGTGCTCCGGGTCGTCGTTGCGTGTGGAGAGGGCGTGCATGGCGTTGAAGCCGCCCACGCCGCAGGCGCAGATAGCGGCCTCGGCACCGCCAGCCACGATAGCGTCGGCCTTGCCGAGACGAATCAGGTTGAAGGCGTCGGCGAGAGCGTTGGTAGAAGAGGCGCAAGCCGATGTCGTGGCGTAGTTGGGTCCGTGGAAGCCGAAGCGGATAGAAATCTGTCCGGCGGCGATGTCGGAAATCATCTTGGGGATAAAGAAGGGGTTGAACTTAGGTCCGTTCTCGGCGTTCTTGCCGTAGTACACCACTTCGTCCTCGAAGGTCTTGATACCGCCGATGCCCACGCCGAAGACCACTCCGATGCGGTTCTTGTCCACTGTCTCAAGGTTCATTGCGCTGTCGTCCACGGCCTGCACTGCCGCAGCTATGGCGAGCTGTGCGTAGCGGTCCATCTTGCGCGACTCCTTCCGGTCGATATAGTCGGCCGGGTTGAAGCCCTTTACCTCGCAGGCAAACTGGGTCTTGAATTTCGACGCGTCGAACAATGTAATGGGAGCGGCGCCGCTCTTTCCGGCCAGGAGGTTGTTCCATGTATCCTCGGCGTTGTTGCCCACCGGGGTAATGGCGCCGAGTCCTGTCACTACTACTCTTTTCAATTCCATATTTGTGTTATGATAAAGACGGGTGTATAAAAAGAAAAAGGTGAAAGGGGTGAGGTGAGATCCATTCCAACGGTCTCATCTCACCACTTTCACCTATAGCTTTATATCACTCCGGATGATATTTATTTTGCGTTGTCCTCGATGTACTTGATAGCGTCGCCTACAGTTGCGATAGACTCAGACTTGTCATCAGGGATGGTGATGTTGAACTCCTTCTCGAATTCCATGATGAGCTCCACTGTGTCCAGAGAGTCAGCGCCGAGGTCGTTTGTGAAGCTTGCTTCAGGCTTAACCTCAGACTCCTCTACACCAAGTTTGTCAACGATGATAGCTTTTACTTTTGATTCAATTTCTGACATAATTGTAGTTTTTAAAATGTTTTAAATTGTTTTCTTCCTAAAAAAATCGGATGCAAAGGAACGAATTTTTCTTTACGTACGCAAGAATTTATTGTAAAAATGCACTCTAATTTGCACACACCTACCCTAATCGTGCAGGTTTCTTTCCTTTTTCACGGTCCGTTCCACGTTTGTCAGTCCAGTTTTTCCCTTCGCAGCGGATAGTTGCCGCGCAGATTCTCAAATTCCCCGGGGCTTGCCTTCAGCACACCGCTGTCGCATAGAGGATTGTAGAGGCGCAGCCGCAGAGCGTCGCCCTCCAGCCCTTCGGCAAAGCCATCGGGCAACGACGGGGGAAGGATGCACCCCGGGGGCTGGATACCGAAATGACGGCACAAGGCGCCGAGAGCCATGTTGTCGGCGTTGGTCTTGCCGTCGGCACTGTAGCCGGCGATATGGGGAGTACCTATATATACCTTATATAATAAGGGGAGGGAAATGCACGGTTCGTTCTCCCACGTGTCGATTACGGCATCGCCCACCTCACCATTCTCCAGCGCGCGGAGCAGGGCGGCATTGTCTACCACCGCACCGCGGCTCGTGTTCACGATGACGGGGCGGCGGCGCACACGGCGGAAGAACGCCCCGTCGGCGAGATGGTGCGTGGCGTACGGACCGGAACAGGTGAGCGGCACGTGGAACGTTATCACGTCGCACTCCTTCTCTATGCTGTCCATGCCGACGAACTGTCCGTCGCCACAGCCGGCTGCCTGCAGCGGAGGGTCGCACACGAGCGTGCGGAAGCCCATGGCGCGCGCCTCTGCCGCCACCTTGCGCCCCACATGGCCGTAACCCACCACGCCCACGGTATGCCGCACGGGGTCGAGTCCGCGGTCGCGAGAGAGCAGGATGAACACAGAGCGCATATACTGCGCCACACTGCCGGAATTGCACCCGGGGCAGTTGGTCCACGCTATGCCGGCACGCTGCAGGTAGGCTGTATCGATATGGTCGAAACCTATCGTGGCGGTGGCAATGAACTGCACGCGGCTGCCGCGGAGGAGCCGTTCGTCGCAGAGCGTGCGCGTGCGCACTATCAGGGCGTCGGCATCCGCCACATCGGCAGACGATATATCCGAACCTTTTATATAGACTGCGTCGGGGGTAATATCCGCTACGGCCTCCCTGATATACGGTATCTTGTCGTCGATAACTATTTTCATTCTGACTTGGGATAATGATTTTGGCGGGCAAAGTTACTGCTAATCCACCGAAAAGGCACGGATGCAGGAAGGAAAAACACAGTCAGGCACCGAAAAAGCAATGTTTCTGCAATCGTACACCGTACGATAAGAGACCTCACACCGTACGATAAACGATCGTACACCGTACGACAAGAGACCGTGCATCGTACGATGTACGATTGGAAAAGCACACTTCCGGCCTGAAGAAAGCATTGCTCCGGGGCAGGGGGATTTTTCGCCATTTCGTTGGCTATCTGAAATTATTTTATTAGATTTGCCGAAAATTACAAAACCGCAGAATTGTTATGACATTCACACAAGTATGCAACGGCGTTTTCAACCTTGCGATAAACGACTACCACGCCAAGGACAACGTCGATACTCCGATAAACAACCCGTACGACCGTGATTCCATAGAGAACCGCCTCTACCTGAAATGCTGGATAGACACCGTGCAGTGGCATCTGGAGGACATCATCCGCGACCCGCACATCGACCCTCTCGACGCCCTTGCGCTCAAGCGCCGCATCGACCGCAGCAACCAAGACCGCACCGACCTCGTGGAGCAGATCGACAGCTATTTCCGCACGAAATACAACGACGTGCAGGTGTTGCCCGGAGCCACGATAAATACCGAAAGCCCGGCATGGGCCATCGACCGCCTGTCGATACTCGCCCTCAAGATATACCACATGAAGGAGCAGGCTGACCGCGGTGACGCCTCCGAAGAGCACAAGGAGAAATGCCTGGGCAAACTCGGCGTGCTGCTCGAGCAGCAGCAGGACCTCGGCACCGCCATCGACCAGCTGCTCGACGACATCGGGGCGGGAAGGAAATACATGAAGGTGTACAAGCAGATGAAGATGTACAACGACCCGTCAACAAACCCTGTACTCTACGCCGCAAAGAAAAAATGAAAACCGAACATATTCTCGTAATCAGATTCTCGGCAATGGGCGACGTGGCAATGACAGTGCCCGTGGTCTATTCCCTGGCCAGGCAGTATCCCCAGTTGAGGATAACGGTGCTCAGCCAGAAGTTCGCGCGCCCTTTCTTCGAGCACATGCCACACAACGTGGGGTTCATGGAGGCCGACATAAAGAGCGAGTACCGCGGCGTGTCGGGGCTCAACAGCCTCTACCGCCGGCTGATGGCGAAGAATTTCACGGCGATAGCCGACCTGCACAGCGTGCTGCGCTCGCGCTACCTCAGACTGCGCTTCAATCTCGACCGCTACCGCGTGGCGCATATCGACAAGCACCGCGAGGCGCGCCGCCGGCTGACAGCCCAGAACGGCAAGCTGCTTGAACAGATACCGACATCGTTCCAGAACTACGCCGACGTGTTCGCCGCACTCGGATACCCCGTAAAATTGGAGTTCACCTCCATATTCCCCGACGGCAAGGGCGACCTGGGCACGCTGCCCGAAGACCTGCGCAACAAAGCCGCCGGCGAGACGTGGATAGGCATCGCGCCATTCGCCGCACACACGGGCAAGACGTACCCTGCGGACAGGATGGAGCGGGTGATACAACTCATCGCCGGCCGCCATCCCGGCAGCCGTTTCTTCCTCTTCGGCGGAGGGACAGAAGAGAAGGAGACAATGGATGAATGGTGCGCCCGCAACCCGAAAGCAGAAAATGCCTCGGCACTACTAGGCGGCATCGCCGAAGAACTGACACTGATAAGCCATCTCGACGTGATGGTATCCATGGACAGTTCCAATATGCACCTCGCCTCGCTCACGGGCACTCCCGTGGTGAGCGTGTGGGGAGCCACACACCCCTTCGCCGGTTTCATGGGATGGGGACAGGACTCCAGCAACGCCGTGCAGATCGACCTCCCCTGCCGCCCGTGCAGCGTCTACGGCCAAAAGCCATGCCTGCGCGGCAACTACCCCTGCATGACAGGCATCACCCCGGAAATGATAGCCGACAGGGTGGACATACAACTGATGAGGGGGAAAAGGAATGAATGAGATAACATTCTGAACATCACAATTCGGGAAGAACAACCAAGACTTGTAAAAATAATCAACCCAAAAGTTGTAAGTTTCACACATTTATTGTATTTTCGCATTGTAAAAACAATAGCATCATGAATTTCGACCTTGTTACGGAGAACGAACACCTTTGGGCAGTCAGATATGACGACTGTTTGGACAATGTCCTGGATTTCATTCTCGGACAATGGAACGATGTGTTGTGGCTACGCAATTTCTTCAGGCAAAACATAGGCGACTTGGCATCGTATTTCAAAATTGGCCCGTATGGAGAAGGTGAGACGTTTTCTGCTCGACAACGGCATAGCAGACAAAGATTCCTTCAAGGATTTCCTAAACGAATTAAGATAGAAAGGAGGTTTTTTATGAAAACAGCAGATGAAATAGTTTCCAAACTCAAGGAGCACAAGTCTTCCGCGCCATCAAAATGACGGGAGAATGCAGAATGGCGCATGGCTAACAAGTCATGGCTTGGATATTCGCAGCATATTGCCATGATGATGCTTGACAAGATGGAAGAGATGGGCATGACACAAAAAAGATTGTCCGAAGTCATGGGATGCAGCCAGCAATACGTGTCAAAAGTTCTCAAAGGGCAAGAAAACCTTTCTCTCGAAACCTTGTCGAAAATCGAACGTAGCCTCAAAATACAAATTCTCGGTATCAACGGCTGACAGAGCGAACATGCACTGCGCCGTAAGACTGAGTGCCGCAAAACGAACAAGGCAGGACTCCGGACAACAATGTTCCGAAACCCTGCCTTTTTATATTGCGCGCCGCAATTGTCCGCGGCTAGAAGAAGCACTTAGTTGAGAGCGTCCTCAAGGTCGGCGCCAGCCTTGAACTTGGCAACCTTCTTGGCGGCAATCTGAATCTTCTCCTTTGTCCTCGGGTTGATACCCTCGCGGCCCGGACGCTCGCTAACGCTGAATGTACCGAAACCGATCAAAGCTATCTTGTCACCTGCCACGAGAGCCTCCTTGATAGCTTCTACCGTAGCGTCGAGAGCCTTCTTTGAGTCAGCCTTGCTCAAACCGGCTCCGGCTGCGATCTTGTCAATAAGTTCTGTCTTGTTCATAATAGTTGTCTTTATAATATTAATAATGTCTTTCACCGGCAAACCGCAGCAAAGGCGCACCGCCAAACGGGCAACGCAACGTTTGCGGCGGTAAAACGTCACGCAAATATAGTGTAAACCTTTTACAACTCAAATAAAAAACGGGAAAAAGTTATGAAAATGATTAAAAAAACACGTTAAGAGCCTGCTTTATAGCTTTTCACGGATATTTTTCGTATTTTTGCCAACCGATTTATCAACTTGTAAACGACAACGACAATGCGCGACATACCTGCTGTAACCAAAAACCTGCTTATCATCAACGTATTGATGTTCGCGGGATACTACGTGTTCGGACGACTCGGCATAGACCTCGACAACCTGCTCGGCCTGCACTTCTTCCTGTCGTCAGACTTCCACATCTTCCAGCTCTTCACCTACATGTTCATGCATGCTGGCTTCACACACATATTCTTCAATATGTTCGCCCTGTGGATGTTCGGAAGAATCGTGGAGAGCGCATGGGGCCCGAAACGCTTCCTCACCTACTACGTCACGTGCGGCGTGGGAGCCGGGCTGATACAGATGGCGGCACAGTTCATCTCGTTCTACACCATGGCGGCAGACCAGATACCGGGCTTCGGCTGGGGCGACATAATGACCGTGGTACACAACAGCGAGGCGGTGCTCGGGCAGTGGACCACGGTGGGAGCCTCGGGCGCCATCTACGGCATACTCCTAGCCTTCGGTATGCTATACCCCGAAGAGCGCATATTCATATTCCCCCTCCCCGTGCCCATAAAAGCAAAATGGTTCGTGGCGCTCTACGCACTGCTTGAGCTGTCGCTCGGACTGGGAATGCCCGGCGACAGCGTGGCGCACTTTGCCCACCTCGGCGGCATGCTCTTCGGCTACCTGCTCATACGGCACTGGCGGAAAAGCAGCTACAGCGCCTACGGCGGATACTGGAGCGGATACGGCGGGGGCAACGCATCCGCCCGGGGAATATTCGACAGGATAAAGGACACGTGGAACAAGATGACCAACCGCCGCCATAACGGCAGTGGCAACCGTCCGCGCCGCGAGAGCGACTGGGACTACAACGCCCGCAAGAAGCGCGAGCAGGACGAGGTGGACCGCATCCTCGACAAGATACGCAGGAGCGGCTACGACAGCCTTACCGAAGAGGAGAAGCGCAAGCTCTTTGACAAAGGCAGGGACTAAGCGCAAACCGAATACGACACCCCATGCTGGAAAAGATAAAGAAATTCATCCTGCAGATGATGGCGGGGGCCAACGTGGCCACCATCATCATCATGCTGGCAGTGGGCTTCAGCTACAGGCTCAACCCGCAGGAGCACCCCATAACATCGTGCGTGGGCCTCGCCTTCCCCGCTCTGCTCCTCACCAACGCAGCGTTCCTGCTGCTGTTTCTCTTGTTCAAGAAACGGCTCGCACTGATTCCCGCACTCGGCTTCATAGTGTGCTATATCCCCGTGAGGATATACTCGCCGCTCAACGTGCCACACTCCACCCCCGACGATGCCATAAAGGTGATGTCGTACAACGTGTTCATGTTCAACCCCACCGAAAACGGGCTCCGGACCATCGCCGACTACATCAACGCCAGCGGTGCCTCCATCGTATGTATGCAGGAGGCGGCATTCAACGACGAAGTGAAACAGGCCTTCGGCAAGGAATACCAGTACATGGACACGGCGAGAAACGACAGGAACGGCGAGGTGCAGCTCATAGTAAGCAAATTCCCCATCCTCTCGAAAACACGCATAAACGCCGGCCTCGACGGATGCCTCTGCGCAGCCTACGAGATACTCGTGGGCAACGAACGCACCACGGTAATCAACTGCCATTTCGAATGCAGCGGACTGTCGCCTGCCGACCGCCGGGACTTCCGCGACATGGTGAAAGGAAAACTGGGCAAAGACACCATCGGCAAAGACTCCAGGCGCATGATAGTGCAGCTGGGCGACGCGGCTCGGCGGCGCGTGCCGCAGGTGGAGGGAGTGATAAAATACATCAAGAGCCGGAAAGAAGAGCCGGTGCTGCTCTTCGGCGACTTCAACGACAGTCCCGTGTCCTACTGCCGCAGCCAGCTCGCCAAGACACTCACCGACTGCTACGTGGCAACCGCCAACGGCCCGGGCATATCCTACCACTACAACATGTTCTATGTGAGGATAGACAACGTGATGTGCTCCAGCCACTGGCAGCCCTTTAATTTCAAAGTAGACAGAGACATAGCCGTTTCCGACCACTACCCGCTATACGGATTTGTAAAGAAATCACGCAGGAACGGCAAAAAAAGCCCGTGACTGCCCAAGTAAGTTAAAAAAAATAACTATCTTTGCACGCTATGTAGCCCAAAGTGTACGCCTTACAGGCAAAAGCATGACAGGCTGACATGAAAAGCCGCAACCCGGCGAAACAAAAGCCCAAAGGAAGAAAACTATAATTAAAACAATAAAAACAAAATGCAAAACAAAGGAATTGTAATTGTACTGGGAGTTCTGATGACCCTTGCAAGCATCTTCTATTTGTCTTTCTCTGTCGCCACAGGCTACTACGACAGCCAGGCAGCGAAGATAAAGGACCCGATTGCACAGCAGGACTACAAGGACTCCGTGAAGTACCTCGGCGTTTATTCCTACCAGCGATGCCTCGAGACGCAGATTGGTCTCGGACTCGACCTCAAGGGCGGTATGAACGTTATCCTCGAGATTTCTGTTCCCGACGTAGTGGAGACGCTGGCTGACCACAAGACAGACGCCGCCTTCGTGAAGTCAATGGAGCAGGCCAAGGCTGAGGAGGAGACAAGTCAGAGCGATTTCATCTCCCTCTTCATCAAGTATTACCACCAGAACGCCCCCGGGCACCGTCTCGCCGAAATCTTCGCGACACAGCAGCTCAAGGGCCAGGTGAGCACACAAAGCTCCGACAAGGAAGTGGAGAAGGCACTGCGCTCACAGGTGCAGTCGGCTATCGACAACTCATACAACGTGGTGCGCAACCGTATCGACAAGTTCGGTGTGGTACAGCCCAACATCCAGAAGCTCGAAGGTCAGGAAGGCCGCATCATGGTGGAAATGCCGGGCGTGCGTGAGCCGGAACGCGTGCGCAAGCTCCTTCAGGGAAGCGCAAACCTCGAATTCTGGGAGACTTACAACAGCGAGGAAATCACTCCTTACCTACGCCAGCTCGACCAGCTCGTGGCCAACGGCGGCGAAACGGCAAAGAAAGACACCGCCGCTGCCGCAAAGGACACTGCTGCCGTAGCGCAGAACGACGCTGCCGCAAAGGCGGATGCCGCAGCCAAGGCCGCTCCTGCGAAACTCACGGTGAACGCAGGCAAGAAAGCCGCAGAGAAAGCAAGCGCATCGGCTTCGGACCAGCTTGCGCAGGCCAAGAAGACCAACCCTCTGCTCGCCATACTGCAGCTTGCCCCGCAGGGTTCGCTCAGCGTGGTGGGTTACGCCAACGTGCGCGACACAGCCGACGTGAACAAGATTATATATTCAGCTGCCGCAGCCCAGCTGCTGCCTTCCGACGTGAAGCTGCTGTGGGGCGCCAAGCCGGCTGAGGGTCTGTCGGTAAAGAACGTGTACGAGCTGTACGCACTGAAGGTTACACAGAGCAACGGCCACGCCCCTCTCGAAGGTGACGTGATAACCGACGCCAAGGACGAGTTCGACCAGATGTCGGGCCGCCCGAGCGTGAGCATGTCGATGAATTCCGACGGTGCGCGCCGCTGGGCAGAGCTTACCAAGTCCAACGTGGGCAAGGCCATCGCCATCGTCCTCGACGGAGTGGTTTACAGCGCACCCCGCGTAAACGGGGAAATCTCCGGCGGAAATTCCCAGATTACGGGTAATTTCACCATCGAGGACACCAAGGACTTGGCCAACACCCTCAAGTCCGGACGTATGCCTGCTCCGGCACGCATCGTGCAGGAAGACGTGGTTGGCCCTACACTCGGTGTGCAGTCCATCCAGCAGGGTCTCATCTCGTTCGCCGTGGCGTTCGTGCTGCTGATGCTCTACATGGTAATAATGTATGACTTCATCCCGGGCATGATGGCAAACTTCGCTTTGCTTGTCAATCTGTTCTTCACACTGGGTATTCTAACCTCATTCCAGGCTGCGCTCACCATGCCGGGTATCGCCGGTATAGTGCTCACCCTCGGTATGGCGGTCGATGCCAACGTGCTTATCTACGAGCGCACAAAAGAGGAGCTCGCCAAGGGCAAGGGCCTGAAGGACGCTGTCAAGGAGGGTTACGGAAACGCCTTCTCGGCTATCTTCGACTCCAACCTCACATCTATCATCACCGGTGTAATCCTGTTCGTATTCGGTACAGGTCCTGTGCGCGGCTTCGCCACGACGCTCATCATCGGTATCTGCTGTTCGTTCTTCACTGCCGTTTACCTCACGCGCCTCATCTACGAGAACCGTCTGGCAAAGGACAAGTGGCTGAACCAGACATTCACCACACGCATCTCGCGCAACTTCCTGCAGCACGCCAACGTGGGCTTCATGCACATGTACAAGAAGACGTTCACCGTGACGGGTATCCTCATCGCCGTGTTCGTGGTAAGCTTCTTCGTGCGCGGGCTGAGCAAGAGCATCGACTTCACCGGCGGCCGCAACTACACCGTAAAACTGGAGAAGGCCGTGGAGCCGGAGGACGTGACACGCGCCCTGCAGACATCGTTCCCCAACAGTTCCGTCAGCTCACTGGCCCTCGGTACCGACCACAAGACAATTCGTATCTCGACGAACTACAAGATCGAGTCAAACAGCCCCACCGTTGACGACGAGGTGGAGAACATCCTCTTCAAGGCTCTCAGCAAGGCAGGCATGGTGACACAGAAGAGCGTCGAGACGTTCAAGAACCCTGACATCCGCGCCGGAGGCTCTATCATCAGCAGTGCAAAGGTGGGTCCGTCGGTGGCCAAGGACATCACATACGGTGCCATCATCAGCGTGATTTTCGCGCTCGTGGCCATCTTCCTGTATATCCTCCTGCGTTTCCGCAACATCGCCTTCTCGCTCGGTTCTACCGTGGCACTGGCTATCGACACGATTATCGTGCTCGGCTTCTATTCCCTGCTGTGGAACGTGGTGCCGTTCTCTCTCGAGATTGACCAGACGTTCATCGGAGCTATCCTTACGGTGATTGGTTACTCCATCAACGACAAGGTGGTGGTGTTCGACCGTATCCGCGAGAACCTGACGCTCTACAAGAAGCGTGACTTCTTCACGATATTCAACGACTCTCTGAACGAGACACTGGCCCGTACCATCAACACCTCGACTACCACATTGATTGTGTTGCTCTGTATCTTCATCCTCGGCGGCGACAGCATCCGCAGTTTCGCCTTTGCGATGATTATCGGTGTCGTGTTCGGTACTCTGTCTTCTATCTTCGTGGCAGCCCCCGTGGCTTACATGACGCTCAGCAAGCGCGACAAGACTCACCGCGGCGACAAGAGCATCGAGGAGATGGTTTAAAAATGCCTCTTTACAGATTATCAATAATTGCAAATCCGCTGCACGGTATTCCGTGCGGCGGATTTGCAATTTGTATTTAGAGCCTTATAACCAACCATAACTACTTACAACTAACCATGTCTAAAACCTTGATATTCAACATTCTTTGATTTTTAACACTTTCTGAGTGCTTTTTGGCAGTTCCCGATTTTCCACATATTTTTGCAGCGTATTTCTACCGTGGAGAATTTGCGGAGCTTTTATTTTGTCATGCCGTGAACATAGTTGACATGGATTGACAATCGGTTACAAAGGTTGACATTTTAAAAGCGGACAGGCGAAAAGCGTAATATCGTGGACAGAGTTGACAAGCGTTGTCGATGGTCCACTTCCGTTTACTCCATCGGTGGAATACTCTCAGAATGTAGAACAAAGCAATATCAAAGAGTATGAGACCAACAAGAAAATGTGAATTTTGCGGCAAGACATTTGTGCCACGGAGCGGTATGCAGAAGTATTGCTCTGAGGAGTGTCAGGCGGAGGCAAAGCGTATCAGAAAGCAAAGGCAGAAGGACTTGATCAACGGCATCGAGCCTATCGTGGACTTGCAAAGCCAAGAGTATCTGACATTCTCAAAGGCTGCGGTGCTGATGGGATGCACCCGGCAGTACGTGTACAAACTTGTGGCTAACGGCAAGCTGAAGGCTTCACGGTTGAGCAGCAGGATGGCTTTCGTGCGCAAGTCCGATATAGAGAAAATGTTTGAGAGCAACCCTTACAAGCGAGTCATTCCATGTGGCAAGAGTAAAACGAGTAATAAGTCAAAGGCTGCGAAGGGAACCGACAAGCAAAAACCTACAAGAGGGAAAGAGGAGTATGAGGTGCTTGACTATTATTCGGGTGAGGAAGTGATGTCCCGTTATAAGGTCAAGAAGTCTTGGCTTTACACCTCTGCCAAGCGCAACCAGATACCGATGTGCCGTATTGCAGGCAAGAACTATTACGGCAAGCGGCATATTGACGAGTTCTTCGGTACTGCCGTTGACCTCAATAGCATAACTGAATGGATGACGGCCGATGAGGTGGAGACCGCCTTTTGTATGAGCAAGACTGCACTAAGGGCATATGCCTATCGCCATAAGATACCGACCAAGCGAGAGTACGGACGCACATATTACTCCAAGGAACATCTTGAAGAGCTTCGCAGAACCGACCTGATGAACGACGACAACTATTATACCACCGAACAGGTGCAGCAGTTGTATAGGCTGACGAGTGCCAACATCTGCCATATCGTGAGAGTGCATCATATAAACAAGGTAAAAGTCGGAGTGAAGAATCTGCTTTTGAAGGTGGATGTGGAGCGAGCGATGGCTGAAAGAGCAGCAAAAGGACTGTGATTTCAAATGATTTCATCATTAACCATCAATGACTGCAAAT
>CAVGJZ010000025.1:0-37506 GCA_963629785.1 Oscillibacter sp. MSJ-31 | reverse complement strand
CGCGCATGACGCTTGCCACGCACTGCTCCACGAGAGGGAGAGGCACGTTATAATAAGGTATTATGAAGCTGACGAGAGGCATATATGAAAGGTGTGGAAAAAGTTACTTGACACCCTTTACGACAGTTCGAGCATCCTCTCGATGGGTTTCACCGCGTCGCGGGCGATGTCGGGGTCCACGTCCACCTGCGGCCATTCGTATTTCAGCGTGTTGTAAATCTTCAGCAGGGTGTTCATCTTCATGTAGTCACACTCGTTGCACGAACAGCCGAGACCGCCCTCGCTGACCTCAGGGGGAACAGGGATAAAGGTCTTGCCCGGACATTTGCGCGTCATCTCGTGTAGGATGCCGGCCTCGGTGGCAACGATAAACTCCCGGGTGTCGCTCTCTATGGCGTGCTTTAGCAGCACCGCCGTGGAACCCACCACGTCGGCAAGCACCACCACGGGCCCCTTGCACTCCGGATGGACAAGCACCTCGGCGCCGGGATGCTCTTCCTTGAGCCTCACAATCTCGGCTGCGGAAAAACGCTCGTGGACATGGCAGCCGCCGTTCCACAGCAGCATGTTCCTGCCGGTGACACTGTTTATATACGACCCGAGGTTGTAGTCGGGACCGAAGATGAGTTTCTCTCCGGCAGGAAACGTGTCCACGATCTTCTTGGCATTGCCGCTCGTCACCACCACGTCGGTGAGAGCCTTCACGGCAGCCGTGGTGTTCACGTAGCTCACCACCTTGTAGCCGGGGTGTTCCTCCTTGTATTTCCTGAGGTCGTCGGCGCGGCAGGAATCGGCGAGCGAGCATCCCGCATTGACGTCGGGGCAGAGCACCAGTTTCTCCGGGGAAAGGATTTTGCACGTTTCCGCCATGAAATGCACTCCGCACATCACGATGATGTCGGCGTCGGTCTGCGCCGCCTTACGGGCGAGAGCCAGCGAGTCGCCTATGAAGTCCGCCACATCCTGAATATCGCCCGTAGTGTAATAGTGTGCCAGGATTACGGCGTTCTTCTCTTTGCAGAGAGTCCTTATCTCCTTCGCCAGGTCCGCACCCGGCGCGGCAGGTTCGTCAATGTATCCCTTGTCCGCCCATTTCTTGTCCACATCCATTTTATTATTATCTTTTTATTGTTTTAAATCTTAAAATGAAGAATGTATAGTATGATGTGCCGTGGATATGTTTATAACTTCCCGTCCGTTTTCTTGCGTATTAAGTTATAAACGTATGGCCTGCACTTTTCCAACAGTTGTTACTTGCGGTTGTTGTTGTATTTCAGAGCCGAAAGCCGTTTATCCACATTATCCACATTTGGTGCAAAGGTAATAAGTTTATATCTTTTGTTGATGCAAAAGTGTGGAATTTTTGCTCTGTCCCCGTTTATAAGCCTGTGGATATCCACTTGGGGCGGCGGCTGCCCGTGGGGTGTGTGGATAAGCTCTTTTTTATCCACACCGTTTTCCACAGGGTTATCAACAGGGTTTTGCGCTCGTTGTTGCAACGGGGGTACGGCATGGCAACCCTTGTGTCATGCTCCGCCCGAGGCAAATGGCAAAGGCATGCTATATTTTTGAAAAAAATATGCTTTTGTTTGTACGGCATGAAATATTAAATTAACTTTGTTTTCCGAAATGGAATATGTCCGGTTTATGGACGCACCATATATTGGCAACTACAAAACAGGCTAATTTGAAGACGGCTCTATGTGAACTCCCCGAATGTGTCTCCGAAGAGGACTACCGGCAGTGTGCCGGGCTGCTGCCGCCGTGGAGACGAAGGGAGGCTGAAAAATATCTCTTGCCTTCGGACAGGCTGCAGTGCGCCAAGGCTTATCTGCTGCTATGCCGGCTAATAGAGGAATACACGGGGAAAAGGGAAATGCCGGAGTTCGGCTACGGGGAGTATGGCAAGCCTTTCATCAAGGGCCAGCCGCGGCTGCATTTCAATATAAGCCACTGCGCGAGAGCCGTGATGTGTGTTGTCGGCGACGCCCCAGTGGGGTGCGACGTGGAGGTGATACCGCAGGAGGCTGACGGCGACGTGATGGACCTGTGCTTTTCGCCGGAGGAGAGAAAAAGAACTGCTGCGGCGGAAAACCCGGCTGCGCAATTCACCGCAACGTGGACACGCAAGGAGGCTCTGCTCAAGCTCCGGGGCACGGGACTGGACGGCAACGTCAGGGATGTGCTCCTGTCGCCAATCGCCGAAGGGGTGTCTTTCAATACTGTGGTGCGCGCCGGCCGGGGGTATGTCTATACCACTTGTGTTTTGGAAAAAGAAAAATGTGGGGGCGGAAATTTACAACCCCACCTGAAATAAAAAAACTGCGGCGCAATGAGAAAAATAAAGATGTCTTTCCAGCTAAGGCTGTACCTTTACATTCTGTTCCTCATCGTGATAATATTCGGAAGCATAGCTGTTGTTTTCGACAACTACAGCTGCCGCCGGGAGGAGTCGCAGGCGTCGCTCTATACCTTTGCGCTGCAGAACACCACAATCCTCAACCTTGAAGACGAACTGGAATGGATGGAGTCCACGGTGGAAATCACCGTGAGGCACGTGCTGGCTTCACCCGAAGGGGAACGCGAGAACGCCATGGAATTCATCGGGCAGCTCATACAGAACAACTCCCTCATATTGGGCGTGGGCTACATAAACTTCAATGCGGAGAAGGTGGACTACGCCTATGAGGACGACAGCGGAAAGATATTGTACAACAGGGTGCCGATAGACAAATACAACTACACGCAGGCGCAGTGGTACACGTCTGCCGTGAAAGAGGGCAAGGGCGAGTGGACGGAGCCTTACGTGGACAAAACGGGCAGCCGCAAGACCATCGTGTCGTACGCACTGCCCATCAAGGACAAGAGCGAAAACATAATAGGTGTGATTGTGGTTGACGTGGCTCTGAAAAACCTTACCGAAGAACTGGGCGAGGTGCAGCCCTTCAAGGACAGCTATACCTTTATAGTAAGCAGGAAAGGCACTGTAATAACACACCCCAACACCAAGTACATACTGAAGGAGGACATATTCTCACTGGCGAAAGTGCTCAAGGACGACGACTATGACACTTTGGGAAAGAAGATGCTCGCCGGAGAAACGGGAAGCATGCGCTGCGAACTCGACAGCACCGATGTGCTCGTGTGCTATGCGCCCATGAGGGATTCGGGGTGGTTCGTAGTGAGCGTATGCCCCTACTCCGCCATCGTGTCGGAACTCGGGTCTGTTACATTCACCATACTGGCAATCCTCGTGGTGGGCATCATCATTCTGTTGGTTTGTATCCATTTCCTGCTCTCGCGCATGATGCGCCCCGTACAGCAGCTGACCGACACCGCATACCTTATCTCAAAGGGGGACTTCGACGCTTCCCTGCCCGATGTGGCGACACACGACGACTTCGGCAAGCTGCACGACGCCTTCTCGCACATGCAGCAGTCTCTGAAAACGTATATGGCAAACCTTGAAAGCGAGACAAAGGCGAGGGAGAGAATCAACGGCGAACTGAAGGTGGCGAACAGCATACAGATGGATATTCTGCCAATCGACTTCGTGCTGCCGCAGGGATACGAGAACATCGACATCGACGCCTTCCTCACGCCGGCACGGGAGGTGGGAGGCGACTTCTACGATTTCTACATGAAGGACGGCAAGATATTCTTCACCATCGGCGACGTGTCGGGCAAGGGTATTGCCGCAGCCATTGTCATGTCGATGACGTGTACGCTGTTCAGAAGTCTGCACACGCAGAATTTCACGCCCTCCCGGATAATGAACATTATCAACGAAACTCTGTCGAGAAACAACAAGGCGGAGATGTTCGTCACCATGTTCATCGGCATCTTCGATACGGCGACCGGGGAGCTTACATACTGCAACGCCGGGCACAACGCGCCGTATGTGTTCTCTGCCGAAGAGGGATGCGCAAAGCTGCCGGTTAAGCCGAAGCTGCCCCTGGCCTTGTTTAATGCGGTGAAGTATGAAGACCAGACGTTCACGCTGAAGAGGAAGCAGTCGCTGCTGCTCTACACCGACGGACTTACCGAGGCGGAAAACCGGGACAAGGAGCAGTTTGGCACACAGAGGCTCGAGAGCCTGCTGGCCAACTTGTCTGACGTGACTTCACACGAAATACTGAGGATGATAAAGAACAACCTGGAGACATTCGTCGACGGGGCGGAGCAGAGCGACGACCTCACGCTCTTCGCCCTCTCCTACGACAACTGCCGCACGCTTATCCTCGACAACAGGATGGAGGAAATGGCAAAGCTGCAACCCTTCATCAAGGGAATAGGCGACGACCTGAAACTGGAGAAATCCGTGGTGCTGCAGCTGATGCTCGCCATAGAGGAGGCTCTGGTGAACGTGATAAACTACGCTTATCCCGAAAAGGGGGCTGGCAAAATCAATCTCAAGGCTATATATAAAGAAGGTGTGTCCACACTGCGCTTTGAACTCACCGACAGCGGAAAACCCTTCGACCCGACGAAGGCTAAGGATGCCGACCTCACGCTTGGCGTGGAGGAACGGCCTGTGGGCGGACTCGGGATATTCCTCATAAAGAAGCGCATGGACGAGGTGGTGTACAAACGGGAGAATGACATGAACAAACTTATAATGATCAAGAATATAGGAAAATAAAAATACAGGACAATGGAAATAAAGAGCAGAAAGAACGACGGCAAGACAATAATAGAGTTGGCCGGCTATCTTGACACCCTCAACGCTGAAGGGTTTCAGAATTTCGTGAACGAAATGACCGCGGAGGATATGGCACACGTGGTGGTGGACTGCAAGGATTTGGAGTATATAAGCAGTTCCGGCCTGCGTGTGTTCATCACGCTGCTGAAAAAGGCACAGAAGAACGGCGGAAAGGTGAATGTGGAGAACCTCAACAGCACTGTAAGGGAGATTTTCGACATGACAGACTTCTCATCACTCTTCGGACTTTAAAAAAAAGAATGTTTTATTTAGGCGGGCAACAAAACCCGCCTAAAATTGAAAATGGCGTTCCGTCACCTTAAAAAATAAAGTTATGAAAACTGTTTATCCTTTGTGTCAGGCTCAGTTCGGCGTGTTTGTGCATTGCCAGGAGGAACCGATGTCTACGCAGTATAACGAGTGCGCATATTTCTTCCTGCCCCAGAACATTGACTTGGAGCGGATGAGGGAGGCTTTGTATGAAGTGATAGAAACACGTCCGGTGCTCCGCGACAGGGTGTTCATCGACGAAAACGGCGTTCCGCAGCAGTATGTGGACACGGAGATGAAAATCCCCGTGGAAATAAAAAACATCAAGGACGAAGACGTTGACGCATACGTGGCTTCATACGTGCGACCTTTCTCGCTGGCAAGCGGAGAACCGCTTTGCCGCTTCGAACTCGTGCAGACTCCTACGAGGAAGATGCTTATGCACGACTTCCACCATATAATCCTCGACGGCATGTCGATATATCAGTTCAGGGTGGACCTGCAGAATGCCTACGAGGGGAAGGAACTGGAGCCGGAGGCAAAGTCGCTTTTCGACTACGCGGTGGAGGAGAAAGAGCATGAGAAGTCACAGGCCTTCGCCGAGGCTGCGGAATACTACACCGGGAAATTCGCCGAGGCGGAGTTCCCTACCCTTTCCGACAATGCCCAGGCTCCGCTCGGCAACTTCATCTACCTGAGCACCATTTTCCCGAAAGGCGACATTCCCGCGTGGTGCAGGCAGCACAGAATTAAGGACTATATCCTGGCGCAGGCGGCTTTTGCACTCGTTGTGTCGAGAATGTCGCGGCAGCGCAAGGTGGGATACTCGTCGATACTCCACGGACGTTTCAACAGGGCGTATATGCGTTCCTACGGCATGTTCGTGAAGACGGTGCCCGTGTTGGGCGACGTAAATCCCGACATGGCGGTGGCCGACTATGTGAACGCCATGCTGGAGGAGTGGAAGTCCACTTACAGGATGGCTGACTATTCGTTCCCCGACTTCTGCTCGCGCACGGGAGTGAAAGAAACGCTGCTGTTCTCTTACCAGGGAGGGTCGGTGAAGAAGGATTACATCATTGACGGCGGAAAGGTGGAATGGGACCAGGTGCCGCCCACAAAGACAAACTTTGCGCTGTCGTTCCTGCTGTATCCGCGCGATGATGACTATGAGTTCCTGGCTACGGCTGCCGACACGGTGTATGACAGGGCGTTCATGCAGCGTTTCGTGAATGCCGTGTGGGCAACAATTCTTGATATAATGGACAAATGGGACGGCGGAAAGGTGAAGGACATTTCCATCGTTTCCGAAGACGAAGCACGGCAGTTGATACAGATGGGAACGGGCGATAAGATGGATGTGGATTCTGACGCAACATTCGTATCGCTCTTTATGAGGCAGGCTGCCGAAACACCGGACAAGATAGCCGTGGCCGACGCAAGCGGCACTTACACGTATTCACAGCTCGACAACCTGTCCGGGGCGTTGGCTGCCCGTATAGCCGAAACCGGAGTGGCAAAGGGGAATGCTCCCTTTGTCAGCGTGATGCTCGGCAGGCAGAAGGAATTCCTTGTGGCTACCGTCGGTGTGGAGAAGGCCGGGTGCGCCTACGTGCCGCTCGACTACGACTACCCCAACGACCGTCTTGTATATATGCTGGAAGACTCGGAGAGTGCGGCTCTCATCACGACGCACGCCATCTTCGACGAGAAGAATGCCGGGGGGGATTTCAAGGACTACAAGGGTGTTATCGTTTATCTTGACGACTTCCTCTCGTCTGCTGACAGTGCCGCAGCCAACACCTTCAACGCGGCAACACCCGACAGTCTGGCGTATATGATATACACCTCCGGTTCCACAGGCAAGCCCAAGGGGGTTATGATACCGCAAAGCGCCAAGGCGCAGTATGTGCAGGCGATAGTGAAGGAATGGCGTCTGGATGCCGACAGCCGTATATGCTGCCATCCGAGTTTTTCGTTCGACGCTTCGGTGGAGGCTCTCTATCCCGTGCTCGTGGCGGGAGGCACTCTTTACCCCGTGCCCGACGAGGCGAGGAAGGACTTCGCCCTGCTCCACGACTTTATTGTCGGCAACGGCATTACGGGCGGTAACTTCACCACTCAGCTGGGACAAATGCTCCTGCAGATGTATCCCGACCTGCCGCTGCGGTATCTTGTGGTGGGCGGAGAGAAAATGACCGTTATTCCCAAGTGTAAATGCAGGTATATCAACGCCTACGGACCTACGGAATTTACTGTCATGTCCACGTTCCATGAGGTGCGGAAGGACAACAAGTACACCAATATCCCGATAGGACGGCCCATCGACAACCAGTTGGCTCTGGTGGTGGATGCCGACGGACACCTGCTGCCGCAGGGCGTGGCGGGCGAACTCTGCATGAGCGGCACACAGATGGCGCGCGGATACTGGCACCGGCCTGAACTGACGGCGGAGCGTTTCAGTTCGCTGACGGTAAACGGTGAGGAAATAAAGGTCTACCATACCGGCGACCTCGTGAAATACAACGGGGACGGGCTGATAGAATATGTGGGGCGCATCGACAGTCAGGTGAAGCTGCGCGGCTTCCGCATTGAGCTGGGAGAGATAGAGTCGCTCATCGGACAGTATGACGGCATTCTCATGAAGAGCGTGACGGTGAAGAAAATCGGCGGCGTGGAACATCTCTGCGCCTATTACACCGCCAGCAAGGATATCGACAGCAATGACCTGCGCGACAGTCTTGCGGAAAAGCTCACCGACTACATGGTGCCCACGGCTTATATGCAGCTGGACAAAATGCCGCTCACGCCTAACGGCAAGGTGAACACCCGCGCACTGCCCGACCCGGTGGTTTCGGCAGAAGAGCTCGTGGCACCTGAGACTGATACGGAGAAGTGTATCTTCGCCTTGGCAAGCAGTATTCTCAATACCGCAGAGTTTGGAGTGACCACCAATCTGGTGGGCATCGGACTGTCGTCGATTTCCGCCATGCGCCTTGTGGCGCTGATACAGAAGGAGATGAACGTGACGCTGAATATGGGCAAGGTGATGTTAAACCCCACCGTGCGCAGCATGGCGAAGCTGGCTGGCGCTGCCACGGCTGACGCAGGACCTACGCTCAAGGCTGTTCCGCCAATGGAGTTCTACCCCATTACCGAAAGTCAGCGCGGTATCTACATCGACTGGCAGATGAACCCCGACACCACACAGTATAACGTGCCGCAGGTAATCCGCCTGAAATTCGCCGATATTGACGTGGACCGTATGGTGGCGGCAGTGAAGAGTGTAATCGACGCGCATCCGTATGTCAAGTCGCACCTGGTGCAGAAAGACGGCGACGTTATGCTGCAGCGCCGCGACAATGTGGCGTTTGACGTGGCGGTTACCACTCTCGACAGCGAACCGTCGGCTGACTATTTCCAGCGTAAGGTGCGCCCGTTCAATCTGTTGGGAGAGGACTTGATAAGGACGGAGATAACGAGGACTCCCGGCAATGTCTACCTGATGATAGATGTTCATCATGTGGTGTATGACGGCATGTCGGGCAACGTGTTCTTCCAGGATATATTCAACGCCTACGACGGTACGGCGCCTGCCGGGGAGGCTGTCAGTGCCTTCGACTATTCATTATACGAAGAGCAGTTGCTCAAGGGCGACGCCTATCAGCAGGCGCAGCAGTTCTTCGACGGCGTGGCGGAGGATGCCTGCGCCGTGTCATATCCCGACTCGCCGTGTCCCGACGGAGTGAAATCCGCGGCGGTGGACGCTACGTTGGAAAGTGCCGGCATCGACGCTTTCTGCTCTGCCAACGGAGTGACGGTGAGCAGTTTCCTGCAGGCCGCACTGGCACTGGTGCTGCAGCGCGTGACGAGGGAGCATTGTCCGCTCTTCCTCACCGTGTCGGCAGGGCGCAGTGTGGACATGAGGCTTATGCGCAGTGTGGGAATGTTTGTCAAGACTCTGCCGGTGGCGTTCGGCGTGAAGGCGGATATGGCGGTGGCTGACTTCGTGAAATCGCTCCACCAGCAGTTGCTCGACAGCTATGCGCGTGATTTCTACCCCTACACCCGTTTCGTGGAGCGCCATAGCGTACACCCCGAGGTGATGTTCTCATATCAGGGAGGCGTGTTGGAGCAGTCGCTGTCGGACAGCATCGAATTCGTGCCGCTGCACCTCGACATTACCAAGTTCCCTATCGACATCACTACTTATCCCGAAGGTGACAGTTATCATGTAACGATAGACTACGACGGCACTCGATATGGCAAAGACGACATGACTGCCCTTGCCCGCGCTATATGCGCCGCGGCGGAGGGCATGGCAACGGCGGAAAAGGTGTCCGCCGTGTCGCTGCTGACAGCCGGTGAGGAAACGGCCGTGGCAAAGGCTTCTGAAGGAAAGGTCATGCCTGTTGACGGCAACGCCACGTTCCCGTCGATGTTTGTAGACCAGTCGGCAAGGACACCTGAAAAGACGGCGGTGGTGGACCCAAACGGCGGATATACCTATCTGGAGCTTAACCGCCTGTCAGCAACGCTGGCGGAACACCTCTGCACATTGGGCATTGATGCCGGGAAATCGCCGTTCGTCGCCGTGATGCTCGGCTATCAGAAGGAGTTTCTGGTGGCGGCAATAGGCGTTGAACGTGCCGGATATGCGTATGTTCCGCTCGACTACGATTATCCCAACGACAGGTTGCTGTATATGCTGGAAGACTCCGGCAGCGGCGTGATTGTAACGTCGCGCGCCATTTTCGACGAGAAGAACAGTGGCGGCGACTTTGACGGTTTCGGTGGGAAAATACTTTTCATCGACGACTTTACTGGCGAGGAAAACGCTACGGCGGACTGCTCGTTCAACAGGGCGGTGCCTGACAGACTGGCATATATGATTTACACCTCCGGTTCGACAGGCAAGCCGAAGGGCGTGATGATACCGCATTCTGCAAAGGCCAATTTCCTTGCTTTCATAGCCGGGGAATGGAGGCTCTCGGAAAGCAGCCGTATCTCTTGCCATTCCAATTTCTCGTTCGACGCTTCAATAGAAGACCTCTACCCTGTCCTCACTGTCGGCGGCACCTTGTATGTCGTTCCGCAGGACGCGCGGAAGGATATGGTAATGCTCCACAGTTTTATAGTGGACAACGGCATAACGGGCGGTTGCTACACCACGCAGCTGGGACAGATGCTGCTGCAGATGTATCCTGACCTGCCCGTGGACTACCTCGTGGTGGGCGGCGAGAAGATGACGGTGGCGCCGAATTGCAGGTGCCGTCTTATAAATACATACGGGCCGACGGAATTTACGGTGGACGCCACTTTCTTTGAGGTGACTCCGGGACAGGAATACGGCAATATTCCTATCGGCAGACCGCTGGACAACCTTTCGGCTTTCGTGGCTGACTCCTGCGGACATCTTTTGCCTGCCGGCATGGCGGGAGAACTGTGCATGGCGGGTCCGCAGATGGCAAGAGGCTACTGGAACAGGCCGGAATTGACTGACGACAAGTTCACCTTTATATATATAGCCGGCAAACGGGTGAAGGTTTATCGCACCGGCGACCTCGTGCGCTATAGCGCCGACGGACAGATTGAATACCTCGGGCGCATCGACAGTCAGGTAAAATTGCGCGGTTTCCGTATAGAACTGGGCGAGATTGAAACTCTCATAGGTGGATACGAGGGTGTGAGGATGACGAGCGTCGTGGTAAGGGAAATCGGCGGCGTGGAGCATCTCTGCGCCTATTTCACCGCCGACAGGGATATCGACACCTCCGTCATGCAGGAATATCTTGCAGGGAAACTCACCGACTACATGGTGCCTACGGCTTACATGCAGCTCGAGGAGATGCCTCTGACGCCCAACGGCAAGGTGAACCAGAGGGCGTTGCCCGAGCCGCAGTTGAGCGAGACAAGGATGGATAGTTTCGTGGCTCCCGAGGGCGAGATAGAGGTTGATGTGGCAGAGGCTTTCGCCGTCGTGCTCAAGAGGGAGAAAGTGGGGGCTAACGACGACTTCTTCAAGTGCGGCGGAACGTCGCTCAGCGCGATAAAGGTTGTGGCTGCCCTTATGAACAAGGGGTACAACGTTACTTACAAGGACTTGTTCAAGTACAAGACTCCGCGCGGGGTGGCCATTTTCATCGACGTCATGAAGAATGCCGCTGCGCCTGTGGCCTCGGAAACAATCGTGGTGGACAAGGGCGGCGAACTGCCTCTGTCTGCATACGCCTCTGTGCTTGACACCAACACGCTCGATGCCTTGCGCGGCGGCGCGAGACTGCCGGTAGGCAATGTGGTTCTCACCGGCGCCACGGGGTATATGGGAATGCACATGCTTTACGAACTGCTGCAAAACGAAAGCGGTGTGATATACTGTGTGCTGCGCGGCAAAAAGAAGCTTACGCCCGAACAGCGACTGCGCACCCTTTTCTTCTACTATTTCGACGGCATCGACGAAAACATTTTCAACAGCCGTATAAGGGTTATAGAGGGCGATCTCACCGACGGGCATAGTCTTGACAAACTGCCGGACGACGTGGATACGGTGTTCAACTGTGCCGCCAACGTGAAGCATTTCTCTGCCGGCGACGACATCGAGAAGGTGAACGTGGAGAGTGTGCGGCATATCGTGGACTGGTGTGTGGCGCACGACGCGCGCCTCGTTCACGTGTCTACCGTGAGCGTGGCGGGACAAAGCATTGACGGTGTGCCTGCAGCCGCTACATTGCTCAACGAACGGATGTTCGACTACGGACAAAGCATCGACAACCAGTATGTCAAGTCCAAGTACGACGCCGAGGAAATTGTCCTCGCCGCAATACGCGACCGCGGACTTGTGGCAAAGATAATGCGTGTGGGCAACCTCGCGCCGCGCAACAGCGACGGCGAGTTCCAGATAAACTTCAAGAGCAACGCCTTTATGGGGCGCATCGCTGCGCTGGCTGCATTGAGGAGCGTTACATACGGCTTCCTCGACGAGCCGTGCGAGTTCTCGCCCATTGATGCCGTGTGCCGCGCCATACGTTTGCTCTCGCAGACTCCGAAGGAGATGGTGGTTTTCCATCCTTACAACAACCACAGCATTCCGTTTGGCGATGTGCTGGAGATACTCCACACCGTGGGTGTGGACGTAAAGGCCATGGAGGAGGAAGAATTCAACGAGGTGGTTCAGACGATGCTGAAAGACGAGAGTGTGGCGGCTAAGCTCCAACCGTTGTTTGCCTACAACGAGGGCGACACCAAGCATGTGGTGCGCTGGATAGGCTTCGACAACAGCTACACCACGCAGGTGCTCCACCGCCTCGGCTTCAGCTGGCCGTATACCTCATGGGACTACGCCGAGCGTTTCGTCAAGGTCATCCACGACTTCAATTTCGTGTAAAAGCAGCACGGACTGAATGTCAGGCTTTTTGTAGAATACTAACAAGAGGCGGGGCGGAAGATACTTTCCGCCTCGCCTCTTGGCAACTTTGCAGGTAGAGGTCAAAGTTGGGTTAAATGTTGCTGCTAAAGCATTGCACTTTAGCGATGACCTTCTCAATGACAGGGGCCATGTCGTAATATTTGTATTCCGCAAGGCGGCCGCAGAAACACACGTTTTCCTCAAGAGCAGTTGCCTTTCGGTATTCGTCCGCAAGATGGTTGTTGGCGGTGTCGTTGACAGGATAGTAGGGTTCCATTCCGTCCTTGTATTCCATAGAGTATTCCTCGCTGACGACCGTCCTTGGATTGTCATACACTTGCTGGCCGAACATCTCGAAGTGTTTGTGCTCTATGGTTCTGGTGAACGGCACGTCAAGGGAAGTGTAGTTCACCACTGCATTGCCCTGCAGGTTCGGCGTGTCCTCTACCCTTGTCTTGAAATCCACCGTTCTCCAGTCCAGCTTTCCGAATCTGAAATCGAAATACTGGTCTATCTGCCCCGTGTAGAACAGCTTGTCGGCATAGTGCGTCCAGTCGCGGTACTCGCTACGGAAGAAGTCCACGCCGGTCTTGGTCTCTGTGCCCTCCAGCAGTCCGTCTATGAGCTTGTTGTAGCCGCCGATGGGGATGCCTTGAAAACAGTCATTGAAATAATTGTTCTCAAAAACAAGCCGCACGGGCAATCGCTTGATGATGAAAGCCGGCAGGTCGGTGCATTTGCGTCCCCACTGCTTTTGCGTGTATTCCTTGATGAGTGTCTCGTAGATATCCCTGCCCACGAGAGCCAATGCCTGTTCCTCAAGGTTGCGGGGTTCGGCTACGCCTTCCGCTTTCATGTTTGCGATGGCATCGGCCCGTTGCTCTTCTATTTTCGCCAAAGCGTCTTTTGGGTTCGTCACGCCCCACATCTGGTAAAACGTGTTCATGTTGAACGGAAGATTGTAGAGCTTCCCGTGATAGTTGGCCACGGGCGCATTGGTATAGCGGTTGAACGGGACGATTGAGTTCACGAAATCCCACACCTCCTTGTTGGAGGTATGGAAGATGTGTGCGCCATACTTGTGGACGTTGATGCCCTCTATATTCTCGCAATAGACGTTGCCGCCAAGCTGCTGGCGCTTGTCTATCACCAGGCACCGCTTGCCCTGTTTGCGGGCGAAATGGGCAAAGGTAGCCCCGGAAAGGCCGGAGCCAACGATGAGGTAGTCATAATGTTTCATGCTCAAGATTTATCTGGAATAAACTATTAAACTTGTGCCACCATGTTCTCTTCCATCCATAATATACTTTGGAGAATATCCTGCCTTTTTCATGGCAATGTCGTAATTGACAGGAACAGATAAGTATTCTCTAGGAGTGACAACATAAACAATATTATATTTGTATATACCGATACTATCTAATTTCTGACATCTTTCCTCAGATGTTGCCTTTAACCCCCATTTGCCTTCTCCTATTACGTTTTTCTTTGTTTCTGCATTGTATAGATTGCTATGCATAAAATAATAAATGAAGACTGGATTTACAATGTTATGTATAACCGTGACATTTTTAGTTCTGTCAGACGCTTCCCAGGCTTTGTAGACCTCTCGAGAGTTTTCTTTTAGCCAACCTATAAATACAAGAGATTTTATACCTGCGCTCACAAAGATCAACATAATGCCACACAGGCAATATCTTAAAATTTTGTCATATTTACCTTTCTCGCAAATGTATTCATTGAAATTGAACAATCCATAGATGAGCGTTAGAAGTATGAAGGGAGTCATATACAAGGTATATCTTCCCATGTTTAAATTGTTACATCCCAATACTCCGCTCCATGCGTTATATGCATAAAAAGAGCATGCGACAAGTATAAAATACAGAAGATAAACAGCGACTGTAGTTATCCAAAATGTTGCAAGTAGTTTGTTGCGGTTGCACAATCCGAGGAGGGAAAATATACAGATAAATATTACCAACACTTTCCGAAGAAGCGAACCGCCAAAGGTGAAACCTATCAGGCATCTTACCCCGTAAAGCACGGAATAGAATAGATTCTGTACAAAGACTGGAGAATGAGAAACGCCTATTGAATGTTGATTTTCCATTTGGTGGATAAGGAAGAAATACAGCAATGGCACACCAAAGAAAACTATGACGGCAAATCCTGCGGCAGTCATTGTCACCAGCAATTTGCGGTCTCCTTTTTTGACAGTGCTCACGAGCATCACTACAGTCAATGGAAACATGAGCAAGATAGAACCGTATTGGCTGTATGCGGCAAGAACTGCAAATGCGAAGAAACCAATCATGCTGTTTCTTTGGTGCTTGAAATCCGTTCCTTTCAGGAATCTGACAAAATAGAACAGAGCCCATGACTCCATGCATAGCAGCAAATTATACTCTGCACATTCAAGTCCATAATACATGACAGAATTTGTCGTCAGGTAAACGACAACACCGCAAGAAGCCCAGAGAAAATTGGATGCAGCCTTTACTGACTTGTAAAATCCGATTGCTCCGACGAATGTGACGAGGACTCCGGCCAGGCGGAAAGATGCTTCACTGTCAAACAGCAACAGCCAAAAATACATCAGGACATTGTATAGTGGGGGCTGAAAGGTGCTGCATATTCTTTCATACATATTGTTGCCGCCCGAATTGACCAGCATGTTCTCCGGCAACGGTCCCAAATACTTGGAATAAAAATATTCTATGGCTTCATCATACCATAAGCCGCTATGTGTGAGTTGCGAGACATAGCACAGAAAAATTGCCAGCAACACAAGGAAGAGGACTATCCTTCCCTTGTTATTTTCCAAAGACTTTATTTTCATTTTACCCGTTTTATTGCTTTACTGATTTTCCAGAAGTCACTGATTGCTTTCCATCCTATCTTGACTATCTTTTTGGGATTGATGGAGTTGACACCGCCCTGTCGTGGTTTGAAGGTGATGTTGATATACTTCACTTTCTCGCCGAACTTGCTGAAGCATGCGGCGAGAACCGCATTGGGCAGATTGAAGTCGGAAGGCATTATTCCCAGATATTTTGCCACGACAGACGCTTTCATCAACCGGAAGGGAGCGTTGGCATCAGGCACCCAGACATGGAAGAACATCCATACGTATGAACGCAACACGTTTTCCACCACCTTCCGGCTTTTTCCGTCACCGCGCACCGGGCGGCATCCCATCACGCAGTCGTAATCCCTGCTTGCGGTAAGGAATGCGCCAAACTCCCGAGGGTCGGTCTGTCCGTCGGAATCTGTCTGGAAGATGTATTCGGCACCCTGCTCTATTGCATAGCGGTAAAGGTATAAGACCGTGGGGCCATGTCCCTGATTGGGTTTGTCCAGTGGGATGAACTGAGGGGACTGCGGCTGCAGGGCCTTCATTTTCTCGTATGTCTTGTCCTTGCTGCCATCGTTGGCAATGACAAGTCTGCAGTCGCTGCCGCATTTCTCCACCACGGGATACCATTGTCTGATGGTGTCCTCGATGTTGGCCTCCTCGTTGTAGGCGGGGAGCACAAAATAGATTTTACTCATAACTTATTATTTATTTGTTGTAGGCTTGAACGTTATGTACTTGTTGAACAAGAACTGAAAGAATACCACCAGGACGATGGAGAGCAGTTTCGAGGCAATCTTGTTTATCTCCATCTTGTCAATGCAGCACCAGAGAATCAAGTTACTGAGCAGCATGCCGCACAAACCGACGGCAAGAAAGATGGAGAAACGCTGCTTGGTCTTGTCCTTGACCTTGAAATTATAGTTGCGGTTAAGCGTAAAGCTGGTGGTTATGCCGGCAATGACAGACAGGGAGTTGGAAAAGATGTAATGCCATCCGAAGACGGAAACGAACAATGTGTAGAGCAAGAAATCCAATCCGGAGGAGCAGCACCCGATAATGCCATACAGAATTAGATTACGGGATTTGCTGTATAACTTGCGAATAATTGAACTGACAGCCATAGTGCCACAAAAAGAAAAAATCTTGCAGCCACCCTCACAAGAGTATCGTAAAACAACAGGTTTTAAGTTGGGCAATATATAAAAAAGCGTGGGTTGCTGTACCGTCACCCGTCCCACGTATCGAGGCCTTCGCATTGCCCATCACGGTTGAACGAGCAACGCAGAAGCCCACGCCGATATGTATATCGAACCCAGGCCTGCCTTCCTTTTGAGGAAGACATGACCCAAGCGTTGATGTATATACACATCCACAAGGCATCTACTGTTGCCTCGCCCTTGACCGTGACTGAAAGTTGCGAAGTTTCGATACGTCAAGAACAAAGCGTTGAGTAAACGCTTTCCAATATATGTCATCCCACCCTTTGGGCTTCTGCTGTTGCGTCAACCACGCTGACGGGACGTTGCAAAGTTATAATTTTTTTTCAAACAAGTAAAGGAAAATGAGACAAAATGCCCCAAAGAGCAGTGGGCGACGGTGAAAATATCGTGCCAAGTTGTTTTTCACCGTCGCTGAACATGGGTATTGTATCGTTTTCTTGAGAATGCAGAAAAACGACATTTGGAACATTTTTGATTTTCTTGCAATTGGCGGAGCACTGCTTTTCGTGGAGCAAAGCTATCGTTTCCTCCCCGCAAAGCTATCG
This sequence comes from Oscillibacter sp. MSJ-31, assembly GCA_963629785.1. Taxonomy (GTDB): domain Bacteria; phylum Bacteroidota; class Bacteroidia; order Bacteroidales; family Bacteroidaceae; genus Prevotella. The sequence goes on along the minus strand of CAVGJZ010000025.1, from coordinate 20,504 downwards.
TTTGCTCCCCGAAAAGCAGTGCTTTGCTTGGAGAGAATGACACGTCGTTTTCTGACTGATTTTTATTCTGTTGATTATCAGTGTTTTATGTGGGTGGTAAAATGTATGCTCTCACAAGGCATGAATACCCGATGTCTGGAACTTGTAAAATGCGACATTTGGAACATTTTGCAAGTCCGTATTTTTGCTGTCGCCAAAGCCCAGATGCCGTAACTTGAAATAGAAAAAACTTGCTGCGCAACGTCGTTAAGTTCGGTAGGCAGCATAAATAAAAAAGTGAGACCTTTTTGTACTTTATCTAGGAAATAAAACGGGATAAAGTACAAAAAGGTCTCACCTTTTGTTGTTTGCACCATATATTCGTACTATCTTTGCAAACGAACTGACAGATGGTTTATGCAACAATTAATAATTGGTAGAGAAAAAGAAAAGGGAGACTTGGACAGATGCATGAACTCCAACCGTTCGGAGTTCGTCATTGTCTATGGCAGAAGACGTGTCGGCAAGACTTTTCTTGTAGACAACTACTTTCATGGGAAATACGACTTCACCTTTGTCGGCGGTCACCGCCTGACAAAGGTCAAGCAGCTACGTGCCTTCGCCAAGGCACTCAAAAAGGCAGCCGGACTGGAACGCCAACCAAAATTCGCTGATTGGACGGATGCCTTTGATGCTCTGGAGGAATATCTGGAGGCTCTCCCGTCCGAACGTAAGAAGGTGGTATTTATCGACGAGATGCCTTGGATTGACACACCTCAGTCTGAATTTGTAGAAGCCCTGGAATGCTTTTGGAATGGTTGGGGAGCACGAAGAAAAGACATCGTGTTTATCGCCAGTGGGTCTGCTTCTTCCTGGATGATGGACAAACTCGTGGAAAATCCCGGTGGATTGCATGCCCGAATCACTTGCAACATCTATGTCCGCCCGTTTAGCCTGAAGGAAACCAAGGAGTACCTGACGAGCCAAGGAATGGCGTTGGACGATTATCAAATCCTGCGACTCTACATGATATTGGGCGGTATCCCGTTCTACCTGAGTTTGCTCGACCCGTCGGAAAGCCTCTTGTCAAATATAGACAGGCTTTTTTTCAGGAAGAACGGCGAACTAAGAACCGAGTTTGACGAACTCTACAATGCTGTATTCAGCAAATCGGACAGGTATCTGGAAGTGGTGGATTTACTCAACAAACACAAGGAAGGACTCACTTATAACCAAATACAAAAAGCCTCCAAGCTAGACGGCTGCCGTCTGACTACGATCCTCCGCAACTTGGAACGTTGTGACTTTATCGTCTCATACATTCAGTTTGGCAATAAGGTGAGAGGCACAATTTATCGTCTGGTAGATTTCTACACCTTATTCTACTATAAGTTTGTCGGGCAACAGAATGCCAAGGACGAACAATGGTGGACAAACAATTACGATTCCCGCTCTGTCATGTCGTGGCAAGGGATATCATTCGAGTTGGTTTGCCTTACCCACCTTCCCCAAATCAAGCATGCCCTAGGCATATCGGGCATCTCCACCAGTGCCTCCGCCTGGAGATACACGGCATCCAAGGAGGATGCCGAGGACAATGGAGCACAGATAGACTTGGTGATAGACAGGGGTGACCATACCATCAACCTTTGCGAAATGAAGTTCAGCACAGGGCAATACACCATCAGTGAGGAATACGAGCAACGCGTTCGCCATCGCATGATGCTGTTCCGTGAAAAAACTCATACTACCAAGTCGCTCGTCCCCACCTTCGTCACGACTTTCGGTGTGGCGAACGGCATTCACAGGAGCATCGTGGGCAAGGAAATTATAGTAAAGGACTTGTTTGTATAACAGTGCAACGCATTGTGATACAAAAAATTAAGTATAAATCAGAATGAAAAAAGAAGAAATACAAGAATTGTTCTCTCGGTTTGAACAAGCGTCATGTATTACGGATGGCGTAGAATGTTGGAGTGCAAGGGAATTGTGTTCATTGCTGGGTTATAAGCTTTGGCAAAATTTCACAAAGGTTATAGACAAAGCCAAGACCACCTGTACGACCGTTGGACAAAATATAGAAGACCATTTTATTGGCATCAATAAAATGGTTGTTATTGGTTCTGGTGCTGAGCGTCAGATAGATGACATAATGCTTACGCGCTATGCCTGCTACTTGATAGCTCAAAATGGCGACCCTCGCAAACCACAAATTGGCAAGTGAACAGAAAAAAGCACTGGAGAACAAGAAAAAGAAATGATGAATTGGAATATTGCCCGTCAGAACTAAAGGAGAAGGCCGTATATGGACAAAATGACTCCGGCACAACGCCATCACTGCATGGCATCCATCCGCAGCAAGGACACCAAGCCGGAACTCTTGGTGCGGCACTATCTGTTTGCCCGTGGGTACCGGTACCGGCTGAACCATCCGCGGCTGCCGGGGCATCCGGACATCGTGATGCGCAAATACCGGACTGTCATCTTTGTCAACGGCTGCTTCTGGCATGGTCATGAGGGGTGCAGGCATTTCGTGATGCCCAAGAGCCGGACGGATTTCTGGCAGGCGAAGATAGAACGCAACAAAGCCCGCGACAAGGAAGAACAGCATAAACTGGCAGGCATGGGCTGGCACTGCATAACCGTTTGGGAATGTCAGTTGAAGCCGAAAGTAAGGGAACGGACGCTGCAGTCTCTCGAATACACCCTCAACCAAATCTTCCTCGAAGACCACAAGGTCAAGAGATACAAGCTGCCGGAAGAGGAGACGGCAATGGCGGCAGAGCCGGAAATGGAATAAAAAAACATTATGCTCGTTGGTTTCGTGTAAATTGTTTATCTTTGTTTCCCGGTTGAACAAATTAAGGTGATATGGCAAAAAAGACGAAACAAACCATACAATTTATAGAAGGTGTAGACCCGGGATTGTTCGGACAAAAATATTCGAGTAGAGACTACCGGTTTGAAGACTCATGGGGGAAGAACCAATTCAACAGTTCTTTCCCAGCTTCTCTTGTTGCATATATGGGAAGCAAAGGTATTGACCCTGTATTCATTTGTACAAACAAGAATAATGAAATTGTTCATAAGCACATCCCGTCTTCAAAACTTTTGGGGATAGACCCGCTTAGTGATGAAGCCTATTACGATTATGAAGCTGGCTATTATCCTTATGAGCAATACTATACTGCCAGTAAGAAGGAAAAAATTGATCTGGTGATGATTAACAGAACGACCCAGAGTCCTGTTAGCGGATTGGAGGTAAAACTTACAACCCTTCCAGACAACACTACAAAGGATTTACCAGACGCAGACTACGGAAGCGAGATAGTTGTGCGTTCACCGACGATTCTGTTTGTTGCATGTAGCATTTGCGCTTGCTACGATTCACCAAGAGGCAAGAACAAATTGCATGATATTCTTAATACCATCGGGCAAGAAATAAAGGATTGGGGCGAGATACGCCAAGTCGTGCCCCACTACAATGAAATCAAAGACGCAATTTTGGCAGTTTCAAGCGACTTGGCCAACAAACAAGTGCCCTTGATTATGCAGCCAATATGGAAAACAGACAGAAAACTTACAGACCTTGAGGAAAATTGCCTTGACGTATTTGTTTGGTCGAACTTGTCTGTCATTCAAATGGCACTTCGCGAGACTTCGTCTGACGATGATATTTCAAGAAACCAACGAACCATTATATGGTTGTACAAAATGTTGTGGGACTTCACCCAGTTTGGCAAATTCAACTATACGGACATTGTCAATAGTCTTTCCTACAAGTACAAGACAGACAAGGCTTTTGCCATTAGTGGCAAGTTGACAAATCCATTCTTAAAGTGTTCAGAATTAGAGAAGCCGCGTATCAGTAAATTTGAAATCAAGAATATCATCTTGGGTGACGGACAAAAACTCTTGCGCCCGGAAAGAAGATTCGATGCGTATCTCGTTAGTCACCCGGAATTATTTGTGTAGATGAAAGTAGTAGATTTGTTTTGCGGTTGTGGGGGGCTGAGCCTCGGATTCGAGAAAGCAGGAATGAATGTCGTTGCTGCTTTCGACAACTGGATTGATGCGTTGGATGTTTATCGAAAGAACTTTTCCCATCCGGCAATACGCGCTGATTTAATGAATGTAGACGATTCCGTCAAGGCAATCCGTCCGTATGAACCCGACATGATTATAGGAGGACCTCCATGCCAGGACTTTTCGTCTGCGGGAAAACGCAACGAGGACAACGGACGCGGAGACCTCACAGTTTGCTATGCAAAAATCATTTCTGAAATACGGCCGGAATGGTTTGTCATGGAGAATGTTGAGCGTATTCTGAAGACACAAAAGCTTCAGGACGCACTCAAAATTTTCAAGGCTGCTGGTTACGGGCTTACCTACACTGTTCTTAATGCAGCCCTATGTGGCGTTCCGCAAAAAAGAAAGCGCTTTGTGATGGTTGGCAAGCTCGGGGAGGAAGATGACTTTATGAAAGCTACCCTCTTGGAGAAATTGTCCGACCATGAAATGAGTGTAGCAGAATACTTCGGGGATAGATTGCCGATAAAATATTATTACCGCCATCCGCGCAGCTATGCCCGTCGTGGAATATTCTGTACATCTGAGCCTAGCGCGACAATCCGTGGCGTGAACCGGCCGATGCCCAAAGGTTACACATTGCATCCCGGCGACCCGGTGAAGTCACTTGAAGGAATACGTCCTCTTACTTCATTGGAGAGAAGTATGATTCAGACTTTCCCGGAGGATTTTGATTTTGACGGCACAAAAACCAATATAGAACAAATGATAGGGAATGCAGTTCCTGTCAATTTGGGTTTTTATGTTGCCGATGCCATCTGTCGGTTTTCTGGAGAAACAGAATGCCGGGAGAATACTCACAGAAAGCCGTCGGCTAATAGAAATTTAGACCTATAGATTGAAATAGAACTCCATCCGCTAGATATAGCCCACGGTTCTCAAATCGTGCCGAGTTGCTTTTTTATCGTCACTTTACTGCGTTTGAATACAGGATATTACAAATAAAATGAGTAATTTCGCACGCTAAATGTGAGTTGCCGTGTTTCTGTTCCCTCTTTGGGAGGGCGTGAAAACGGCGGCGGTTCTATAGGACAAAAGAAAAAAACAAAGAAAAATATAAAGACAAAGACATGGCACTAAAATGCGGTATCGTGGGGCTCCCCAACGTGGGCAAGTCCACTCTTTTCAACTGCCTTTCCAGCGCAAAGGCACAGGCTGCTAATTTCCCCTTCTGCACGATAGAACCCAACGTGGGCGTGATAACCGTTCCCGACGAAAGGCTTACCAGGCTCGCCGAAATCGTTCATCCCGGGCGTATCGTGCCGGCGACGTGCGAGATTGTAGACATCGCCGGACTCGTGAAGGGAGCCAGCAAGGGCGAGGGACTCGGAAACAAATTCCTCGGCAACATCCGCGAGACGGATGCCGTTATCCATGTGCTGCGCTGCTTCGACGACGACAATATCACCCACGTGGACGGCAGCATCGACCCGGTGCGCGACAAGGAAATCATCGACACGGAGCTGCAGCTCAAAGATCTTGAGACGATAGAGTCGCGCCTGTCGAAACAGCAGAAGATAGCGCAGTCGGGCAACAAGGATGCCAAGGTGGAGGTGGCGGTGCTCGAGGCATACAAGAAAGCTCTGGAGCAGGGCAAGAACGCGCGCACCGTGGAATTCGATTCCAAGGAAGAGCAGGATGCCGCACGGGGGTTGTTCCTCCTCACGGCAAAGCCTGTGCTCTATGTATGCAATGTGGATGAGGCGTCGGCAAAGGGCGGCAACGAATATTCCGCCCGTGTGGAGGAGATAGCCAAGAGCGAAGGCGCGGAAACGCTTGTCATCGCCGGAAAGACGGAGGAAGACATTGCCGGGCTGGAGACATACGAGGACAAGCAGATGTTCCTCGACGAGCTTGGGCTGGAGGAGAGCGGCGTGAACCGTCTGATAAAAAAGGCGTACTCGCTGCTGAATCTCGAGACTTTCATCACGGCCGGCGAGATGGAGGTGAAGGCATGGACGTACCACAAGGGCTGGAAGGCGCCGCAGTGTGCCGGCGTTATCCATACCGACTTTGAAAAAGGCTTTATCCGTGCGGAGGTCATAAAATACGACGACTATATCAAATACGGTTCTGAGGCGGCTGTGCGCGAGGCAGGAAAGCTCGGAATCGAGGGCAAGGAGTATGTGGTGCAGGACGGCGACATCATGCACTTCAGGTTTAATGTGTAAAAACGTCACGGCTCTCCGTCTTTAGGGAGAGGACAGGTTTGTAAAAACGCGAAAAGAATGTTGTATATAGACTGGAACCCAAGTATCGAGGCTTTCCGTATAGGCCCGTTTGCCATGCGGTGGTATGCGCTGTGCTGGCTGATAGGATTGCTTGCGGCTTACTTTATAGTTAGAAAGCTGTACCGGGAGCAGAAAATAAAGGGAGAGTTGTTCGACCCGCTGTTCGTCTACTGTTTTGTGGGAATTCTTGCCGGCGCCCGTCTCGGGCATTGCCTGTTCTATGAGCCCGGCTATTTCCTTTCCTCCGGCCGTCATGTGGTGGAGATGTTCCTCCCTATCCGTTTCATGGAATACGGCGGGTGGAAATTCACCGGCTATGCCGGACTGGCGAGCCACGGCGGAACGCTCGGCCTTATGTTTGCGTTGTGGATATACGTGAGGCGCACCGGGCTCCCGCTGTGGCAGGTGCTCGACAACATAGCCATTGCCACTCCCGTCACCGCTTGTTTCATACGCTTGGGAAATCTCATGAACTCGGAGATTATAGGCAAGGCGACGGATGTGCCGTGGGCCTTCGTCTTCGAGCAGGTGGACATGCAGCCGCGGCATCCGGGACAGCTCTATGAGGCTCTCGCCTATGCCCTACTCTTCTTCATCGGCTGGTATCTGTACCGCCGCAATCCGCAGAAAGTGGGCACGGGGTTCTTTTTCGGCCTCTGCCTCACGTACATATTCACTGCCCGTTTCTTCATAGAATACACCAAGGAGGTGCAGGAAGCTTTCGAAGCCTCTCTCCCACTCGACATGGGACAAATCCTCTCCATTCCGTTCGTTATCCTCGGAATAGTGTGCATGAGGGGCGTGAAACGCAAAGGCTGAGTGAAAAGGAACTTATAGAAAACAAATAAGACAGTGAACGGAAGCTATATGGGCATAGAGGACAATTTCGCGGGTATAGCTCCCCAAAGACGAACTATATAATATGGCAAAGACAGAAAAGGGGCTTACGCCCATGATGCAGCAGTTTTTCTCGTTGAAGGCGAAACACCCCGACGCACTGCTTCTTTTCCGGTGCGGTGACTTCTACGAGACCTACTGCGACGACGCTGTCGATGCGAGCCGTATTCTCGGCATAACGCTGACCAAGAGAAACAACTCCGGAAACAATCCTTCTACGGAGATGGCTGGATTTCCGCATCATGCCCTCGACACTTATCTGCCGAAACTGATACGCGCCGGGCGAAGGGTGGCCATCTGCGACCAGCTCGAAGACCCCAAGCTCACCAAGAAACTGGTGAAGCGAGGCATAACGGAACTTGTCACGCCGGGCGTGGCGATGACCGACAACGTGTTGAACTATAAGGAGAACAATTTCCTTTCCGCCGTGCATTTCGGCAAGGGAGCGTGCGGAGTGGCGTTCCTCGACATCTCCACGGGAGAGTTTATAACAACCGAGGGACCGTACGACTACATACAGAAGCTGATAGCCAATTTCCAGCCCAAGGAGGTGCTCTTCGAGAGAGGCAAGAAAGCCGATTTCGAGAGATTCTTCGGCACGAAGCATTGTGTCTTTGAACTCGACGAGTGGGTTTTCAATGAGCAGACGGCGCGCCAGAAACTCCAGAAACACTTCAGTGTGAAGAACCTCAAGGGATTCGGCATAGACCATCTCAAGAACGGCATTGTGGCAAGCGGAGCGGTATTGCAGTATCTCGAAATAACGCAGCACACGCAGATAGGGCACATCACTTCCATTTCGAGAATCGACGAGGAACGTTACGTGCGTCTCGACAATTTCACGGTGCGGTCGCTCGAACTCACGCAGCCCATGCAGGAAGGCGGCAGTTCGCTCATCGACATTATCGACAGGACTGCCACACCGATGGGGGCGAGAATGCTCAACCGCTGGGTGCGTTTTCCGCTGCGGAGCGCCCGCGACATAGAGAAGAGGCTCGATGTGGTGGAGGAATTCTTCAAGGACACCGCGTTCCGGCAGGTTATCGACGAGAATATCGAAGGGGTGGGCGACCTGGAGCGCATCACCGCCAAGGTGGCGACAGGAAGGGTGACACCGCGCGAGATGGTGCAGCTGAAGACTGCCCTGCGCTGCATGCAGCCGATAAAGGAAGCCTGCGCCAAAAGCGAAAACCGGTCGCTGCAGACATTGTCGGAGAAAATCGACGTGTGCAAGGAACTCAGCGACCGTATAGAGATGGAGATAGAACCGGACCCGCCGCAGCTCGTCAACAAGGGACATGTGATACGCAGCGGCGTGGACGAGGAACTCGACAAGACGCGCGAGATAGCCTACCACGGCAAGGACTATCTTCTCAAGATACAGGAGCGCGAGACAGAGGAAACTGGGATAAGCAGTCTGAAGATAGGCTACAACAACGTCTTCGGCTATTACCTGGAGGTAAGGAACGTACACAAGGACAAGGTGCCGGAGACATGGATCCGTAAGCAGACCCTCGCCAGTGCCGAACGCTACATAACGGAGGAGCTGAAGCAATACGAGGAGCAGATACTCGGCGCGGAAGACCGCATTCTCCAGCTCGAGAGCAAGCTTTACGGCGAACTGGTGCAGTCGGCGCAGCATTTCATACACACCATACAGACCGACGCTCATGTCATAGCCCAGCTCGACTGCCTGCTGTCGTTCGCCAAGACCGCCGAGGAGCACCGCTATGTGCGTCCGCAGATTCTACAGGACGACATAGTGCTCGACATCCGCCAGGGGCGGCACCCTGTAATAGAGACGCAGATGCCTGTGGGCGAGAAATACGTGCCCAACGACATCTATCTCGACGACAAGAAGCAACAGATAATGATAATCACCGGTCCCAACATGGCGGGAAAGTCGGCGCTGCTGCGCCAGACGGCCCTCATCACGCTCATGGCGCAGACAGGATGCTACGTTCCTGCCGAGAGCGCCAGGATAGGCATTGTGGACAAGATTTTTACACGGGTTGGGGCAAGCGACAATATTTCCATGGGCGAGTCCACGTTCATGGTGGAGATGACCGAGGCGTCGAACATCCTCAACAACGCCACGCCGCGATCTCTCGTGCTTTTCGATGAACTCGGCCGCGGCACAAGCACCTACGACGGCATTTCCATAGCGTGGGCCATTGTGGAGTATCTCCACGAACAGCCGCGCGCCGCTGCGCGCACGCTCTTCGCCACGCATTACCACGAGCTCAACGAGATGGAGAAGAATTTCCCGCGGATAAAGAACTACAACGTCAGCGTGAAGGAGATGAACGGCAAGGTGATATTCCTGCGCAAGCTGGAGCGCGGCGGTTCGGAACATTCCTTCGGTATCCACGTGGCGCAAATCGCCGGTATGCCGAAGAGTATCATCAGCCGGGCCAACGTCATCCTGAAGCAGCTCGAGGCAGACAACAGTGGGGTAGGGGCGGCAGGCAAGGCTCTGGAGAACATGAGTGCCGGCAGCGGCGGCGGAGAGCAGCTGAGCTTTTTCCAGCTCGACGACCCTGTGCTGTGCCAGGTGCGCGACGAAATCCTCAATCTCGACATCAATAACCTCACGCCGATGGAGGCTCTAAACAAACTCAACGACATTAAGGCCATCGTGGGCGGAAAATGATTTCCGCCCCGGGGTGGCGCAAAACTCTCAGGATAATGGAAAACGATATTCTTATACGCTCCGTGGCAGAAGCCGACGCCGAGGCGATAACGAGGATTTACAACCACTATGTGGTGGAAACCACGGTGAGTTTCGAAACGGAAGCACTGACACTCAGCCAGATGCTTCAGCGCATGAGGGATATATCAGCCCGGTATCCGTATTATGTGGCGGTAGACGGGGGTAGGGTAGTGGGCTATTGCTGCGTGCATCAGTGGAAGGAGCGCAAGGCGTATTCCCACACGCTGGAGGTGACGATATATCTCGACCCGGAACACTGCGGCAAGGGTGCCGGCACGATGATGATGAACCGTCTGCTTGCCGACTGCCGCCGCATGGAGGACTGCCGCAACCTGATAGCCTGCATCACCGAGGAAAATGCCGCGAGCCTGGCTTTCCACGCCCGCCACGGCTTCGAGAAGGTGTCGCATTTCAAAAGGGTGGGCTACAAGTTCGGCAGATGGCTCGACGTGGTGGATATGGAGCTGATGCTCTGAACATACATATTTATTAACGCGCGGAGAATTGCGCCGCGCCTTTACGAAGAACAATGGAAAGAAGAAAAATTCTTGTCACCGGTGCTACCGGATTTATAGGCAGCTTCATAGTCGAAGAGGCGATAGCCCGCGGCTATGAGGTGTGGGCGGCTGTCAGGTCTACCAGTTCGCGCCGCTACCTGCAGCAGCCGGAGGTGAATTTCATAGAACTCGATTTCGGCAGCGCGGAAAAAATGAAAGGGCAGCTCGCGTCCCATACCTTCGACTTCGTGGTACATGCGGCTGGCGTGACGAAATGCCTGCACAGCGAGGATTTCTTTCGCACCAACACCGAGGGAACGAAAAACCTGGTAAAAGCCCTGACAAGCCTTGCCATGCCGGTTAGCCGCTTCGTGTTCGTGAGCAGCCTGAGCATTCTCGGCGCCATCCACGAGGATATGCCATACCGCGACATTGCCGACACCGACACGCCGCAGCCCAATACCGCGTACGGCAGAAGCAAGCTCATGGCAGAGGACTACCTGCGGTCGCTCAAGGGCTTCCCGTTTGTAATACTGCGTCCAACCGGTGTCTACGGCCCGCGCGAGAAGGACTATTTCCTCATGGCGCAGAGCATTGCGCGCCACGTGGACTTTGCCGTGGGCTACAAGCGGCAGGACATCACTTTCATCTATGTGAAAGACGTGGTGCAGGCCGTTTTCCTCGCCATCGACGCTGACCCCTCGGTATGCGGAGGGAGTTATATACTGAGCGACGGCAACGTTTACAACTCGCGCACTTTCAGCGACCTCATAAAGAAATACCTCGGCGTGAAACACGTGCTGCGCATAGTGGCGCCGCTGTGGTTTCTCAAGGTCGTCTCCGTTGCCGGCGAAATGGCGGCCCGCATCACCGGCAGGATTTCCGCCCTCAACCGCGACAAATACAACATCATGAAGCAGCGCAACTGGCGCTGCGACATCTCTCCGGCGAGGGAGCGGCTCGGCTTCCGTCCCGAATACGACCTTGAACGGGGCACGGAGATTACAATGAAATGGTACAAGGACAACGGATGGCTCTAAGTCTTCCGCATAACTTATCAGCAACATAAAATGACGGATTTTTTCAAGAAGGAGACCAAGCCCCGGCGCGGGCTGCTGGCTCTCGAGTGGGTAATGGTGGCGTATCTCGTGTTCACCCTGCTCATGGTGTTTTTCATGTACACCAAGGTTGCCAACCCCCAGGCCATGATATGGGGCAGGGTGCGTATTCTCGCCGTTACACTCGCCATGTGGGGCGTTTACAGGATGATACCCTGCCGTTTCACCAAATTCGCCCGTATCTCGGTGCAGATGGCGCTCCTCTCATGGTGGTATCCCGATACCTACGAGCTTAACCGCCTGTTGCCCAACCTCGACCACGTGTTCGCCGGTATGGAGCAGTCGCTGTTCGGCTTCCAGCCGGCACTGACTTTCGCCGCCGACTTTCCTTCTGCCGTCGTGGGCGAGCTGATGGATATGGGCTACGCCTCTTACTATCCCATGATAGCTCTCGTGGCGATATACTATTTCTTTTGGCGTTACCATGAGTATGAGCGTGCCGCGTTCGTGGTCATGGCATCATTCTTTGTCTACTATGTCATCTTTGTGCTTGTGCCCGTCACCGGCCCCACGTTCTACTACAAGGCGGTGGGGCTCGACAAGATAGCGGCAGGGGTGTTCCCCAATCTCCACGACTATTTCAACACCCACACCGAGTGCCTGCCCAGTCCGGGCTGGAGCGACGGTCTCTTCTACCGTCTTGTGGAGGATGCCAAGGCTGCCGGCGAGCGTCCCACGGCAGCGTTCCCGAGCAGTCACGTGGGTATCTCCACGGTGATAATGCTCCTTGTGTGGCACACCCGCAACCGCCGTCTGCTCCTCTGTATGTTGCCGTTCTACGTGTTCCTGTGTCTTGCCACGGTATATATCCAGGCGCATTATGCCATCGACGCGATTGCCGGACTCCTCAGCGGAGCCGCTCTCTTTGCCGTCTTTATGTGGCTCTCGAGGGGTATGACGGAGGGGAAGAGGAGATGACGAATCTCTCTTTGGACTTTACGAATTTCTATTTGAGCTTTACGAAATTCTCTTTGGACTTTACAAATGCAGGATTGGGCTTTATTCTGCAATCGCCCAAACAAGCGTAAAAGGTCTTTGATATAGGGTCGGCTTGTTTATCCGACAAGACCGCCTATCCGAATTTTACTGTAAATTTGCAGTAAAATTCGGATAGGCGAACAGGAATATAAGTGTATCTTGGATTTAGCGCACCTTAGTGACAGCACACTTTTGTCTTGGCAACCTGTCATTCTATCACTTTTTCATTTTTCAGGAACTGGAACAGACCCATAAAGGTATAGCCGTTATCGTCAATATATGTGGCGATGTCCTCGCCCACGATAATTACTTTCTGGAAGGAATCGTCTATCTTCTTTAGCGAAGCAAGCTCTTGCTCACGCTTCTCGTCCGTAGGCAAGGCATACGCTGACTGGATATAATATTTTTCGAGTCCGTTTGCCGCTATGAAGTCTATCTCCAATTGTTGGTAGGTGCTTTTCCCGTCTTTCATTACCCGGCTTTCCACAACTCCAACATCCACGACATAGCCGCGGATTCGCAGTTCGTTGTAGATGACATTTTCCATGATATGCGTGATTTCCTGTTGGCGGAAATTTAAACGCGCATTGCGCAATCCCACATCGACCACATAATATTTCTTGATGCTCTCATAATATTTTCTGCCCTTCACATTATAACGGCGCGACCCTTCGAAGAGAAAGGCATTCTCCAGACATTGCATATACGACATCACGGTCTCTATGTTCACCTTTACCTGCAGGACACTCTCCAGAGTGTTGCGAATTTTGTTGGGGTTGGTAAGTGAACCGATGGCAGAGCACAGCGCATCCACTACACTCTCCAAAGCCATACGGTTTTTGATGCCGTTCCTTTCTACCACGTCATCTATGTAGGTTTTCATCCAAAGGCGTTGCAGATAGCCTACCTTTTGTTCCGGGGTGGGCTGGTTTCTAAGGGCTGGCATTCCGCCATACGTGTAGTATTCCTTCCAAAGTTCACTGACAGGTTCGGTTCTGCCCGTACAAAATTCCTTGAAAGAAAAAGGATAGACCCTCACCTCGTCCCCTCGTCCACGGAATATGGTATTGATGTCGTTCGACAGAAACTTGGAGTTGCTTCCCGTGATATATACATCTACGTTGTCACGGGCATTCAAGCCATTCACGATGCGCTCGAAGCCTTCCACCATTTGTATTTCGTCCAGGAATACATAGTAGTTCTCGTCATCGCTGGCAATCTTGGAATAGAGATATTTTTTCAGTATAGCCGGGTTTGTCAAATCCTGCCCGTCAATGTCCTCGTCCATGTCAAACGAAACCGAAACGATATTGTCTTTCGGCACGCCTTGGCTTGTTAGATAGTCAAAGTACACCTTCTTCAAAAGCCATGACTTGCCGCACCGGCGGGTGCCGGTAATGATTTTTACCTCACCGTTGTCTCGCCGGTTAATCAGTTTTTGCAGATAAACGGTCCTTTTTACATACGCTGTCATATTCCCCTATCCGAATTTTACTGCAAATTTACAATAAAATTCGGATAGGCAAAACGAAAAGGTAATGTTTGCCTGAAACGCTGTGACGGTTTGCGTTGTTGAACACGGCGTCATACTGAATACGCAATGCCGGATACGTCATTCATAAGACGTGAGTAAACGTTTTCGCTGATTTTCCGTTTTTTTTCTTTGGCAGGGAAGCAAAGTTTGTGTATTTGTTGCTATTTTTGCAAAAGAAGAACTTTAATGGTAACAAAAGGAACATATTATTTAATCCAATCAGACAAAATGAAAAAGGTAATCTTTGCAACAGCAATTCTCGCAGGGACAGCTTCACTTGGCGTTAATGCCCAGGATAAGGTGTATCTCGTCAAGGGCAACAAGGTGGTGGCGCAGTACCAAATGGGTGATGGCGACTACCTGTCGTTCAAACTGCCTGACGATACCGTGGTAGCCGACAGTGCGGCACCCTCAGCGGTGGAGACAGGCAAGAATTTCATCAAGTACACGGTAAAGACAAAGGAAAAGGACGGCTACTACGCCCATGGCTTCTTCCAGGCGCAAACCGTGGACCTGCTTCTCCGCTACTACTACAACACGACCGTTGAAAGCGCAGACCAGACAACCCTCAAGCAAATGCTCAAGAAGCTTGTCGCGGCGTATGGCTATCTTGACCAGGGGGAGCAGACCTTTACCATAAAGAACGGAGACAACGATGGCTACGGCACAGACTTCTTCATCCCCGGCGGACAGGATTTCTATGTGGCTACGGTGAACGTCACGTCGGTGACAGACGAGAGTGCCACCGTGGGCAACGAGGTGAACTTTGTAAAACTCACCACCGAAGCCCCGGGCGTGAGCAGCGAGACGGTGAGCGTGGAGTATGCCGGAGTGGATGCCGACGGCAATGCGGCTTACAACATCGGTCTCGGCGACAATATCAAGACGGTCTATGCCCTGCTGGGCAGCAAGAAAAAGGTGGACCAGTATGAGTCTGTCTATGGCTACGACTATATGATGTTCACTTCCGCCACGGCACTGACGGCGGCCGACTGGGCGAAATACTACAACGGGAAGAACGTTTGGGAGGTCAGCGACGAGGACGACTACGTGATGAATGTGCTTGCGGTGGATGCCAATGGCGACTGGGCGAAGGCTTCGGCGGAAAACCACATTACGGTGGGGCAGGGCGACTGTCCCAAGGTGAACGTCCTCTCCAAGGAAGCTGCCGACGGCAGTGTGAACGTATGCTTCGAGATAACGCCGAGCAATGTTACCTCTGCCCACGTGAGGCTGATGAAGGACAACGACCTGTCGAACGAGCTGAACAAGGACAAGACCCTCGACCAGGTTGCCGCCGAGGGCGATGCCGAGGACATTACCTCCACGATAAACTATGCCGGGGAATACACATTCAAGAAGGACAACCTGGAGCGCGGCTGGTACACGCTGCTCGTAAGTGGAACCGACAAGAACGGCACCACAGTGACGAAGGCAAGTTTCCACTCACATCTGGCAAATGCTTCATGGGAAATAGAAAGCAAGACATTCCCGGCTTCAACAAGTTCGTCGGCCAAGAAACGCACCGTTGCATTCCCGACTGCCAAGACGCAGTTCTCGACGGTTGGCGCAAAAACCTTCCGCATGCCGCTTACGGCCGGAGACGCACCGGTCATGAAGGGGAGAAAATTGAACAACAAGTAACAAACATACAAACAGAAGATATTTATGAAAAGACTATTTACAGTGGCAGCCTTCCTGTGCGGAGTGTTCACGGCGACATTCGCAGCCGGCGAGGTAAACGTGCTGTATCTCGACGGCACACCACACGTTATCAAAATGACCGACATTGACAAAATAGAGCTTTCCGCAGGCTCTGTCAGCGTGGCAAAGGCTGACGGCACAAGCGAGAAATACGCCATCAAGGACATCGACAAGATAATGTTCGGCACCGCCGCCACCGCCGTGGACAAAATCAGGAATGCCGCAGCGGGCGACATCACCGTAAAGGCAAACGGCTACAGCTTTGAGGTGAGCGGACTGCAGGACAATGCCGAAGTGGCGGTGTACTCGCAGAACGGAACACTCGTGGGCAAGGCAAAGGCTGCCGGCGGTAGTGCGCAGGTGGACGCCGCCGGCTATTCGGGCGGTGTCTACATCATAAAGGCCGGCGGACGGTCGCTCAAGATGATAAAGAAATAACAGGCAGGACAAACACATAAAAAAATTAAGTTATGATAAAGGAAATACTCTTTTCGGCAGTTGCGCTCGCAGGACTATCAATGCCGGCTGCCGCACAGCAGGACGATACACAGAAGGACTTTCTCTACGTGGTGAAGGACGGCAGGGTGATGGGAACTTATGAGATAGGCAAGGACGTGGACTATATCACTTTCACCAAGCCCGAAACGCCGCAGGCCGCCAACTTCGTGAAATACGGCGACACTACGGTGGAGCTGAAATCGGCGTTCGTAACCACCGTGTACGGCTACGTCTACGTGTTTGCCAGCGCCGAGGACAATATCCCCACCGACTACCACGACATCATGGGCGGCACGACCAACTACCTGCAGGTGGCCATCCCGGAGGACAAGTTGGGAGAGGAAATAAACCTGGCGGATTATGTGAAGACCGAAGACGGCGATTTCACCGCCTATTATATGGACCCCGTAGCGTATGAGCCGTTCGGCGGAACGTCCTTCTACGAGTTTGAGGACGAAGGTTTCACTGCCGGCACTCTGAAGGTGGAGGTCGTTGACGACCAGTGCAACGTGGTCGTGAAGCTCACCAACGCCGACAGCGGCAAGGATTTCGAGGTGAATTACCTCGGCAAGTGCTCCACGCCGGCAGCCAACGCCGACAACACCTTCAACGTGGATGACCAGGAGAAGCAGGTGAAGGCTGCTTTCTACAATGTGGACGAGGAAAACGCTGTGGTGGACTTGTATCTTACCAACGCCAAAATCGAGAGCGCCAGGGAACTTGAGGAATGCTACCAGTATGCCCACATCCAGGTGCCGTATTCTGCCCTCAGCGGCGACGCCATTGATATCACCGGCGACGGCAAGGACTTCAAGTTCGATTTCGTGGACAATATACAGGAGCAGACCTACAGCCTGTCGAGGGGCAATGTGGGAAACGCCACCGGAACGATTAGCGTGGAGATGATGAGTGAGGATACCTACAAGCTGAGCGTGGACATCCAGAACTTCGGCACAGGAAGGAGTTTCTCTTCAAAGTACAACGACACGTTCCAGCTCTACGACCTCTCCGTGCCCAATGCCTACCGCCTGCAGAACCAGGACGACACGAGCCTCAATTCCGCCGTTGCCACCCACAAGGACGGTATCTACACCATTTATCTCTCTTCCAGGGAGAATGTGACGACCGTTGCGGGAATGGCTGATGCCGACATCGTGATGGAAGTGCCTGACGAGTTCATGACCGGCGAGCTAAAGGGTTTCTCCGGCACTGATACCAACGCAAAGATTAGTGTCACCTACGGCGGCGTGAAATACAACAAGGCGAGCTGCAATGACGCGGGCGACGATGCCGTGGCTATCGGAGGCAACGCCAGTGCGAAGATTGAGGACGGTTCTATCGCCGTTGATTTCTCCGTGTTCAATATCTACAAATACGACAGTGCCAACCTCACGGGGCATTTTGAAGGCAGCGTGACGGTGGTTGAATAATACGTAAAGTGGCGGGCGGACAGTGTTCCGCGCCGCAAGGCATAACGGTAAAGGGCAGTATCAGGAATATTTGATACTGCCCTTTTTAATAACGCCTGGTGTGGGCGTGTGAATCCTGCAACCAGTCTGCCGGCTAGTCGTCGGCCACGCTGAAGTCGAGTTGCCTTTTCTCCATGTTCGCCTTTGCCACCTGTATGCGTATCGGGTCGCCGAGCTGGTATTTGTTGTGGTGGCGGCGGCCCACGAGGCAGTAGTTGCGCTCGTCGAAGTCGTAGTAGTCGCCCTTCAGGTCGCGCAGCGGCACCATGCCCTCGCAGTGGTTCTCGTCAATCTCGCAGTAGATGCCGTATGAGGTGATGCCGCTGATGTGCGCGTCGTAGGTATTGCCTATCTTGTCCGACATAAACTCCACCATCTTGTACTTTATGCTGTCGCGCTCCGCATTCTGCGCTATCTGTTCCATCTCGCTGGAGTGCTCGCAGAGTTCCTCGTAGTGCTCCTTGCTGGCCGAACGCCCGCCCGCCTGATAGCGTGTGAGCAGACGGTGTACCATGGTGTCGGGGTAGCGGCGTATGGGACTGGTAAAATGCGTGTAGTATTCAAAGGCCAGTCCGTAGTGGCCTATGTTGTGGATACTGTATTTCGCCTTCATCATGGCGCGCAGTGCCACTGCCTCTATCGCCTTTTGCTCCTTCTTGCCGTTGCAGTCGCTGAGCAGCGTGTTGAGGCTCTTCGTTATCGCGCCCTTTGTGCCGTCGGTCTTCACCTTGTAGCCGAATTTCACCACGAACTGCCGCAGTGTCTCTAGTTTCGTGGGGTCCGGCACGTCGTGGATGCGGTAGGGCAGCGTTTTGGCAGCCTTTCCTTTCGGTGTCTTGCCTATGCTCTCCGCCACGGTGCGGTTGGCAAGGAGCATGAACTCCTCCACGAGCTTGTTGGCGTCCTTGGCTGTCTTGAAGTAGCAGCGCACGGGCTTGCCCTTCCCGTCGATGTCGAAACGCAGTTCCTCGCGGTCGAATTTCACCGACCCGTGTTTGAACCTCGCCGCGCGGAGCTTCTTTGCCAGGCGGTCGAGCGTGACGAGTTCCGTGGCGTACTCGCCCTTGTATTCCTGTCCTTCGGGCAGTGCCGGAGCCGGTTCGCCGGTGCCGTCAACCACGCCGTTGTCTTCGAGTATCTTCTGCACCTCCTCGTAGACGAAACGCCTGTCGCTCTTTATCACGCAGTGGCGCAGTCTCCAGCGCAGCACCTCTGCATTCTCGTTCATGTCGAAGACAACGCTGTAGGTCAGTTTCTCCTCGTTGGGGCGCAGCGAGCAGATGAAGTTGCAGAGCCTTTCGGGGAGCATCGGTATGGTGCGGTCCACGAGGTATATGCTGGTGGCGCGCTTCACTGCCTCCTTGTCGATGACGGAGCCTTCGGTGACGTAGTGCGACACGTCGGCGATGTGTACGCCGACCTCCCACAAGCCCTTCTGCAGCTTGCGTATTGACAGTGCGTCGTCAAAGTCCTTGGCGTCGTGCGGGTCGATGGTGAATGTCGTCACGTTGCGGAAATCCTCCCTCTCGCGGTAGTCCTCGGGAGTGATGGTGGGGTCGATTTTGTCGGCCGCCTCCTCCACGTTCTTGGGGTATTTGTAGGGCAGGCTGTATTGTGCGAGGATGGAGTTCATCTCCGCGTTGTTGTCGCCCGTAGCCCCGAGCACGTCCACCACTTCGCCTATCATGCTCTTGTTGTCTTTCGATGGCCACTGGGTGATTTTCACCACCGCCTTCTCGTCCGTCTTGCCGCCCTTGAGCTTGCGCTTGGGGATGATGACGTCCTGTGCGAAGATGTTGCCGTCGCAGACAAGGAAGGCGAAGTCCTTTTCCACCCTCAGCTTGCCCACGAAGGTGTCCTTTGCCCTTGACAGTATGTTTGTCACCGTAGCCTCGCGGATATGGTTCTTGCGCCGCGCCATGATGGTGAACTGCACCCTGTCGCCGGTGAGGGCGGACATGGAATTGCGCTCCGCCACGAAGATGGGCGCCGAACCCTCGTCGGGCACCACGCTGTTCTTTCCGTTGGCCTTGCGCTGGAAAGTGCCCTCCTGCACCTGTCCGTTCATGTTCAGCTGGTATGCGCTTTCGCCCTTGCGCACGAGGAAATCGTCCCACGCCATCTCTTCCATCACATCGACGGCGAGCATCTTGGCAGGGTGTGTGTCGAGCTTCAGTGCCCGGAATATCTCTTTGAAACTATGTTGTTCGCTGGGGTTTTGTGTAAAGAAGTCCTGCAGTTTCTCTGCCATCTGCTTCTTGTTTAGCCTTTTTTTCTTTCCGCCTTTTGCCATGGTCGTATGTTTTTCGTTAAGGGCGTGCGGTGCAGGCAAACAAAAAATCCTGCCGTCCACTTGCCCTACGTTGCAAATTTAATGATTTCTCCGCAAAGTCGGGTTACATTTGTCTTAAAAAATGTATGGTGTCAATTTAGTGGCAACTCAGGTTCAGATAGGCAGACAAACGATAGTAGCCGATGTGGGAAAGATAATGCTCTGCCTTTTCTTCATCGGTTATTTCCATACCTCTTGTTTTGAGTAGGTGTACCAACTCCTTTGGTGTGGAATATGTCTTTATGAACGGAATTCTTGTTGTCATAAACCTATAAAAACAAAAACGACCCGCACATTTGAGCATCATTGAGAGGCTTGGCGGGTTCTCGTACTGCGAAAATACAAATAATTCTCGGCAATACAAACTTTTTAGCAAGAAAAATCTCGGAAAGTGGATTTGGTCAGGTATAGGCGTTTAGAGCATACTTGCAAAATGTTTTACAAATAAGACATTTGGAACACTTT
>CAVGJZ010000024.1:0-38451 GCA_963629785.1 Oscillibacter sp. MSJ-31 | reverse complement strand
GAATTTCAACACTATAAAGGTACTCACTTTTGCCGACATGACAAAAGGATTGCGCGTCTTTTTATTGTCTCTGTGAATTATTCAGGCTAAAGTTCTCCACTTGATTGGGAGACTTTTTATAAAAACAAAACTCCCCGGAAACCGTAATTTATGTATGTGGCTTCCGGGGAATTTCATGTATTCAGTAACGGTCAAAAAAACAGTGCAACACTTGTTGTATGTCCTTTGTGCAACGTTTGAAAAGTGTTCCAAATGTCGCATTTTGCCGATGTGGGACTTGCTGAAATCCTAACCGAATTCTACCGTTCTTTTGGGGTAAGCGCAATATGTTGATAACCAACACAATAGGCGTATCCTAAAAGCCGATACCCCAAAACCTCGGCGAAAACGATAGCTTTTCGGGGAGCAAAGCTATCGTTTCCTCCGGGCAAAGCTATCGTTTCCTCCCCGAAAAGCACTGCTCCTTGAAATCAGACAAAAAACAAAGTGTTCCAAATGTCTTATTTGTAAAACATTTTGCAGGTATGCTCTAAACGCCTATGTCTATAAGAATTTTCTTTTATTTAACCCCAATACCAAACGAAACCCCAAGAAAAATCCATACATTTGCATCCGAATATGGTTCATAGACATTGGAAGAACGGATGCTCAACAGAATCAAAGTAATGCTTGTGGCAAAACTTCTGAAAGTGGATGTCTCCGAGTTGTTGAACCCCACATTATTATAATATATGGAGGATAGAGAACAGTTGCTGAAAAGCACTCCAGACTTCGACCGTCTCGCCTTTACGGTGTTGGCCATCGAGGCATCGGCGCAGAAAATGGGAATATCGCCGTCTGAAATGAGAAGGCGGTTGGATAAGGTGGGGCTGATTAAAAGCCTCATTCAAGGTTGCTATGACACTCTGCATACCGAGAGCCGGGAAGCTGTAGCAAACGATGTGGTCGAAGCTCTTAAAAATTGGGAAAGAGAGGATTAATGGAAAGGCAAACATTATACCATGGTTCAAATGTCATTGTCGGGCAGCCGTTGGTAAGCATTGGCAGAAAAGACTTGGATTTCGGTCCGGGCTTCTATCTCACGCCATTATTTGAGCAAGCCTCCAAATGGGCAGTCCGTATCAAGACCATACGGCGGGCTGAACAGGCAATAGTCAATACATACGAGTTCACTCTGCCACAAGACTGCAAGGTGAAACGATTTAATGCTTACGATAAGGAATGGCTTGACTTCATTGTTGGCAGCAGAAAAGGAAAGCAGCCTTGGAAGGGGTATGACATTATTGAAGGCGGTGTGGCAGACGACCGTGTCATTGATGCAGTAGAAGCCTATATCAATGGTTATGCTGATGTGGAGCATACTCTTCGACAGTTGGTTTATCACAAGCCCAACTATCAGGTTTGCATATTGAGTCAGGTGATAGTAGATAAGTATTTGCAATTCAAATCATACGAAAGGGTATAATCATGTTGGACTTCTTATTCTGGAACAAGATAGCTCGCGTCATAGCACAGTTGGCCGATACGCTGCATATATCAACAGACAGGGCATTGCAGATATTCTATGATTCCGATGTTTGCCAAATGCTTCACGACAAAGAACTTGGCCTTCATCTGATGAGTGATACATACATCGTTAATGACTTGATTGAAGAGCTTAGGAAAAAACAATGACAACGGAAGCATGGAATACGTTGCCGGAACGTTGCCCAAAATATAAAAGAAAAATCCTAACCGCCTATATCAAAGCAGTTAGGATTTTTTCTGTGTGCGCCTGATAGGACTCGAACCTACACGTCGCAAAACACCAGATCCTAAGTCTGGCGCGTCTACCAATTTCGCCACAGGCGCTCAATGCGGCTGCAAAGGTACGAAATCTTTTCGTGACGTGCAAATGTTATTCGCTTATTTCGGCCAGTCGTCGGTGCGGAATGAGCTTACGGGAAGTCCGTCGCAGAACAAGTCGCCGTCGGCCCAGTCCTTAAAGGCATACCTCACGGCTATCGGTTGCTTCACCTCGTCGCTCTTCACGTAGAGCTTGGAACGGTTTATCCATGCCTTGGCAGGATGGAACACACTGTCTTTGCCTGCCACTTCCACGAGGTCGCTCTTCAGGCCGTTCTTGCCGTAAATCCACATCCCGGCGCGGTCGAATGAAACCACTGCGGTGTCACCCTTGAACTCCACGTCCTTGTAGCGTGCGCTTTCAGACGTTATGCCTTTCACCCCGTATGTCTTGTCGAGGGCAAGGAGCGCAAGGCGCATTCCGGCGAGCTGCTTCTTGCGTGGATGGATGCCATATTCAAGTCCGGCGTCCATAAGACACGCCATGCCCACGTTCTTGTTAATCATCTCCGCCCTGGCCTGCTGTTCGCGCAGGAAGGCACTGTTATACTGTTCCCATTTAATGATGCTGTAGTCGTAGGGTGCTATCTGGCAGAAATAGAACGGGAAATCCCCCTCGTTCCATTCGTCGCGCCAGCCCTTTATCATGCGCGAGAAGAGTTCGGCATAGTTGCCGGCGCGGCTCACGTTCTCCTCGCCCTGATACCATATCACGCCCCTCATCGACACTCCGGCGATAGGGTGGAGCATACCGTTGTAGAGCACTGTGGCAGTACGGTTCTTCGACTTTATGGTCTCCTGCGACGCGGGCAGTTCCACCTGCGGGAACGCCTTGAGCCAGTCGCGGCACATCCATGCTTCGCACGACGAACCGCCCCATGACGTGACGATGAGGCCCACCGGCACGTTGAGCATCCTCCGCAGTTCCCTGCCGAAATAGAATGCCGTGGCACTGAAGTCGCGCACCGACTCCGGCGAAGCCTCCTTCCATGTGCCCACAACGTCGTCAGCCGGAGCGTAGAGACTTGTGCGCTTCACTGTGAACAGACGCATTTGCGGGTCGCCGCTGTGCAGAATATCCTCCACGGCGTTTTCCACGGGCTGGTTCTTGAAGCCCTTCATCGGCATCTCCATGTTGCTCTGTCCTGAGCATATCCAGAGTTCACCCGTCAGGATGTTTTTCAGTTCCGTTTTCTCTCCGTCGTTGAATGTGATGGTGTACGGGCCGCCGGCCTCAGGTGTATGCAGCTTGGTTTTCCATTCGCCGTTGCCGTCAGCTTTCACCGTTACGGCCTTTTTGTTCCACGATGCCGTTATCTTCACCGTTGCGTCAGGCTTGGCTTTGCCCCACAGGTTAGCGTCAGTCTGCTGTTGCATCACCATCCCGTCGGCGAAAATCCGCGGGAGCGTCACTTTCGCGCCAGCCGTAGCAGCGGCGGCAACGAGCATCGAAAGGAAAAATATCTTCTTCATAATTTATTTCTTTTTGTTCTCTTCAAACTCTTGTATATAACGTTCTAGGGTCAAGGAATGGGTATGCAGTTTCAATCAAGTATGTGCTTCAAGTGACGGTGAAAGAACTCCTCACTCCTCACTCCTCACTCCTCACTCCACACTCCACACTCCTCACTCCACACTCCTCACTAAAAAATTCTCACTCCCCAATCAAGACATCCCCCATCAATCCAGCCGGCAGCAAATCTTTGCTTGCCCGTCGGTATTTGGCGTTCGTCCAGATGCCGGGGAACGGCGCTTTGCCCTCGTCGTTGCCCTGCAACGCATTGGCCCAAGTGTTCACCACCACTATTTTGAGGGAGTTGTCGCCCTTCTTCACGGCATCCGTTATGTCCACGACGTACGGCGCGCGCCATACAGTGCCACAATCCTTGCCGTTGACAAATACCGTGGCGATGTTCTCCACCTTGCCGAGGTCAAGTGTTACCGTTTCCCCTTTCGCCGGCATCCGCTTGCGCTTGAATGAGGTCTCGTATGACGCATGACCCGAATAGTATTTGATGTCGTTTTCAGGGAAGGCGGTCCAGTCTTTCAGCTCCTTCATCACCACCTTTCTGCCCGTCTTCTCAAACGTCACGCTCCATGGCTTGCAGTTGAGGGGCATCATGCCGCCGGCCGGCTTCGCCTGTGAAACATATTTGCCGTCGATTTCCCTGTCGGTGAAAACGAAGAATAGCGACGAACCGGCAGTAAGGCTGATGTTGTCAGTGCCGTTCCATTCAGCTATGCGGTCATGCTCCGCATCAACGGTATAGCAGAAAGACCGCCTGTCGCGGAATTCGGGAATGAACAGCTTCGTCCCGTTGCCCTGGTTGCTGATGAAATAAATGTCGGCGTCGTCGGCCCGTCTGTGGGCAAAGTCCACACTGTCGGGAAGCACCGCATCACGCGCAATGCCGATGGCTGAGAGGTCCCCCTTCTTCCATACCTCCCTTATAACGGGAACACCGAGCTTTGCGACAGAGTCGATGACGTTCCAGCAATCCACTATGCGGTCGGGGTTCATCGGGCGTTCCTGTGGCACGACCAGCGTGCTGTACGCAGTCCCGCCCCTTGTTGTCAGTTTACCGTTCACCACGCGGCATCCGTTCAGGGCATCATGGTTGAACGAGTCATATTTGTAGCCGTTGAGGGAGTTCACCCATTCGTCGGCCTTTGTCATGTATTTGGTGTGGTTCACTCCCACGGGGCTTACCTCCATCGGCTGTCCGGCGTTGGCTTTCCGCTTGGCGACCTCCGCCAGTGTCTTGTCGGAGAAAAGTCCCGGCAGCGTTGTCGCAAGTCTTTCCGGCAGGATGGCTCGGCGCGGCATTTCGTCGCCTGTGTAGACGGCGATGTCGGTCACGGGCGAGCCGTATTGCAGCAGAGCCTGCGTCTTGGAAATGTATCTGTCGAAAGCCGGCATTTCCCTCCACCAAGTATTGTCGCGCTGAAAGAAAGTGCCGATGCCGTCGAGCGTCATTCCCGGAGTCTTGTCCACGTAGGGATTGTGCGTATTCACATGGAACACGATGCTGTTGATGCCCGTGCAGTAGTTGTGGTCGAGGAGCTTCTTGAGCATGGCAGGATGCTCGTCCCATGTGCCGCGCAGTTCGGTGAACCCCTCCGCCTGTATGACGTTCTTTCCGTAGATATGCGCTCCGCTCACAGCATCGAGCATATCGTTTAGCTTGTCGTGTGTGGGACTGTTGAGCCAGAACTCGCCCATGGGGTAGTCGCTGAACTGGTAGTGGCGAAGTCCGTCGCTCACCATTGTCGGTGCGACACATTCCGTTGAGAGCTTCATGCCGTAATCGTTGGCAAGCCGTCTCACTTCGGTGAAAAACACGTCGTTAATCAAGTCGCCTATGGTGAGGCGGATATCTCGCAACACCCTGTCGGACTGTGCCGACGATGCAACGGGCACGCCAGTATATACGAGCATCCACGGCCTGAGGTCATAGCCGCGGCGTCGGCGGAACTCACCGGCGAAATTGCTGCTCCAGTTCTGCGCCCCGGCCTCCCAGCTGTCCACGTGCAGTCGTGTGAGCACCTTCTTCACTATATCCTGCGGAGCATGGCGGTAGATTTCTGCGAACCAGTTGTCGAACTGCTTGCCGATGGCCTTCGCCGAGAATTTGTCACATTCCAGACCTCGTCCACCTCCGCCCGTGGCATTGGTGTGGCCCGTCGATGTGTGTCCTATGCGTACGATGTGCCATTTCCCTTTGGGCAGGGAGAACCCCTGCATGGTATCATCCCCTTCAGAGGCGGAAAGCTTGTCGGTGAGGTCGATTATCCTTGATGGGTCTACGCAGTCGTTGTCGTCCACGGCAAAAGCCTTCGACACCCTCCATACCGCACCCGACTTACCCTCGTAGCCGTCTATTACCGGTTCAGAACCGAGGTTGATGCCGCCGACTTTGAGGGTAGGCTTCCATTTTGCCGCGTCCATGTCCTCGCTGCCGGGGTCGCTGCCCTCGGGAGTCCAATGGAACTTGAAGAATCTGGCGGTGGTGGCAGGAATGGCGTATGTAGCCATGGCGTCGGTGTTCTGCCAGCCCTGTCTTGCCGGGGAAATCTCCCTCACGAACTTGTAGTCCACGCCGTCGTCGGAGGCGTAAACCCTGAAACGGTGAGCCTGGTAGTTGTTGCCGCCCGTGACTATCTCCACGCTGCGCAGCGTGAACGGACTGTCATACTGCATCACGATGTCGCACGGACTTGTGGATTTGAAAGGAAACTCCACCGATGCCTTCGGCTTGCGGTTGTCCACGTGGCCGGCAGGGTAGGCGAGGACGGCAATGTCCTCATAATATCCCTTGTATATGTTCTTCGGTTTGGCGAGCTTCAGACGGTTTGCCCTGAATTTGCCGCCGCTCACCACGGTATCGCTCCATACCACCTTCTGCATCGACTCCGCGGGAGAGATCCACGGTCCGCCGGCAAGGGCGAACCCGTCGGAGAAATGTATTCCCATCTCTAGGTTGAGGCTGTCCGCGGTATGGAACACCGTGTCGATTCTCTTCCACCATTCAGGCGACAGCTGGCGCGACGAGCCGCCCAAGCCGTCTTTGCTGTCGGCCGGGTCCTTAATGGGCATCAGGTAGAAGCCCTTTATCCCGGCGTCGTGCATGGCATGCAGGTCGAGGCGTATCCCGGCATCGCTCACGTTGCCGAACATCCAATACCAGAACGTCCACGGCTTGGCCTGGTCTTGCGGGTTTCGGAACTGTTCGTACCACGTGGCGGCGTTATTTGCAGGACATTGCGGCGAACCGGCGGCAGCCGGCATTGCGGCAGCCGCCAGTATCATTGCTGTCAGTCTTTTCATATGCCCAGTTGTGTCGCTATTCAAAATTCAGTCTTACCTCTCCCGTGTAAGTGCCGTTGGCCCAAACAGGCTGTGCCGACGGACCGTTGAGGTCGGTGGTGTTTACCTTGTTCCTCACCGCCGGTATCACCTGCATCATGCTGATGCCCGTTTCGGGAAGAGTGTATAGCAGCTTGTCGCGGCCGTCGCGCGGCTGGTAAACGCCCACGCAGTCATTGTCGCTGTTGCCCGGCTGCAGTGTTATCGTGCCGGTCTTGGTGGTGAGCTTCATCCACTGCACTCCGGCAAAGTAACCCTTGAACTCGGGATAGTCGAAGCTTTCGCCCGGTATGGGGTCGTTGTAGTCGTTTGCCCAGATGCCGAGTTGCGGACCGTGGATGCGGTTCTTCCACACGCGGTAAGGACCGTTGCCCAGCCATTCCTTGTGGGTCACCTCGTCTTCGGGGAGGTCGAACTTCACTCCCATGAGGTCCACCACGCCGTTGAAGAGGTATGTGTAGACAAGGCGCGCGCCGCCGTCGGGGGCGATGTGCCATTCAGCCTTCTGCAGAGAGCCGAGCTTGTATGTGGAAGTCACGACGAGAGTGTCGTTCTCGCCATCGCTGGCTGTAATCTTGTCGAACTTGCCCTGATCGGGGTATTCGGAATATGTGGTCTTCTTCTTCTCCGCCTCGGAGTCGTCGTGGTTGTAGAACTGGTCCATGGAACGGTCGGTGCGCCTGTAGGCGAAGAATTTGGGTCCGCCGGCGAACTTGTATTCGCCCTTGCCCGTCGTCACGCTGGCGAGAGTACCGTCTGTTTCGCTGAACGAATATGTCACGTTGCCTGCCTTCACCGTGTTGCCCTGCATCTGCGGACGCTTGCCGCCAGAGTTCTTGGCAAACAGCTTCCCGGTGTCTTTCAGCTTGAACACCCATGTGAAGACCTCTTCGCCGTACTGGTCGGTGGCTTTCACTTTCAGAGCCTCTGCTCCTGCCGGCACTGCGCCCACGCTAATCTGTCCCTTGGAGTCGGCTGCGATGTCAGCACCGTTCACGGAGCCGTGTTTCACCGTCGTCTCCTTGGCACCGGTGTAATTCACGTAGTCGTAGTCGAACTTCACACCCTTCAGCGAGAGGAAATTATAGCGGTTCTCCACATTGAGCGTGCCGCTGAAATTCTCCGGCATGAACACCTGCACGGGGCTCCACACCTGTTTCACGGTGTAGTAGCTGCCCTCCTTTTCGTGGTGCGGCCCCACGATGCCGTCGGCACCATAGTTGCCCACGTTGTCAATCATTCCGCCCATGTCCACACGCTTCACACCCTCGTCAACGAGAGCCCAGATGAAACCTCCGGCACAGCGCGGCCACTGGCGCATCACCTCCCAGTAGTCGTAGAGGCCGGCGCCGGCGCCTCCGTCGTAGAGAGCGTGCAGGAATTCCGTCGGCATCCATATTTCCGGCTTGCGCATATATTCGTTGCTCTCCCCGTAGGAGCGGTAGTGCATCGTTTCATATCCGCTGAAATTGCCCTGCGGATGCAGCACGGGGCGTTTCTGCACGTCCCATTTGTGGAACTCGCAGTCCAGTTCCGTGTTCCATCCCTTCTCGTTGCCGTTGCTCCACCATATTATCGAAGGGTGGTTCACGTCGCGCGTCACCATCTCGCGTATCAGCTTCTGCCCGTTGACGGTCTCGTGGTGTCCGTGCCAGCCGCTCAGCTCGTCCATCACGTAGAGGCCGAGACTGTCGCAGATGTCGTAGAATTCCGGGTCGGCGGGGTAGTGGGAGAGCCTCACAGCATTCATGTTGAGGCTCTTGATGAGTTTCACGTCCTCAAGGTTCTTCTGATACGACAGTGTGCGTCCGCTTTCGGGGCGGAAGCTGTGGCGGTTCACGCCGCGTATGTTCACCTTCTTGCCGTTGATATACAACCCGTCGCTCTCCCTTGTCTCAACGGTGCGGAAACCGAATTTGTCTTTCTCAATGTGCAGCGTCTTTCCGTCTGCGTCGATGAGTGCGAAATCCACCTTGTAGCGGTTCGGCGTTTCGGCAGTCCACAGTTTGGGGTTGTTCACCTTGAACGACACGTCGGCATGGTCGCTGCCCTTGCGCACGTCGGTTGTGTTTTCGCCCACTTTCCTGCCGTTCATGTCGCTGACGGTGGTCTTTATCTTTGCCCCTTCAATAGTATGGTTGAGCAGCACATAAGCGTTGAAATTGCCGTCGGCGGTGGCGTTGATGGCGGTGCGCTCGATATTCAGTGCCGGTTTGCATACGATGAATACCGGGCGGAATATGCCGCCGAAATTCCAGTAGTCGGCACGCCTTTCCGATAGGTTCACCCCGGCGTTTTCGCTCTCCTTGCTCACCGTCACCTCGAGCAGGTTCTTCTTGTCGCCGAAGTTCACGCGGTCGGTCACGTCGTATGTTATGCGGTAGAACGCCCCCATGTGCTTGGAGTCGGCCTTGCGCTTGTTTATCATCACCTGCGTGTCGGTCATCGAAGCCTCGAAGACAAGTTCGATGTGGTGGTTTTCCCATTCTTTCGGCAGCTTGAACTCATACTTGTACATGCCCTTCTCGTCTGCCACCCCGTCGGGGAACGCCTTGCCGTAGAATTTCATGCCATACTGGTAAGTGCCGAAGCCCTGCAGTTCCCAGCAGGAGGGCACGCCTATCTTGGTCCATTTCCCGGAGTTGTTGCCACCCGTGCAGAAGAAATCCCACTGCACCATGTCGTCGCATCCGTGTCCGCTGAGATACTGTCTGTGCGTGAACACGTCGCTTTTCTGTGCCAGCGCGCCAGTGGCGGCGAGCAGAGCCAATGCTGATATAATTGTCTTTTTCATAATCGTTTAATTAGTGACGTGTTTCATGGGATAATGTACCTTATATTATATGGCGTGTTCTGCAAATTTGCGCCATATACCGATAACAAGATTAGGTGGCGATGAAAAACAACGTGCCAAGTTGTTTTTCCCATCGCCACCTAAACTCAGTCCTTTAGCCCCAAATCATAGCTTCGCCAACCTCACATCGTACGATGCACGACCTCACATCGTACGATACACGGTCTCTTATCGTACGATATGCGACCTCTTATCGTACGATAAAAGGTTGGCAAAACGCTTGTCCGCTTATTCGGGATATACA
Source organism: Oscillibacter sp. MSJ-31 (assembly GCA_963629785.1). GTDB lineage: Bacteria > Bacteroidota > Bacteroidia > Bacteroidales > Bacteroidaceae > Prevotella. The sequence goes on along the minus strand of CAVGJZ010000024.1, from coordinate 28,641 downwards.
AGATTTTCCTGCTTGATGTCGTTGAGGGTTTCGAGATACCTCCTTGCTTCCCACCGCGCCATGGGCAGGTCGTGGAGAAGCCAGTTGCCGCAGTCCTTGGGTGCGGCGCCGGGTATTTCGCCCTCGAAGCCGGCCACGAATTCAAAAGTGCGTCTCATCAGGTCCACAATGTCCTTCGACTCCAAGTCGCCCCTCATCAGCAGGTAGTTGCCGGTGAGGCATCCCATCGGGCCCCAGTATATGATGCGGTCTTTCCACTCGCTGTCGTTGCGCAGGTAAGTGGCGGCAAGATGCTCTATGGTATGCAGTGCGCCGGGATGCAGCGCCGGTTCGCTGTTTGGCGCTTTCATGCGGATGTCAAACGTGGTGACGGTCTCTCCGCCTACGCTGTCCTTGCGCGACACGTAGATGCCGGGCTGCAGCTTTTCGTGGTTAATTGTAAAACTCGGTATTTTGTCCATTTCGTATGTTGTTGTTTAGATAGCCTCAAGAAAACTCCTTGTCACGTTGAACGACCCGTCGGCGAGCCTTGCCCAGAAGTCCGTGTACTGCGCCGCCTTGCAGTCCTTCAGCGGAATGTCGCTTATGATGCGGAAGCTGACGAACGGCACGCCGTAGATATGGCACACCTGCGCTATGGAGCAGCTCTCCATGTCGACGGCCTTTGCCGAAGGGAACTTTTCGAGAATAGCCCTCATCTTCTCCCTCGAGTCCACGAACCACTCGCCGCTCACTATCAGTCCGGCATGGACCGGCGTGCCGGCGTCAAGCCCCACGGCCTTTTTGACCAACTCCTCGGGTGCGCCGAAGCTTGCCGGCAGACCCATAATCTGTCCGAACTCACATTCCTCGCCGCAGTAGGCATCGTGGTAGCGGTAAGACGTGCCCACCACCACGTCGGTGACGTTCATCGCCGTGTCTGCGCCTCCTGCCACGCCGGTGGATACTATCAGGTCCGGCGAGAACCTCTTTATCATCTCCACTGCGCCCACGGCGGAGTTCACCTTGCCGATGCCGCATTTCTGTATCACTATCCTCTTGCCGCCGATGTGGCCCGTCACAAACTCGAATGCGCCGTGCTTCTCTGCCGCCGCCTCCTGCAAAAGCGATTTCAGTTGCACGAACTCCTTGTCCATTGCAACAATTATTCCGATTGTCATATTTCTTTTCCTGTAAGGGCACGCGCTAAAACCGCGTGCCGCGTTAATGCCTGATGTTTCAAATGCAAAGGTACTACAAATCCCCGGCGGCAGGAAATAAAGCATTTACTTCTTTTCCCAATTCGTTACTTTTGCCTAAATTTGCATCCGAATTCAAGAAAAACAATTGTAGCTATAATGAAAAATTGGAAACAGTATCTGCCGGACATTCTGGCGGTGGTGATTTTTGCGGTGATATCATTCGCGTATTTCTTCCCTGCCGACATCGACGGCAAGGTGCTCTACCGCCATGACTCGTCGGCGGGCAGGGGTATGGGCCGCGAGGCCACGGAGTATTATGAGAAGAACGGTGAGGTGACAAGATGGACGGGGTCGGTGTTCTGCGGAATGCCCACCTATCAGATTACGCCCGGATACAAGAGCCTTACGGTGCTCACCGATGTGGTGAAGGCATACCATCTGGGACTGCCCGAAAACGTGTGGTATCTCTTTGTCTACCTGCTCGGGTTCTACATCATGCTGCGCGCCTTCGACTTCAAGTCATACCTTGCCGCCCTCGGTTCGGTGATATGGGCGTTCTCCAGCTATTTCCTGATTATCATCGCCGCCGGCCACATCTGGAAGGTCATGGCTCTCGCCTACCTGCCGCCGATGATTGGCGGTGTGGTGCTGGCATACAGGGGCAAATACCTGTGGGGACTCTTTGTCACTGCCCTGTTCACGGCGTTTGAGGTGTTTGCCAACCACGTGCAGATGACATACTATTACCTCTTCATCATCCTGTTCATGGTGATAGCCTATCTCGTTGATGCCGTCCGCAAGAAGCAGATGGCGCATTTCCTCAAGGCCACCGCGGTGTGCGCCGTCGGGGCAGTGATAGGCATCGCCCTCAACGCGAGCAACCTGTACCATACGTGGGAGTACGGCAAGGAGTCCATGCGCGGCAAGAGCGAACTGGTGAAGAAGAACTCCGCCAACCAGACCAACAGCGGGCTGGAACGCGACTACATAACGCAGTGGAGCTACGGCGTGGACGAGACATGGACCCTCCTCGTGCCCAATGCCAAGGGCGGTGCCTCCGTGCCGCTGTCGCAGAGCGAGACGGCTATGAAAAAGGCCGACCCGCAGTTCATGGACATTTACCAGCAGCTCGGGCAATACTGGGGCGACCAGCCCATGACGAGCGGCCCGGTATATGTGGGGGCTTTTGTCCTCATGCTCTTCTTCCTCGGCGCGTTCATTGTGAAAGGTCCGGTGAAATGGGCGCTGCTCGCCGCCACCTACCTTTCGGTGGCGCTGTCGTGGGGACACAACTTCATGCCCCTCACCGATTTCTTTATCGACTACGTGCCGCTCTATGCCAAGTTCCGTACCGTGGCATCCATCCTCGTCATAGCGGAATTCACCATTCCGCTGCTGGCGATGCTCGGACTGAAGGAGATAATCGACAACCCCGGCGTCCTGGCTGAGGCGGAGCAGAAGACTTCCAAGATATGCAATTTCTTCTTCGTTTCGGTGCTCTCCGTCTTCGTGCGCAAGAAGCGCGACTACGTGCTCGTGAGCTTCCTCATGACGGCGGGCGTGGCGCTGCTCTTTGCGCTGATGCCAACATTGTTCTTCAGCGATTTCGTGTCGCAGAGCGAGATGCAGGCACTGAGCCAGATACCGGCGGAATACCTCTCGCCGCTGCTCTCCAACCTGCGCCAGATGCGCGAGGCGGTGTTCACGGCAGACTGCTGGCGGTCGTTCTTCATCATTGTGTTCGGTACGGCGGTTCTCGCCTTGTTCCTCGCCAAGAAGCTCAACGCCAAGGCGACGGTAGGTATTGTGTGCGCCCTCTGTCTTGTGGACATGTGGCAGGTGGACAAGCGTTACCTCAACGACGGCATGTTCGTGGAGAAGAGCGCGAGGGAGACTCCTATAACAATGACGGAGACTGACAGGATGATACTCCGGGACAAGTCGGAGTGTGGCAACTACAGGGTGCTCAATTTCTCCACGAGCACGTTCAACGAGAACGAGACTTCCTACTATCACAAGAGCCTCGGCGGATACCATGCAGCCAAACTGCGCCGCTACCAGGAAATGATAGAACGCTATATCCAGCCGGAAATGGGCAAGGCTATGCAGGCAGTGGCAAGTGCTGCGGGGGACATGACGCAGGTGAACGGCGACAGCCTGTTCCCCGTAATCAGTATGCTCAATGCCAAATACTTCATTGTTCCGCTGCAGGGCGGACAGACGGTGCCCGTGATGAACCCCTATGCCTTTGGCGCGGCGTGGTTCGTGGACAAGGTACACTTTGTGGACAATGCCAACGAGGAGATTGACCGCATCGCGAAAATAGACCTGCGCCACGAGGCCGTGGCCGACAGGAAATTCGCAAGTCAGATAGGAAATGCAGCCAAGCAGGACGGCAACTCTATAGTGACCATCACGTCATACCAGCCCAACGAACTGAAATACGACGTGAAATCGGACAAAGGTGGAGTGGTGGTGTTCTCTGAGGTCTACTATCCCGGATGGACAGCCACGGTGGACGGCAAGGCGGTTGAAGTGGGCCGCGTGAACTACATTCTGCGCGCCATCAACGTGGCCCCGGGCAGTCACAAGGTGGTGCTCACCTTCCGTCCAGCCACGGTAGACGCTACGGAGACCGTGGCATACGTCGGCTATGCACTGCTGCTGGCCACACTGCTGCTGCTCGTCTACAGGGAATACAAGAAGAGGAAAATCATAAAGGAATAACACATTTGATATGAAGAAACTATTGTCGCTGCCGCCAAATCTGGTGGACTGCTTTCATGACGTGACCGGGCTTGACCGGAAAGAGTGGTTCTGCTCCAACGACCCGGTGGGCATGAAACTCGGTTCCGGGGGCGGTACCACGTGGCTGTTGCAACGGGCTTTTGAAGCGGATGTGAAGGATGGCGACAGTTTCGCGCGGCAGGACGGTGCCGGCGGAGCGTTCGGCGCATGGCTCGCCTCGGAGAAACGCCTCGTGCTGCATGCCGGCGGACAAAGCCGCAGGCTGCCCGCCTATGCCCCGTCGGGAAAAATCCTCACCCCCGTGCCGGTGTTCCGGTGGGAGAGGGGACAGCGGCTGTCGCAAGACCTCCTCTCGCTCCAGATCCCGCTCTACAAGCGCATAATGGATGCGGCGCCGGAACGCTTGCACACGATGATAGTGAGCGGCGACGTGTATATCCGTTCCACCAAGCCCCTCGGCGCGGTGCCCGATGCCGACGTGGTGTGCTACGGACTGTGGCTCGGCGCGGAGATAGCCAAAGACCACGGCGTGTTCGTGTCGCGCCGCGAGACGCCCGGCGTGATGGAGTGTATGCTCCAGAAACCGTCGGTGCAGAAGCTCGGCGAACTCCTCAATACGCATCTCTACCTCACCGACATCGGCATCTGGCTGTTGTCCGACAGGGCGGTAAGGCTGCTCATGAAGAAATCGGTGAACGCCGACGGCACGATGAAGAACTACGACCTGTATTCCGAATTCGGATGCAGCTTGGGCACTGCCCCCGTTATCGACGACCCCGAACTGGCGCAGCTCACCGTTGCCGTGCTGCCGCTGCCGGGTGGCGAGTTCTATCATTTCGGCACGAGCCATGAAATAATATCCTCCACGCTTGCCATACAGAACCTCGTGAACGACCAGCGCGAGATAATGCACCATTCGCTGAAGCCGCATCCCTCTATGTTCGTGCAGAACGCCGATATAAAGGCGGCTCTCACCGGCAGCAACCGCAATATATGGATTGAAAACAGTTGCGTGGGGTCGAAATGGACGCTCACCAGCGACAATATCGTTACCGGCATACCGCGTAACGACTGGGCCGTGTCGCTGCGGCCGGGGCAGTGTGCCGACATAGTGCCTGTGGGTGAGGACGAATATGCCGTCCGCCCTTACGGCTACGGCGACAAATTCCGCGGCCCTCTCGCCGACAGCTCCGTGACGTTCCTCGGAATACCCTTCTGCGACTGGTCGGCAGAACGGGGGCTGGATATAGAAGGAATTGACGGCAAGGAGGACTTGCAGTCTGCCCGCATATTCCCCGTTTGCAGCAGCACCGGCGATGCGGGGCTGCTGCTCCGCTGGATGCTCGGCGGAGACCAGGGGCTTACCGATGAAGAGAAGGAAAACGCCAGGACGCTTTATGGCGAGGTGCGGAAACTCAGTGCCGACGACATTTCGGCGGAGGCGGACCTTGTGAGGCTGACTCGCCAGCGCGCCGAATACCGGGCGGAGAACTGGAGTGCGGTGGCGAAGAACTGGCGGCACAGCGTGTTCTATCAGGTTGATTTGTGCGATGCCGCGCGCGAATTCTCGCTTTATGACATACCGCAGCCGGCTTCCCTGCCGGGCGATGCTCCGTTGCTCACTCGCATACACGACAGCATGTTCCGCTCTGAACTGGCACGCCTGCGGTCTGACGATACGGCGGCAAAGGCTGCAGGAGAACAGGCTTTTGCCCTGTTGCGCCAAGGACTTATCGCGCCGCAGGCGGCAGTGAAGCAGAAACCGCGGATGTCGGTGTATTCCGACCAGATAGTATGGGCGCGCAGTCCGGTGCGCATCGACATTGCCGGGGGATGGACCGACACTCCGCCGTATTGCCTCATGGAGGGTGGCAAGGTAATCAACCTTGCCGTGGAACTCAATGGCCAGCCGCCGCTGCAAACCTATGTGCGCCCCTGCCGCGAGCCGCATGTCATACTGCGCAGCATCGACCTCGGTGCGTCGGAAACGATAGAGACTTTCGATCAGCTCGCCGATTTCAAACACGTGGGCAGTCCGTTCTCCATCCCCAAGGCGGCTCTCGCCCTTGCCGGTTTCCTTCCTGAATATTCGCTGGAACGCTATGCCTCGCTGCGCCAACAGCTCGAGGATTTCGGCTGCGGCATCGAACTGACGCTGCTCTCCGCCATTCCTGCGGGCAGCGGACTGGGCACGAGCAGCGTGTTGGCGGCTACGGTGCTTGGCGCGCTGAATGATTTCTGCGGACTGTCATGGAGCAAGAGCGACATTGGCTGCCGCACGTCGGCACTCGAGCAGATGCTCACCACCGGCGGCGGTTGGCAAGACCAGTTCGGCGGTGTGCTACAAGGGGTGAAGATGCTCCAGACGGAACGCGGCTTCTGCCAGAACCCCACCGTGAGATGGCTGCCCGGCGACCTCTTCACGGGGAACGAATACAGTGCTTGCCACCTTTTATATTATACAGGCATCACGCGCACGGCAAAGACGATACTTGCCGAGATTGTGCGTCGCATGTTCCTCAACCACAACGGCGAACTGTCCATGCTGCGCGGCATGAAGAGTCATGTGGAGGATATGTACGACGCTATCCAGTGCGCCGACTTCCGCCGCATGGGAACGCTTGTCCGCAAGACGTGGGCGCAGAACCAGGCGATGGACAGCGGCACTAACCCCGACAGCGTGAGGAATCTGACGGATTTGGTTGACGACCTGTGCTTGGGATACAAGCTTCCCGGCGCCGGCGGAGGCGGCTATCTGTATATGGTGGCAAAAGACCCGGAGGCAGCGGCCCGCATACGCTGCATTCTGGCGGAGAACCGACCCAACGCCAACGCACGTTTCGTGGACATGACGCTGAGCGCGACAGGTCTGCAGGTGAGCCGGAGCTGACGCTGATTTTCAGTGAAAGGATTGTATTGTCAGAATTTATTCGTAACTTTGCGGCATACAACAAAGCAAAAAGAACAAAGTAAAAAGACGCGTATGAAATATCTGGACCCCAAGGCCGACCTGACCTTCAAGAAGATTTTCGGCAGGCATCCCGACCTGCTGACGAGCCTTCTCAACGCCCTGCTGCCGCTCGGCGACGACGAGCAGATACGGAGCATAGAATACTTGCAATCGGAACTGGTGCCTGAACTGTACCAGCACAAGAATTCCATTGTGGACGTGTTGTGCAAGGATGTTTCGGGACGGAAATTCTGCGTTGAGATGCAGATGGAATGGAGCAACTCGTTCAAGCAGCGCGTGCTCTTCAATGCCTCAAAGCTCTATGTCGCGCAGGCAAAGAAGAGTGAGAAGTACAACGAGCTGAGACCTGTCTACTCTCTCAATCTCGTGAACGATGTCTTTGAGCACGACATGCCCGACAGCTTCATCCATAACTATCGTATCGTGCATGACAAGGACAGCGACAAAGTGATAGACGGACTGCACTTCACGTTCATCGAGCTGCCCAAGTTCACTCCCCACAGCATTTCCGACAAGCGTATGATGGTGTTGTGGCTCCGTTTCCTGACCGAAATAAATGCCGACACCCGGGAAGTGTCCGCCGACCTTCTTGGCAACCCTGAAATCAACAAGGCTCTGGAGGAATTGAAAATCTCCGCTTTCAATGAAGAGGAGCTACGTGCATACGACAAGTTCTGGGACAGCGTAAGGGTGGAGAAGACCCTGCAGCACGACAGTTATCAGGAGGGTATGGCAGAAGGCGTCAATAATGAAAAACTTGCCACCGCAAGGCGTATGCTTTCCGCTGGGTTTAATGCCGAACAGGTTGCACTTGCGACATCGCTGTCCGTTAGCGAGGTGGAGAAATTGTTGTTGTCTTTCCAGCAATGACAGGATGAGGAATTGAATTTGTGTGTGTTCTAAGTCAAATAAACTATGATGAATAAAAGGGACAATAGTCTGGATAATATATCGGGCTTACTTATAATTTATATGATGTGGGTACATGTTTGTGCTCTTTGTGATTCGTTGAAATTTCAACGAGTGCCTTGGCATGTGCTTGAATTCTTTATGTTCTGGTTTTTCTTCAAGTCCGGTATGTTTTACCGCGAAAGGAAAATCAAGGATGTCGTTTCGGGGGGGGGGTAAAAAGCTCCTTGTTCCGTTTGCCGTATTTACAATAGTAGGACATCTTGTCGGATGTACCCATGATTTGGTTGTAGGGAAATTTTCATGGCTGCATTTTTTGTTTGGTCCAATAAAGCATGCCTTGTTGCATGGCGCTGAGTGGGAAAATGAGCCTCTTTGGTTTTTGCTTTCCCTCTTTATTGTTCAATTGTTATACGCTTTACTTTGTCGCAGACTTAGGGACGGATGGATATGTCTGCTGGGATTTATTGTCGCCTATCTGACCTATCACTTTGGATTGACCAATCCTCTGTATGTAGCAAATGTCGGTTTGGGACTGCTCGCTTATTCCATGGGGCATCTTTTAAGGGATAGTCAGTACAAACTGTCTTTCTTTGCGGCGGCGGTGGTAGTTTACGCTGTGACGTATGTTTTTCAATATCCAAATTTTATTGATTTTTGGGTTAATAGCTTATCGTCTGGATGTTACCCGTTGGCTGTGTTGTTCGGTCTTTCTGGGTGTGTCGTGGCTAATAACATTTTCAAGAGATTTCCACTTAGGGCTCGGCTGCTGGAATATGTCGGTTCCCGTTCCATGAAATATTATGTTATACATTATATACCAATGATGGTATGTGTATATGTGTTTGAATTCTCTGGTTGGTATCTTATGGGGGTAATGGTGATTTCTGTTGTTGTCGTGGTGTCGCTTGTGGACAAGGCCGTTTCTGCTTTGGGACAGGAATGGGTGTTCGGAATAAAAACAAAGAGAGAATAGCTATTCGCCGTAGCTGACGCTGATTTTCAGTGAAAGGATTGCATTGTCGGGATTTATTCGTAACTTTGCGGCATACAACAAAGCAAAAAGAACAAAGTAAAAAGACGCGTATGAAATATCTGGACCCCAAGGCCGACCTGACCTTCAAGAAGATTTTCGGCAGGCATCCCGACCTGCTGACGAGCCTTCTCAACGCCCTGCTGCCGCTCGGCGACGACGAGCAGATACGGAGCATAGAATACTTGCAATCGGAACTGGTGCCTGAACTGTACCAGCACAAGAATTCCATTGTGGACGTGTTGTGCAAGGATGTTTCGGGACGGAAATTCTGCGTTGAGATGCAGATGGAATGGAGCAACTCGTTCAAGCAGCGCGTGCTCTTCAATGCCTCAAAGCTCTATGTCGCGCAGGCAAAGAAGAGTGAGAAGTACAACGAGCTGAGACCTGTCTACTCTCTCAATCTCGTGAACGATGTCTTTGAGCACGACATGCCCGACAGCTTCATCCATAACTATCGTATCGTGCATGACAAGGACAGCGACAAAGTGATAGACGGACTGCACTTCACGTTCATCGAGCTGCCCAAGTTCACTCCCCACAGCATTTCCGACAAGCGTATGATGGTGTTGTGGCTCCGTTTCCTGACCGAAATAAATGCCGACACCCGGGAAGTGTCCGCCGACCTTCTTGGCAACCCTGAAATCAACAAGGCTCTGGAGGAATTGAAAATCTCCGCTTTCAATGAAGATGAGCTGCGTGCATACGACAAGTTCTGGGACAGTGTAAGGGTGGAGAAGACCCTGCAGCACGACAGCTATCAAGAGGGCGTGGCAGAAGGCATGGCAAAAGGCACGATAAAAGGTGCTAACGACGAAAAACTTGCCACCGCAAGGCGTATGCTTTCCGCCGGGTTTACTGCCGAACAGGTGTCGCTCGCGACATCTCTGTCCGTTAGCGAAGTGGAGAAGATGTTGTGATATGAAGAATATGGCGCATTCGAAGTTTATGACCTTATTATGAAATTCAGGACTGAAGTTTATATCAACAAGCCGACATTCAGTATTCCGCCATTGGAGCGTATGCTGTTTGTCGGCTCTTGTTTTGCCGACAATATTGGCAGGCGTTTCAAAGAGGAAAAGTTCCGCGCCGTGGTAAACCCATACGGCGTGATGTATAATCCCGTCAGCATTCTCCATACGGTGCAACGCTTTGCTGCGGGGGAGGAGACAGTTGATGGTTCGCCCCTGACGGAGGAGGACAGGAATGTTGCCGTTGCGGTGTTCACTCTCGGTACAAACCATGTGTACCGTCTGATAGAAACGGGCGAGATAGTAGACAACTGTCGCAAGCGGCCGCAACGCCTTTTTCATGAAGAGGAGCTGTCCGTAGACCAGTGCTGCGCGGCTCTCGGCAGTGCCGTGGACTTGTTGCGGACGGTGAATCCTGCGGTGAGGGTTATTGTTACCGTCAGTCCGATACGCTACGCCAAATACGGATTTCATGGCAGTCAGCTGTCGAAAGCCACGCTGCTGCTCGCTGCCGACAAGCTGTGTCGCGGGATAGACAACTGCACGTATTTCCCGGCTTACGAGATAGTGAACGATGAGCTGCGCGACTACCGCTTCTACAAAGAAGATATGCTGCATCCGTCGGAACAGGCGGTGGAATATATATGGGAACGCTTTTCGGATGCTTTTTTCGACAAGTCCGCCAAACTGTTCCTCGAAAAATGGCGTCCAATAAAAGAAGCACTTGCCCACCGCCCTTTCAATCCCGACGGTGAGGAATACAGGGAGTTCATGCGCCGCACGATGATCAAGCTGGAAGAACTGAAAAAAGAATACCTGGAGCTTGACACGGCTTTTCGTGGCTGACAAGAGGCGAAGACCATTGTTTTGTCAGCCTTACGCCCCTTGCCAAACGATTGTATGCCCCTTGCCATGCAATCGTATGCCTCTTGCCATACGATTGTGCGGCAAGGGGCATAAGGTAAGCAAAGCGGTGCTTTGCCTGCGGCAACCCCATGACTGTCTGTGACAAACCCATGAAAAAAGGAAAAGTAGTGAGGCCCGGAAATAAAAGCCCGGAAAAAATTTTGCGTTTAGGAAAAAACTTTATACCTTTGCAGCCGCAATAACGGAATGTGTTTATTGCAACGGGGTGTAGCGCAGTTGGTAGCGTTCCTGGTTTGGGACCAGGCTGTCGCAGGTTCGAGTCCTGTCACCCCGACCAAGAGGCAATCGGTAATATCGGTTGCTTTTTTTTTATTGTAGATATTGGCGTTTAGAACACGCTTGAAAAATATTTTACGAATAAGACATTTGGAACACTTTGTTTTTCCTCCTGTTTTTAAGGAGCAGTGCTTTTCGGGGAGGAAACGATAGCTTTGCCCGGAGGAAACGATAGCTTTGCTCCCCGAAAAGCTATCGTTTTCGCCGAGGTTTTGGGGTGTCGGTTTTTAGGATATACCTATTATGTTGATTATCAATATTTTGCATTTGTCCTAAAAGAACGGCAAAATCCGGTTAAGATTTCAGCAAGTCCTGCATCGGGAAAATGCGACATTTGGAACACTTTTCTCACTCCTCACTCCATACTCCTAACTCCTCACTCCCCAAGTGCCTTTTTGTCACCCATGTCCGACAAATTGTCGCTTCTCTTCGTGGTGGTATGCGCTTTGCATAACGGATGGTGTAATAAAAAGAAACGAAAACAAGAAAGGAGACAACAATATGACATTTGACAAGTTTACAATCAAGGCGCAGGAGGTAGTCCAAGAGGCTGTGAACACCGCGCAGGCCAACGGCCAGCAAACCATTGAGCCGGTGCATCTGCTGAAAGGAGTGCTGGTGAAGGCGAAGGACGTGTCGAACTACATCTTCAACAAGCTCGGGGTAAACGCCGTGCAGATTGAAACGCTCGTGGACCAGGAAATGAAACACCTGCCGAGAGTGCAGGGCGGACAGCCGTATCTTTCCACCGACACCAATAATGTGCTGAACAAAGCCGTGGACATTTCCAAGAAACTGGGAGACGAATTCGTCAGCGTGGAACCGCTGCTGATGGCCCTGCTCACCGTCAGCTCCTCAGCCGGCAGGATACTGAAAGACGCGGGGTGTACCGAGAGCGAGATGCGCAAGGCGGTGCAGGAACTGCGTCAGGGACAGAAAGTGCAGAGCCAGAGTGCCGACGACAATTATCAGAGCCTTGACAAATACGCCAAGAACCTCGTGGAGCTGGCGCGCCAGGGAAAGCTCGACCCCGTAATAGGACGCGACGACGAGATACGCCGCGTATTGCAGATACTGTCGCGCCGGACGAAGAACAACCCTATACTGATAGGAGAACCGGGAACGGGAAAGACCGCCATTGCCGAGGGACTGGCGGAGCGTATCGTGAGGGGCGACGTGCCGGAGAACCTGAAAGACAAGCAGCTCTATTCGCTCGACATGGGCGCACTCGTTGCCGGAGCGAAATACAAGGGCGAGTTTGAGGAAAGGCTGAAGAGCGTAATCAACGAAATCACGAAGAGCGACGGCAGGATAATCCTCTTCATCGACGAGATACACACCCTTGTGGGAGCCGGCGGCGGAGAGGGAGCCATGGATGCAGCCAACATACTGAAGCCGGCACTGGCGCGCGGCGAACTGAGGGCTATCGGCGCCACCACGCTCAACGAATACCAGAAATACTTTGAAAAGGACAAGGCCCTCGAACGGAGGTTCCAGACCGTCATGGTGGACGAACCCGACGAGCAGAGCGCAATCTCGATACTGCGCGGACTGAAGGAGCGGTATGAGAACCACCACAAGGTGCGCATACAGGACGACGCCTGCATCGCTGCCGTGAAACTCTCCGAACGCTACATCAGCGACCGCTTCCTGCCCGACAAGGCCATCGACCTCATGGACGAGGCTGCTGCGAAACTCCGTATGGAGCACGACTCGCTCCCCGAGAAGCTCGACGAGATAATGCGAAAGCTGAAGCAACTCGAAATAGAGCGCGAGGCGATAAAGAGGGAAAACGACCAGCCGAAGATAGAGCAGCTGGACAAGGACATCGCCGACCTCCGGGAGCAGGAGAAGCAGTTCCGCGCCAAGTGGGAAGGGGAGAGAAACCTTGTGAACAGAATACAGGACGACAAGGAGCAGATAGAAAGGCTCAAGCTCGAGGCTGAAAGGGCCGAGCGTGAAGGCAACTACGAGCGGGTAGCAGAGATACGGTACAGCAAGCTGAAAACCCTGCAGGACGACATCGGCGACATCCAGGCCAAGCTGAAGAGCACGCAGGACGGCGACGCGATGATCCGTGAGGAGGTGACATCGGACGATATTGCCGAGGTGGTGAGCCGCTGGACCGGAATACCCGTGACGAGAATGATGCAGAGCGAGCGTGAGAAACTGCTGCATCTCGAAGAGGAACTCCACAGGAGAGTGGTGGGGCAGGACGAAGCCATCAGTGCCGTGAGCGACGCCGTGAGGAGGTCGCGCGCCGGACTGCAGGACCCCAAGCGTCCTATCGCCTCGTTCATCTTCCTCGGCACCACCGGCGTGGGCAAGACGGAACTCGCCAAGGCTCTGGCCGACTACCTGTTCAACGACGAGACGATGATGACGCGTATCGACATGAGCGAGTATCAGGAAAAGTTCAGCGTGTCGCGTCTTATCGGAGCGCCTCCGGGATACGTGGGCTACGACGAGGGCGGACAGCTCACCGAGGCGGTGAGGCGCAAGCCTTACTCCGTGGTGCTCTTCGACGAGATAGAGAAGGCACACCCCGACGTGTTCAACATCCTTCTGCAGGTGCTCGACGACGGCAGGCTTACCGACAACAAGGGGCGCACGGTGAACTTCAAGAACACCATAATAATAATGACCTCAAACCTCGGCAGCCAGTACATACAGCAGGAATTCGAGAACCTGACGCCCGAGAACAGCGATGCCATTGTGAACTCCACCAGGCAGAAGGTGATGGAAATGCTGAAGAAGACCATCCGTCCGGAATTCCTCAACCGTATCGACGAGACCATCATGTTCCTGCCCCTTACGAAGCAGCAGATAGCGCAGGTGGTGACGCTGCAGATGAATTCCGTGAAGAGGATGCTCGAACCGCAGGGCTTCACGCTCAGCGTGACCGATGCCGCCGTTCGGTATCTCGCCGATGCCGGATACGACCCGGAGTTCGGTGCGCGGCCAGTGAAGCGGGCTATCCAGCGACTTGTGCTCAACGACCTCTCCAAGAAGATTCTCGCAGAGGAGGTGAGCCGCGACAAGCCGATTGTAATCGATGCCGACGGCGCCGGACTGCAGTTCCGCAACTGACGGCAAATGCAACGGGTAGAGAGAAGATAAACGAAAAATGCGTCTGTCGGACAAAAAAACGGGGCAAAGTCTTTGCCGTTACCGTTTTTCTTCCTACCTTTGCACCCGGTTTTAATAGGATAGGGGCGTAGCCCAGCTGGTTTAGAGCGCTGCAGTCACATTGCAGAGGTCCTCGGTTCGAGCCCGAGCGTCCCTACCATCTATCGTTCAAGGCAATCTCTTTATTGAGGTTGCTTTTTTTTTGTTTGCAACTTTTTTACCGCCGCTTAATTTGGCGAGTTTTCCTTTTTAGCTTATCTTTGCAAGACGATACCTGCGTCGCGTCGCGGTGGCAGGAGCAATGTTTTCACAAAAGAATAAAAGGCATGGGAAATATATTGGCAGACGTGAAACTCACGATAAGCCGGCTGCAGATTAAGGATTTCTTGTTGATATTCACGGGCGTGCTGGTCTACGCTATAGGCTACACGGCATTCATCTTGCCGGAGAAAGTGGTGATGGGAGGCGTTTCCGGCGTCTCTGCCCTGTTGTATTACGCCACGTCGTTCTCGCCGGGCTACTCCATCTGGATTCTCAATTTCCTCATGCTCTTCATAGCTATAAAGGCACTCACCCGGCAGTTTATCTACCGCACGGTGATAGGCGTGACGATGCTGTCGGTGCTCGTGCGCCTGCTCCAGCCCCTGTTCATGGAATATCCCCTCGTCACGGCAGGCGAGGACAGGTTCATGCATGTGCTCATAGGCGGCGTGATGTGCGGTGCGGGGCTTGGACTTATCTATGCCCACAACGGTTCCACGGGAGGCACCGACATTATCATCGCCCTCCTCAACAAGCATTTCCGGATGAGTTTCGGCCGCGCGATGCAGTTTATCGACATAACGATCATCTCCTCGTCGTATCTGCTTTTCCACAGTATGGAGGTTATCGTCTACGGCGTGGCTTTCACGCTGATAGCCAGCTACGCCTGCGACTACGTGGTGAACGGAACGCGCCAGACCGTGCAGTTTATCATCATCTCGCGGAAATACAAGGAGATTGCCGACGTCATCAACCGCAACGTGAAGCGCGGAGTGACGGTGATTGAGGGCAAGGGATGGTACTCGAAGAAGGACGTGGACATACTCATCGTCATGGCCCGCCGGTATGAGACGCAGGACATCTTCGGCTACATCAAGGAAATCGACCCCAATGCACTCGTGTCGCAGTCCAACTGCCAGGGTGTGTTCGGCGAGGGCTTTGACTCTATCAAATAAAGGCTTTGCCGCGCTACAACAAGGAAAAAACAAAACAATTAAGATATGCAACAGAGACTTCTTATTTACAATACGCTGACGAGAAGGAAGGAACCCTTTGAACCGCTCCACGCGCCCAATGTGGGCATGTATGTTTGCGGTCCCACCGTTTACGGCGACCCGCATCTGGGGCACGCCCGTCCGGCGATAACCTTCGACCTCGTGTTCCGCTATCTCAGGCATCTTGGCTACAAGGTGCGCTATGTGAGGAATATTACCGATGTGGGCCACCTGGAGCACGACGCCGACGAGGGAGACGACAAGATTGAGAAGAAAGCCCGTCTTGAACAGCTCGAGCCGATGGAGATAGCGCAGTATTACACCAACCGCTATCATGCCGCCATGGAAGCCCTCAACGTGCTGCCGCCAAGCATCGAGCCGCACGCCTCGGGACATATCATAGAGCAGGAGGAACTGGTGAGCCGGATAATGAAAAACGGTTTCGCCTACGAAAGCAATGGCAGCGTGTATTTCGACATCGAGAAATACAACAAGACCTACCACTACGGGGTGCTCTCACACCGCAACCTCGACGACGTCATCAACGAGAGCCGCCGGCTCGACGGAGTGGGGGAGAAGCGCAACCAGGCGGATTTCGCCCTCTGGAAGAAAGCCTCGCCGGAACATATCATGCGATGGCCAAGTCCGTGGAGCGACGGATTCCCGGGATGGCACTGCGAGTGTACGGCGATGGGAAGGAAATATCTCGGCAGCCGCTTCGACATCCACGGCGGCGGCATGGATCTGGTGTTCCCCCACCATGAATGCGAGATTGCGCAGGCGGTGGCGAGCCAGGGCGAGCAGATGGTGAAATACTGGATGCACAACAATATGCTTACCATCAACGGACAGAAGATGGGCAAGAGCCTCGGCAATTTCATCACTCTGGAGGAGTTCTTCTCCGGCAAGCACAAACTTCTGGAAAAGGCGTACTCGCCGATGACGATACGTTTCTTCATACTCTCCGCACATTACCGCGGTCCGGTGGATTTCTCAAACGATGCCCTTGCCGCCAGCGAGAAGGGACTGGAGAAACTGATGAACGGCATTGCCGACCTCGACCGCGTGATTGTCAGCGACAAGTGCGACCCGGAGACGGAAAATGTGGTGAAGAACCTGCGCCAGAAATGCTACGACGCCATGAACGACGATTTTGCCACGCCGCAGGTGATCAGCGCCCTGTTCGAGGCGTGCTCGGTGGTGAACAAGCTTACGAGTCACAAGGCAACGATATGCGCCGACTGTCTGAAGGAACTCTCCGAAACGATGCGTCTCTTCGCTTTCGACGTGCTCGGACTTAAGGACGAGCGCGCACAGTCGAGCGATGCCCGCGAGGAGGCTTTCGGCAAGGTGATGGACATGGTTCTCGACCTGCGTGCCAAGGCCAAGGCTGCCAAGGACTGGGCCACGAGCGACCAGATACGCGACGCCCTCAAGGATGCCGGCTTTGAGGTGAACGACACCAAGGACGGCGTTACGTGGAGACTTAACAAATAGTGCGTAATACTGCGCCATAAAATAATGCGGACTGCCGCGCCCGGGGAAGGCTGCGGCAGTCCGCTTTTTCATTTTCTTTTGGCTTTCCCTATAAATGGCAGTGCTGTTTATATGTATTCCATCAGCACGTCCCACACCGCCACGATGTGGCATACGCTGCCGGCGAGAACGAAGAAATGGAACACGCTGTGCATGTATTTCCTCTTGTTGAGGCTGTAGAATGCGGCGCCGGTGATGTAAAACACCCCTTCGGCAATGATCCATATCACCGCCGACGTGCTGACACAGTTGATGAGGGGCTTGAACGCCACGAGGATGCTCAATCCCATTGCCACGAAACACGAGGTCTCCAAGTTGCTGTGGTCTTTCAGGTGGCGGAAGCTCATAACCGTCCCCACTATGGCGCAAGTCCAGATAAAGCCGAACAAGCCCCATCCCCAGCCGCCGTCCTGTCTCAGCGCGATTAGTGTGAGCGGCGAATAACTGCCGGCTATATGCCAGTAGATAGCGGCGTGGTCCCATTTGCGCAGACGTTCCTTCCACACGCTGCGCGCACTCAGGGCATGGTATATGGTGGAGGCGATGTAGGAGCAGAGCATGCCGAAGAGATACAGCGACACTCCCGCCGTGGCCCACGCGTTCTTGTGGCCGATGCAGAATATGAGAAAGGCGATGCCTACGCCTACGCCCATCAGGATGCCGCAGAAATGCGACCATGAGTTCCACAGCTCCTCCTTGTGGGAAAAATGTATTTTCATCTTTATTTCCTTTCCGTTACAACCTTTTCATTAGTGCGTGTGCAAAGGTAGTTTATTTATAATCCCGTGCAAAGCGTTGCCTGATTAAAAAACATAAAAATGGGGCTGTCGTAACCGTTTGATATATTGTTATATATACACTATTGTTGCAAACGTTTACGTAGTTTTTTGCGTATGATATCAAGAAAAATTTGCCGTGTGGCGAGTATTGCTATACCTTTGCAACATCAGAAAACTGATTTTCAGAATTACATGCTACATTAATACTAACAGCTAGGACATTCAAATGAGAAAGGGCTTCGACGCGGTGTCGGGGCCCTTTCGCATTTGAAGGTGACGGTTGAAGACAACTTGGTATTTCGGGAAAACAGGAATTTCCCTTTTTTTTCTTGCCTGCTCCAATTCTTTTGATTAAATTTGTTTCCAATAAAAATACCGGCATGAAGGTTTGTTGTAAATCCATTGCCGGATAACCCCATTGCGGCACTATATTATATAAGGTGTCGCATAACAAAGCTGACAATGAAAACAATTAATACGCGAAAGACAATCCGGAAATATTCCGACAAGCCTGTGGGCGACGAACTCCTTGACCGCCTGCTTTCCGAGGCAATGCGCACCCAGACAATGGGCAACCTGCAACTCTACAGCGTGGTGGTGACACGTTCCGACGATATGAAGCGGCGAATCGCCCCGGCGCATTTCAACCAGCCCATGGTGACGCAGGCTCCCGTCGTGCTTACGGTGTGTGCCGACTTCAACCGTACCACGAAATGGGCGGAGTGCCGCAAGGCGCACCCGGGATACGACAATATTCTGTCGTTTCTCAATGCCGCGACTGATGCCCTGCTCTACACCCAGACGTTCTGTAACCTTGCCGACGAGGAGGGGCTGGGCTACTGCTTCCTTGGCACTACGCTGTATAACCCACAGAGCATAATCGACACGCTGCAGCTGCCGCGTCTCGTCATGCCCGTGGCAACCATAACGCTCGGCTGGCCAGACGAGAATCCGCCTGTCACCGACCGCCTGCCGCTTGCCGCCGTGGTGCATCGGGAGAAATACGCCGACTATACGCCGCAGCGCATCGACGAATTGTATTCCGCCAAGGAGGCTTTGCCGGAGAATCTTGAGTTCCTTGAAATCAACGGCAAGGAAACGCTCGCACAGATATTCACCGACATACGCTATACGAAGAAGGACAATGAGGCGATGTCGGCGACGATGATTGACACGCTCCGGGCGCAAGGTTTTCTTGACTGATGGTTGTGCGGCAGCTCGACGGCATGCCACGTCTGGTTGTGGCTTTTCTTTGCGGCGTGGCGGTGTCAAACGCTGTTCCGTACTTGCCGGGACTGTTGCCGCTTTCGCTGTTGGCGTTTGTGTTTGTAGGCGCGAGTGTGGCGGTTAGTGGGCGGAGAACCCTTTCCGGCGTGTTCCTTTATCTTGCCGCTTTCGTTTTGGGAGCGGCAAGGATGGCTGCCGACCGGCAGGCGGATGTCGCCGTGCCGTTGGGTGAATACCGCGAATACGAATGTGTTGCCCTCGACGATGCCGTGCGCCGTGGCAAGACGCTGCAGTTTGATGCCGTTGTCACGGGCATGGACCGCTCGGCAGTCGCCGCGCCATACAGGATTAAGGTGTCTGTTTTGCCGGGGAAGAAGATGATGAGTGTCCGTGGCGGCTTGTCGTTCCGTTTCGGAGCGGTGTTGTCATTGCCCGTAAATGATAAACGCAAGAAATTCGACTACCGCCGTTACCTTCACATCCACGGTTTCAAGGCTCAGGCGTTCGTTTTCGGCAACGCCGTGCGGCAGGTGAAGGCAGACTGGATCAGTGTCCCCCTTTTGTCACGGCTTCAGATTCGTGCGTCTGCCTTGCGGCGCAGTCTTGGTGCGACATTCAGCCGTTGCGGTATAGAGGGCGACAATCTCGCCGTGGTCTATGCCATGACGCTCGGCGACAAACGCCTTATCGGTTCCGGTCTGCGCGATGTCTATTCCGTGGCAGGAGCGTCCCACGTGCTCGCCCTTTCCGGATTGCATCTCGGCATAATTTACTCTGTGCTGATAGCCCTGTTCGGGCGTGGTGTCCGCCTGTGGCGGTGGCGGTTGCTGGTGCAGTTTGTGGTTTTGTCCACGATATGGGCTTACGTGGTGCTTGTAGGCATGCCGGTGTCGGCGGTGCGGTCGGCTCTTATGCTCAGTGTGGGGTCGCTGGTGATGGTGTCGGGCAGACAGGGAAATGGGGTGAATGCACTTTTCTTTTCGGCACTTGCCGTGGTGGCACTGTCGCCTATGGGTATCTATGATGTGGGCTTCCAGATGTCGTTTCTCGCCGTAGCGTCGATATTGTTGGCTGCCAAGCCCCTGTTCCGTTGTCTTGCTGGCGGACGGGTGGGGCGTTGCGCTCCGCTCAGGTGGTTGGCGGGGATGTTGTCCGTGTCGCTTGCAGCCCAGATAGGCGTGGCTCCGCTCACGGCATATTGTTTCGGGCGTTTTTCGTGCTATTTCCTTCTTGCCAATGTCTTTGCCGTGCCGCTTGCCACAATGCTGCTGTATGGTGCGCTTGCCATGTTTCTCCTGTCGGGCTTTCCTCTTTTGCAGTCGTTGGTGGCATCCGCAATGAACTCGTTGTCGCAATTGCTCAACGATGCGGTGGCTTTCATTTCGTCGCTTCCCGGCGCAAGTGTGGAGAACATCAGTTTGTCGTTCGTCCAGCTTTGCCTGGTCTACCTTATTATATTGTCGCTTTTCCTTATCGTTGCCGTTCTTTCGCGCCGCAGGGTGAGGACTTTGTCCAACTACCGTTACCCCGACACGGAAAGCCTTGGGGAATAACCTTTATACCTTGTTGCCGGCGATAGCGCAGAACGCCTTTAGCTTGTCGCTGAGGTATTTCTTGAAATCCTCGTTGCCTGTTACCTGTATGTCGTCGTAGAGCCCGAGGACGAATCGCCCGATGCCGATGTAGCTGCACACATCGAGTGTCAGCCGCCAGTGGTTTTTGTCCGTCTGTTCGGTGTGGCTTGCCGCCTTGGGGTATTCCTCCGCCAGGATATTGTACGACAGTTGTCCGAGCGTCATTTCCACGGTGTATGTGGTGTCGCCGCTGAACATAAAGGCGTCGGTAAACATCTTGCGGTGCTTGTCGCTGAAGTTCCATTCGTCGGCGAGCAGTTCCACGTCGTCCATGCGCACTGTCTTGAAGGTCTTGTTCATCCCCGACGCCGGTTCGTAGCATCTCACCTCGCGGTTGCCGTCAAGGAGCATGAAGGGTTCTACGAGCCTGTCGCGCTGCGTCTTGCTGTGCGGTGAGGAATATCCTTTGAGCACTACCTGCCGCCTGTATTTTATGGCTTCGTGGAGCAGGCCGATATTGTGCGCCGCTTTCTCGTCGGTCTTGTCGTCGTCGAGGATGCCGAAGTCGTAGAAACGGTCTATCTTTCTTTTAAGCGTTTCCGCCACGGCGTTGGTTCTGCTTACTTTGTCGAGCAGCCGTCGTATGGTTATCGCCTCGTCTTCGGTGAACGATATTTTCTCCACGAGTCGGCGGAAGAAGGGTGACGAACGGTCCACGCTCCAGCACCTGCCGTATTTCTCCACCTTGAAGCCCGTGTCCCTGAGAAATTCCAGATAGTAATACACGTTTCTTCTAGACATGTCGAGCTTGTCGCATATCTGTTCCAGCGTGTAGCTGCGGTTCTCGGTGAGCAGCATTATCAGCTGCAGCTCCTTTTCGAGTTTGTCGTGGCGCATCCTTGTTGTTTGCTTTTTGGGGGTTAGAGTTCTATGCCTTTTCTCTTTCAGACAACGGGTAATTCTGCTTTTTATTGTTTCTGCCATTACCATAAAACCCTCTTTCGAGTCTCTCCTGAATTTGGCAGACTTGTAGTCATCGCGCCATTTTCTTGACTTCCTCGATTTCCTTTAGCAACTGCTCGGTCGTAGGAAGATAGAGCTGGTACTGACTGGCAAGAATGGTCTTGTTGTCCTCTGGCAAAGCCAATTTCACCGCCGTGTCATTCTTTGCCGTACACAACAAAATACCAATGGTAGGATTTTCCTCCGGCAACTTTTCGTTTCTGTTATAGTAGTTGACATACATCTGAAGTTGTCCCAAGTCTTGATGGGTTAGCTTATGGTCCTTGATTTCCAGAATTACAAATGAACGCATCAGGCGATTGTAAAAGACCAGATCCACAAAGTATTCGTCGTCTTCCACCAACAACCTTTTCTGACGGGCGACGAATGAAAACCCCTTGCCCATCTCCAGAAGGAAATCTGCCAGATGCGTAATGATGGCACTCTCCAAGTCCTTTTCATAATAAGAAGCCTTCTTTTCCAAGCCCAAGAATTCCAACACCATAGGGTCTTTGATGATTTCTTGTGGAGACTCCGGCACTCTCTCCTTGCGGGCGACCGCCAAGACTGACTCCTTGTCATTGCTCAATAAAAGACGCTCGTAAAGCATGGAGTTGATTTGGCGTTCCAACTGACGCTTGGTCCAACATTCATTTACTGCTTCCAACTGATAATACTCTCGTTTATCGGGGTCGGGTATAGAAATAAGTAGCTTATATTGAGACCAATTCAATTGGGCACACAGTGTATTCCCAATTGGATAAGTCATGTAAAACTGACGACAATATTTCAATTGTCGCTCACTAAATCCACTACCATATTCCGGCTCAATCCCTTTCGCAAGATTGCGAATCAAGTACTTGCCATACTCTGCTCGTTCCTTGCCCTGCTGTTCTTTCTCGAAGATACGTTTTCCGATAGACCAGTACATTTGCACACGGCAGAAATCAACACTGCGCGCGGCATTAGCCCTTGCAGCATTTATGATACCTTTTATCTCACCGATGAAGTCACCCAAAGACGCATCTATCCCCGCGCTGTTTACAATTTCCTTTGCCATAATCTGCTTTATTTGTGATAATTTTGGAAAGGTAGGCAAACTTTTTGAGAACCACAAGGGAACATGGATTTATCTTGGATTTTTTTCGCTAAACATTCTGCTTGGGTTTCCTGATGCTTTGCCCATCGTTTATCGTACGATGTACAATCGTGCATCGTACGATAAGAAATCGTACATCGTACGATGTGAGGTCGTGCATCGTACGATGTAAGGTTGGCAAATTCATTGGTGCTTTTTATTTGTAGCCTTAGCTTCGGGCTATCTTATAAGCGAATGCTTCTTTACTGCGGGTGGGTTGAAGTCGCATTGCATCAAGTCCATCATCAGGTATATCATGTTCTCTGTGTCGAAGCTTTTGTTTACAGAGTTCGCTACGGCAGTTGCCACGTCGGGATGACGCTGCCGGTAGAGGGACGACATATATATAATAAAAGGTATGTCGCGCGAAACCTCCTCGCTCCTCTCATTTCCGCCAATTGCATGCGCACAATGGTCGGCGCGGGTCTGATATATGTCCAGGCCATGGTCAGGCGCATATACCACTATGGCCTCACGCTTGCTGACAAGGTTCATGATGGTGTTTACGATGAAGTCGTTGTACCGTGCGGCATTGTCATAGGTCGCCATGTTCTGTCGTTGTGAAGATGGACGGTCCGGGTAGTCTTTTTCCTTGAATACGTTGAATGAGGCAGGATAACGGCTTGCGAAATCTTCGTGGCATCCCATAAGATGTACGATGAAGAAATCCTTTGGCGTTGGCTTTGCCAGTAACTGTTTCATCACGGGTATCAGTTCTCCGTCGTATGTTGTTCGGGCGCAACCTGCAAATTTGTTGCCTATGAAGACACTTGTATCGCAGAATTCTGAATATTGTCCTACGGAATTGTCGTACATTCCTGTTTTGCTTTGGTTTGAAATCCAATATGTGTGATAACCTGCAAGGTGTGCAACTTCCGGCAGCGTTGTGCATTCGTACCACTTGACTGACTCCCCCGACTCCTTGCTGTATGTGCTCATCATGAACCTCACGCTCTCTTGCGTGTGCGTCCATGCAGATTTCACTTTCTTGTAGGCGTATGCCTGGCCTGCATCGACTTTCTTCTGCAGTAGCGGATTGGTAGGCTTGTCGTAGCCATATAAAGAAGAATGGTGGCTGGAGGTCATTTCGCCTACAATCCAAACAATGACGGGCGGTTGGCCTTCCTTGTTTACAGTCAGGTTTGGGTTGGTCTTGACGATGTGATGACCGCAGGAATTAATAAACTCGTCATAGAAGGATATTAGGTATATGGTCTGTCTTGGGGTGGCATGATTATATATGGCGTTCTTGGCATATTGATAATATCCTACAAATGCTCCGCTGAAGAGAAAGACGGCAAAAGTTATCTTGCTGCATAATACTGACGGTGACCAGTTTTTGAATCTATTGGTCAGGTATGCAGTGGCAGCTATGATACAGGGATACCCGAGGAATAGACAGACGTTTTTGAGAGAAAGGAATGTCCCCGCCATTTCGCACGCTTCAGCTGTGTTGGTGCCAAGTAACGCGGCAAAATTATCGTCGGTAAACCTTCCGTGGACAATGACTGCTCCTGATACTCGCAGCAGTCCATCGAAAATGACAATGAATAGGAATATTCCGGATAAGAGCTTGATGATGCGACGGTTCCTGATAAATGAGAGTATGCCTACCAATAGGTAAGCCTCAAAGAAATCCAGTATGGCAATAGCTATAAAGTGTCTTGGTGTCCAATCACCCAAGATGTCCAAAAGTTCTGGATACAACATTGCCACAAAGAGAATGAATAATAACCGCTTGTGGTTATTGATGTTTTCTAAGAAGCACGAAAAATTCCCCCCCCCTACCAGGGGCAGGCTTGTTTTGAATGGTCATTGTTACTATGAATTTAGGTTATTGTAAAGTTTGTCGTTCCTCACGTTATGCCTTCATTGTTTTTAATGTGGGTACATTGTTGCAAATGTACTGATTTTTTTCGTCCGCACCAAATTTTTCTTTACTTTCAGCCAACTTGTTTTTTATCGTCACAAAAAAAAACGGGCGGAGCCCAAAGAAACTATTCGTTTCGTAAGGTTCCGCCCGGATTTATTTGTCGGGGAGGGGAGGATTACCTCCGCCGTTGTCCCAAGTGCGCATTACCTGACAACGACTTTAGCAGTCTGCTTGTTGCCGTTGGCGTCGGTAGCCACAACGATGAATATTCCCTTGCCCATCTGCGATGTGGCTACGGAAGAACCGTTTGCCTTTGCCACGTTGCTGCCGTTGGTAGAGTAAACGCTGATGTTTGTCGCGCCCTCGGCGTTGATGCAGCCGTTGCCGGGCAGAATTCTCAAGCCGGCCTTGCCGTTGCCGCTTACGGTCTCGATGCCGGAAGCTTCAGCCACGGTGACCTTGCATATCACGGTGATATTGTCGGCATTCACGGAGATGTCGGCTGTGCCGTAGGCGAGAGCCGTCAGAGTGAATGTCGTCGTGCCGTCGGAGAGTTCTCCGGCGCTCACGCTGACGATTTCGGGTTTTGAAGAAACGGCGGTCACAGTGCTCTCGTCGTTGCCGAAGGTGTAGGCTTCGAGCTTTGCGATGTCGCCCTTCTCCATCGTTGCGCTGCTCTTGTCAAGCTGCAGGGTCTTTACGGTGTTCTCGAAATAGAGTATAGGCATGGCCTCGCCTGAATATTTCCATAGCGTGTCGGTCTCCGTGCCGTAAAAGCCGAGGCCGGTGAGGAAGTCACTGGTGATGCCGTTGAGCGCAATGCTTGCACCTTCCACGCTCGTCTTGTCGTCAGAAGACACGGTATGGCCTGTTATTGTTGAGGCATCCACGGCGTAGTTGTTGTCGAGGCGCGCTTCCGTCAGAGGCGTCGGGTCCTCTTCGGTGTCGTTGGCGATGGAGTGTCCCACGATGCGGTGTACGGTCTTGTCCGCTGCGTCCCCGTCAATCAGTATCTCTGCGTTCACGATGTTGTTGTCCACGATAGGAGTGCTTGATTCGCTCCAGTCGGCAGTGAGCGAACCGATGAGGCCGGCGGCGGAGAAACCGCTCCACAGGCTTGTTTCCGTGGCCTTCACCGCACCGTCGAAGATGCAGTTCTGAACCGTTGCCTCTGAGTTGCTGCCGAGAACGCCGCCCACGGTGTTCTTTGCGGTGACGTCGCTCGTCACGTGAACGTTGTCTATTGCAGACTGCATGGCAGAACCTACCGCACCGCCCACGTTGCTGTTGCCGTTTATCGTGCTTTCGCTCACGGCAGCCGCGTTGATGCTGGTGCTGGTGCGTATGTCACCGGCGATACCGCCCACGTTTGCCGCATTCGCCGCGTCGATGACACCGCCGTTGAACGATACTGCGGACAGTGAGGTGTTGAGCGCAGCCTCGCCCACGATACCTCCGATGGTGGCGTCGGCGTCGCCGCTGATGTTGGCGTCATACACGTGTACGTTGCTTATGCTGGCGCTCACTGCGCTGGCTGCCAGTATTCCCGCGGTGGAGTTCTGGCTGTTGAGGGCAATCTTCGGGTCGATGAACGTGAGGTCCTTCACTTCCGACTTCTCCCCCAGTTCGCTGAAGAGACCCACCGACGAGGCGGTAGAGTTGATGTTGAGACCCTCGATGGAATGGTTGTTGCCGTCGAGCTTGCCGGTGAAGGTGCTGCCGACAGGTGTCCATGAGGCGTTGCTGGTGTTGAAGGTCGTGAGGTCAATGTTGTTTGCCATCTTGTAGCAGGCGGCAGGCTCCGTGCCCATCTGCATCAGGTCGCCGGCATTGGCGATGATATAGGGGTTGTCCTTCGTTCCGTCGCCTCCGGCAGTGAACTTGGCGAGCGGCAGCTTGTAGAACTGCAGGTTGTAGTTGCTGCTGTTGTCGTTGGTGTACGACGCGTACATCTCGTTGCTGTTGCCGCCGGTGTTGAAACATCCCATGGAAGAGATTGTGCCGTTCTCGTCGTTGGCAAAAGTGTAGAGGATGTCGCCGTCCTCGTTGCCCACCATGTATTTGTTCTCGAGCGCGTTGCCGTCGGTCTTCTTCACCTTGGCCTGGAAGAAGAACTCCAGCTTGTCGTCGGTGTTGAAGAGATAAGGGTTCACGTAGGTGTCGGAGAGCGTGAGGCTGAAGTTCTCTGCGCTGGGACCGAGGTTGAACTTGGTGAAGTGGTCAATCTTCAGGTCCTGGTTGAGCCACATTATTTTGGCGATCACGTTGTTGTCGGCATCGGCTTCGCCCTGGCTCACTTTCACGAGGTATTTGTAGTCCGTGGCGTTGCCGTAGCGGTTGAGCACTGTGCTCACGAGATTGTCGTCGATGTAGGCGTTCATCGTCTTTGTGTTCTCGAGCGACGGGATGTTCACTATCTTGATTTGCTGCTGCTCCTCGTCGTCGTCGACATACTGCATGAATGCCATCTGCTCCTCTGCTCCGGGTATGGACTTGAGCTTGAACCACGTGTTGTACACCCCGTCGCAGATGGTGTTGATTTTCTTTCCCGTGTGGTCGTATGCCACGAACGAGTAGCGGTAGTCGTCTACCTTTGTCGTCATGTCGAAATACGTCACCACGTAGGCGAGCCTGCCGTCTGTGGTGAACATGTCTTTCGACACGCTCCAGTCGCTGAAGTTGCCGATTTGCGCCATGCGGTAGTCGGTGTCGTCGGCTGCCGGGATGGGTATGTCGATGTCGTCAACAAGATTGTAGTTCTTGTCGTAGGTTTTTATCAGTAGGCTGTTGTCCTTTGTGGGTATGAAATATCCCTCGCTGTTTGTCTCGCCGGAGTCATAAATCTTGGAATAGTGCGAGATTACGTAGTACGGGTCTCCGCCGATGTTGTATATCGTCACGGGCACCTCGTCGTTGCCGTAGTAGGTGTAGTCCTCGTCCACGGTGAACTCCTTTTCCGAAACGGGCTGGCTGCTGCCCCACGATGCGGGCTTGTAGATGTTCACGTGGGCTACGGTGGACATATACTGCGAACCGTCGGCATAGGTCTTTCCCTCCACAGCCTCGTAGACGGCGTCTGTAACGACGAGCCGCTGGTATTTCGACCATGAGTTCTTGGCAATGTTGAGGAACACGCCGGCGCCGTCGAACTCCATCGCCTTCGTTCCGTCGAGGTGGTACACGTAGGTGTGGTACTTGCCCTGGTAGTTGTTGGCGGCGTTGCCCGTCTGGTGCAGCTCCACGAGGATTTCGGAATCCTTGTCGTTGAGGTCGAAGAATTTCTTTGTTATCGTGCCGTATGGCGTGATGGCGTTCACTGTCATGCTGTCGGGCACGTCGATGCTTATCTTTCCCGCCGATTTGTGTTCGCTGTCGAAGATTTCAATCTCCGCCTTGGTGATGGCGGAATACCATGAGTCGTCCTTGTAGGTGGTGTTCATGGTGTAGTACCACACGTTGCCGTCCTCGTCGTTGAGGAAGTCCACGGACTGTCCGCTCATGCCGGCATACGGCGCTGTGCCGTTTGTTCCGTCAGCGGCCTTGCTCTGTGCGTTCTTGAAGCCCACCACCCGGGCTCTCGGTGCGGCGTGGGTTCTCGACTTGAGACTGTTCATCAGCTCTGTTGCGGCTTTCTTGTGTCCGTCGTTGGTGATTCTGGCTGCGTTCGCCGTAGCGCAGCAAATGCTTCCGGCAACCATCAGGGGCAGACTGTAGATGATAACATTCTTCATTAGCAATAAAAATTTAGTCTTAATTATGGTTTTGTTTTTTGAAATTCGATGTTTGTGTTACAGAAATCGGCTATTTGCTATCGAAATGCTTTTGATTTGTGTATTGTTTTGCAAAAGTATAGCAATTTTTCTTAAATCGGTTATGTGGATGGCTTAATAAATGTTTATTAACAGTCGGATGGGCTTTATTTGGCATGTGAGTCCAACGGGCAAGTGCGGAAAACAACATAATGCGTAGGCTGAAATCCAAAAGAATTTTTAGGTATAGGCGTTTAGAACACACTTGTAAAATGTTTTACAAATAAGACATTTGGAACACTTTGTTTTTACTCCTGATTTTAAGGAGCAGTGCTTTTCGGGGAGGAAACGATAGCTTTGCC